>CBDBLS010000027.1:0-26285 GCA_965207105.1 Roseovarius sp. | reverse complement strand
CGGAAGCGGCTGCGGCGAAACGCCGGGAACGCCTTGTTGGCTGCCACCGGGTGCCGTTCCCGTGCTCGGAAATGCCGGGTCCTTCCCGGCGGGGACGGCTTGTGGGTGTTATGTGCCGCACCTTCCAATGTCTGCGTGGTTATTTTTTTGCATTTCGTTTCGTTTTGGATTTCCGCCGCCGACAACCGGTTGCAACCATTCAGGAAATTTTTTCCGACGGGTCATCCGAAACGAAATGGCCCCTGGGCTCGAAACGAAATGCCCTCCCGAAACGCGCGGGGAAACCGCCGGAGGGGTCGCGCCGGAATTTGCGCGATACCGGCGGTGAAAAAATCGTCGGGAGGTCCGGCATGGCCAGCGGCAAAAAACCCTTCGCGCGACGTGGCGTGCTCCGGTCCCGCCCGCAGTCCGGGGATCGGGCGGCTGCCGCCGGATGTCCCCGTGCCCTGCACGCGGAATTCCCGCACCCGTTCTGCGGATCAGGCCCGGCAGATCGCGGGGTCGATCAGGGGACCCGGTTTACCGGTCCCGTGTAACGCCACCGCAAGGGAAGGCCGGGGCCGACAATATGAACAGTCCTGCCCTGCCCGCCGTCCTGACCGGTGCCCTGGTCCCTGCGTTTCCGGTCAGGAAGACCGGCGCGGCGGTCCGGTTCAATCTGCCGTTTTATGCAGGAATGGTTGCTCACCCTGCGCCAAAGAGGGCCGTCAGATCATCCTCGGTCAGCGCCGTGGGCCCGCCACCCGTACCTTCAAAGAGGGCGTCCGCCAGGGCCTGTTTCCGGGCCTGCATGGCCTGGATAGCAGATTCAACCGTGCCGGTGGTGTAGAAGCGATGCACAAAGACCGGTTTATCCTGACCAATCCGATGTGCGCGGTCCATGGCCTGACGCTCGACCGCAGGGTTCCACCAGGGATCGTACAGGATGACCGTATCGGCCTCTGTCAGGTTCAGGCCTGTTCCCCCGGCCTTCAGGCTGATCAGGAAAAGCCGCGCGCCGCCCGACTGGAATTTGTCGATCTCGGCCGGTCGGTCCCGTGTTTGGCCATGCAGCATGGCATAGGGCCAACCGTGGGCCTGAACATCGCTTTCGATCAAACGAAGCATTTCGACAAATTGTGAAAACACGAGAACCTTGCGCCCTTCACTCATGAGTTCTTCGAGAATTTCCATCAGGCGGTCCCGCTTGGCACTTTCCGTGACTTTGGCGGCAGCATCAAGCTTGACCAGTTTCGGGTCGCAGCAGACCTGGCGGAGTTTAAGGAGCGCATCAAGGACGGTAATACGCGATCCCGCCAGGCCCTTTGCCGCAATGGCATCACGCACACGGGCGTCCATAGCACTCCGCACACTCTCATAGAGAGCGGCCTGCTTGCCAGACAGTGTGATCACTTCATCGATAACAGTTTTCGGGGGCAGATCATCCGCCACCTCATCCTTGGTGCGGCGCAGAAGAAATGGCTTCACCCGTGTCGACAGGAGCCGTTGCCGCACGCGGTCACCTTTTTGTTCGATTGGCCTGCGATACCCGGAGCCGAAACTCTTCCGGTCGCCCAGCAGCCCGGGAATGAGCCAGTCAAACAGGGCCCAGAGTTCCGTCAGGTTATTTTCCAGGGGCGTGCCGGTAAGCGCGATGCGCTGGCGCGCCTTGATTTGCCGAATGCGTTTGGCCACAGAGGCGGCGGGGTTCTTGACCGCCTGTGCCTCATCCAGAATCGCCAGATCAAATTCATGGGCAAAGAGCGCTTCAGAATCCCGGTTGATCAGTGGGTATGTGGTGATCACAAGATCATGGTCTTCAATCTGTGCAAACCTCCCGTGCCGGTCGGGGCCGTGCAAAGTCAGAAGTTTCAGGTCCGGAGCAAAACGGGCCGCCTCACTTTGCCAGTTACTGATAAGACTGGTCGGAACCACGAGCAGGCTGGGGTGACCGGCTTTGGTTTCCAGATGACGATGGGTCAACAATGCCAGGGTCTGGACAGTTTTACCCAGGCCCATATCATCCGCAAGAATACCCCCGAACCCACTTTCACTCAGGGCCTTGAGCCAACCAAAGCCCACCCGTTGATAGGGACGCAGATCGGCCTTCAGGGCCGCCGGCGTGTCTTCTTCGGTCGTCGCTGAAAGGCGTTTCAGCTGTTTACCAAGCTCCAGAATTCCCGGCCCCCCTGCCCAGGGTGCACCGCATCCGTCCAGCGCCTCGACCAGTTCCGTGACACGACCTGCCTCGGCCTGATGAAACCGTGTCAGTCCCTGCATTTCCAGGAAAGTTTCCACGAACCCTGTCAGCGTTGATCCAGGAAGCGGAACCAGTGTTCCCTCCGGCAACCTCTGGTACAGGACGATGTTCGACAGAAACTCATCCAGATCAAACCCCTCGGCCAGATCGCCATAATCATTGAGCGGCAGGGAATTGATGATTTGCAAAATGGTGGGCATCACATCGAGCGCCGTGCCATCCACATCCAGTTGCACCCCCAAAGAAAACCAGTCCTGGCCGGATGGTTCCAGAACAGTCCGGAAGTTTAAATCGCCCTGATGAAGATGAATGGGCCAGCCTGGATCAATTTTGATCTTCCAGCCAAGGTTTTGCAGTCGCGGCAGGCCCTCCGCAATGAAACCCAGCGCCGGTGTGGTGAACTCCCTTTCGTCCGGCAACACCGGGGGAAAGACAATATGGGCTTCCTTCATCGCTTTCGGAATGCGTCCGTAAATGACCGCGAGTTCCGGAAGATATCCTTCGAATTCTTCTGCCGTGATCTCCAACTGCTCGAAGAGTTTCGACTCCGCCTCAAAATCGCGCCGGATGATGTTGAGACCACCTTCCCCGGTACGCCGGATATCCGATCCTTTCCCGGGCTCCAGAACCTCGTCACACCCCTCATAGCGAATATGCGCCCGGATACAGGGGTAGATCACATTGTGTCGCGGAGAAGTGCGGCGGCGCCAGTTTCCGGAATGATCCCCTTCCCTGCGCCCGTGCCCGAACAATGTCAACTCAATGGACGGCACCAAATCGGTGCTTTCCTGAATTGCGACCGGTTTTGGCCCGGGGACCGGGCTTTCCTGCCTGGCCAGAATATCAGCCACGGCGTTCACTGCTTCTGCCGGTACCGACGGCGCAGCCGCCAAAACACGAGCGACCTGCGATGGCAGCCCGGTTTCCGCGAAACCAATTTCTCCGGTGTCTTTGTCAATGAAGACCGGGTCCGGGAATGGCAGGAGAGCCAGCGACCTTCCGCTCGCGTCCCTGGCCGCAAGCGTCTGGTCGCTATGGGCATCAAGGTGCCATTCAAAGGCAACCTGCCTCGGCTCTGCCCATTGCAGCAGCGGACCACGCACATCTTCTGCCCTGGCGCGGCCCGTTGCAACGACTTGCTGTAGAAAGCCGCCGAGGGCTTCTCCTTCCGGCCAGTTGAACTGTGCCGGATAGGTGTGGGCCGAAAGATACTCCAATTGCGCAAAAATAACCGCGTCTTCCAGGCTGGTCCCTGCCGGAGCACGCGAAAGACTATGATGTCCACTATATTCCTGAACGTTTTTCCCGATACTGCCGTCTTTCTTTACATAGGCTTTGACCGGTACAATCCCGGCCCGGTGGTCGAAGCTGTGTCGAAAGACGTAAAACACCTCATTACCGGAAGGTTTCGACTTTGTTTCGAAAGGCCGGGTTTCTCCAGGGGCGTCCAACCCGTCGAGCCAAGATGACACCGGACCGGGAAGTCCGGCTTGAACGTTCGGTAGAGTGCGGCCCCGTTCTCCGGGCGGCGCAGGCTCCAGGGTGATATCAGTCCCCTTGTGCGCGGCCTCCAGCAGCACGGCTACAACATGTTTGCAATTATACCCGACCGGGCATGAGCAATAACCATCAACATCAGACAGCCGACCATCTGCGGTTCCCCGCATTTTAGCGTCAACCGAGTAGGTCCGGCCTCCCGAGCCCGCAACGGTGCCGGTTACCCGATCACTCCCGTCTAATTGAATGGTCAAAACCCTTCTGTTTGAATAATACGAAACGCCGCGCTTGAAGTAAGCCGGGTCGCCGATTGCTCGAGCAATTTCTGTTTGGCTCAATTAGCATTTATTATGCGTGGCGACCTGTGATAGAACACACCATGAACAAAATTATGGGTGCGGCACATGGATCATCAGGCTTTTTTGGTGTGGCTTAACGAGATCGACAACCTTTCATCGAAACAACGGGCTGAAACCGGACGGCTCGTTGCCGGGGTTTCGTCGCTGGAAAGCGTGATCGATCTCCTTGAGGCGACTGTTCGCGAGGGGCGTATCTGTCCGCACTGCGCTTCGGGCGGTGCGATCATCAGAGGCCATGCAAGTGGCCTGACGAGGTTCTTTTGCAAAAGCTGTCGCAAAACCTTCAACGCGCTGACCGGGACGCCGCTTGCCCGCTTGCGCCACAAGGACAGGTGGGCAGAGTTTGCAGCTTCCCTGCGCGACGGCGAAACGGTAAAGGCGTCCGACGGGCGTTGTATGGTGGCCGACACCACAGCTTTTCGTTGGCGTCATCGCTTTCTTCAGGCTGTAACGGTCGGTGCGGTCAAGCTGTGCGGGATCGTCGAAGCCGACGAGACGTTCTTTCCGCGCAGCCGGAAAGGGGAGCGTAATCTCTCTCGAAAAGCCCGCAAACGCGGGGGAAAGGCCTCAAAACGCGGATTGTCGAAGGAGCAGGTTCCGGTCCTCGTTGCAGTCGACCGATCAGGCACCACCATCAGTGCTGTCTTGCCTGCGGTGACAGCCGAACATCTCAAAACGGTTCTGCAGCCACGTCTTGATGGGGACGCTCTCCTGGTGACCGATGGCTGCACCGGGTACCCGCCCTGCGCCGCAGAAATGGGCGTCAGCCATGAAAGTCTCAACCGGACCGCCGGAGAACGTGTCCGTGGTGAATTGCACATTCAAACCGTGAACAGTCGGCATGAGCGGTTAAAGACCTTTCTGCGCCGCCATCGGGGTATCGCAACCAAATACCTGGACAGCTACCTTCGGTGGTTCCACCTTGCCGTCCTTCCGAGCCACCAAACGCCGCGCGCGATACTTGCCGCAGCAGCAGGCATCCTGCCTGTAATACGCCACGCATAATCAATGCTAATTGAGCCTTCTGTTTTGGTTATCCGCATGATCAGTGACTTCCAGCATGGAGCGACATTGGTCAAGCCCGGCTGCACCGGATTTGGCGGTTTCCACGGGTTCACGAACCATTTGAGCTGGTGCCTGTTCAGGCAGTTTTCCCGTTGTCGCGACTGTCAGTGCCTGTAACATACTGTTCAGCGTTCCGAACGCACCGAAAAGTTCCCGCTCTGTCAGGTTCTTGTTCCTGCGGAAATCAGTCATGCCCGGTCGATGGCAGAGATAAACAAATCCGATGACAGTGCCCCGAACCGGACGCCGCCAATAATGACCGCCTCAAGCAGCACATGCACATAGATCCAGGCTATCCGGCAATGGTTTCTATAGGTGTCGCCAACGGCGTATTGGCCGCCACCGGGTGTCGCTCCCGGTGTACGGAAATCACGGGTCCTTCCCGGCGGGGGACGGCTTGTGGGTGTTATGTGCCGCACTTTCCAACGTCTGCGTGCCGTTTTTTTTGCATTTCGTTTCGTTTCGGATTTCCGCAGCCGACAACCGATTGTAACCATTGAGTAAATTTTTTCCGACGGGTCATCTGAAACGAAATGCCCTCCCGAAACGCGCGGGGAAACCGCCGGAGGGGTTGCGCCGGAATTTGCGCGATACCGGCGGTGAAAAAACCGTCAGGAATCCCGGCATGGCCAGCGGCAAAAAAACCCTTCGCGCGACGTGGCGCGCTCCGGTCCCGCCCGCAGTCCGGAGACCGGGCGGCTGCCGACGGGTGTCCCCGTGCCCTGAAACCCTGTGCCTTGCACGCGGAATTCCCGCACCCGTTCTGCAGATCAGGTCCGGCAGATCGCGGCGTCGATCAGGGGACCCGGTTTTACCGGTCCCGTCCTGTTCGCCGGGGCAACACCATTATTGCCGGGGCAGGACCGTGTGCCGACGGCGCGGGAGACGGGCATGGATGTTGTGCCCTGCATCCGGCTGCCCGGTCTCCCGGATGGGCGGCGCCCCGCGTATATTGCTGCTGACAACAGGCCGACCGGACATGCGGGCCGGGATAGGGATCTGCTCCGGCCCGGGCCGGGGGAATTGCGCGACCCCGGGTTTCATCCGGACAGATGTCGGGATGCCGGTGGCTGATGACCGGATTGACATGTGCCGGACCGGTCCGCCCTGTAACGCCACCGCAGGCAAGGCCGGGAACGACACCATGGACAGCCCCGCCCTGCCCGCCGTCCTGACCCGTGCCCCGAGCCCTGCGTTTCCGGTCAGGAAGACCGGCGCGGCGGTCCGGTTCAGTCTGCGGTTTTATGCAGGGATGGTCCGCCGGGAGGCAAGCGGGGCGCGGTGTGAACCGGCGGCCGGGGATGTCCGGTCTGCACAGGCGCGGCTGACAGCCGGTCGGGCCGGTTGCCGACACCCTGGCAATACCCGTTCCCTTGTATGTTTTCCTTGCCATCAATCTGCAGCAGATTGATGGTTGCCCGGATGGGATGGCCATCCCATCCGGGCGCTCGATTTGGGTCGTCCTCCCCTTGGCTTTGTGGGCCGCAGGGCAGCTTGACCGGGTCGATTCATGGAAAACTGATCTGAACAGATGAAAGGGAATCCCGGATGTCCCGTATACAAGGAAAGACCGCTTCTCCCCAGCTTGCCACAGAGCAAGTATATGTCGGCATCGATGTGAGTGAATCACGTCTTGATGTCTATCTTCACCCAACAGGCCTGTCGCAGAGCGTGAGTAATGACAAAGCAGGCCTGCAACGGTTCGCCCGCTTCCTTCGATCATATCAACCTGAGTTGATCGTGCCGGAGGCAACCGGCAGCTGTCATCGGCGCGCGCACCGGCACCTGCATGATGCGGGTTTCCATGTGGCTGTGATGAACCCATACCGCACCCGAAAGTTCGCTGATATGATGGGGCAACTGGCCAAAACCGACGCGATTGACGCCAAATCCCTCGCGCTGTTTGCCGCGATGGTGAAACCGGAAGCAAAGGCCCCCCCTGCCCCGGCTCGCGCCGGTCTGGCCGCTCTCCCGGTTGCCGGGCGGCAAATTTCCCGGCAGAAAGGAGCTTTGCAAAACCAGTTGAGCGTGACCGGGCACAGTCTGATCAGCCGACAGATGCGTGCGCGGATCAAGATGGCCGAACGCCACCTTGCGGCTCTGGATGCTGAACTCCGACAACTTCTGCGCCGCGAACCCGATCTCAAACATCGCTTTGATATCCTGACTTCGATACCAGGCGTCGGGCCGATCTCGGCGGCAACGATGATTGCGGAACTGGACGAACCGGGACAGGTCAACGCACCCCGGATTGCCGCCCTTGTCGGGGTTGCGCCCATGAACTGCGATTCCGGCGCCATGCGGGGTCAACGCCGCATTCGCGGTGGCAGAGCAAGCGTTCGCAACACGCTCTACATGGCCGCCGTTGCTGCAGTTCGCTCAAACCGAGACTTCGCCGCGTTCTACAACAGACTCGCTTCGCAATAAGGGCGGTTATTTTTGAACGGAGGTATCCCTGCCCATTTGGTCAGGCTGTTTTCAAGTTCAGGTTTGCCAGGGCCGCTACATTCCTTGCGATCATATCCGCCTGGCCATTATTGCGATGGGTATCGGCAAAAATCCCGGACTTTTTCATGCGGCAAATTCCATGCTCTACGCCGATGCGCAGCTTTGCGTGCCATGTGTTGCAGCTTTTCCGCTCTTTGGCAAGGGGATGGTTCCTTGAGGCCTTGAGCGGGACTTCCAGCGACGTTCCCGGATAACCGGGATTGCCCGGGACAGGCACACCGGGGGGCTTGTCCACGCGCGCTTCATCATATATCCGCCTGTCGTGCTTTCGCCCGGGCTGTGCAGGACCAACGGCCAGGATCCTTTTCCTGTCGTCGGTAATGATCCGGTGCGACGCTGTATGGCGTTTCTTCTTTCCTGAATAACTGGCTTTGCGCCTTGACGGCGTCCCGGGGCGCTGAACAGGGCGCTCGGTACCATCGATCATAAGATAGAGAAGATCGTTTCTTTCCTGTGTCGATAATTTGATCCCGCGCTCCGGCATGGCGAAATGGCCAGCCATCACCGTCGTCATGGCGCGAACGCGGCGGCAAACTGTGGGGCTGGAAATGTCGAAAAGCAGGCCAACAAAGGCCTGGCCGGCGTATGTGCGGTAATGGATCAGGCACAAAAGCATTTGTTCCGCCAGTTGCAGCCGATACTTCCTGCCGCCCCCGATGGCCCGTTGTCTGTTCTTTCGGGACAAACGCCCGGCTTCACCGGCAAGCCAAATCGGGTGAAGCTGACAAACCGGAGCATCAAAATCCGCCGGACGTATTACGGAAAGGCGGAAAAACAACTCTGGACGTGCCCGTAAAACTTCCAGTACGGCCATTCCGGCAAACTCCACTGCTTCGGTGAAGCTCGAATGGCAGAAATCTCCCTATTGCGAAACAGGTCTAACAGGCTCAGGGAAAACGGAAAGCCGTTCAAAGTCGCAATCACTGCGGTCATTCGAAAACTGGCAATCGTGGCGAATACCCTCATCTCGGAAAATCGAAAGTGGGTGCCCAGGGGAATCGCGCTTAAAGTTTGACAGCGGTTGCGAATTGGATTCTGGAGGTTTCATCACTTGATGGAGCTTCGCGATGCCCAACCTGGACAGCTGTTTCAATGAGATGGATGACCCACGCGGCGGCAATGCGCCACGTCACAGGTTCTGTGATCTTATGACGATCAGTCTTTTATGCGCGCTTTGCGGCGGCGATACAGCGGTCGACATGGAGTTTTTCGGTCATATGAAGGAGGATTTTCTGCGCGATTTTCTCGAATTGCCTCATGGCGTACCCTGTCATGACGCTTGTTCTCGTCTGTTCCGGATGATGAAGCCGACCGGTTTTCAAGCGTTTTATGACAAGTTTCGTGCCGATTTTACGGCTGGATGTGGAGAGGAACCAGCCATCGCTATTGATTGCAAAGAGATGCGACGCAGCTTTGACAAGGCCGCCGGGCAATCGAATATGAACATTGTCACGGCCTTTGCACATGGGGCGCGGCTGACCCTTGGCATCAAGCAAAGCGCCAGGGGCGGCGGCGAGATCCTGGCCCTGCGCGAGTTGATCGAGATGCTTGACATTCATGGCATCACCATCACCGCTGATGCGTTACATTGCCAGCGAGAGACCTGTGAATTGATCGTAAAAGAAGGCGGTAACCACTGCCTTCAACTCAAAGGCAATCAGGGCGACATGTTGGCCGATGTCCGGGCTTTTGTGGAAGACGAGGCTACTGATTACGTTGATGAATATAGCACTATTGATGCTGATCACGGGCGTGTGGAAGAGCGGTCATACCGCGTCCACGATGTGCCGGAATATCTGATCAATACCCATAAGTGGCCGCATCTTCAGGCTTTCGTCCATGTCGCCTCCAGGCGCGCGGTTGGCGACAAAACCAGTCACGCCGAACGGCTTTATCCGCTCTCCAAATGTCCCGCGGCTCAGGGGGCCGCCACACTGATCCGCGGCCACTGGCAAATTGGGAACAGCTTGCATTGGTCTCTCGACGTGGTGATGAACGACGACCGACACCGCGCGCGAAAAGATCACGCGCCAGCCAACTTTGCCGCTTTGAGGCGGATTGCCTTGAGCATCATCAAGGCCAATCCTGCAAAAGGATCAAATCGCGGCAAATTCAAAAAAGCGGGCTGGAGTAATGATTTCCTGCGAACACTAATCAAAGGCTTTTGAAGCGCGATTGCCCTGAGTGGGTGCCAATATGCCCTTGACCACAAACACAGATGCTTGTATCTGGTTCACCGGCTTCTGGTCCCAAGGCGATGGTGCTTCCTGGGAGGGCTTCTACAGCTATGCCAAAGGCGCACCGGCAGCGCTCCGGGCATACGCGCCAACAGACGAAGATCTGCACCGCATTGCGGATAATCTGCAATACATTCAGCGGGTAACTTTTACCAGCTTCGCGCTGAAAGCACGAAACACGGTCGTTATTGTCACGCAAACTGCATGGATGTTTTCGTCACCCGCGACAGTCCCACCTGGCAGGATATGACATGTAATGCCGAGAACGCCGTTGTCGAAGCGCCGTGCGATCTCGCGCGCTGGCTCTATCGGCAGCTGGAGAGGGAATATGAGTATCTGTCGTCAGACGAGGCAGTTGATGAGACCATCGCTGCGAATGACTACACATTCACCGGGGACGGGCAGAGGTTTGGTTGATCGGGTCTGTGTATGGAGCACATCTTGCATTTAAAGCCATTGTTGCGGTAGTCTATTGGAGCACCATCGGAGATTTCTTATGAGCGTTCAAAAGCAATCGGTCAGTTTCACGGAAGGGGCCTATGCCTTTGCCAGGGAACTGGTGGAAGCGGGCGAGTACCCGAATGTGAGCGCCGCAGTGTCAGGTGAGTTGACCAGAGCCAAGACAGAGCGGGACCGCGAAAAGTCTGTGCTGGAGGCGGAACTGGAACGGCGCTTGTCGCTGCCGGTTGAGAAATGGGAACCGGTCGGTGATGTATCGGACATCTCTGCGGGTGCCCGTGCTTATTTGTCATCGCTCGCCGATCGGTCCTGATGCGTCTGGTTCGTCACCCGTTTGTTGAACGGGATCTGATTGGTATCGCAGATCATATCGTAGAAATGACGGACGGCGATATCACGGCGGCGCAACGCCGGTTGAATGAGGTGGACGCACTTGTCCAGTCGATCCAATCCAACCCGTTCTCCGGAACACCATTGCGAGGTCGGCTTGATGGTTGGCTTGTCCGGCATGGCGGGGTAAACAATCGCCTGACAATTGTCTTCAAACCTGATGTTGATCAGGACTTCCTCTATATTGCGCTGATCGCATTTGGCGGCCGAAATTGGATGGAACTGGTGGCAACGCGTCAGGGGAGCTTGCCCGCGGAAGATGAGGACTGGGATCCGATAGTCAGTTCACTGAATGCTTCCGTCTCTTCTTGCCGGGTCAGGAACGTCACCGTTCCCTTCGTTTTTCTATCTCTTCCTATCTTGAGTTCGGTGCTGTCGGTCCATTTGGCGTGTCTTTAACCCAGCACCTTCTTCATCATCCTCTTTCCGGCCCCTGATCCATCTTACCCAGCCCATTGAAGGCGATTGTGCGTTCTCGTCCGTCCCCGGCAACCATTCTCATCGCGTGGCGAACACTGACCCGATTGCGGTGGTTTCGGTAGCGCGGGAGAAGTGGGTGAAGCGTGCCCCATTCATGTTGGGTATTCTGTCTGCCCAATGCCGCCAGCGAGGACGCTGAACTGCATCACATATCTCCTGAGCGCATCCTCCCGTGGAAACATCCCTCCGACTGACTGATCCCCTAAGCCCGTTCGGTTTCCACCAGCAACCCCGACGCACCGGACCCGTGTCCTCGGCTACGCCTGCGGGCCGCACCAGACCGGTTCTCTGGGGTCAGGCAGGTGCCAGGGCACCTGTGCGGGTGTCTCCCGACGGTCTTGGCCGGGTCTCGTCGGAGGGGCGCTCCCTCGGGCGGAAGCAATGGAGAAAACTCATGCAAAATATCGTCATCCTCGCAGGCAACATCGGTCAGACCCCTGAAACCCGCACCACACAAGGCGGCACCAAGATCACCCACTTCACCCTCGCCACCTCGCGTCCCCGCTATTCTGAGGGACAGGCCTGACGCGTGGAGACTCCCTTGATGTACATCCCGGCCACAGCCGGCATGACCGCCCGGGATGACCGCCGACCGCGTTCCAGGGACTGAGGATAGAACGGTTCTCCCTCGTGCCCGGCGGTCCCGGGCACCTGCAGGGTCATTTTCGTGGGGTTGACCTGAACTTCCGAACGGTGTCATTGATGTCTGTGTCACCCAGGCTCCCGAAAGAGGCCTCAGCGAAACGCCGGGAACGGATGGAACGGCTTGTCGACGGCATGTTGGCTGCCACCAGGTGCCGCTTTCGTTGTCCGGAAATGACGGGTCCTTCCAGGCGGGGAACGGCGAGTGGGTGTTATGTGCCGCACCTTCCAATGTCTGCGTGCCGATTTTTTTGCATTTCGTTTCGTTTCGGATTTCCGCCGCCGACAACCGGTTGTAACCATTGAGCAAATTTTCACCGACGGATCATCTGAAACGAAATGCCCCCTCCGCCCGAAACGAAATGCCCTCCCGAAACGCGCGGGGAAACCGCCGGAGGGGTCGCGCCGGAATTTGCGCGATACCGGCGGTGAAAAAAAATGTCAGGAATCCCGGCATGGCCAGCGGCAAAAAACCCTTCGCGCGACGGGACGTGCTCCGGTCCTGCCCGCAGTCCGGGGATCGGGCGGCTGCCGCCGGATGTCCCCGTGCCCTGAAACCCCGGGCCCGTTCTGCGGATCAGGTCCGGCAGATCGCGGCGTCGATCAGGGGACCCGGTTTTACCGGTCCCGTCCTGTTTGAACTTCGTCCCTGTTTCCGGACAGACATGGCGCACGCCCCGGGCATCCGTCACATTCGCTGGCGTGGCGGCAACCCTGTTGATCAGACCAGACTGCATATCAACACCGGTGTGCTCTTTGTAGCCATACCGGAATTTGTCCCTGCCCTTGGCCCCAAAGCGCGCCTGTGGGTCCGCGGCCACTTGGTCCGCCGTCTCATTGTTGAACTTTTCCAGGCCCCTGGCGATGGCTTTGTCGCGGTCATCCCGGGTAGATAGCTTCGAGACCGACTTGCCGGCATCAACAAAGGTAAACACCTCGCGGATCAGGCCTGCCTCTTTCAGGCCGTCGCGCAAACGGTTGAACAGGTCCATCAATCGCTTCGTCCCCGGGCGTTGGCGGAAATCGCCGAAGAATGAATGGTCGGGCGGGCGCTCACTCAAGGCAAATGCGCAAAACCACTTGCCCGCCAAATTCTCTCGCATGAACCGTTCCATCCCGCGGTCCGGGAGGTCTTCTATAAACTGCAAAACAAGCATCCGGAACGCGCGTTCAGCCCCCGGTTCAGGCCGCCCGCGATCCGACTGAACCTCCTCCGACTAAAGTCAGAGGGTTCAGTGGTTCATGAGCGCCTTCGGCGCACGTTTGAATGTTTTTCCGACTAAAGTCGGAGGCTTTAGACCAGATTGTGGAAAGTAAAAACGCACCATGCGCCATCCGGATAAGCGCCCGCATGTCGGCCAGGTTCTCCGTCCGCGAGATCGCAGGCTGGGAGCACAGCGCTCCGCCGGTCTCGGGGTCACGCTCCGGCGCGAGCCTAAAGCTCGGGTCATGGCGCAGATCACCCGCATCGCTACCGTCCTCATATCCAGCCGCGATCATCATGATCCGGAACCGGATGATCTCTTCCAGGCTGTGCCGCACCTTGCCCGGTGTCCGCAGATCGGTGAGGCACGATGCAATAGGACCAGCCGGATCGGTCCGGCGATCGACCTCTCGCAAGAGCATCAGACCAGCATCGGAGCTCATCTGCGCGCCGTCAAAATCGAGCAACACGGGCCTGCCGTTCAGGGGTGACAAAGAGGGATGCAGAAAGGCAGGATTTGGCATGGTGAGGGGGCGTGCTCCGGAAAATGGAATTTTTGGCGGCAGAAATCGAAAAATACCAAATTCCAATAGCTTACACCACCCTCACCATATCGTCATGAATTATCCGGGTTAACCGGCTCGGTCCGCCATTCGGCGGACTCACGTGACGTCAAAGTTGGCGGCAGGCTCCGGCGGCGTCTGATTGGCAATGTAGCCCATCCACATCTCATCTGTCACGTTGCCGCTCGTGCAAACCCGGTAACCCCGCGCCCACAGGTGTTGGCGATTGCGCAACCTGAGGGAAATCGGGATTTGGCGTAGTCACGCATCCTGGCATTCCCACTTGATACAGGCCCTGGTTTCGGTTTCCCGTTTTTCGTCGATCTCGACGGGAACAGCGGTTGAGAGGCGCAACAGAGAGTCGACGTTCGGGAAGACCCTGACCTTGACTGTGCGCCGTTTCAGTTCCTGCCGGGTCGGACGCTCGATTCCATTTGACGTGCGCATGCGTTTGCGATGCGCCTCTGGCAGGGAGAAGACAGCGTGCCCCCCGGGGATGTTGGTTTCCAGCCAATCGGCGAGGTCAGGATGCTTCCCACGACAACTGGCCACGAGGGGTGCCCTGAATACTGAGCCGCTTGCGACCTCATGACGCCTTCAGGGCCATCTTTTGCCTCTTCGGGAACTGTGTCGAAGCGCTGGGCTCCAAAGCCTCGGCAATTCGCGCATCATCCCGGCCACCGCCTGCAGCAGACACATCCGCCTTGAGCAAAATCCTCGCCTTCAACAGCCGATATGCCGCGCCCCGCCCGGTGCCGATCATATCCTCAAGCCGCACCCGCTCATCAGAACCCGGACGAACCACATACTTCGCAGCAGGGCCTCGTTTTGCCATCTCAATACCCTCCCAAAATCCGGGCGAGAGTGATTCAGAAAAACAACACCATGTCAAATCACATGAAACGAAGGACTAGGGCGTGTTGACGATCAGGGTTCCTTTTGGGTGTGAATTCTGATTCAAGCTTCGAACCCATGGGAGCATAAGATGGCACGTTTGATACTGACGGACCGGCAATGGGCATTGATGGAACCGCATTGCCTTGGCAAGAAATCCGACCCTGGCCAAACTGGCGGCGATGGACGAATGTTCATTGAGGCAGTGCTCTGGATCGCCAGAACCGGTGCGCCGTGGCGTGACCTTCCTGCGGAGTTCGGAAACTGGAATTCTGTGTTCAAACGCTTCCGTCACTGGGTGTGTCAATCGCAGAGTAAAATGGGTCCATGTCGCGGCGTAAAAATGGGCCACTTCGGTTGATGTTTTTGTGGCGCTTTTGCACGCGTGCTCGTCACAAAGCTGAAGCGTGCCAAAGCGCATGCTGGCCATAAGGCCAGCATTATTCTGACTGTGATTGCGGGCTGGTTATTTTCGGTTGTTGCGACTGTGTTTGAGCCGATAGCTTTCGCCATTCATCTCGAGGATGTGGACGTGATGGGTTAAACGATCGAGTAGCGCACCGGTCAGCCGCTCAGAGCCAAAGACTTCAGTCCATTCATCGAAGGGCAGGTTCGAGGTTATGATGATGGAGCCGCGTTCATAGCATTGGGATATGACCTCGAAGAGCAGCTCTGCGCCAGATTTGCTGAGCGGTACGAAGCCCAGTTCATCAATGATCAACAGGTTCTGGCTGGTCAGTTGCTTTTGAAGGCGCTGCAATCTCCGCTCATCTTGAGCCTCGATCAGATCATGGACTAATGCCGCAGCCGTTGTGAAGCGCACCTTCAGTCCTCTTTGACATGCAGCCAGCCCAAGTCCCAGGGCGATGTGTGTCTTGCCCGTGCCTGACGGGCCGAGCGCGATGATGTTCTCCCTGCGATTAACGTAATCGCATCGTGCCAGATCCATCGTCAGGGGCTTGTTCAAGCTTGGCATGATCTTGAAGTCAAAGCTATCCAAGCTCTTGGTGCTGGGGAACTTCGCCGCTTTGATGCGCCGTTCAATCATCCGGCGTTCGCGGTCGATCAATTCCATCTCACACAGCCGCGCCAGATAGTGGATGTGATCTTTGTTCTCTGCAGCACAGAGCTGCGCCTGTTTGGCATACTCGCCTTGGAACGTTGGCAGTCGCAGTTGTTTAAGATGATGCCGTAGAAGAATCCGAGGGGCTTCGGTCATGCCGCGGTCCTTCCCATCAAGCTCATGTAACTGGATGGGCGTGTTGTGCCGACATTGGCCTTGGGCAAGTATGGATAGAAGTCCAAATCCAATCGTGGTGGCCGCTTCTCAACCCGACACAGTACAAGGTGTTTTACGGCGTCATAGCCAATTGCACCCATATCTATTGCCTGCTGGATTGCGCCTTGCACAACATCCATTTCGAAGGTCTCCAAAAGGCGCAAGACTTGAACGTATTCTCGCTTGCCCGGCTTACCCATTCTGGCTTCAAGCAGTCGGTGCAGCGTGGCAAATACATCTGGCAAATGCCAACCCTGCAAAGGCGCGGCCTGATCCAGGGCACCCACCTTTTGTTCAAGCAGGGGCAAAAAGTGCAATGGGTCAAAGACCATATCCGCTGATGTGTAGGATCGTTTGTGCCGCGCAATAATCTCATTGCCGCAGCCGATGATAACCTCATGCACAAACCCACGCACATGAACATCGTGGTGCGCATAGGCTACTGGCACCGAGTAATCATTGCTGCGATAGCGCACCATTGAGATCGACGTTGCACGCGTGCTGACGTGATCGCAGGCTTCATATTCTGCGACGGGCAATCCCATCAGAGCATCCAAATCCGACATCAGGCGTGCGCCTATGGTTTGGGTGTGACCCCGCAACGTATCGGCCTGACGTGCTAAACACTTCTCTTCCAAATGTGCGTTCAGATCATCAAAGCTGTCATAGCGAGGTGCGGGAACCATGAAGTTGCGGCGGGTGTATCCAACCATGCCCTCAACGTTGCCTTTATCGTTCCCTCGCGCGGGTCTGCCAAACTTGTCATCAAACAAGTAATGCGACTGCAGTTCCGTAAACCGACGTGTGCGGATGCGCGTCTTATCCCCGAGTATCCGAGCCACGGCGATCTTGGTATTGTCGTAGAGAATGGATTGCGGAATGCCGCCAAAGAATGCAAAGGCGGACACATGGCCATCGCAAAACGCCTCGGTTGTCTCAGCTGGATATCCCTTCACAAACACCGCATCAGAATGTGGCAAGCTCATCACGAAGAAGTGGATCTTGCATTCCACGCCACCGATCACGCCCAGCGTCTCACCAAAATCAACCTGCGCATGGCCCGGCCGATGCGACAACGGCACAAACACCTCTTTGGTGCGCCGTTTTTGCTCGCGCACGTAATAGGTCACCGTGGTCAGGCTGCCGGCATATCCATGCTCATCGCGCAGCCGTTCAAAGATGCGCTTGGCCGTGTGTCGCTGCTTTTTGATCAGGGCTTTGTCTGTGCGCAGTATCTCATCGACCACACCAACATAACCATCAAGCGTTGGCCGCCGAGGCGCTTCCGACCGACGATACCCAGGCGGAAGTTCATGGCGCAGCATCTTCGCGATCGTCTTACGATCTTTGTTCTCTAATCTGTCAATGCGTGTTTCCTGAGTTTCCTGCTTTTGATGTCAGAGGTTGCCTTTGTTCTCTTCGAACTCTGAGGTTCATGATGGGGTTGGCTGGGTGTGGGTCGGCAATGTTGAAACCGCAATCATACCGTTGGTCTTGGCTGTTGCTACAGAATCGGCGCCGTGTCTCACGCCCTCCCTCGGGCATCGTCCCAGATGGGAACTTTGATTTAGGAATCCTCGTTGTCGCCTCGTAAGCCTTACGCGGACTGGAAGTCAGTTTTGTCTCGCATAATGGCATGAAGTATGATTGCCAGACGACGCGCCAGAGCCACTCGGGCCTTTCTCATCGTTGAGCGCGCACCGATTGCGAGGGCCCATGTCTTCAATTTGAGCGGAGCGGCATACCGCGTCAGCATCACATTGGCGGCCTCATAGAGAAGCGTTCTGACGCGCACGTCGCCCCGCTTTGAGATGCTGCCCGTGTAGTCGATTTCACCAGATTGATGCCGTCGCGGCACCAGTCCAAGATACGCCCCCACATCACGCGATTTCCTGAAACGCGACGGATCATCAATTGCTGCGGCAAAGGCCAATGCTGTGATCGGACCGACCCCTGGTACCGTCATAAGGCGCTGGCAGACTTCGGATTTGCGGGTCATCTTTTTGATGTCGCCATCAATGGCTGCAACCGCCGCGAGGATTGCTTCGCGTGCTGCGAACAGTCCGCAAATTGCGGCATGGAGGCCAGGCACTCCATCGCTAACTTTTAGCGCCGCGTTTTTGAATGCCGGAGACAAAGCTCGTGGCAGCCGCACGCCGAAGACGACGACCAGACCGCGGATCTGATTGTCGAGCGTCACACGCTGTCCGACCAGCTTCTTGCGGGCTGCGATCAGCGACCGGATTGCGTGCGCTGACAGTGATTTGACATGGGTCGGCTTGTAGAATCCCGTCCGCGCCAGGTGTGCCAAACCGCGGGCATCATTGCGGTCCGTCTTGTGGCCGGCCAGAGATTTAAGGGCCTGATATGCTTGCCTGCTCTCGATGCAAACAACCGGGACACCAAGCTCCGTCAGCCCATGGTAAAGCATTGGTGCCATCCGTCCCGTTTCAAATACAACTTTGGCACATGGTGGTCCAGAAGCGAGGAAGTCAGCGATCGCTTTTGGTGTTGAGCTCGCTTTTCCTTCACGAATAAGGGCCCCTTCACGATCCAGAATGCAGATATGCGTCTCTTCCATGGACACATCCAAACCAGCAAAATATTCCATTGGTCAGTCTCCTTTTCAATTGCATGTGCATCCAGAATAACAGGGGTAACTGAGTGCTGATCCTGATTACGCCATGTTGAAAAACCGCGCCGCTTCTCGGCCAGACATACCGTCCTTCAAACAAGCACGGCGCACACGACTATAAATATCCACAGAATACATCTCCCGCCCTCCGAATAAACGAAGGGCACAAACTGGCGGACTTTTACTCCGCTACAACTGCGATATGCAGCCGCTTCTGTGGCCCAATATTGCTCCGCGTTTTACAGATCGTAAGACGATCGCGAAGATGCTGCGCCATGAACTTCCGCCTGGGTATCGTCGGTCGGAAGCGCCTCGGCGGCCAACGCTTGATGGTTATGTTGGTGTGGTCGATGAGATACTGCGCACAGACAAAGCCCTGATCAAAAAGCAGCGACACACGGCCAAGCGCATCTTTGAACGGCTGCGCGATGAGCATGGATATGCCGGCAGCCTGACCACGGTGACCTATTACGTGCGCGAGCAAAAACGGCGCACCAAAGAGGTGTTTGTGCCGTTGTCGCATCGGCCGGGCCATGCGCAGGTTGATTTTGGTGAGACGCTGGGCGTGATCGGTGGCGTGGAATGCAAGATCCACTTCTTCGTGATGAGCTTGCCACATTCTGATGCGGTGTTTGTGAAGGGATATCCAGCTGAGACAACCGAGGCGTTTTGCGATGGCCATGTGTCCGCCTTTGCATTCTTTGGCGGCATTCCGCAATCCATTCTCTACGACAATACCAAGATCGCCGTGGCTCGGATACTCGGGGATAAGACGCGCATCCGCACACGTCGGTTTACGGAACTGCAGTCGCATTACTTGTTTGATGACAAGTTTGGCAGACCCGCGCGAGGGAACGATAAAGGCAACGTTGAGGGCATGGTTGGATACACCCGCCGCAACTTCATGGTTCCCGCACCTCGCTATGACAGCTTTGATGATCTGAACGCACATTTGGAAGAGAAGTGTTTAGCACGTCAGGACGATACGTTGCGGGGTCACACCCAAACCATAGGCGCACGCCTGATGTCGGATTTGGATGCTCTGATGGGATTGCCCGTCGCAGAATATGAAGCCTGCGATCACGTCAGCACGCGTGCAACGTCGATCTCAATGGTGCGCTATCGCAGCAATGATTACTCGGTGCCAGTAGCCTATGCGCACCACGATGTTCATGTGCGTGGGTTTGTGCATGAGGTTATCATCGGCTGCGGCAATGAGATTATTGCGCGGCACAAACGATCCTACACATCAGCGGATATGGTCTTTGACCCATTGCACTTTTTGCCCCTGCTTGAACAAAAGGTGGGTGCCCTGGATCAGGCCGCGCCTTTGCAGGGTTGGCATTTGCCAGATGTATTTGCCACGCTGCACCGACTGCTTGAAGCCAGAATGGGTAAGCCGGGCAAGCGAGAATACGTTCAAGTCTTGCGCCTTTTGGAGACCTTCGAAATGGATGTTGTGCAAGGCGCAATCCAGCAGGCAATAGATATGGGTGCAATTGGCTATGACGCCGTAAAACACCTTGTACTGTGTCGGGTTGAGAAGCGGCCACCACGATTGGATTTGGACTTCTATCCATACTTGCCCAAGGCCAATGTCGGCACAACACGCCCATCCAGTTACATGAGCTTGATGGGAAGGACCGCGGCATGACCGAAGCCCCTCGGATTCTTCTACGGCATCATCTTAAACAACTGCGACTGCCAACGTTCCAAGGCGAGTATGCCAAACAGGCGCAGCTCTGTGCTGCAGAGAACAAAGATCACATCCACTATCTGGCGCGGCTGTGTGAGATGGAATTGATCGACCGCGAACGCCGGATGATTGAACGGCGCATCAAAGCGGCGAAGTTCCCCAGCACCAAGAGCTTGGATAGCTTTGACTTCAAGATCATGCCAAGCTTGAACAAGCCCCTGACGATGGATCTGGCACGATGCGATTACGTTAATCGCAGGGAGAACATCATCGCGCTCGGCCCGTCAGGCACGGGCAAGACACACATCGCCCTGGGACTTGGGCTGGCTGCATGTCAAAGAGGACTGAAGGTGCGCTTCACAACGGCTGCGGCATTAGTCCATGATCTGATCGAGGCTCAAGATGAGCGGAGATTGCAGCGCCTTCAAAAGCAACTGACCAGCCAGAACCTGTTGATCATTGATGAACTGGGCTTCGTACCGCTCAGCAAATCTGGCGCAGAGCTGCTCTTCGAGGTCATATCCCAATGCTATGAACGCGGCTCCATCATCATAACCTCGAACCTGCCCTTCGATGAATGGACTGAAGTCTTTGGCTCTGAGCGGCTGACCGGTGCGCTACTCGATCGTTTAACCCATCACGTCCACATCCTCGAGATGAATGGCGAAAGCTATCGGCTCAAACACAGTCGCAACAACCGAAAATAACCAGCCCGCAATCACAGTCAGAATAATGCTGGCCTTATGGCCAGCATGCGCTTTGGCACGCTTCAGCTTTGTGACGAGCACGCGTGCAAAAGCGCCACAAAACATCAACCGAAGTGGCCCATTTTTACGCCGCGACATGGACCCATTTTACTCTGCGATTGACACCCGGCAAACCGGCAAGCCGAACAGGACGCCCGGCTGAATAATCAAATCACGAAAGGCGCGAAACAACGGGTTTCAGGATCAACAAGATCACCCGCCCCTCAAACCACAGCACAGAAAAACACAAAACAGGTCAAAAATCGAGGGGCCCTAATGTGTATTAGTTCTGACTTTATCTGACACCGTCCCCTTCTCAGCTAGCTGAGAAGGGGACGGCACATCTCTTGAAGGAGATGATGGTTATCCGTTTTGATGGTGGTGCACACCAACCACAAAACGAGGAAACCATCATGTTGAACACTACCGACAAGATCATCAAACACAAAACCGGCCTGCTGAACCTGGCCGAGGAACCGGGTAATGTCTCGAAGGCCTGCCAGGTCATGGGCTACAGCCGGGACACGTTCTACCGTTACAAATCTGCGGTCGAGGACGGCGGTATCGAGGCGCTGTTCGAACGCACCCGGCGCAAACCCAATCCGGCAAACCGGGTTGATGACGCCACCGAACAGGCGGTGATCAAATCCGCCACCGACTTCCCGGCTTACGGCCAGGCCCGCACCTCGAACGAGTTGCGCAAGTCGGGGGTGTTTGTATCGCCATCCGGGGTCCGGTCGATCTGGCTGCGCCATGATCTGGCAAACTTCAAAACCCGGCTCAAGGCACTGGAGGCCAAAGTGGCCGCTGACGGCGGCATCCTGACGGAGGCACAAGTGCAGGCACTGGAAAAGAAGAAGCTGGATGATGAGGCCTGCGGTGAGATCGAGACTGCCCACCCTGGCTATCCGGGTTCACAGGACACGTTCTACGTCGGCACCCTGAAGGGCGTTGGGCGGCTCTATCAGCAGACTTATGTGGACACCTGTTGCAAGGTGGCGCATGCCAAACTCTACACCACCAAGACGCCGATCACAGCGGCTGATCCGCTCAATGACCGGGTGCTGCCGTTCTACGAAGAGCACGACCTGCCAGTGCTGCGTATCCTGACAGATCGCGGAACGGAATATTGCGGGCGTGTCGACAAACACGACTTCCAGCTCTTCCTGGCAATTAACGACATCGACCATACCAAAACCAAGGTGAAATCGCCTCGGACAAACGGCATCTGCGAGCGGTTTCACAAGACGATCCTGCAGGAGTTTTACCAGATCACGTTCCGCAAAAAGGTCTATCAATCCATCGAGGAGTTGCAGGCTGATCTGGATGAATGGCTGCGACACTATAATACCGAACGAACTCATCAGGGCAAAATGTGTTGCGGTGGAACCCCGTTCCAGACCATGATTGAGGGCAAGCAGATCTGGAAGGAAAAGTCAGTGAACTGAACTTGGCCTGACAGACGCCGCCGGAAAAACGGCCAACTGTCAGATCAAGTCTGAATCACTACACTTTCGGCTGATCGTGAACGTGTCTGACAGCAATACCCCGGCGCCAAATCGCGTTTCGACTGCCGCAGCGTCCTCCGGTTCCAATGTGAAGGTCGCATTGATGGGCGACTGCTCGTCAAGGTCGCGTCCCTTCGCCTTCGCTTCCCGGCGATGTCTCTTCTCCAGCCAAGCGGGGTATTGTGTCGGTGACGAAAAGTGCGCCGCGCCCTGAGCGGGCTTGAGCCGTCGCAGCGCTTCTAAAAAAGTGCTCTTTCCGCTCTCGTTTTTGCCGACAAGGCAAGTGATGTCGGGCTGAATCGCAACCTCGGTTGAGTCCAACACGTGCTTGAAATGAGCTATCCTAACTGACTTTAGTAACATCTGAATTCCCACAACTGCGCCCAAACACTATATGGTGTGCATTGCCGTGATGCAATTCAAGAATGTGGGGGTCGCAATCGTTCTCGCTCGTAAAGTGCTTACGGTGTCGAGCCTTACGCGGACCTTACTTCTCAGCCTTACGCGAGAAATATCGGAAAAAGAAAAACCCTCTAAGTCATTGACCTAGAGGGTTTATATTGGCTCCGGCGGTAGGGATCGAACCTACGACCAATTGATTAACAGTCAACTGCTCTACCGCTGAGCTACGACGGAACGGTTCGGGGCGTATAGCAAGCTGATTTTCGCGCGTCCAGAGGGTTCGGACAGAAAACTGAGGTTTTCGTGTCGGGCTCAGGGCACAGGCTCAAAGGTCGCGTTGATGGCCAGGTCGCCAAGGGGGGAAACCAAATTTCTTCCTGTTAAATCAATGAGGTGGGCAAAGACGTTGCGTTCCGCTGCGGCCAGCAGGACCGGGGGGACATCGGTGTAAATCTGCTGTGCCAGCCGCTGCGCTGTGGCCGGGGCGGCGGCCAGGGCAGAGCGAATGGCGGCCTCGCGGCCTTTGCGGTGTGCAATCAGCCAGTCCAGCCGACCGGCGGGATCGGTGACCGGCGCGCCGTGACCGGGGTGGAACACCTGCCAGTCGCGGGTCCGCAGGCGG
This sequence comes from Roseovarius sp., assembly GCA_965207105.1. GTDB lineage: Bacteria > Pseudomonadota > Alphaproteobacteria > Rhodobacterales > Rhodobacteraceae > Roseovarius. The sequence goes on along the minus strand of CBDBLS010000027.1, from coordinate 2,860 downwards.
CGGCAGGAGGCCATAAAATCGGTCAGATCGCCGTCCGGGGGCGAAACCAGCGAGCTGGCCCATCCCATCACATGATCGGCGGTGAAACAGGCGTTGCCCCAGCCCAGAGCAATATGGTTGCCCAGATGTCCGGGGGTGTGGATGACCTCCAGATGCCAGTCCCCCCCATCGATGACCGCGCCGTCGGCCAGTGTCTGATCGGGCCGGAAATCTGCGTCGATGCCTTCGCCGCCTCCGGCCAGCCCGGCCGCAGCCAGCGTTGTCATCACCGGGCTGCGCCCGGCCGTGGCCCCGCCAAAGGCCAGGACCGGGGCACCTGTCCGGTCTGCCAGAGGCCGCGCCAACGGCGCGTGATCGATATGGGCATGGGTGACGATGATATGGCTGACCCGCTGGCCTGGCTGCAGGGCGTCCAGAATGGTCTCCAGATGGGTGGCATGATCGGGCCCGGGGTCGATCACCGCAATGTCACGTATGCCCAACAGATAAGTGTTGGTGCCGCGATAGGTCATCGGGGACGGGTTCGGTGCCACAATGCAGCGCAGCCCGGGCGCCAGTGTCTGGGCTTGGCCGATGGGGGGATCAAAATCGTCGGGTGGCACAGTCATCACTCTTCCTCTTGTCGGACCTGCCCGGTAGGCTTAGCCCATGTCGCTCCGCTGGCTCAAACACTATATGCCCCGCAGCCTCTACGGGCGGGCGGCGCTGATCCTGGTCCTGCCGGTGGTGGCGCTGCAGCTGGTGGTGTCGGTTGTGTTTATCCAGCGTCACTTCGAAGATGTCACAACACAGATGACCCATAGCATGATCCGCGAGCTGCGCCTGATCGCCGGGGAGGCGGATGGCGCCACAACCCAGGCCGAGGCTCTGGCGCGTATTGCCCCGCTGCTTGAGCCCCTGCAGATGGAAGTCCGGTTTGTGGCCCCCGGGGATGTTCCGCTCCGCGACACTGTGCGCTGGTTTGATTTCAGCGGTCGGGTGGTGATCCGCACCCTGCGCAGCACCCTGCCTGAGACACGTGCCGTGCTTTTGCCTGGTGACCGGCGGGTCTACTCCTATTCCGAGACGGACCTTGGGCCGACAGAGGTGATCTTTGGACGTCGTCGGGTTTCGGCGGCCGCACCCCACGAGTTGCCGGTTATCATGTTGTCTTTTGGCGCGCTGATGACCGTGATCGCCTTTGTCTATCTGCGCAATCAGTTGCGCCCGATCACCCGGCTGGCGAATGCCGCCGAAGCCTTTGGCAGAGGTCGGTCAATCCCCTATTCGCCGGGCGGCGCAATCGAGGTGCGGGTGGCTGGCAATGCGTTTCTGGACATGCGCGCCCGGATCGAACGGCAGATCGAACAACGCACATTGATGCTGTCGGGGGTCAGCTATGATCTGCGCACACCGCTGACGCGGCTCAAACTGGGTCTGGCGATGATGGATGAGGCAGAGGCTGAACCGCTGTTGCGCGATGTTGACGAGATGCAGCAGCTGTTGGATGCGTTTCTGAACTTCTCCAAAGGCGCGCTTGAGTTGTGTGAGGACTCCGCGCCGATGCCCATTGCTTACGCCGCCGAATAATGGCACACAAAACCAGAACAAACCCTACTCAAGGGTGGCCCTCATAAAAGGGGCAGGTCACAATGACCAGCATTAGCGTGGCCATGCGGCTGTGATAACTGGCCATCAGCACCACAGTTCCGTCGATGGTTTTGCTGCGCCCGAATTTCTGATCCAGCCACTGTGCGGCAAGATTGAAGATGACCATCGCGCAGTAAGTCAGCAGCAATGTGCCGCCAAGCTTGATCAGGACACGGTCATAGGTGTCTTCCAGCGTGTGGTGCAGCGCCAGATCCGCCACCTGCAATGCCATAAAGACCACGATGACCGAGCGCAGGATGAGGGTCTGCAGCGCCTGCCGGTCCGGTCCGGTCCCGCCACCGGCCTCAGCAATCGCGGGGCCAGCGCCAGCAAAAGCGCGCCCAGCAACAGCATTCCACCAGGCAGGAGAAAGGCCTGCACCCCGTCTGACACCAACTCTGTCCAGGCCCAAAGCGCCGTCATGGTGCGGCCAAACGCAGGTGGCGGGAAAGGGTGCGGTCCATACCGCTGGGTCGGGCTTGGTCAATACACGTCACATCACAGCTTTGCCCCAGCCCTTGCACCCGGTCAAGCGGCGGCAGCCGCGCCGATCCGGCTGTGATTGCACGTACGATTGGATCGGGCCCTGACGCGCAAGGCGGTGATCTCGTCCAGATCAAGCTCACGTCACCTGTTGCCGAGGCCCTGAGGCCCACCCCGGAAGATGCGCTGGTTGCGGGCAGGTCGGCGGTTCGGTCTTCCATCTCACCATCCTCCGCATCGCCGTCCGCAAAACCCGCTGACCAAGTTGTGCAAGGCACTTTCTCGTTTCCGACCCGGACTGGTGCAACTTACGTTGGCCAATCATCGAACATTCCTGCTAGACCGTCAGCACATCGAGCTTCTGGAAAACTAGCTGCGGGCGTGCAACCAGAAGTCACGGAAATGAGCGGGTCAAGGGTTGCGAGAGAGATAGCTGAGCATCGCGCTATTCAAAGTCTTACCGGGGGTATTCCCACAAGATTTTCAGACAAAGTGGCCAATATGAGAGACCCGATTGGACCAAAGAGGAGCCATCTACTCGACTAAGAGTTCTGAATCCTATCGTACCCGAGAGGATGAACATGGGTTCGGGCAATGTATTATCCCGCTCTCTGATTGGGATGGAAAGATTGATTCGATTCCAGATAGCAGATTCATAAGGTGCATAAGGCTTACAGAAAGTATGGGCTGGTCAAAGGGGGATGTTGATTTCTTGGCGAGATTCCCTGATGATCGCTTTGATTCAATT
>CBDBLS010000026.1:0-308274 GCA_965207105.1 Roseovarius sp. | reverse complement strand
TATCTCCACGCCACTTGCCCGGTGGCCATGCGGCGGTCTGGCGCGCGGTGGCCGAGAGGGTGAACAGCCCGTCACCGGCATCGGTCACGCGGCAGGTCAACAGGGCCCGTGTTCCGCTCCGGTCATGATACAGGGCCGCGTCAGGGGTCCAGTCAGCAAGGTTGCGCGCAACCCCCCCGTCCCGTCCGGGGCGGGGGGGTGTGTGATGCGCCTGGGCGGGCAGGCTCAGCGTGTCCCCCTGTTTCAGTGCGATTATGTCAGTCATTTGCGCTCCATCCTTTCAAAACAGCGCGGGAGATGTTTCCGGGTCGTGGCGCAGACCCACAGCGGGCCTGTCAAGCAACCGGTCATAGCCGATGATCGCCGTTACGCTTTGCTGATCGGCTCTGATCTGGAGCACATCCAATTGAGCCTCCCAGTCGGGATCCCGTGCGGCGCTGTCTCCGTCCGCCAGACAGCGCAGGACCCGGATACCTGCACCCTGCCCACCGCCTGCGCGATCCAGCCAGATCATGATGTCGCGTCCTGCATTATCGATGCGCAGTTCCGCACGCGGGGCCCGGCGCTCTTCATCCCTGGCCAGACGCACCGAGAACGCCAGCGCCATATAGGTCTGGCCTTCGATCTCGCGCGCGCGGCCATCCGCCACCACCCGCACGGCATCCGCCAGGTCGGGATGCGTGATTTCCAGCGCATAAAGGATCAGATCGTCCGGAGACAGGCCAACAAGAGCTTCACGACCGGCGGAGGTTAATGTCACAGGACCTCCTCCAGCACCATGTCGGCGGTCCAGTGGCGACGACCTCCCTTGACGGTACCGCGACAGCTCACGGACCCCGATCCCCCGCGCAGCCGCAGGTGGACCGCATCACCGGCAACCGGATCGGAGCCGTCGAAGGCCCCGTGTCCATGGGTCTCGGCCCAGGTCCGGAAATCTCCCATATGCGTATCGCTTTCAAGATGTACGGACACCTGCCAGAAGCGCAGGGCCGCACTGCGCGCGCGGGCCTGCCGGACCGCACCACTCTCAAACGCCGTGCGTCGGGTATTTTCATCCTGACCGGCCACAATGCCGTCCGCGATGATCCGCGCATATGCAGGCCAGCTTGCCATCAGAACCCATCACCACCGCTTGATTGGCGGCGCAGCGTCTGGGTGACCTGTTGTGCAATCGCCCCGCCGCTTTGCACATCTTCGGCCACAATCGCGACAATGAGACCGCGCAGCCCGTCTGACCGGGCTGTTGCAGTGGCTGTCCTGGGCGCACCTTTGTTCTCGACATTCACGGTGACATTGGCGGGGCGCACGTCGGGACCCGCCTCCATGTCTGCGGCACCCGGTGCCTGCGTTTTATAGACGGCCGGAATGCGCGCGGGGTCGATCCCCGCTGCCCCGCCCCGATGATATCGGGGGCGGTCTCTCCGGCGCAGCATTTCGCTCAATGCGGCGGACTGATCAGCGGTCAGCACCGCCTCACCCTCCAGCAGGATGGCGGGCACTTCGCGTGCCGTGCGCCCCGCTGTGGCGGCGGAGGCCGCAATGATCGCCTGCGCCCGACTGGCCACATCCCCGGCCACACCCCCGGCCACGCCCCCTGTGTGAAACGGTCTGCCCCGGGGCCGCACCGCCGTCGTCGGTGCCGGTGCCGTGCCGCCGCCAAAACCCCCGCCAAAACCCCCGCCCAAAACCCCGGCCAAAGCATCGGCCAACGGGCCGGTGATATTTTGGCGAATGGCGATGCGGGCAAAATCGGCGATGATGCTGTCGACCAGATCCCCGACCTCCAGCTTGCCCGTAGAGACAAACTGCACGAGAGCATCTTCCAGGCCATTGAATGCCCCGCCGACGGCGCTTTCGATCTCATTGCCCGCAAAGCTCGCCTCCTCGGCATAGCCCCGCAGTCCAGCGCGGATGGCGTCTACGCCCTGCGGTCCCCGGCTCAGCGCGCGCTCTATTGCGATAGCCTCTTCGGCTGCCGCATTGACAGCGGCTTCCAGTTCACGCACCTGTGCAGCCGCTGCAGGGTTATCGCCGATTTTCGCAATCGCTGTCTCCGCCAGCCGCGCGGCCTCTGCGGTGGCGATAAACCCCGCCTCTTCCCCGCCCCCCAACCCTTGCAGGCGGATAGAGGCGATCTCTGCACGGCTCCGATATTGCTCCAACGTCTTGATCAGGGCTGTGGCGGGATCATTTTTACCACCGCCGCCACCGCTGCCGGAGATTGATTTGCGCAGTCCGGCCTCGGCCTCGCGCGTGCGCGCGTTGATACGGGCCAGGGCTACCGCGTTATCTCCGGCCGCCCGGATCGCTTCGGCATCGAAGCGCTGCGCGGGGTCCAGATCCGACCGGCCCGCCGTGGCCGCCGCCTGTAATGCCAAGGCACCACGCTCCGCCAGCTGACGTGCCCGGGCCTCCGGGTCGCCAACCGTGGCCTCGCGAATACGCGCCACCGCCAGAGCGGCCGCCTGCACCCCCGGTAAAGCGGCCAGCTCATCGCGGGCGCGCGCGGCCTCATCCGCCAGCGCCTTTGCGGCCTTGATGGCAACGCCAAGGCCCAGATCACCCGTCTTGAGCGTCCCGAGCCGGCGTGCCTGGTCTTCGGCTGCGATCAACCGGTCGATCAGTACGTCCAGCGCCTTTCGTTGATCTGTGGTGAGGTCTTCACCCCCCAGGGCATTCTCCAGGACTTTGCGCATGTTTGCGACGGCGTCGGAAACTTCATTGATATCATCGCCGTCAAGAGCGTTGCGCAGATCAAGTGATGCCGATGACAGTGCCTCTGTCTGTTCACCGGCAAGCTGTTCACCGGCAAGTCCGAGTTCATCTGCGTACCGGCGCAGGGCGGCGGACATGGATTCGGAGGCCTCCATAACGGCGAAGCTGGTCCGGACCGCGCCCTCGTTGAACAAGCGCAGCCTGATGATTATCGTGTTCAGAAGGGTATCGACATCTTCGATGTTGTCCAGATCGGCATCCTTGACGAACCCTGTCGGGGTCTCTCCAAAGGTGTCTCGCAGATGGGCTTTCACGCTGTCGTTGTCCGAGACGTCGAATACATCCAGACCAGCTTCGCGAAGCACGTCACCGGAGCGGTGCACGGTCCCTTGCAAAATATCCTCGAAATCCGCCGCCACCCGGTCCTGTCCGGCGGCCAGCGCCTCGGGCAGACTGTCCAGCAGGCCCTTTCCTGTCGCGCGCAGTGCATCCCGCGCTTCACGCTCCGCCAGCTGACGCTGCGCGGCCAGAAGGTCCCGAACCCGCGCTGTGACAACCCCGTAACGCTCGGCCAGATCCTCAAGATCACCGCCAAGGTCTTTCAGTCCCCGCAGCCTCTCCGTGGCATCCGCGAGCCGCGATGTGGCGTCGGACGCACTCTCCGCTTCCTCGCCTGTGCGCAAAAATGCGGCACCGAGAGGCACGGCAATGGCCGCGACAGCACCCAGAACCGCGCCAAGAACGCCAAACCCACCGAGCAATTGCGGAAGCTGCTGGGCCATCGCCTGGCTCGCGGATGTGCCTGCACCCACCTGGACGGCGAAGTCACCCACCTGCCACGCCGTGTTCTGGATCTGTGGGCGCAGGTGTCTCATGCGCTCACCCAGGGCGCGCGATGCAGTGCTCGCCTGCCCGGCGGCGGCCCCTGCCCGTGTGGTCCGTCCTCCCAGCCCCTGCGCCGCATCGCCCGTCGCATCCAGCTCGGCCCTGGTCTTGCGCAGGACGGCCAGCGCGTCGCCTATATCGCCACTGACGCGCAGGGCGAGGTCGATATCCTGCGTCATTGCATCAGGCCCCGCACCAGACTATGGCCCGGCATCTCGATACGGCGCGACTGTCCTGCCTGCCAGATCAGCATGATCTGTCTCCATGTCAGTGTGGCGGGGAGGCTTCGGATATCTCCGTGCCCGTCGGCTGCAAGCTGCTCGAGGACGCGAGAGAGCGCGATACGGTCTCCACCACCCCCTGGCCCAGTGCCTGGGCCACCAGGCGGCGGATAAAAAAACCCGTGTTGACTTGCCAGACCGCCGATTGCAGCGCATGGGCCTCGGTGTCCGCAAGCGATCCAATCCATTCCACCGATTGCCCGCTGGCCATAGCGCAGATGCGCAGCCAGATATCCGCATGCGCCCCCAGCACAGCGCCGGTGCGCACGGCATCGGGCTCTTGCGCCGTGTCGCCCACCTGAACCGCAAGATCACGGATCAGGGGAGCCCCGATCACCTGAACATCGAGGCCCTCGCGCATCCGGAACTCGCGCACTGTTATCTCCACCGCCGCGCCGGTGTCCGGATCGCGCAGTGTGATTGTTACATCCGGATCAAGGATGGCGAGGGTCTCCGCATCGTCGCTCATCGCAGGTCCTCCCCGTCGATCATCATCGCGGCGGAGCCGTCCTCGGGCTGCCATATATTGGCGCTGAGCGGGATCCGCTGCTCCGACCGCCCGGTGAGCGTCCAGTCACCGTTTGGGCGCAGCTTGACGTCCGGGCAGTAGATGTTACGGCCCTTTGATGCCGGATTGATCGTCGGAGCGTGCTCGACGTAGCGCAGTGCGCCCGTGACGACCCGGGCCTGCCCCACAGAGATGCGGGTCGCGGCGTCGATCGTATAGGACGCGAGGATTGTGGTGTTGGCGGCGATACCATCCGCCCCGGCATCCAGAATGCGAATTGTGCCGGATCCCGGATCGGCGCGGTAATGGGTATTGAGCGTGTAGGCTGTTCCGCCGCGCAAAGGGCGCAGGATGAGGTCCGAGATCCGACGGCCCCTGGCGGACGGGAGCCCATACCATGGGCCGCCATCCAACAGGCCGACGGCAATCCGCTCGCCTGTCACCGTTGTCGCGGGCACCGGGATCGTATCCGAGGCGAACAACAGGGCGATATTGCCCAGGGACATATCCCGCAGCACCATGTCGATCATGCGCTCGGTGGAGCGTACCGCGTCGACCAGCACGCGCGGCACCCCCGAGCCTGACTGCACCGTCACGCGCTCCTCGTTGATCCGGAGCGTTGTGCTCTCGGCGTCCCCGAGACAGCGCTCCGCTCCGGGCGCGCCGTCCTGTGTGGCCCGGGCAAAATAAAGTTTGCCGGCACCGATGATGAAATTCTGCGCCATCAGTTACACTCCCTTGATGTTCTGTATTGGCAGGTCCATTCGTCCTGCCAGATGATACGACCATTCTCGATCTCGGTGAGACGTCCGGCCACAAATGCCAGCGGCCCGGTCACCCCATGGTTTTCCGGTTCCGGGGCCGGTACCCAGCCCAACAGCTTTTGACGGGTCTGCCCCAGTACGTCAGCCAGCGTTTTTTTCGCACGGGTCCTGCGTCCGGACGGGTCATTGGCAGCGTCAACGACAAGCACCACGCCGATCCGCATCTCCACCGCGAGGGGAAGAAGGGTCTGACCGGGGACGGACTGAGCGGACAAGGCGCGTTCCGTCAACGGCGCAACGACAGCGGACGGCGGCTTTGGGGCATCCACCCGCGCCACGTCGTAGACGTTCAGCACGTCAACCAGCGTCTCAAGCGTGCGAAGGCGTTCGGCAACCGCATCCACGGCGGCAAAGCCGGGCCATGCCGATGCGGAAACAATCATCGCCGCCCCTCCGCCAGCATGCGCGTCGCAATATCAAGAACGGCTGTCCGGTCATCGCCGGAAACGCCCAGATATGGCCGGGCGGGCATCGTGACGCTGTGCGCCCCGATTTGGGCATTCACGATCCGGATCAGCCCGGTCTTGCGTCGCGCCGCGTTCCTGCGGGATATGAACCGACCTGTGTCATCGTCAAATTCAAGGGTCTGTTTCCGGGCTTTCTTCCTGATGGTGCCGCCAAACTGGTGGATCGCGGCGTAAACGACATTTGTGCCCACCTCGACGCCGGCGGCATCGGCGCGGTGTGTGATCGACTGACGCAGGCGCGCGGAATCTGTCAGGGTCTGGCCCCCTTTTTTGCGCGCGCGCCGCGAGGGTGCCCATTTTGTGCCGTCCGGACCCGTTTCCGTCTCGAAGCGCCGCAGGACCGCGGAGGCCAGCATCTGGCCGATTTCGTCATACATCTCGTATGGGTTGTCCAGGGCCGTGACCGCACGCCCCAGAGCCGCCCGGGCCCCGGCATCGTCCCATTCGACATCGATCCGGACACCTGCCCCGGCCATCACGAATACCCTCCACGACGATTGATCCTGTCAATCGTCTCGCGGATCCGCGCAGGCGGGGCCTTGATTGCAGGGCCAAAGTTGCGCCGTGGCGGTTCCGCACCATCGCCACTGCGCAGATAGCCCTGCGCCGGACGGGAGAGCTGATCGCGCGCGGCCTTCGCCGCGTCTGTCACCGCCTCTTTCGGCGCGTCGTCGTAAAGGGCCAGCCGCGCCAGGGCACAGGCAATGGCCTTGAGGGATGGATAATCACCCTGTGCAAGAGGCAGGATATATTCCCGGGCAAGGGCTGCATCGATTTCGCCCGCCGCGTCCGACAGCACCGCCGCCAGACGTGCAGCGGCATCCTCTGCATCATCCTCTGCATCATCACACAACAGACGCGCAATCTCTTCCGAACCATAGCGGGCTTCAAGATCATCGCGGGTCGCATAGGCCATGGCTCAGGCGACCCCGTCCGGGGTGTCTTCAGTATCCGGACCCGCAGCCACAGGACCGGCGTACGGAACCTTTGCGTCCCCCGACGCAACCAGCGCGGCCAGTACGTCCTGCGGAAGATCCAGCGGATCGCCCGGCATATAGCGCTTGCGCGCATATTGAACCGGATTGATCGCGACACATGCAGGGGCCGGTTCGGCCGCTTTGGCTGCAGGAGCCGGTTCGGCTGCCTTGACTGTTTCGACCATTACGCCCTCCCTACGCCACTGCGTTTTTGAACAGGTATCCCGCCCTGGCGGCAATGATCCGCTCATCGCAGGTGTCAACAACCCGCAGGCGATGCCCGCCGCGCGCGCCGCGCGCAGGGTCAAAGACGGAATACACCTCGCGCCCACGATAAGAGGCTGTGATCCCCAATGTGGGCGGGCCATTGGGCGCTGCATTGGGATCGGCACGGTAAAGGAGTGCGTTCTTGCCCCACACGCGTTTCAGGCTTGCCTCCCGACCGGGGCGGGCCGCATTGATCCAGGCCTGGCCAACAACAATTTTCACCTCCAGCAGATCCTCGACCATCATCCGCGAGGCGATGCCGCGATCCCCTTCATTGCGGTTGACCGATTTCAGGATCGCCGGGTGCGTGCGCAGATCCTTCCAGACCTCCGAACCCATGCAGAAATGTGTTGGCTTGACGATCATGCTCTCGACCGCATCGACAATATCGGCCACGGGATCACTGTCGTCATGACTGGCGGACCACTGATCATTGCCCGCCAGTGTGACTTTGTTGTCCGCGCCGTATTTTGCGGCGTCGAACACCAGATCCGCCACGCGCTTTTCACGATCGATCATCAGCAGATCGGTCAGCATCATTGTGGAGCGATCTATCGGATCAACCGTTGTGGGCGGCGCGTTGCGCACATCATCGTCGGGGATCAGATCCTCAAGCGAGTAATCCTGACAGGCGCCTGATTTCTCCTCCGCCGAAAAATGCACCATAACGGGCGTCCCGCGCCGACCGACACGCGTTTCGGGAACGCTGAAGCTCTCGGCCAGCGGGTATTCGGTATAGCGGTATTCCTTGCGCCCCACATCGACCCGGGGCAGGACCATATCGGCGATACAGCTGTCATTGCCATAGCCCACCGCGGTCGCGGTGCGCTCGAAGTCCACAGGGTACGTGGAAATAATGTTGTCTGCCATCTGTCAGGCCTTCCTTACATGCGATGCTGCGACAGCAGCACGGGAATGATGTCACCGGCAGCCGTGGCGGCCTCCAGAGCAATGCCCACCACACAATCACCGGTGGTGTCGGTGGCTGTCGCCTTGCCCTCGGCATCGGGTTTCAGCGCCGTGCCGCGCATGACAGCGCCCCCGGCCTCAAGGTCGGCGATGCCCGCAATATGCACATCCAGGATCTGCCCGGCCCCGGTGGCCACCTCACCGGAAATGCCTATGGGCCGCTCTCCCGCTGTTCTGGCGGAGTCCGCGTCCGCCTGGACCGCTTCCCCGCCCTTCGAGGTTCTCAGCCGCACGATGCGGCGCGCGGCCACATCACCGAACGCCTTGAAAGAGACCGTTGCAACAGGTGAATGTCCGGCCATTTCAGCGACCTCCCTCTGTCACCTGACGCACCGCATCCGCGATGGTCATTGTGCCTGTGGGATCGCTCCCCATCAGCGCCTTCGCCGCCAGCGCGACATGCTGCGCGGTTTGCCCGTCCCGCATCACAGGAGCCTGTGCGCCACTCATGGCGATCTGGCCGGGACCGGCATATTCCGCCGTGTCCGGTCCGCGCACGGGCAAGCCGGACAGGAAGGCCTGCAGCGCCTCCCCGGGGGTTTGGGGGGTGGCTGACCCTGCCAGCCGGATCGAAGCGGCCTGTCCGGAGAGCGCCGCGAACAGCGCTTCCAGCGATGCGGCCTCTGCGGGCAATACCCGACCTGCGCTCACATGGGTCCCGACACGCTCATGCGCCTCGGACAGACACCGCTGCGCCGCCGGTTGCAGACGTTCGGTTGCCAGTTGCGCACGCTCTGCCGCCAGTGCGGCCTGCTCCCGCGCAAGACCCGGGTCAGCCGGAGGGTTCGGGGCGGCGGCAGGGTCGGGAATGGGCGGGATGTCGTTCATGATAGATGTCTCCTGTGTAAATCGCGAGGCGAGGGACGCGAGAAAGTCACCGTCCTCCGGCTCCCCGAGGGCCTGGATTTCGGTCAACGCCCAGTCGGGCAAAATGCGATCCGCCTGTTCAATCGTCGAGCGCTCGATAACCCACTCGCGCAGGCCGCGCAGCGCCCGTGCCGTGGTGTCCCGGGCGGATCGCTCTTCAGTGCCGCCCAGCGGAACCGCGAGTTCCAGTGTCGCGGCGGGAGCCGTCGCGGGAGCCCTGAACATGGCCGGGCTGAGACCCTGCACCGCCGGAGCAACGCCCCCCAGAAACCCGATATGACGCAAGCTCCAGCCACCGGTGTCGTCCCGGTCAATCGCCACCGAGCGGCCCGCATAGCGTCCGGCCTCGACAGCCGCCCGGAAGGCATCGTCGAGACGTGTCAGCTTTGCCTGGAGCGTATCGCCGACCACGCGCAGGCCATCCACCCGGCCCCAGGCAGGGGCATCTGTCTCCGGATGTCCGACGACAACAGGTGCCGGATCAGAGGTCGCGTAAGCGGCTGCAATACGCGCAAGGTCCCCTTCGGAGAGGGTGAAGGTGGTGTTGTGCATGTCCGTATGCGTGCCCGTGCGGCAGACATCGAACCAGCTGTCGAGCGCTGACAGCGCGGCAGCGGCGGGCTGTGCGGCAGGGGCGGGTTTATGTGTCATGCCCGCCAGTCTAGCCGATGCCACAGGCCCCCGCGACGGACCATGGTCCGTCGCGGGGGCCTGCCCGATCAGGTAATCTGAACGCTTGATCCGACACGCAACCGGTCAGCACACGGAGATTCCCATGATACAGACACTGTCAAAAACAGTTCATTCCGCCGCCTGGGCTCATGTAAAACGCGGAGCAATATTGGGCCACAGAAGCGGCTGCATATCGCAGTTGTAGCGGAGTAAAAGTCCGCCAGTTTGTGCCCTTCGTTTATTCGGAGGGCGGGAGATGTATTCTGTGGATATTTATAGTCGTGTGCGCCGTGCTTGTTTGAAGGACGGTATGTCTGGCCGAGAAGCGGCGCGGTTTTTCAACATGGCGTAATCAGGATCAGCACTCAGTTACCCCTGTTATTCTGGATGCACATGCAATTGAAAAGGAGACTGACCAATGGAATATTTTGCTGGTTTGGATGTGTCCATGGAAGAGACGCATATCTGCATTCTGGATCGTGAAGGGGCCCTTATTCGTGAAGGAAAAGCGAGCTCAACACCAAAAGCGATCGCTGACTTCCTCGCTTCTGGACCACCATGTGCCAAAGTTGTATTTGAAACGGGACGGATGGCACCAATGCTTTACCATGGGCTGACGGAGCTTGGTGTCCCGGTTGTTTGCATCGAGAGCAGGCAAGCATATCAGGCCCTTAAATCTCTGGCCGGCCACAAGACGGACCGCAATGATGCCCGCGGTTTGGCACACCTGGCGCGGACGGGATTCTACAAGCCGACCCATGTCAAATCACTGTCAGCGCACGCAATCCGGTCGCTGATCGCAGCCCGCAAGAAGCTGGTCGGACAGCGTGTGACGCTCGACAATCAGATCCGCGGTCTGGTCGTCGTCTTCGGCGTGCGGCTGCCACGAGCTTTGTCTCCGGCATTCAAAAACGCGGCGCTAAAAGTTAGCGATGGAGTGCCTGGCCTCCATGCCGCAATTTGCGGACTGTTCGCAGCACGCGAAGCAATCCTCGCGGCGGTTGCAGCCATTGATGGCGACATCAAAAAGATGACCCGCAAATCCGAAGTCTGCCAGCGCCTTATGACGGTACCAGGGGTCGGTCCGATCACAGCATTGGCCTTTGCCGCAGCAATTGATGATCCGTCGCGTTTCAGGAAATCGCGTGATGTGGGGGCGTATCTTGGACTGGTGCCGCGACGGCATCAATCTGGTGAAATCGACTACACGGGCAGCATCTCAAAGCGGGGCGACGTGCGCGTCAGAACGCTTCTCTATGAGGCCGCCAATGTGATGCTGACGCGGTATGCCGCTCCGCTCAAATTGAAGACATGGGCCCTCGCAATCGGTGCGCGCTCAACGATGAGAAAGGCCCGAGTGGCTCTGGCGCGTCGTCTGGCAATCATACTTCATGCCATTATGCGAGACAAAACTGACTTCCAGTCCGCGTAAGGCTTACGAGGCGACAACGAGGATTCCTAAATCAAAGTTCCCATCTGGGACGATGCCCGAGGGAGGGCGTGAGACACGGCGCCGATTCTGTAGCAACAGCCAAGACCAACGGTATGATTGCGGTTTCAACATTGCCGACCCACACCCAGCCAACCCCATCATGAACCTCAGAGTTCGAAGAGAACAAAGGCAACCTCTGACATCAAAAGCAGGAAACTCAGGAAACACGCATTGACAGATTAGAGAACAAAGATCGTAAGACGATCGCGAAGATGCTGCGCCATGAACTTCCGCCTGGGTATCGTCGGTCGGAAGCGCCTCGGCGGCCAACGCTTGATGGTTATGTTGGTGTGGTCGATGAGATACTGCGCACAGACAAAGCCCTGATCAAAAAGCAGCGACACACGGCCAAGCGCATCTTTGAACGGCTGCGCGATGAGCATGGATATGCCGGCAGCCTGACCACGGTGACCTATTACGTGCGCGAGCAAAAACGGCGCACCAAAGAGGTGTTTGTGCCGTTGTCGCATCGGCCGGGCCATGCGCAGGTTGATTTTGGTGAGACGCTGGGCGTGATCGGTGGCGTGGAATGCAAGATCCACTTCTTCGTGATGAGCTTGCCACATTCTGATGCGGTGTTTGTGAAGGGATATCCAGCTGAGACAACCGAGGCGTTTTGCGATGGCCATGTGTCCGCCTTTGCATTCTTTGGCGGCATTCCGCAATCCATTCTCTACGACAATACCAAGATCGCCGTGGCTCGGATACTCGGGGATAAGACGCGCATCCGCACACGTCGGTTTACGGAACTGCAGTCGCATTACTTGTTTGATGACAAGTTTGGCAGACCCGCGCGAGGGAACGATAAAGGCAACGTTGAGGGCATGGTTGGATACACCCGCCGCAACTTCATGGTTCCCGCACCTCGCTATGACAGCTTTGATGATCTGAACGCACATTTGGAAGAGAAGTGTTTAGCACGTCAGGACGATACGTTGCGGGGTCACACCCAAACCATAGGCGCACGCCTGATGTCGGATTTGGATGCTCTGATGGGATTGCCCGTCGCAGAATATGAAGCCTGCGATCACGTCAGCACGCGTGCAACGTCGATCTCAATGGTGCGCTATCGCAGCAATGATTACTCGGTGCCAGTAGCCTATGCGCACCACGATGTTCATGTGCGTGGGTTTGTGCATGAGGTTATCATCGGCTGCGGCAATGAGATTATTGCGCGGCACAAACGATCCTACACATCAGCGGATATGGTCTTTGACCCATTGCACTTTTTGCCCCTGCTTGAACAAAAGGTGGGTGCCCTGGATCAGGCCGCGCCTTTGCAGGGTTGGCATTTGCCAGATGTATTTGCCACGCTGCACCGACTGCTTGAAGCCAGAATGGGTAAGCCGGGCAAGCGAGAATACGTTCAAGTCTTGCGCCTTTTGGAGACCTTCGAAATGGATGTTGTGCAAGGCGCAATCCAGCAGGCAATAGATATGGGTGCAATTGGCTATGACGCCGTAAAACACCTTGTACTGTGTCGGGTTGAGAAGCGGCCACCACGATTGGATTTGGACTTCTATCCATACTTGCCCAAGGCCAATGTCGGCACAACACGCCCATCCAGTTACATGAGCTTGATGGGAAGGACCGCGGCATGACCGAAGCCCCTCGGATTCTTCTACGGCATCATCTTAAACAACTGCGACTGCCAACGTTCCAAGGCGAGTATGCCAAACAGGCGCAGCTCTGTGCTGCAGAGAACAAAGATCACATCCACTATCTGGCGCGGCTGTGTGAGATGGAATTGATCGACCGCGAACGCCGGATGATTGAACGGCGCATCAAAGCGGCGAAGTTCCCCAGCACCAAGAGCTTGGATAGCTTTGACTTCAAGATCATGCCAAGCTTGAACAAGCCCCTGACGATGGATCTGGCACGATGCGATTACGTTAATCGCAGGGAGAACATCATCGCGCTCGGCCCGTCAGGCACGGGCAAGACACACATCGCCCTGGGACTTGGGCTGGCTGCATGTCAAAGAGGACTGAAGGTGCGCTTCACAACGGCTGCGGCATTAGTCCATGATCTGATCGAGGCTCAAGATGAGCGGAGATTGCAGCGCCTTCAAAAGCAACTGACCAGCCAGAACCTGTTGATCATTGATGAACTGGGCTTCGTACCGCTCAGCAAATCTGGCGCAGAGCTGCTCTTCGAGGTCATATCCCAATGCTATGAACGCGGCTCCATCATCATAACCTCGAACCTGCCCTTCGATGAATGGACTGAAGTCTTTGGCTCTGAGCGGCTGACCGGTGCGCTACTCGATCGTTTAACCCATCACGTCCACATCCTCGAGATGAATGGCGAAAGCTATCGGCTCAAACACAGTCGCAACAACCGAAAATAACCAGCCCGCAATCACAGTCAGAATAATGCTGGCCTTATGGCCAGCATGCGCTTTGGCACGCTTCAGCTTTGTGACGAGCACGCGTGCAAAAGCGCCACAAAACATCAACCGAAGTGGCCCATTTTTACGCCGCGACATGGACCCATTTTACTCTGCGATTGACAGGCTCACAAGGGCACCGCCGAATGGCCCGGAGCCGCGCATAATCCGCAAGTGCTGGATTACTTTCGCAAAGCCGGACAACCCATGCCCGATGATGAAACCCCCTGGTGCGCCGCCTTTGTAGGGACCATGCTCGCCGAATGCGGCTTGCAGGGCACCGGCTCCCTTGCCGCCCGCAGCTATCTCAAATGGGGACAAAAGGTGGCTCCGGACGATGCAGGGCCCGGCGATGTGGTGGTGTTCTGGCGTGGAGGCAAGAGCGGCTGGCAGGGCCATGTGGCGTTTTTCCACCGCCGCGAAGAGGGAAAAATATACGTCCTTGGCGGCAATCAGGGCAATAAGGTCAGCGTTGCGCCCTACGCGCCCAACCGCCTCCTTGGTATTCGCCGGGCCACGCCCCCCCGCGCGTCCGCAATGGCCTCCACCACGGTGCAGGCCGGCGCCGTGCAGCTCGCCACCGTCGCGACGGTCGCGGCACCTGTCGCGGTCACGGGGGCGCTGCCCTCGACATATGCGCTCATCGCGGGCGCAGGGGTGATTGCGCTGGCCGCCGCGTGGATCATGCGTGAGCGGATAAAAAAATGGGCGCAGGGCATAGGCTGATGGATCCCGCACAGCATGTCCCCCTCATACGCATCCTGCTGCGCTATGGCACGGCGGCGCTTGTGACACGCGGCATCGTCGGTGCGGAGACGGGCGCGCTCCTGTCCTCGCCCGATCTGCTCACCGCGCTGGCGGGTGCCATCGTCGCACTCGCCACCGAGGTCTGGTACCGGCGCGATAAAAAACGCGGCGGGCCAACCTGACCGAAACCAGACAACGAGGAACAATCATGCACGTTGTCACCAAATCACGCCTGAACAACGCTGTGCAGACGGCTGTCAGCACAACATCCGCCGACCTTGTTCGCGCAGGCTTCGACCCCTCCGAACACCCCACCGTAGACCGCATCAAAATGCTCGCCGCAGCGCTGATCTCGGAATGCGAGAGGATCGGGGAGGACAACTTATCCGCCTGCCGTCACGCCCTCATCGCAATCCAAGCCGTCGAGGAGGCCGCCATGTGGGCCGTCAAGGCCGCCCCTGCATAATCATGGCCGCCCCCGCGATCATATGGCGCTGGCTCGCCGGCAGCAAAGCCGGGCGCATGGTCGCACTGGCGGGCGGCTTTGTCCTGTCAGTGGCCCTTCTGTACCAAAGGGGCCGCAGAGACGCGGAGAGGGCCGCAGAGCGCGATGCGCTGCAAGGCTATGTCGATACCCGCAAAACAGCGGACGACGCCCTGCGGGCCTCTGATGGCGACGCAAGGCCCGTTGACGAGCGGCTGGACGAACACGGGAGGCTCAGATGAACAGGCTCATGGTCATGGCGGCGGTACTGCTCACCCTCACCGCCTGCACACCCCCCGTTCATAGCCCCGCCGACGCAATCTGTGACGGGCTGCGCCCCGCGCTGCCCACGTGGAGCCGCCAGGATACGGAGCGAAGCAAGCTGGCCGGGGCGCGGTTTCTCGATGTCTGGCACGCCGTGTGTGAACCCTGAGCTGTCTTCAGGCTGCCCCGGCATTTGAGCAAATATAGTCGCCGGAGTGAGCGACATCGGGGAGCACAATGATGGCGGGTATTTATCCACCTGCGCCACCGTGGTATGAAAGGGCCGGTGCGTCCGCCTAAGTAGATCAGGCCGCACGATATTGCGGTTTGTTTACCTGTCTGTCTCTGACCTGCACGGGCATTCGAAGCCCTTTTGAGGCAATCAGAAGTTCGGTGCCTTTCCGCTTTTCCTGAACAGAATAGTTAATATCGAATTCATATTGCCGACGGGAGCGATACAAATGCCCAATCGTATCAACATTGTCATATGTAACGATCCACGGCTTCTCCGAGCGAAGTATAGCACTGGCCAGAACAGCGTGATCTTTTGGGTCATAGAAGCTCGTATAAAGCCCTTGGCCCTTGTGAAAATAGGGCGGATCAACACACAGAAATGTTGAAGGCGGGAGGTGGGTATCGACCTCTTTAATGAAGTCCACTGCGTCTCGCCGTGTAAGATGGATCAGGTTGCGATACTTCGCCACTCTGCGGACGCGCTTCTCCAAATCATCTCGATTGAACCGACAATCCATTTTGTAGTGGCCCGATTGATCTTGCCCCCCGATCACCCCGGCGGCTTCAATGATGCCGGATCTGTTTGTTCGGTTAAGAAAGAATGTAGAGAAGCCAAGCTCCACTGGATCAGATATGTCTTGGGCAAGGTGAATTTTTCGTTGCCGTTGCCATTCCTCAATGGTGATTGGTGTCTTTCCAATCTTGTATGTGAGGTCCTCTGTGTGATCCAGAACGCTGTGCCAAAACGCCCAGATCGACGCATCAACGTCGTTGATATGAATGTCGCCGACATGCCCCTCATACAACAAAGACAGGGCAAGGCCGCAGCCACCCGCAAACGGTTCGGCATAGCGTTTCCGCTCCAGTCTGTTGGCCTTGAGAATTTGAGAAACCAAAGGATAGAGACAACTCTTACCCCCGGGGTATCTGAGTGGTGAGGCCGTTCGTGCCATAGCTGATCCGTCCAGAACGATTGAATTGCAAGAACATAGTAGCGACGAACAATCTGCTCGGCCAGTTTGAAATTACGGACCCGGCCCCGCACGGACCATGGTCCGGTGACGCCGTGTCACCACCCGTGATATGAGATCGCAATGCCGCCGGTGCGGGCCTCCAGCGGCCTGGACGGGGGTCGGGGTGCGTGGAACACCCCGAACCGGGAGAAGGGCCTCCCACGACCATAACCGGCCAGTCATGGCCGTCCCGTCACCGCGCACGCGGCGGGAACAGGATCGTGGGATCGCCCTCCTTTGTCCACCTCCCAATCATCCGGCGGATGTATTTCCGCCGCCCGTCATCTGACCCCCGTGGATCCGGTCAGCCCCGTGGCCCCCTATCCGGGCGGCAAACGCAATCTCGCAAGGCGCATCTGCGCCCGCACCGATGCCGACCGGCATCTGACCTATGCCGAACCCTTTGTCGGCATGGGCGGGATATTCCTGCGCCGCTCGATGCGGCCCAAAGCCGAGGTCATCAATGATCTTGGCCGTGACGTCAGCAATCTTTTCCGGATATTGCAGCGTCACTATCCCCAGTTCCTCGAAGTGCTGCGATTTCAGCTGACCACACGCGCCGAGTTCATCCGCCTGACCGATACCGACCCGGGCACCCTCACCGATCTCGAACGGGCCGCCCGGTTCCTCTATCTCCAGCGCACCGCCTTCGGGGGCAAGCCGTCGGGGCGCAATTTCGGCGTGACAAAAGACAGACCCGCCCGCTTCAACCTCACCTCGCTTGAGCCGATGCTCGAGGATCTGCATGGGCGTCTGGCGGGGGTTGTCATTGAATGCCTCGATTATGCGCCCTTCATAGCCCGTTATGACAGCGATAATACGCTGTTTTATCTCGACCCGCCCTACCGGGGGAATGAGGCCGACTACGGCAAGGGCAGGTTTGTGCGCGCGGACTTCACCCGCATGGCAGAGCAGCTGCACGGAATCAAGGGGCGCTTTATCCTCTCGATCAATGATCATCCCGAAATCCGCGCCCTATTCGACTGGGCCGACGTCGAGGAGGTGCAGACCTCCTATACGATCGGCAAAAAAGCGCGCAGCCGGGGAAAGCGGACCGAACTGCTGGTCTCGGGCGGTTAACCGAGCGCACGGATCGCGGAAGATCGAACAGGCATCATTTCCATTTCACTCACCCTCCCGCCACGGCGGCCTTCTCCGGGCCAAACCACAGGACGCGGCCAAGAATGCGGTCCTCCCCGGCCATGGGGCGTGGCGGGAAGTCCGGATTGTCGCTGGCCATGATCCAGGCACCGGCCTCCTGCCGCAGCCGCTTGATGATCAGCCCTGTCGCGCTGCGCACCACATAGGCCCGGCCCTCAAGAGGCTCACGGTCGCTCTGGTCAATCACCAGGGTATCGCCCGAGTGGATGGTCGGCTCCATCGAATCGCCCTCGACCCGCAGCGCGATGCATGTGTCGGGGTCCAGCCCCGTCGGCAGCGCCTCGCTCGGGATTGTGATCGACATTTCCGTCTCTTCAAACACCTCCTCGCCCGCGCCGGCCGCCGCACGCACATCGCCCGCAAACCGCAGCCGGGTGACGGACGCCTCAGGGGTTTTCGGATCGGGCGGGCCGGATTCGGCGGGCACAGGTTTGGACTGCGGCCGGGCCGGTGGCCGGCGTGGCGGCAGACGCGCGTCCAGCGTGGCCGCCAGCTTCTCTTCCAGCGTGGCCGCCATCTCCTCCCGCAGTGCTTTGGTCTGCGCCTTGAGCGTGCGCTCCAGCGTGCGCCTGTCCAGGGCCGCTGCGGGTGTGGCATGTGCCGTGCCACGGTGTGCAAGCTGCGCCTGCATCGCCGCCACAACCGACTCCGCCGCCGCCCCCTCCGGCAGGCCCAGCAGATCGGTGATGGCCTTGGGGATTCGCTCCGGCGCGGGGGGCACCGCATGGGCGGGTGGCCCGGGATCGGGAATATAGCTGCAGGTCTCCGATCCGGGCTTGCCCCTGAAAACCGCAATCACCGGATAGACCTCACGGAGGGCCACCGCAAAGCGCTCTTCCACAAAGTCTTTCTGCTGCCCGTCCCGGATCGGCATCCAGCCGCGCAGCCTGAGATCGCCGTTCTCCCGCTTTTCCACCAGTCGCTTGATCGCAGCCTTGCCCTCGTGATCGAGCACCCAGACCCGGTCCCCCTCCCGCGCCCGCGTGTCCGGTGCCACAAGGCAAAAGGCCGAAGAGGCTATCCCCTCGGGGATCATCGACTGGCCGATTGCCGAGACCCAGAACATATCCTGATCCATGGCTGTCTCCGGTGTTGGTAAAGGGTCACGCTCGGGCTGCGGCTTGCCCCAGCCCTGAACTGGAGCATTTCGCAAGCCCCCGGTGCGGGGCCGTGGTCTTCGCAAAGCTGGTCCAGGCGGCGGGTGCGGATTCGGCGGGCGCGGGGCCCCGTGGCGGGCCAATGTAGAACTCAAGGCCGAGGGCGCGGCAGAGGGCTTCGAGTGTATCGTAGGTAAGATTTCGTTTGTTAACAGCACCGCGGATAGCTCCCACATCCACTCCCAACTGTGTTGCTAGGGGGCGCAACCCGTGTGCACCAACCCGCAACGAAGTTATCTCGCTTAAGTTTTCCAAGGCCGAACGTGTCATAGTTTACACATCGCATGAAATCATCTTGTCTGCGCGTGTATTATATGACACACATGTTTTATGAAATGCACGCACCACGATATTGTCGCCCTGATGCAGGGCTTTGCCGTCAATACTGGACGCGCGGTTTCCACCGTATCGAGATTGGCGTCCGGTAGCGGTGCAACTTTTAATCGCTTGCAGCGCGGCCATGACCTGACGACGCGCCGTGCGGCCCGCGTCACGCAATACTTCTCCGACAACTGGCCCTCCGGCCTTGCGTGGCCTGACGACATACCGCGCCCCGCGCCTGCGCCGGGTTCGCCTGCGGGCCTGGCTGCGGCTCCCGCGGCCCCGCAAACCGGGGATGCGGCATGAGCGGGCGCTGCGATAGATGCGGGGTCGCGGGAGCCGGGATTTACGAGCTGGCGCTCATGCGCGTTGATGACGGGCTTATGAACGCGGACGCGGTTGCCTGCGCGCGCATGGTGGAGCTTTGTCCGGACTGCCGGGACACCCTGGCGGCCCGCGTCGCGCAGCTTGTCCCGGGCCTGGCGGCAGGATGGACGCCGAACACGGTCTGAAGCGGCCGGAGCGGGACCGGTGAGCGGGACCCTTCGAATAAACCGCTGGGATATCCGCGCCACTCCTGACGCGGGCATGGCCACACTGTCGCCGGGACATACGACAATTCAGCTTGATCGGCGGGATATATACCGGCTTGTGCTGGATCGGGCCAATCGTCACGACACCGGGATCATTACCGTCCCGCCCGCGGCTGTTCTGACCGCCGCGCTGTGGTTGCTGGACCGTGTTCCGGGAGGTGTCACATGAGGTCCACCGGGCACCGCCACCCGTCTCCGCCACGATTGTCCGTTTTCGTGGCGGCACCTGCCCCGACCCTGCGCAGATCCTGTCTTGCGCGGGTCGGGGGCTTCTGGCGGGGCCTGTGCGGCGCGGTGGCGCGGCTGGAGGATCACTGGCTGGGGGATTTGATCGGGGTGGTTTCGCTTTTCGGTGTGCTTTGGATGTTCCTGTTGTTTGGTCACGCGCTCGGGGGCACCCGATGAGCGCGCTGGCGGAGTTCAGGGAGATGCGGCGCGCGCTTGGTGGTGCGGCCGCGTTGTTGCGCAGGATGGATCAGCACAGCGCGCGCGGTGCGACCGGTGCGACCGGTGCGACCGGTGCGACCGGTGCGACCGATACAGCCCGTGAGCTGATCGGGCTTTTGCGCGTGGCGGTTGCACAGGCGCATGCCCTGGAAACTGCCGGGCATATGGACCGGGCGGAGCGCGCATTGCACGCCTCCCGATTGCCAACCGGGACTGCAGACACAGGGCGGCGGGCGGAGCTGAGGGCGGCGCTTGAGGGACTGGGCCCCGTGACACGGCTGTCCGGCTGCCGGACCCGTGCGGTCACAAGGATTATCGTCTGGACGGCGCACGTTGCCGATCTGGACGCGGACACGCTGCGCGGCGCGGGTCGTACCGCCGGGGTGGTCCGGGCGCGGCAGTTGGCCATGCTGCTGGCGGCGGCGCTGACAGGCGCGCCCCTGACCGCTATCGGGGCGGCTCTCGGAGGGCGGGATCACACAACGCTCCATCACGGCATCAAGCGCGCGAAGGAGCGTCTGGCGGTCTGTGATGATACCGCCCTGATGGCGACAGGGGTGCTTGAGGGGCTCGCTGCGGACGCACCCGTGGGGATGGCATGATGCATGCGGCGTCCCTCATCCGTTCGGATCGGCTTCGGCGGGTGCATGCATTGCTGCGGGACGGGCGCGAGCATTCGACGCGGGAGATCGTGACGGGCGCGGATGTCTGCGCGGTGAATGCGGTGGTGGCGGAGCTGCGCGAAAACGGAGCGCGGATTGTCTGTCGACAGGGACGTGACTTCAACACGGGCGGGCGCATCTGGTTTTACCGGATGGTGAGACCTGCCCCGCAGGAACAAGGCCCACGGGACCGGGGGCATAGACAGGTAGCGAAGGATATCGGCTCATGATCGAGACAGGGGAAGCCATCAGGGCACGTATCGACGCGGACTGGCTTGACGAGGGCCGGAAGATTGTGGAGCGGGAGCGGGAGCTGGACGGCGCGCGCGATAGTCTGGCCTGGCAGATGGGAGACTGGGCAGCGGGTCGGGAGACCTCCTATGGCGATATGACCGGCCTGGCGGCGGAACTCGATATTCCGGTGGGCACCCTGAAGAACCGGGCTTCGGTTGCGCGCCGGATCGAACCGTCACGACGCCGGGAGGGTTTGAGCTGGTCGCATCACGCCGAAGTCGCGAAACTTGACCCCGGGGAAGCGGAGGCGGCCCTGTCGGAGGCCGCGCTGTATTCGTGGTCGGTCGACCGGCTGCGCGGGGTGCTGCATGAGCGCGGTGCGACGCGCGCGGCGGAACGGCAGGTCGCGGCGCTCAAGGCCACCCATGCGGCCCCGGATCAAGCGCGGGGTGTGATCGATTATACCCGGGCGGAGATCGAGGCGGGCGGCAGGATGATGCTTGAAGGGTGCAGGCGTATCCTGGCGGCGGTCACAAGCGAAGACCTGGGTCGGGCTGCGGGCACGTTGCACGGCAATGCGCGGCGCAGGCTCGCCCCGTCCCTTGAAGCCCGGATGAACGGCATCGTTGCCCGCACCGATCCCCTGTTCGAGCGGATAGGGCAGGCCTTTGACGCGCTCTCCGGCAGTCCCGCCGACCGTCACGACGCCGGTACGGTCGGGCGGGATGAGGGTGCTGAACCGGCACCGGCACCGGCACCGGGTCGCACCGCAGCATCATGACCCGCCTCCGCCTCCGCCTGCGCAATCACAAAACACCGGCGCGCGCCGGGCCTGCCGCCCCTGTGCGCCCGGACTCTGTGACGCAGGGCAGCCGCTCCGCTGATCCGGCGGTGGCGCGGGCACGGCTTGATGCGGTGGCGCATTCCGAACGGCTGGCGGCACTGGGTATGGCGCGGGCGCAGGCCGATGCGCAGGCTGCAGCCCGGGCAGACACGTCTGTATACAGCGTGCGACGCTGGCGTGCGGCGGTGGCGGGGCTGCCTTTTGCGGATCGCCCCGGAGCATTGTCGGGTCAGCAGGGTGGCGCACGGCGACAGGCCCTGTCGCCGCATATGCAGGACTGCGTGGAAGCGCTGCTCTATGAGCATGGGCCCCATCTGACGGCCCCCCATGTGGTGCGGGTTCTGGCGACACGCCACGGCGCGGCGCCGTCATTGCGCTCGGTGCAGCGCTGCCTGGGCGATCTGAAAGTCACAGGCGCGCGCGCTTTCCGCTGTGAGCGACCCGGACGGACATCGCTCGCGGCGCGCCCCTGCCTTTGGCAGCCGCGCGGCGGGAGCGGATGCCCCCAATATGGTCTGGGAGCTGGACAGCACGCCTGCGGACGTGATGTGCAGTGACGGGCGTCACACGCTGGTGGGGGCGATTGATGTGTGGCCCCGGCGCGGGCGTGTGCTGGTGGTGGCGAGCAGTCGGGCGACGGCGATCTGCGCGCTTTTGCGGGCCTGCATGATCGCCTGGGGTGTGCCGGAAACGGTCCGGACCGATGAAGGCAGGGACTACACGTCCAGACATCTGTCCCGGGTGCTCGCCGATCTGGGTGTGGATCATGACATCTGCCCCCCTACACGCCGGAGGCGAAGCCCTTTATCGAGAGGTTTTTCGGCACGATGACGCGGGATCTGTTTGCGTATCTGCCGGGGTTTGTCGGACACAACGTGGCGGATCGCAAGCGGCTTGAGGCGAAGAGGTCCTTTGCCGCGCGGCGGGGTGAGGGAGATCGGGAGACGTTCAGTGTCAGTCTCACCGCCGCCGCGCTTCAGCAGAAATGCGATCTGTGGTGTGAGGCTGTCTACGGGCGGCGCAGCCACAGCGGCACGGGTGAGAGCCCCTTTGCCCGGGTCGCGGGCTGGACGGCCCCCTTGCGGCGTATTCCCGATGAGCGTGCGCTGGACGCGCTGCTGGCGGAGCCCATCGGCGGTGGCGGGCGGCGATCCATAGGCAAGAGCGGGATCTCGGTGGGCGGGCGGCACTATATCGCGCCGGAGTTCGGCTCACGGATAAAGGTAACGTGTCGAGGTTCGGATGGACCCGGGCGATCCGGCACATCTCTTTGTGTTCGCTCTGGACGGCACCTTCCTGTGCATGGCTGTGGATCCTGACCGGATCGGTGTGGACCGTGCGGCTGTTGCGGCACAAGCGAAGGCCGATGCCCGGAAACGGGACAGCGCGGCGCGCAGGCGGGCGCGGGATCTTGGACAGGGCCACGCCCCGGGCCGCGCGATGGATGAGGTGCTTGAGGCGGCCGGGCGCGACGCAGGCAAGGTGGTGGCGCTGCCACAGGGCGGTGTGCGCCATGAAACGCCGGCACTCGAACAATCGGGCAGGGCGAAGAAGGCTGCGCAGGCAAGCCGGCAGGCTGCGACCCGCACGGGTCCACCGGCACCCTTCAGCGACGTTTTGAAGAAGCTGTATCTCCCGGAGGGAGACTGACAAAATGACCAGACAGATAGCCCGGCTGCATTCGGATGCTGCGGAAACGGAAGATCCGGCGTCACCGCCGCCTCTCGACGCCCTGCACCGCGCGGTGGCCGCAGAGATGGCCGGATACGGTCTGAGCCAGACAGATGCGGCACGCGGTATCGGTGTCGGAACCGCAATGTTCAACCGCTGGCTGAATGGCAGGCATGAGGGTGACAACGACAGGCTGGCGGGCAAGGCCCGTCTCTGGCTCGAGACCCGGGCCGAGGCACGGGAGCACACACTGCTTCCCGCGGGTCTCGACGCCCATGCCGAGCTTGGCGTGACG
This sequence comes from Roseovarius sp., assembly GCA_965207105.1. GTDB lineage: Bacteria > Pseudomonadota > Alphaproteobacteria > Rhodobacterales > Rhodobacteraceae > Roseovarius. The sequence continues at coordinate 284,834 of CBDBLS010000026.1, read as the reverse complement.
GGTGAGGTGATGGCCACGCTGGCCCATGCGCAGGCCACGGGTGACGTGGTCTTGATCCATGGGCGTTCAGGTACGGGCAAAAGCCGGGCTCTGCGTCGCTATGCGGACACACGGGCCGGCGTCCATCTGTTGACCGTGACCTGCGGCATTACGTCTCTCGCGGGTCTTTACGGACGGATTGCCCGGACGCTGGATGCGGACGGGCGGCGCACAGCGCTGGAGATGGAGGACGCGATCCTTGCACGGCTGGAGGGGCGGCAGGCCTTGCTGGCTATAGACGAGGCGCAGCACCTCTCGGCCCGGCTTGTCGATGCGTTGCGCGGGCTGCGGGATCTGTCCGGTGCCGGTCTGGCTCTTGTCGGCGACGACACCATCCGTATGACGCTTGGGCGCTGTCCGCAGGTGACGGGGCGGATCGGTATCCGGGCCGGGCTCACGGCACCGGGCCAGATGGATGTCACGGCGCTGGTCACGGGCGTTCTGGGTCGGGCACCGGAGCGTGCAGAGCGGGAGGCGGCACTGGCCGCCGCGACCGGCCCGGGTGGAATGCATGCACTGCGGCGGTTGCTGGCACGGGCGTTCATGATTGCGCGCGCCGATGGGCGGGATGCCATCGCCCCTTGTGACATGACCGGAGCGGCGGCGGGCGGAGCGTAACAGCACAAGACAAGGGAGACAGATATGACAGATCGGCAAAACAGCGATACGCAGAATGTGCCGGACAGCGCGGGCCGCGTGGAGATCGACGGCGAGATCTATATGCGCGATGGTCGGGGGCGTCTGACGCCCCGGGCCATGGTGCGCCCGCAGGATGAGCTGCAGGATGAGATGGTGCGCAGGATTATCGGCTATGCGGGTGATCTGTCACAGCGGATAAGCCGCTTTCGGGTGCATTGTTTTGACGACATCGGGGGCTTTGACGCGCTGCTGGAACAGGAATATGGCGGCCACACCCGGCGGTCGGTAAAGGGCAACCGCACCTATCTCAGCTATGACGGGACATATAGGGTTCAGGTGCAGATCGCCGAGCGTGTCGCCTTTGGGCCAGAGCTTCAGATCGCACGTGATCTCGTAGAGGAGTGCCTGGCGGAATGGGCCAGGGACAGCCGGAACGAGATACGCGCCATCGTCTCCCATGCTTTCCAGGTGGACAGGGAAGGCGAGATAAGCCGCAGCGGGATTTACGCACTGCTGCGGCTCGATATCGAGGATGGGCGCTGGCAGCGGGCTATGGCGGCGATCCACGCCGCCATGCGCCCTGTCGGGTCCAGAACATACATCCGTTGCTATCACCGCGCCACGCCGGACGCGGCCTGGGAAGCGATCACCGTCGATCTGGCGAAGGCGGGATAAGGCCATGGCCCGCCCCGCCAAAGATGATCGTGCCCGCCTGATGCGGGCCTGCCGTGCGGTCGGCCTGGATGAGGAGGCCCGCCACGACATGCAGATGGCCGTGACCGGCAAGGCGTCCATGCGGGACATGGGTGGCGCTGATCTGCGCCGCCTGCTTGATCGTCTGAACGCCGCGCAGGGGCGGGGGGGAAAAGGGGTCGGCCACCGCCATCCGCCGGCCCCGCGCGCCGATCTGCGGCTCATTCATGCCCTCTGGTCCGAGCTGGGCCGGAAGGGTGCCCTGAACAAAACGGGCCGGGCCGGGCTCAACGCTTTTATCCGGGCCCGCTTCGGGGCGCATTGGTCCTTTATCCCTGTGGATGTGGATGCGCTCACCGACACGGGCTGTATCACGGATGTGATCCGCGCGCTGAAAGCAATGCTGGCCCGGGCCGAAGCCGGCGAGACGAACGGAGGCGAGGCGTGATGGTTGAAAAATCGAGGATCGAGTGGACCGATCACACGTTCAATCCATGGGAAGGCTGTCTGAAGGTCGCGCCGGAATGCGACCACTGCTACGCCGAAGCGCGGGATGTGCGCTTCACGGGCGGCACCCATTGGGGGCCAAAGGCACCACGCCGCCGGACAAGTGCGGCGAACTGGAAAAAGCCGCGCCGCTGGAATGCACAGGCAGACGCCTTCCAGGCCACCCACGGACGCAGACAGCGGGTGTTCTGCGCTTCCCTGGGCGATGTCTTCGACAACGCGGTGAACCCCGACTGGCGCGATGATCTTTGGGCGCTCATTCGCGAATGCGACCAACTGGATTGGCAACTGCTCACGAAGCGCCCGCAGAATACGGGCGGGATGCTGCCGCCGGACTGGGGCGATGGCTGGCTCCACGTCTGGCTGGGCACCAGCGCGGGGTCGCGGAAAACGGCAGGACAAAATATCCCCCACCTGCTGGCCACGCCGGCGGCCCTCCGTTTTGTCAGCGCAGAGCCGATGCTGGAGCCGGTCGATCTGACCCGACTTGACATGCTTGATATCTTTCGCGGGACAAAGGACGTCGATGACCAATATCTGCCGCATCACTTCTTTGATGCGCTGCGGGGACAGTCGGACATCCACCCGGTTCACGGTGCCGAACCGGACTGGGGGAAGCTTGACTGGGTTATCTGCGGCGGGGAAAGCGGACCGTTCGCCGGGGCCATGCACCCGGCCTGGCCCCGCGGTCTGCGCGATCAATGCGTGGCGGCCGGGATTCCGTTTTTTTTCAAGCAGTGGGGCGAGTATCGCGGCATCGACGATGATTTTACGCTCGCCGGACTGTCGGATCACCTGTCGGTGCGGACGATCGATGACGGCGGCAGGCTCCATTTCGGCGGGCATCCGACCGATTTTGACGCCTGGCCAACAATCGTCCGGATCGGCAAAAAGCGTGCCGGTCGCATGCTCGACGGCAGGGAATGGAACGAGGTGCCGAATGGCAGCCTGGCCCGGGCCGAAGCCGGCGAGACGAACGGAGGCGAGGCGTGATGATCGACAGGTCTGATCCCGATCTCCACTGCGGTGATTGCCTTGAGGTGCTGCCGCGCCTTGTGGCGGATCGCGGCGCGGGGTTTGATCACATCATCACTGATCCTCCTTACGAGGACGTCCACCACGCGCATCACGCCAGGGGCACCATAGCCCGTACAGATGGACGGGGCGCGCCGCGCCCTGTCCCTTATGCCGGCGTAGAGTCCATCCGGGAGGCAGCCGCGCAGGCGATGGTGGCGGGCTCGGCGGGGTGGGTGCTGGTGTTCTGTCTGGCCGAGGGGGTACGCCCATGGCATGATGCGCTCACGGGGGCCGGGGCGCGTTGGCACGGCACCATGGCCTGGATCAAGCCGGATGCGGCACCACAGTTTGCCGGTATTGGCCCGGCGCGGGGCTTTGAGTGCATTGCTGTGGCCTGGGCGGGATCCGGGCGGCGGCGCTGGAATGGCGGTGGGACGCGGGGCGTTTTGACGTGTAACACCGCCAAAGGCGGCCTGCCGGGCTCCAAGCCCGTGCCGGTGATGGCGGCCCTTGTCGACCAGTTCAGCCAGCCCGGCGAGACGCTCTGTGATCCGTTTATGGGATCCGGCACAACAGGCATGGCGGCGGTGCAGGCCGGGCGCGGCTTTACGGGGGTCGAGATCAATCCGGAGACGTTCGGGATGGCGCAGGGGCGGATATCGACTGCGGTGCAGTCTCCGTATCTGCCTCTGCGTCCCCGCGCCCGTCAGACGGAGTTGTCTCTGTCATGAGCACTGCTCATTCCGCCCTGCCGGGGTCATTGCCGGAGATCGCCGATCATATCGGCAGGGACGCAGCCTGCGCCATTGCACTCGCCTATGGCGGGCGGAACTGGCGTGTGCCGTCGCGGCTTGACAGCATGGGCGGGCACGGGCTTGCGGCGTGTGTTGGAAAGGATGCGGCCCGGACACTGATAGCCGCCTTTGGGGGCCATGTGCTGGATATCCCGATGGCGCGGCGGCAGGTGGTGTCCTGGCTGGCGCGCCGGAACCTTACAGCTGCGCAGATTGCAGAGCGGCTGCAGATCACAGAGCGCAGCGCGCGCCGATACATCGGACAGAGCGGGAAATCGCGGGGATGAGCGACAACGAGGCTGTTACGGCATTACTGGACCAGGTTGCAGTGCGGCGAGAGGATGTTGATATGGTCGAGGGCATTACGACTGCAATTCCCGAAAACAACGGTGTGGTGGATATCCCGCAGGCGGCGCGGAGTGTCGTCGAGATCCAGCTCCATGGCATCATCGGCCATGGGCAAGACCTGCATGACGCCTGTTTGGCCTGGGTGAAGGCGGCGCAGGCACCGGATCATCGAGGCTCTGGCGGACCATGGTCCGGTGCCAAAGGGCAACGCGCCCTGATAGACTGACGTGCAATCAGTAAAACAGGGCAGACAATGACGCCGACACCGGAACACTGGCAGACCTTCGCCTCCATTCTCGCTATTATCGCGCTTCTGGGTGGAGCGGCTCTTGGATTGAAGCGCATGGGCTTTTTCCGGGGCAATGGCGATACGTCCGGCACCGCGTCACATACCAGGCTGGAGGGCCGCGTTGAAAGGATCGAGAGCGACGCCGGTGGATTGCGCGAAGATGTCACGCGGCACGGTCACCTGCTGACAACGGTTGAGAAAAGCATGAGCGGCATGCGGGAGGAGACAGAGAAGCACGACCAGCGGATCAGATCGCTGGAGACCGCCTTTCCGTCGCTTGCCACCCGGGATGACCTCGCCGCGCTGCGATTGCTGCTTGAACCGCAAGGCGGCGATGTCCGGGAGATTAAAACAATTCTCGACGGCAGCAAATCGGCGACGGACACCCTGACCCGGACGGTCGCCATTTTGAATGAACATCTTCTGAACGGGAAGGCCTCATGAGCAGCTCCTATACCGATACCCTGAACGCGCACCGCCGCCTTGCGGTGCTGATCCATTTGCAAGCCTGTTCGGACCACCGCTCGAATGGAGAGATCCTCTACGAGGTGGCCAACGGGGTGGGCATTGTGACCAGCCGTGAGGCCATGGCGGCCGACCTGGCCTGGCTGCGCGACAAAGACCTTGTCGGGATCGAGGATCACGAGGGGTTCCTGGTCGTCACGATCACGCCGCAGGGTCTGGATGTTGCTCTTGGCCGGGCGCGGCAGGACGGCGTGCGCCGGCCGGTGCCGAAGGCGGGTTGATATGCGCCGCCGCAAAATCGATCTCCTGCCCGCCGCCTTGCAGGACTGGCTGCGCGAGGAACTCATGGACCGGGGTCACTCGGATTACCGGGAGATCACGGAGGGCCTCAATACGCGCATCGCCGGGGCCGGTATTGAAATCTCTGTCGGCAAAAGCGCCGTCATTGAATACGGCGCGGAGCACCGCGAGTTTGCACAGCTGCAGCGGGAAGCCTCCGGCTGGGCTGCGGAATGGATAGGGGAGGTCGGGCTGGAGGATGAGGCCCGCCGTCATTCGGCACTCTTCGAGATGATCACCACGCTGGCCTTCAAGGCCACGAAGGCCCGCCTCAAGGAGGCCGGAGAGGATATTTCGCCCCGGGATCTGCATTTTCTGGGGCGTATGCTGAAAGATCTGATGGCCTCGTCCGGCCTGCGGGAGGCGCTGTCGGAAAATGAGCGCCGGCGCCTGGCTGCGCAGGAGCGCCGTGCAGGGGGCGAGCGCGCCACCACCGCCGCGCGTCGCGCAGGTCTCAGCCCCGAGGTGGCCGCCGCGACCCGGGCGGCTGTGGAAGGCGGACCCGCAGCACCGGAGGTGACTGCATGAGCGGGCGGGATCTTTTGCCGTATCAACGCAGATGGGTCCAGGATCGGACCGGGTTGGCCGTCATCGAGAAATCCCGGCGCATCGGCATTTCATGGGCCGAGGCCTATCATGCGGTCATGCATGCGGGCGAGGGACGCGGCGATGTCTACTATCAAAGCTATGCCCGCGACATGACGCGTGGCTTCATCGATGACTGCGCGGGCTGGGCCGGCGATCTCGGGATTGCCGCCCACGCCGCCGGTGAAGTCCTGATCGACAACGAAGGCACAGACATTCAGGCGTTCCGGTTGCGTATGGCCTCGGGGCGGCAGATATTTGCAATGACATCGAGCCCGAGGGCCTTTCGCTCGAAAGGCCGGCCAGGCGATGTGGCCGTGGTCGATGAGGCCGCGTTTGTCGATGATCTTGATGAAGTGCTGAAAGCCGCGCTGGCGTTTCGGACATGGGGCGGGCGGGTGCGCATCATTTCCACCCACAACGGCGAGGCCTCGCCCTTCAACACGCTCTGCCGCGATATCCGCGAAGCCCGCCAACCCGGCACTGTGCAGCGTGTAACACTGGCCGACGCCCTGGCTCAGGGCCTTTATGAGCGGATCGCCGCGATCACGCGGCAGCCTGTTACGCCCGGGGCGGCAGGGGCATGGGAGGCTGGCATACGCGCCCAATATGGCCGCTTTGCCGCCGAAGAGCTCGACTGCATACCATCCGCAGGTGGCGGAGCCTGGATTACATGGGACCTGGTGCGCGCGGCGGAACACAGGGATGCGGGCCGTCCGGAAAACAGCACAGGGTCTCCAACCTTCATTGGAGTCGACATTGCGCGCCGTCGCGATCTCTGGGTGGCCGCTGTGATCGAGGATACGGGCGGTCTGCTCTGGCTCCGCCGGATGGTGACATTGCGGGATGCGCCCTTTTCCGAACAGCGGGCCGAACTCGCGCGCCTCGTGCGCATCCATCGCCCGCTCCGGATCGCGGTGGATCAGACCGGGATGGGTGAGGCTCCTGTTGAACAGTATCAGGAAGATCACGGCACCCTGACCGTGGAAGGGGTGCAGATGTCGGCGTCGCGTCGGCTTGATGTGGCGACACGCCTGCGGGAGGCCTTCGAGGATCGCCGGATACGCATTCCGGCCGATGACGCGCTTGGAAACGATTTGCACGCGATACGTGTTGAGCCCGGTGCCACCGGCGCACCGCGTCTTGTAGCGGATCGTTCCGGCACGGATGGTCACGCTGACCGCTTCTGGGCCATGGCGCTGGCCGTGAGCGCCGCCGCCGACACCGCAGGCCCCTTCGAGGCCCGGGTCGGGGCGGGACGGCACGGTGTGATGGATGGACCGGGCTCAGGCCATGAGATCGATGTCACTCTCGGTGTCGCCTGGTCAGCCCTTGGCCGTGCGATGAGGTGAGAGCGATGGATATACCAAACCGACCACAGACCGACGAGATCACGGCTCCGCAACAAAGCTGGATCGGGGGGTCCCCGATATGGAACCGGAGCGCCGCCTGGAGCGATGGCATTGGCCGTGATCCCGGGGCATGGCGCACGGGATCGTCCGACCTGAGTGCGGCGGAGGCGGCACTGCAGGACCCCAAGGTGCGTGCGCTGCTGGGACAACGGATCGAGATGGGTCTCGCGGCCCCGCTCGAAATTGAACCCGGCGGGAAAATGCGTCGGGACCGTATGGCGGCCGGGGATCTGGCGGCCCGATTTGCAAATATCGAAATCGACAGCATCTGTCGCGAACTGGCCTATGCCGCCTGGTACGGATGGTCGATTGCCGAATGCATCTGGGATGTTTCGGGAAGTCAGGTACGTCTGGCGGATTTACGACCCCGCTCACCCCGCATCATCCGATGGGATGCACAGACCCATATGCCTTTGCTGCTGACCCGGGCGGCACCGGGCGGCATTCCCCTGCCGGATGCCAAATTTGTTCTGGTGCGCGCGCCCCGCGCCAATGGTGGCTGGCCACACGGACCGGGTCTGAGCAACTGGTGCCTCTGGCCGATCTGGTTCAAGCAACAGACCGTGCGCATGTGGGCATTGGCGCCGGAGCGATTTGCCTCGCCGGTTGCAATCACCAGGCACAGGGCAAACGCGCCCGACAGTGAGATCAGACTGGCGCTGGAGGCAACGGAGGCGCTGGCGACGGGGGCCTCTATCTCTCTGCGCGAGGGGCAGGATATCGAGCCTCTCGAAAGCTCCAAACGCACCGGTGCCGATTATGCCGACTTTCTCCTGCGGATGGACCGCATGCTTGCAGACGCCATCACCGGGCAGCACGCCACCGCCGAGATCGGCCAGCATGTGGGCACGGGCGCGGCACATCTGAAGATCCTTGAGCGGCTCGTGGCCGCAGATGCGCGGCGCATCTGTGCGGCACTGCAAACAACCATCGCCACATGGCTCACACACTGGAACTTTCCCGGTGCCGCCGTGCCGCGCCTGCGTCGGGATCTCAGCCCGCCGGAAGATCTGCAAGCGCGGGCGCGTCGCGACGCGACCATTGCCGGAGCTTCGGGACTGCGGCCAACGAGGGCCTATGTCGAGGACATCTATGGCGGTCAGTGGGAAGAGACATCCGCCCCTGCCGACGGGCCCGCCGGGACGCCGCCCGCAACACCTGCAGCACCGGCACGCCTCGCTGCCGGGAGCGCGGATGACGATGCGGTGGATCCGGCGACCGCCGCCCTGCTGGGCGATTGGGAGGCGATGATGACCCCGGCGGCGAATCCCGTGATCCAGGCCGTCAGGCAAGCATCCGACTTTGCCGGTCTTCAGGAAACGCTGGGACGCGGTGATCTCTTTGATGCCATGGATACGCAACGGATCGCCGCAAGCCTCGGGCGCGCCGGCGCAGCCGCACAAATAGCGGAGGCCGGTAAAGACGGGCCCGGGGGAGAGACATGATGACTGCCACTCAGGATGTCGCCGACATCATCGGGACCATGACCGGCAGCCATGGCTGATCCACCCCCCGATATCCGTGATGTGCCCCCCGAAGAGGCGGTGGAGTTTTTCCGCGCCAAAGGCTACCACATCGGCTATGACTGGCGCGACACAAAAGCCGCATGGCACGCCCGCTCCTTCACTGTCGCGAAGGTGATGCGCCTGGACATTTTGACCGATATCCGCGCCGCCGTCGACAAAGCCCTGGCCGAAGGGCAGACCTTCGAGACCTTCCAGCGCGATCTTGCCCCGCTGCTGATCGCCAGGGGATGGTGGGGCCGCAAGACCATGACGGACCCGTTGACCGGCGAGACCCGTGAGGCCCGGCTCGGAAGCCCGCGCCGCCTGCGCATCATCTATGACACCAATATCCGCATGGCGGTTGCTGCGGGGAAGTGGCAGCGGATCACACGCCTTGCCGACCGGCGTCCCTGGCTGCGCTATGTCGGCGTGCTTGACGCCCGCATCCGACCGCTCCACGCCGCACGGCACGGCACTGTGCTGCCCTGGGATCACCCATTCTGGCAAACACATTTTCCACCCAATGGCTGGCGGTGCCGCTGCACCGTGCAATCGCTCTCCGAGGCCGGTCTTGAGCGCTACGGATATCACGTCACGCCGCCGCCCGCAGGCTGGCGGGAAACCCGGCCGTGGAGCAACGCGCGCGCAGGTGAGATCAGACACATCCCGAAAGGGACAAGCCCGGGCTTTGATCACAACGCAGGCACCGCCGATCCTGTGGCCCGGACCCGCACCCTGCTCCGGGAGAGACTGGCGGGCGCGCCACCCGCGCTGGCGCGCGCCGCCACATCGGACGTGACGGAATGGATTGCGCGCGGGCGCGTAACGCGACAGGCCCTCGTCACCGCCACCGGACTGACACCGGATGATGCCGGCTTTGCCGATAACCTGCGCGGCCTCGTCGCCCAGGGCCCTGCATCCGCACGCGCGGCTGGACAGACCGGCGCGCTGATCAGCCCGGCAACACCGGAGACAGGCGCGGATCAGGCCGCCGCACAGGCCGTGCATGCCGCCTCTCTGCGGTTTCCGGCCACCTGGGTGGCGCGCGCCAATATCGCGCCCCTGCGCGCCGCCGGCAATCTGCTGGAGGCCGGCGGATCCTATGCGCCATCCGTCTATCGAGGACGCCCCGCAGCGCGAACACGGCCCGGTCTTGTGAAAACCGATGACAGCGCATGGGTCATTACCTCTCGCGACCCCGGCAACGCCACCCATGAATATATCCACCACCTGCAAGCGGCCATGCCGGAGATTGACCGGCTGTTTCAGGACCTGCATATCCGGCGGACCACAGGTGTGGATGGCACACGCGACGCTGTGGTCCCGCTTGATCCCTGCACGGGCACCGGACGCAAGGATCACTATGTCGATCCCTGCTTCGGACGGGAATACGGAGCTCCGATGCTCACAGGTCTTGACTATGATCCGGACCGCCCCGCCATCGAGGTCATGACCCGCGCCTTCCAGATGCTCTTCCACCCTTTGGCAGGCAAGGATGGCATTGATATCGATCTCGACAAGCTGGTGCGGGACGATCCTGAAATGCTGGACCTGGCCCTCGGATTGCTTTTCCACTACGATCCCCCCTGACGGACAGGAGACCACCAATGGCCATCCATACCATCCGCATGCCGGACCGCCTCTACGGGCGGGACCTGCGCACCATTGTCTGGGATGATACCGCAGGAACCGTGGAGGGCGATCATTCCTCCGTGCCCGGAATCGCGGCGACACTCGCCAGCCCGCCGCCGGTTGATAAAAGCCGGGAAGGCCTGGTGATCTTTCTCGATGATCCCGCCCATGACCCGCGCGACTTCCTGTTCATGCTTGCAGACAGCTACGCGGCGATCCTCGATGAGCCCCTGCGCTCCACATTGCCGCCCGTCTTCGACGGCATCCAACACAGGGCGGGCGTGGACTGGCCCGATCTCCTGCTCGACGAGCGGACCGCGGCCCAGTCCGGGTTTGCAGACGCCTGTTACACAGCACGCAAACAGGGCATGGCCCATGACGCGGCCATCGCCCTGGCCGATACGGAAACATTACAGATCTGGCCCGATTGCCCCGGACATCCCGGCTATGATATCCGACTCCCGTCGACAGCACATGACCCCCACCTTCAACGCCCTGTGCACAGCCTGTTGAACGGGCTCTGAACGGGGATGGGACGGGCTTGCCGCCCGCGCCCGGCGTGCAGGATTTACCCCGAAAAACAGGGGCTCGAACGCCCCGTAAATCCGACGTGGAGTCCAGCCGTTCCGGGCCTGTTCGCCAGCACCTGAAAAAGCCCGTTTCCGGGCCATTCCAGATCAAAAGGCGTCCGGATTGCGCATTTTGCCGTCGCGGAGCCAAAACAGTGCCTCTGTAATCGCGCCCGGTCAAAACCGCTTCAAACGCCTGTTTCAAAGCCCTTTTACAATCCCCGACCGGGCTGGACAGGATTACGCATTTAGATTGTCACCCCACAGGTCAGCTCGAACGCCAATTCGCGGGTCAGGGTTGATAACCTGGCCTTTGATACCGTATAGGCCGCCCCTGCAAACGGATGCACCTGAGCGCCCGCAACCGAGGTGACATTAACGATCGCCCCACCTGCTTTCTTCAGCGGCTCCAATAGGTTCTGGCACAAAATTAAAGGGGCCACCAGGTTGACCATCTGCGCGCGTGGGAATGTCTCGATGGGTGTCTCGGTCGCCGAAAGTCGCCCGTCATCCGTTGCCTTGGGCGAGATACCTGCATTGTTGGCAAGCGCGCCCAGACCGCGATTGCCAAGGCTGCTGCGCGGGCTGTCACAGGCGGCTGCAATCGAGATTTCGTCGCCTAGGTCGACCTCGATATGTTTCACGATGCCCTCGGCCCAGGGGCAAATCGCCGAAAACGGGGTGCGCGCCAGCATCTACACCTCCCAACCGGTGTTATGGAATTCTTTGACGATAGCATGGTCGATGCCCCGGCTGGCCCCGGTAACAGCGACGATGGGTTTGATGTGACTGTCGTCAATCATGGCGCGCGGGCCCTGATCCTTGCACAAAAGCGGGTCGTGGTCATGTGGAGAGCGGCTGGCCTTTTTTCGCGCGAAGGAGGCAGCTGGCCGGGGTCAAATCCCCTGCCGCTTATGTTAGCGCATAGGCCGTTCAGATGTGCGAGAGCGTGCCGCGAAAATCAGGCGCACTAGCTTTCGCAAAACGCTTTAGTTGCGCGGTGGAACCAGTTTTCCGGGGTTCATGATGTTGTCCGGGTCCAGCGCCTGTTTGATGACAGCGCCCATCACCGCCCAGGCACCGCCATGTTCCGCCGTCATGTAATCCAGCTTGCCAATGCCGATGCCATGTTCGCCTGTCGCCGTGCCGCCCAAGGCAAGCGAACGTTCGACCATCCGGTGTGAGGCCTCTTTGGCGCGCGCCACTTCGTCTGAATTATCCGCGTCAATCAACAGGATCGCGTGGAAATTACCATCCCCCACATGACCCAGGATGGGTCCTTGCAGACCAATCTCGGCCAGATCGCTGCGGGTGGCGTCAATCGCGTCGGCCAGTGCCGAGATGGGCACGCAGATATCGGTGACAATGGCGCGCGCACCCGGGCGGATCTGCAGGATTGCATGATAGGCGTTGTGGCGCATGGCCCAAAGCGCGGTGCGATCTTCGGCCTTGGTGGCCCAGTTGAAATCGGACCCTCCATGTTCTTCGGCATTGCTCCGAAGATTTCCGATTGCTCTGCGACGCTGTCTTGCGAGCCGTGAAACTCAAGCAGCAGATGCGGGCTTTCCGGCATCTCGCTGCCGGCATAGGCGTTCACCGCCGCCACGCTGTCACTGTCCATTAACTCGATCCGCGCCATAGGCAGGCCCATCTGGATCGTGTCGATGACCGCAGCCACCGCTGAGGATACGCTGTCAAAGGCACAAACCGCGCTGGCTACGGCGTCGGGTTGCCCCTGCAGGCGCAACGTCACTTCTGTGATCAGCCCCAAGGTGCCTTCTGATCCGACAAAAAGCCCGGTCAGATCATAACCCGAGCTGCTTTTGCGCGCGCGGGTGCCGGTGCGGATCACCTCGCCCGCGGCAGTGACGACCTCAAGACCCAAAACATTGTCGCGCATCGTGCCATAACGCACCGCCGTTGTGCCGCTGGCCCGCGTCGAGGCCATCCCGCCAATTGATGCATTGGCTCCGGGATCGACCGGAAAGAACAGGCCGGTGGCGCGCAGGTCTTCGTTCAGCGCCTCGCGGGTTACGCCGGGCTGCAGGGTCACGTCCATATCGGCTTGTCGCACGCTCAGAATCTGGTTCATGCGGGTGAAGTCAACGCTGATCCCGCCATGAATCGCCTGTGCCTGTCCTTCAAGCGACGTACCCGTGCCCCAGCCTACCACCGGACAGCCATACCGCGCGCAGACCTTTACCAGTTGCGCCACTTCTTCGGTGCTTTCGGGGTAGGCCACCGCATCGGGTGGAGTCAGGGGGAAGTGGGTTTCGCTGCGCCCATGCAGGTCAAGATCGGACTTTGAGCGCGTCAGCCGCGCGCCCAGAAGATCGGAAAGTTCCGCGATTGCATCCTGAATACTCATACGTGACCTTGTGTTCCTGTTGCCGGAGCGAGACTATGCTATGCAGCCGCTTTGGAAAAGATCGCTGTTTTGTGTAAAAAGGACCTGAATGGCCGACCAAAAAAGATCAATGCGCGCGCAGCTGTGGCAGGATGCCAGGACCGGATTGCGCAATGGCTGGCAGGTGTTGCTGCTGCGCGGCCCCAGCCAGTTTCAGTTCTGGTTGATTGCGTTGATAATTGGCATTTCTGCCGGTTTTGCCGCTTTGTTTTTCCGCAAAGGGATCAACGCATTGCAGGGCGTTGTTTATGGAACTGATGATACCAGCCTTATTCATTCCTCGGCTGCTGATCTGCCGTGGTACTGGTTGGTGCTGGTGCCCACCCTTGGCGGATTGGTCGTTGGGCTGATTCTGCATCACTTCACCCCGGATGGGCGTGCGCGCTCGGTCGCGGATGTGATCGAAGGAGCGGCCCTGCATGAGGGTCGGGTCGAAAAACGGGCTGGCCTGGCCTCGGCCCTGGCTTCGATGATCACTCTGGGCACAGGCGGGTCGTCAGGGCGAGAAGGCCCCGTGGTGCATATGGCAGGCGTGATTTCCAGTTGGGTCAGCAACCGGATCAATGCTGACGGTATCACCGGGCGCGATCTGATGGGATGCGCTGTGGCGGCGGCTGTGTCCGCCTCGTTCAATGCGCCGATTGCGGGGGCATTGTTTGCGCTTGAGGTGGTGTTGCGCCATTTCGCTGTGCACGCGTTTGCGCCCATCGTGATTGCCAGTGTGGCCGGGACGGTGATCAATCGCTGGGAATTTGGCGATGTAACAGAATTCGTTCTGCCTACCGCCAGCGCCCTGGAATTCTATGTGGAACTGCCTGCGTTCCTGATCCTCGGCCTAGTCTGCGGAGTGGTGGCCACGGTGCTGATGCGTTCGGTCTTTCTGGCCGAAGACATCGCCAGCCATCTCCAGATCCGGACTAAACTGCCGCGCTGGTTGCGCCCGGCGGTGGCGGGGCTGATGCTGGGCGTATTGGCGATCTGGTTTCCGCATATCATCGGGGTCGGGTATGAAACGACATCGGCCGCCCTGACCGGGCAATTGGTGCTGCACGAGGCGATCGTCTTTGCGGTGCTCAAGGTGGTAGCCGTGGCGATCACCCTTGGCGGACGCATGGGCGGGGGCGTGTTTTCACCCTCGCTGATGGTTGGCGCGCTGACTGGCCTGGCCTTTGGGTTGATCGCCACCGCGCTCCTGCCGGAGGTGTCCGGCTCGCACACGCTTTATGCGCTGGCAGGGATGGGGGCGGTGGCTGCTGCCGTGCTGGGCGCGCCGATTTCCACCACGCTGATCGTGTTCGAGCTGACGGGCGACTGGCAAACCGGTCTGGCGGTGATGGTGGCGGTGTCCACTTCGACGGCCCTTGGATCACGGATGGTGCAACGCTCGTTCTTTCTGGCGCAATTGGATCGCAGAGGTACGCAACTGGCCGCAGGGCCGCATGCCTATGTGTTGTCGATGTTCCGTGTCGCCAAGCTGATGCGCGGCCCGGATGATCCCCGCGCGGCAGATGAAGAGCAGTGTTGGGAGCTGATTGAAGACGGTATTTACATAGACGGTAATGCCACTCTGGAGGCCGCGATGCCGATCTTTGATCGCGCAGCTGTGCCGTTCATTCCGGTGGTCACACTGGCAGGTGAGGGCCAGCCCCCCGAACTATGGGGCGCGCTGTTTCATGTTGACGCACTCAAGACCTACAACCGGGCGCTGGCGGCGGTTTCAGAGGAAGAACACAGCTGATATTGGTGGTGAACCGATTGGTTCCACACGTTTCCCGCTGCCTGACCCGTTTCACAAAAGCACCCGGCGAGTCGAGCCTGCCGGGTGTTTCTACGTGTTCAGACTGGCGTGTCAGAGTTCTTCAACCGCCACGTAATCGCCGGGGGTAAAGGCCAGGTGGCCCTTGATGCGGGCCACATGCTCTTTCGGGCTTTCATAGCTCCACGCGACATTTTCCAGCGTCTGGCTTTTGGTCACGATCGAAAAGTAATTGGCATCCCCCTTATGTGGGCAATGGGTGGTGTGATCGGTGGCATCCAGAAAGGCCATGGCCACATCATCGCGCGGAAAATAGATCACGTCTGCATATCCCGGTTCGCTTAGTTCCAGCGCCTCTTTGGTTTCGGCCAGAACGGCCCCACCGGCGCGCACCACCCAGGTACCACTGGCCTTGCGAACTCTGATGTCTGACATGTCCATCCCCCTCATGTGACGTCTTTTTTTTGTCCCCATCGGGGCTATCCGGCCTTTGTTACACCAAAATGTCAGAGAGACCGAGTGGCATTTTCCAGCCATGTCGCCGCAGGCGGTGACAAAAGCCCCGAGAGTTTATCGCTACAGGCGGCATGATAGCTGTTCAGCCAGTCGCGTTCGCCTGTCGAGAGCATGTCGGTCTGCACCAGATCAAGGGTGATCGGCACAAAGCTGATGGTTTCAAAGCAATGGCGGGTCCCGGGGTCGCCACCCTCAAGCGGTTCGACTTCTTGCACCACAAGCAGGTTTTCAATGCGAATGCCAAAGGCCCCTTCGCGGTAATACCCCGGCTCGTTCGACAGGATCATGCCGGGTTTCAGCGGCTCGTGCGAAGTCCGCGACAGCCGTTGCGGCCCTTCATGCACGCAAAGATGCACCCCAACGCCGTGGCCCGTGCCATGGGCGAAATCCTGATCGGCCAGCCAAAGGGGATAACGCGCCAAAGCGTCCAGATCGCGCCCGGTCAACCCCTTGGGAAAGCGCGCGCGCGACATGGCGATCATGCCCTGCAGCACCCGGGTGAAAGCGGTCTTTTCCTCGTTGCCCACATCACCGACAGGTAAGGTGC
Source organism: Roseovarius sp. (assembly GCA_965207105.1). Lineage (GTDB taxonomy): Bacteria > Pseudomonadota > Alphaproteobacteria > Rhodobacterales > Rhodobacteraceae > Roseovarius. The sequence goes on along the minus strand of CBDBLS010000026.1, from coordinate 268,775 downwards.
GGGTGATGTCGGTTGTGCCGTCCAGATACTGCCCGCCGCCATCCAGAACCAGTAAATCACCATTTTGCAGCAGCCGGTTCGAGCTTTGCGTGACACGGTAATGGGCCAATGCGCCATGGGGGCCGGACCCGGCAATCGTGTCAAAGCTGATATCCAGCAGCTTGCCGGTGGCGCGGCGTGTATCCTCCAACTGGCGCACCACGTCGATTTCGGAAATTGTGCCGGGGGCTTGCGCGTCAAACCAACTCAGAAATTCGCAGACCGCCGCGCCGTCGCGCAGATGGGCGGCTTTGGTAGCGGCGATCTCGGCGTCGGTCTTGCAGGCCTTGGGCAGAATGCAGGGGTCATCGCCCCACTCAAAGCTCACGTTCGCCTCACTCAGGTTCTGCACCACCCACAGCGGGACACTGGATTTGTCCAGCCTTACCGGGCCCGTCAGGCTGTGCAGGCCGGAGGCAAACGCAGCGGTCGGGCGGATCAGAACATCCGGACCCAGGTGTGCGCGCAGGGCCTCGTCGATCTTGTCCGCCTTGACATAAAGGGTGACATGACCGTTCTCAAACAGGATCGCAAAGCAGTGCGGCACCGGGTTGCGCGGGATATCGCTGCCGCGAATGTTAAGCAGCCAGGCAATGGAATCGGGCAGGGTAATCACCGCCGATTGATGCCCTGATTTGCGCAAGGTTTTTGCCAATTGCGCGCGTTTTCCGGCATGAGATTCGCCTGCCAGATCAGAGGGGTAGGCGGTGATGCGTCCCATCGGGGGCTCGGGCTGGTCGGGCCAGATCATATCAATCAGATTGGCGGTCGGGCGCAGGGTGATGGCGCTGCCCAGCAGGCCCTTTTCCAGCGTTTCAATCTGCTCGGCCGTATAGAGCCAAGGGTCAAATCCAATGACGCCACCACCCGGCAGCGCCTCTTTCAACCAGTCGGCGGGCTTGGTCTCGGGCCAGTCAACGGGGGTGAAATGACCCGTGTGCACCTGCGCCTTGACCTGCACGCGGTAGCGTCCATCGACAAAAACTCCGGCTTGATCAATGAGGGCAATGCAAAACCCCGCCGAGCCGGTGAACCCCGTCAGCCAGGCCAGTCGATCATCGCGCGGGGCGACGTACTCGCCCTGATGGGCATCCGCGCGGGGGATCAGAAAGCCGTTCAGCCCCTCAGAGGCCATAACCTGACGCAATAGGGCCAGACGGGGTGGGCCCTGTTCGGGCGATGCAGTGTCGGCGAAGGATTGAAACATGGCACGGATCGCTCTTGTTTGGGGCCTTTAGTGCACCCCAGCATGAGAGGGGAGTCAATGGCCCCGGAACACCATCTGTTAGCCCACCTTGCGCATCCCCATCACCCGGGCACGGGCGCGCGGATCATTGTCAAACAGTGCGGCGAGTTGTTCGGTCATTGCCCCGGCCAGTTGATCCACATCGGTGATGGTGACAGCGCGGTTGTAATAGCGGGTCACGTCATGGCCGATGCCGATGGCCAATAGTTCGACCTGACGGCGTTTTTCCACCATGGCGATCACGTCGCGCAGGTGTTTTTCCAGATAATTCGCGGGATTAACCGACAGGGTTGAATCATCCACGGGTGCGCCATCCGAGATCACCATTAGGATTTTGCGCGCTTCTCTGCGGGCCACAACCCGGCGATACGCCCATTCCAGCGCCTCGCCGTCGATGTTTTCCTTCAACAGCCCTTCTTTCATCATCAGCCCAAGGTTCTGACGGGTCCGCCGCATGGGCGCGTCTGCGGATTTATAGATGATGTGGCGCAGATCATTCAGACGGCCAGGCAGTTGCGGGCGGCCTTCGCCCAGCCAGGTTTCGCGGTTTTGTCCACCTTTCCACGCGCGCGTGGTGAAGCCGAGGATTTCCACCTTGACCGAGCACCGTTCCAGCGTACGCGCCAGAACATCAGCACAGATTGCCGCGATAGAAATCGGGCGACCCCGCATCGAGCCGGAATTGTCCAGCAACAGGGTCACCACGGTATCGCGGAACTCGGTGTCTTTTTCGACTTTGAAGGACAGCGGTGTGGTCGGGTTGGCCACCACCCGCGCCAGACGCCCGGCATCCAGAATGCCCTCTTCGCGGTCAAACTTCCAAGAGCGGTTCTGCTGGGCCTGAAGGCGGCGTTGCAATTTGTTGGCCAGACGGCTGACCGCGCCTTTCAGGGGTTCAAGCTGTTGATCCAGATAGGCGCGCAGGCGTTCCAACTCGACCGGCTCGGCCAGATCTTCGGCGTGGATTTCTTCATCAAATTCAGTGGAATAGACCTTGTAGTCCGGGTCCGCATCGGAAATCGGCTGAGGCTGCGGCGGCTCAAGAGGGGCCTCGCCCTCGGGCAATTCCTGTTTTTCGCCAGCGTCCTGATCGGCCATGTCATCACTGCTGACCTGGGCCTGGGCGGCGTCTTGTTGGTCTTCCTGAGTTTGCTCGGGGTCTGCGTCGGCCTCGCTGTCGTCGCTATCATCCTGGCCCGAGCTGTCGGGCTGTTCTTCGTCTTCGGCGTTATCCTCGCCCTCGTCTTCGTCCTCATCATCCATCGCGTCCGGGTCATCGCCCAGCTGATCACCATAGCCCAGATCTTCGATGATTTGCCGCGCGAATTTGGCAAAGGCGGATTGATCTGACAGAGTCTCGGACAAATCCTCAAGCGTGCCGCCGACATGGTCTTCGATAAAGCCCTGCCACAGCTGCATGACGTTTTCCGCCCCCGCGGGCAGGTCACGCCCGGTGGCCAGATGGCGGATCAGATATCCGGCCGCGACGGGCAGGGGGGCCTCGGAGGCGTCCTTGATCTGGTCATAGCCCAGCCGTTGCGCCTCGGATAAAATCTTTGCGTCGATATTGGAGGCCGTGCCGGGCATATCGCGCGCACCCATCGCCTCGCAACGGGCGGTTTCCATCGCCTCGTAGAGGTCGCGGGCCATGTCGCCGGGGGGCGTATAATGTGCGTGTGTCTTGGCGTCGTGATACTTGTGCCGCATCGCCAGCGCGTCAGCCGTGCCGCGCGCCTGCAGCACTTCATCGCGGGTCATGCGGCGGCTGACCTGCGGCAAGCGCATGGAATCGCCGGTCACGCCCGAGGGATCGACCGAATAGGTGACCGTCAGTTCGGGGTCGTTGGCCATGACCTTGGTGGCCTCGGCCAGCGCCTTTTTGAACGGGTCGGCGGGGTTGTCTGTGGGCTTGCTCATGAATGCGGTCCGGGCCAGTCTTGTTCGCTTTGCGCAAACTAGAGCGAATGCCGGGCGATGACCAGTGGGCCGATGGCGAAATCTGAGCGTTCAGCCTGACAGGATCAAACGTTCGCAGGTGGTGATACGCCGGGCCATGTCCGCCTCGGCCCGGGCAATGCGGCTAAGATCATCGCTGGTTTGTTGCTGGGATAACAACATGGCGATTTCGACCCAACCCGCCGCACGCCACTGCGTGGGACGGGCCGCGTCAATGCCGTTTTCATAGGCGTGGGGCAGGGTGGCGTCCAACAGCGTTTCAAAGTCTGAGGTCAGTCGCCCGGTGGTTTCAGACTGAGGGTCATGCAGGGCCCGTTGCCGCGTCGCCAGCGCCGATAATCTCCCGGCGCATGTGGCGAAGGCCTGTACCTGCTCTTCCAGGTTCAGGGGGCCTGCTTGGATGGCGGAACTGCTCGACAGTATTGTAAGTGCGACCGCCATCAGGGTGCGCCTTGTCTGTCTCATGAGGAGAGGGTAAGTGATATGTATATTCTATGTATACTAGGGCGTGTTGACGATCAGGGTTCCTTTTGGGTGTGAATTCTGATTCAAGCTTCGAACCCATGGGAGCATAAGATGGCACGTTTGATACTGACGGACCGGCAATGGGCATTGATGGAACCGCATTGCCTTGGCAAGAAATCCGACCCTGGCCAAACTGGCGGCGATGGACGAATGTTCATTGAGGCAGTGCTCTGGACCGCCAGAACCGGTGCGCCGTGGCGTGACCTTCCTGCGGAGTTCGGAAACTGGAATTCTGTGTTCAAACGCTTCCGTCACTGGGTGCGTCGGGATGTGTTCACGCGCATTTTCGGTGCATTATCAGAGGGTTTTGATATGGAATACGCGATGGTTGATGGGACACTTATCAAAGTTCACCGACATGGACAGGGAGCAAAAGGGGGACTGAAAGTCAGGCCATAGGCAAGTCACGAGGTGGGATCACGAGTAAAATCCTTGCGCTGACCGATGCTCTGGGGACCCTCGTCGATTTCGTACTGATGCCCGGTCAACGCCACGATATCATCGGTGTCCCCGAACTGATCGAAGGCCACAAATTTGATACGCTGCTCGCCGATAAGGCATTCGATGCAAACTGGCTTTTCGATGAACTGGACCGGCGTGGTGGCGACGCGGTGATCGCTCGGAAAAGCAACCGTCTGGAGCCTCGGAAATTCGACAAGGAAATTTACAAATGGCGTCACCTCGTAGAAAACTTCTTTTGCAAACTCAAGGACTTCAAGCGCATCGCCATGCGGGCTTGCAAGACAGATACGAGCTTCTCTGCGATGATCTACATATGTTCCGCCGCCATCAATTCGAGATGATCGTCAACACGCCCTACTGCGCCTGAATTGACCTGAAGAATTTGTAGAGAGGTTGATTCAATTTGCCGCATGGTCATACGTATCACAGCATGCACTTTGAGAGCATGAACAAGCCCCACAAAACGGTTTCGCTATCTGCCGGTCAGCGCCTGGCCCTTGAGGCCATTTGCCGCCGCCGCAAGGTTGAAGCGCTTGTCTGGAGGCGCGCCCGTGCGTTTCCGCTGTTGGATGCAGAAGAAGACGCCGGAACGGTTTGCCGGATTCTGGATATCGGCCCGACGGTTCTGACGGAGTGGCGGTTTGCCTTTTCCGGGGCGGGGCTGTCGTTTTTCGGCTTGAAGGATTACAGCCAGCGACAAGGGCATTTGTCGGGGGAGCGCGAACGGGCTTTGAAAGCCCGTTTTGCCGAAAACCCGGCACGGAACGTAGACGAGGTCTGTGCGTATGTTCCGGCGGAATACGGGCGGAGCTACAGTCCCTCGGGGGCCGCCAGGCTGATGCGCCGTCCGGGGTTTGAGTATAAAAAGCCACGATTGCCGCCTGCACAGGCCGATGAAGTCAAACAGGCGGCGTTTATCGCCATGTATGAGGCCCTGATGACCGAACTTGCAGCCGATGGGATGGTGGTCTTCTCCGATGCTGTGCATCCCGAGCATCGGAGCCGTCACGCCCATGGCCGGTTCCCGAAGGGGCAAAAGACGGCCCTGAAGGCAACATCGGGGCGCAGGCGCCTCAATATTCAGGGTGCGCTCGATCTTGAAACGTTCCAGTTTACTTTTGTGGAAGGCGGGAAGATCAATGCCCAAACGACACTCTCATGCTGGAGGGAATGTCCGAAGCTCTGTGTATGGGGTTTGGCCCATGCGGTTAAAACGGGTCATCTGTTGAACCGTTCCGGGTATAGGATAGCGAACCGGTTTCGTGCCGCAACCCATTCTCTGACACATCGACCGGATTTTTCGAAGTTGCGGATGGCCAGATAGATCAGCTTTGTTGCAGCATCATCGGTTGGAAGGCCGCCGCGGGTTTTGGTAGTTTTCCGGATGACCCGGTTCAGGCTTTCTATGGCGTTGGTGGTATAGATGATCTTGCGCACATCCGGGGGGAAGGCGAAGAACGGGATCACCTCCTGCCATGCCCGCCGCCAGCCCGGGGCGATCGAGGGGTATTTTTGGCCCCATTCATCCTCGAAAGCATCAAGGGCTTTGGCGGCCTCCCCGTCGTTTACGGCCTGATAAATCTGCTTCAGGCTTCTGGCCCCTTCCTTGCGATCTTTCCAGCCGCAGAAGTTCAATGAATGGCGCACCGGATGTACAATACATGTTTGCACGGTGGTATCTGGATAGGCCGCGTTGACAGCGTCGGGGAAACCCTTGAGGCCATCCACAACGGCGATCAGGATGTCCTCCAGCCCCCGGTTTTTGAGATTGCTCATAATGGACAGCCAGAATTTGGCCCCTTCATTGGCGGCAATCCACAGGCCCGGAACCTCACGCTCACCATCAGGGGTGACGCCCAGGGCCACGTATACGGCCCTGTTCTTGACCTGACGGCTCTCGGCATCGCGGATTTCAACACGTAGGGCATCAAGGAAAACGATCGGGTAAACCGGCTCCAAAGCCCGGTTTTGCCAGTCCGGGACCTCCTCCAGAACAGCATCGGCGACACGGCTGATCAGGTCGGCAGAGACCCGTAACCCATAGACTTCCTCAAGGTGGCTGCTGATATCACGGGTTGATAAACCAGCTGCGTAAAGCCCGGTAGTCTTGTCATCCATCCCGTCGATCCGGGTCTGGCCTTTCTGGATAAGTTCCGGCTCAAAACTGCCGTCACGGTCACGTGGGATATCAATCGGCACCGCCCCGTCATTGCCCTTCAGCACCTTGCGCGTCGCTCCGTTGCGCCGGTTGGTCTGCTGGCTGGCAGGTTCACCGTGTGGTTCATAGCCCGGATGCTCGGTCAACTCAGCCCCCAACATCCGCTCCATCGGCCGGACCTTCAGCTCTTTCATCAGACCCTTGTCGCCAAGTAAATCTTTGGGTCGCTCAACACCGCTAGGCAGCTCGCCCGGTAGTTCTTTGGAAATCGTCATTATCGTCATGCTCCTTCAGTTTGGAAGCATGGACCGAATTACTCATACACAGAAGACAGGACACTCTCATGCTGGAAAAGCCGGAGCGCAACACCCCAACCAAAACGACCATCCATGTTTTTGTCGACAATGCGCGTTATCACCACGCCAGGATACTCCAGCCATGGCTGCACAGCCCCGAACGTCGGGTGAAGTTGAAGTTCCTGCCGGCATACGCCCCGCATCTCAACCCGATTGAGCGCCTTTGGGGTGTCATGCACGACTGCATCACCCATAATCGCCATTACGCCACGTTCAACCAGTTCACCGAGGCCATTTTCAACTTCTTCCGCCAAACCCTACCCGACAAACGGCGCGATTTTCGCGACACTGTTACCGACAATTTCAGGATCGTTTCTCTCAAGGAATACAAGCTGATCTGACCTCAAATCTTCTGGTCAATTCGGTCGCGGGAGTATAAATGCAAAGTATATACACATAATGTGTCAATGTGGTTTTGAGGCGTGAATTTGGTTGGGAATGTGTGAATCGTGTTGGTTTAGATGTCCGACAGGCTCAATGCGCCACTGGCCAGTTGGGCTAGCAAATCGACATGCACATCCAGCGCATCAATCACCGGATAACCGGGGCCTTGTCCGTCAAAGGCAAGGTTGAGGTCGGTCCCTGCCAATACGATGGCGTCAGCCCCTCGATCCCGCATCAGTCGGGCACCCGCATCGAGAAACAAGGCACGCTGATCTTCGGTGCAGACCCCGGCCACCGCCATATCCTGATAGGTCTGGCCAAGGGTGTCTATCTCATCCTCCAACGCGACGGCACGGGTTTTGCTCAACTGCTCGTAAAGCCCGGTGCGCATGACAACCCGCGTGCCCAAAAGGCCCACTGTGCCGATATGGTTCGCGACAAAGTAATCATCCAGCGGCGCCACTGCCGATATCAGCGGCAGGGAAGAAAGTGCCACCGTTTCTTCGAAACAGAAATGCCCGCCCAGCGACGTGATGGCCACACAATCGCACCTCGCATCGCGCAGCCGATCAATCAGCGGAGCATAGGCCCGCGCCTGTGTTGCGCGGTCGTCGGCCAGATTGTTGCGGATCAGCTCCTGCACATCGGCATGAACGATGGTTAGCTCAAGCGGCGCGCCCTTGGCCGTCATCGCTGCGGTCAGTCGCTGGTAGTAGACCACTGTGGCCGCCAGCCCAATGCCACCGATGAGACCTATATGCATGCTTGTATCCTCCCGACCTGGGTTTAAGCGCCCAGCTTTTCGCACCAGTCAATGCGGCGCCCGCCCTTATAGCTGACAGCATATCCCTTACGGATCATCAGATCAGCCAACGGAGCCCCATCGATGCTCAGGCTGGCAAGATCGCGCCCGTATTTATCAACCCCTTCATGACGCGGCGCGATCACCGTGGCGTTTGTCAGGATATGGCTCAGGTGCAGCGTTGCTGCGTCACCCAGTGCTTTTTCGGCGGCGCAACCGGCCTGGTAGGTTTCAGGGGTGTCATAGCCAGTCAGGCGCACCGGTCCCCCGCCATTGGGGCAGTGAATGTGGACGGTGTCGCCATCCACCACCCTTGTGACCGCACAGAGAGGGTTCTGCGTCGTAGGAATATATGCGATTGCACGTGTCGGCAGCTCAAACTGCGTTGGCGCGGGTGGCGTCTGTTGAGAGACAGTGCAGCCGACCAGCAGAACCAGCGCGGCTACCCACCTCATCCCAGACTTACGCTCGCCGCACTTTCGGGCAGTTCCTCGTCAAAGCAGCGCTGGTAGAATTCGGCCACGGTCTGGCGCTCCAATTCATCGCATTTGTTGAGGAATGTCAGGCGGAACGCATAACCCACATCGCGGAAGATGGTGGCGTTTTGCGCCCAGGCGATCACGGTCCGGGGGCTCATCACGGTGGACAGTTCACCATTCATGAAGGCCGTGCGGGACAGATCGGCGACGGTGACCATCTGGCTGATCGTCTTGCGGCCCTCGGCAGTGTTGTAGACCGGATTCTTGGCCAGCACGATGTTGGTTTCGGCGTCATGGCTGAGATAGTTCAGCGTGGCCACAAGGCTCCAGCGGTCCATCTGGCCTTGGTTGATCTGCTGGGTGCCGTGATAAAGCCCGGTCGTGTCGCCCAGACCTACGGTGTTGGCTGTGGCAAACAGGCGGAAATAGGGGTTGGGCGTGATCACCTCGTTCTGATCCAGCAAGGTCAGCTTGCCATCGGTTTCCAGAACCCGCTGGATCACGAACATCACATCGGCGCGCCCCGCGTCATATTCGTCAAACACAATCGCCGTTGGGTTACGTAGCGCCCAGGGCAGGATGCCTTCGTGAAATTCGGTGACCTGCATGCCGTCGCGTAGCTTGATCGCGTCCTTGCCGATCAGGTCGATCCGGCTGATGTGGCTGTCCAGGTTCACCCTTACACAGGGCCAGTTCAGGCGCGAAGCGATCTGTTCGATATGGGTTGATTTGCCGGTGCCGTGATAGCCTTGGATCATGACGCGGCGATTGTGCGAAAACCCGGCTAGAATCGCCAACGTGGTGTCCCGGTCAAACTTGTAGGTGCTGTCAAATTCCGGCACCCGGTCGGTGCGCTCGGCAAAGCCTTTGACGGCCATATCGCTATCAATTCCAAACACTTCGCGCACCGAGACATCTTCGGTTGGTTTGGCATTCATTTCGATCGTTCCGTCGGCCATGGTCTTTGTCCCTTTTGCGCGCGTCTTATCCGGCGTTCGTGGTGCAACATATCGCGGGAAAGGGCAAGGGAAAGGGGAAAAGATCGCCGGGTTTGTCGCACACCTTAACGGGATAACGGGATTTTCAGGGCTAATCTTTCAGCGCCTCACGACATTTTGTGAGGGCGTCGGTTGCAAAGCTGCTTGGAGAGGCACATTTTTTATCTGTAACTAAGGAGTTCTGGTGATGATGCGACGTGGATTTATGGCCGGGGCGGCGGCAGGGGCCATTGCTTTGATGGGTCTGAGCAGTCGGTCCGGGCAAGCCGCCAAAGATCAGTTTGACGTGACGCGCACAGACGCCGAATGGCGTGCCTCGCTGACAGATGCCCAGTATCGCGTGATGCGCGAGGAAGGCACCGAGCGCGCAGGCTCATCCCCACTCGACAAGGTTTATGATCCAGGGATCTACCATTGCCGGGGGTGTGATCAGGCGCTCTATTCCTCGAAGCATAAATACGACAGTGGCACCGGCTGGCCCAGTTTTTGGCAGGCCAAGCCGGGCGCGATCGGCACCAAGAAAGATCGTAAATTGCTGATGGTTCGCACCGAATGTCATTGCAGCCGCTGTGGCAGTCACCTGGGCCATATTTTCAACGACGGCCCGGCCCCTACCGGCAAACGCCACTGCCTGAATGGCGTGAGCCTGATGTTCAAACCCGTTTGACGCAGCCTTGGGCTTGGCAAACGCTCCCGATCTGCCTAAATTATTGTCATGGAACCGCAAATGTCTGCATCAGAAAATCGGACCTCGTTCTATTCGGGGTGGCTGTCTCGGGTTGTCGAAGAAATAGCGAAAATGTCGATTTATGTTGCAGGCACTTTCTACTATTTAGGATATCATTTGGATGCCACGTTCTCCAACAGACATTTTCCTGTTGTAAGCATCTCTGATGCGCTGTTTGGCTTAGGTGTTATTGCTGCCGCCTTTTTCCTTTCGCAGATCGTTCATTGGGTGCTGATTACACGTCAACGTCCTGCGATGGTGGAACAGTTTTCAAAAGATTCCGAGCAGTACCGGAAGGGCCTGCTCGATAAGTATCCAGAAATCCTTTCAGATGACAGTGAACGGTCTCGTTTTCTTCCGCGAAAACAACAAGGCCGGGAATGAAAAAGCCGACTGTGGTTCGCGGCTTTGATGTTGATGAACTGGAAGACTGTGTCGATAAGCTGCTGCTTGATCCTGATATCATTGAGATCTGGATCCGTGACGGAAGCAACTCGGGTCAGCCATTGCCTAAGAACTTGTATGATTGGAGCGAAGTGCTGGATGCTTGTTACCGGCATGAAACGACAAAGTTTCCCTCATATGCAGATGCAGCCACTCTAACCTTAGGGTGGGGTTTTCTTGCGGCCGGTTTGGTTGCGACGGGTGGAGCAGGCATTATCGCTGGGTTTGGAATTGCTTCGGCTCTTGGTGGAGGAAGTCTGTCGACCTATCAATTCGTTCAAATTGCCTCAAAGGACGCACGTGCCATAGAGCGCACTGCAGTCATTCGGCGTGCAATGGACATCGTCAAATTCTATCAAATCTGACGCGCTTGCAGCTTACTTGAAATTCCGGCTTTGTTTGATCTGATCCCAGGCCCAGACAACCTGTTGCAATTGTTCTTCCTGGCTGCGGTCGCCGCCGTTGATGTCTGGGTGAAGAACCTTGATCAACGCTTTGTAAGCTTTGCGAATTTCAGCTTTTGACCAATTATCCTCAGCCTCCAGAATCTCCATCGCGCGGCGTTCGGTCGGGGGCAGTTTACGCTTAGAAGACGCCCCTTTGCCGGGGTTCTGCGTGGCATTGCCGCCCAGCACCTGATGCGCATCCTCGATGCCAAGGCGGGTCCAGGCGCGGGCCTCGGGGTCGGAGAATGATTTGGTCTCGCGCTCCCACACTTTGTCCTTGGACATCTGGGCGTTTATCTCGGCCTCGGTGGTGCCGTTGAAAAAGTTCCATTTCAGATTGTATTCGCGGACGTGATCTTTGCAGAACCACAGAAACTCATCCAGGACGTCGGGCGCGCGGGGGGCACGATATTTACCGGCCTCGGTGCAACCCTCGTGTTCGCATTGACGGGTCGAGGTTTCGGACGCCCCCGACATGCCGCGCCGGCCGCGCGGGTTTTTCTTCTTGGCCGATGATACGGACATATCGAAACCAAAGGGATCAGACTTGGACATTTGGGCACCTGTTCGACTCGGAGAACAAAGTTTATGCAAAAAAAAACCGGCGAAGAGAAGGGGGCGTAGCGAAAAAAGATGGGGATAAGCCCCTGTGTCGCACGGGTGCGGCGTAGGTTTGATTGAGGTTTAGGCGCGATGAGGTGGCATGGGATCAACCTCGCTGGCAGGTTCGTCCGGGACCGCATTGTCGGTCGCGGCGTGGCTATGATTGAGCGTTTCGGGTTCTAAAACAGAGTCTTGCGGTTCCGGTGCCGCCTCGGCAGGCCCCTCTGTGATCTCATCTGACACCGCGTCTGTGCGGGGGCGCTGGAACACCAAAACGCTGCGATACACGGTTTGCGACGAAGTCAGGCCCTGACGCTCTTCACTGGGCAAAAGATCCGAGCGCAGATACTGCCAGCCCTCGGCACCCATTTCGTTCATCACTTCCTGAACGCCAAAGGCAAACCGCGCCTCGGCCCCTTTGACGCCTGGCGCCTTCCGCCCTTTGGAGGGGGCGGGGATCACCTTGTACTCAAACTGCGTCATGTCACGTTCCCTTAATCCTGTCCGGCCGCGAGGCGGTTTAACGCAGGATGGGGTCCGTGTACATCAGGCAATCGGATTTACTCGGCAGGAAATGCTGTCAGTGTCTTGCTTGGGGCGGGGCGCAGGGCGCGGTCTGCGGCAAAGGCCCCGGCAGCGATGGCCCCCAGCGCGAGGATGGCCGCCAGAGATAGGGTGGGCACGCCCGACAGGCCTGCGCCCACGGTGCAGCCCCCGGCCAGCACGCCGCCCAGACCCATCATAACAGCGCCGGACATATAGCGCCCGGTCTGGCGCGGGCTCTCAAAGCTCTGCCATTGGAACTGCCCGCCCAGAAGGGCCGCGACCAATGCGCCGATTACCACACCACCGACCAGAGCGCTGCCAAATCCGGGGCTGATCGCGGTTGAGGCGAGGGTGTAAAACAGCGCCTCGGAGGCGGGCGAGGTGAAGGACAGAGATTCCATCGCTATGGGATCGAAATCGTCAAACAGGACAAAGCCCGTTCCGACCCAGCCAAGAGGCACCAGCAGGCCAATCACGGCGGCCAATATCAGCATTCCGGGGCGGTTGCCCGAACGCAGTGCAAAAGCAAGCGCAGCCAGTGCCAGCAGACCGGCCCAGATCATTGGATGGCCGGGCAGGGCGGCGTTCTCCAGAGGCAGGGTCACGGATCCAAGGCTGGTACGCACCGGGGCCAGCACGCCCTTGAGCGCAGCATGGGCGGTGGCGGCAAAGACGAGCAATACCAACAAGGCGCGCAGGTTGCCCGATCCGGTCAGAACCGTCAGGCGCGACACACATCCTCGCGTCAGAACCATGCCAGCCCCAAACAACAAGCCACCGATGACAATCGCCAGAACCGGAATGTCAGCGGCCATGAAGCGGTGATCTGCAAAGTTGATCCAGCCCTGCACGACAGCCGCTTGGGTGCCAAGGATGGCGACGGCCAATGCGGTCAGCCAAACGCCCGCAGCGGCGCGGCGATCTTCGCCCACCAGAGCGCGCCGCAGGCAAAACCGTGTGATCTGGGCCAGCGTGCCGAAAACAGCACCCAAGCCAAGGCCAAACTGCGCAGCGGCTTGTGGGGCGGTGAGGGTTTCAAAGCCGAAGGATTCAAAACATGGCAGCACCTTGGGGTGAGGGAAGATGTAGAATTTCCTTCCAAATGACGTGGAATCCCCTTGCATTCAAGCATCGCATTTCGTGAATGTATGGTGTTGATCGGAACAATGTTCTGCGTGATGTGCTGGATGCGGAAATGCGTTTCGCATCTGTTGATCTGCTTGGATCAGTTCTTTCGGTGTTCGCGATATGGCCTGAAGGCGGTCCTTATTTGCCTCGTCGCGCCCTGGGGTCCAATGCGTCACGCAGTCCATCACCCATGTAGGTTACCGCCAGAACGGTCAGTGAAATCGCGGCACCGGGCCAGATCACACGCTCGGGATAGTCGGTGATATACACCGTCGCATCGGCCAGCAGACGCCCCCATGTCGGGAAATCAGGCGGAAACCCAAGGCCCAGAAAGCTGAGCGCGCTTTCGGTGATGATCGCATTGGCAATCCCTAAACTGGCTGAAACCAGAATGGGAGACAGCACATTGGGCAGGATATGGCGTGTGATCATTTTCGTTCCTCTGGTCCCAACCGAGCGGGCGGCCAGCACAAACTCGCGCTCTTTCAGCGCCAGAACATCGCCGCGCACAATTCGGGCCGTGGGCATCCAGCTGGTGAGGCCTATGGCGATAACGATCAGAAGAAAGATGCCCGTTTCGGTGCCAAACCTGGTGCTCAGGGTTTCGCGGAACAGCATCACCATAACCAGCAGCAGGGGCAGCAAGGGCAGGGACAAGAACAGATCAGTCAGGCGCATCAAGGACCCGTCGAGCCAGCGGAACATTCCCGCTGAGACGCCCACCAGCGTACCCAGCACGATGGACAACCCCATCGCTGTCAGCCCCACGGCCATCGAGACCTGCCCCCCCTGCAATCATCCGCGCCAGCGTGTCGCGCCCGAGCTGATCAGTGCCGAACGGGTGGGCCAGCGATGGACCCTGATTGCGCGCTAGGATGTTGATGAAGGCAGGATCAACCTGCCAGATCAGGGGGTCCAGCACGACGCCGACCAGAAGCACCAGAAAGATCACCCCGCCCGCAACGGCACCCCGGTGGCGACGGAATTGATCCCAGACATCGCGGGACGGGCTGTGGGCGCGGGGATCACTCATAGCGGATCCTTGGATCAAGCAGCCCATAGATCACATCGGCCAGAATATTGAACAGCACGATCAGCACGGCGAGCATGAAGGTGACCGTCTGCACCATCGGCAGATCATTGGCCTGTATCGCCGTAATCAATAGCTGACCCAACCCGTTCACCTTGAAAATCACCTCGGTGATGATCGCACCGCCAAAGACCTGCGGTACCCCAAGGGCGATCACAGTCACCACCGGGATCATCGAATTGCGCAATACATGCACTCCTACCACAGTGTTTTCGCGCAAGCCCTTGGCGCGGGCGCTGCGCACATAGTCCTGTGTGAGATTGTCCAGTATGGCAGCCCGCATATAGCGGCTGATCTGCGAAGTGACCTGCAAGGAGAGCACCATCACCGGCAGCACCATCTGATTGAGCTGCACCATGAAACTGTCCCAGTCCACCACCCGGTGCGTGGTGTCATATACAGAGGGAAACCAACCCAGCCCCACCGAAAAGATCACGATCACCAACACGCCTGAAAAGAACGGAGGGATCGAATAGCCGACCATAGTGACAAACGTACCGAGCTGATCAAAGACCGAATACTGCCGATAGGCCGAATAGATGCCGATGGGCAGGGCGACCATCACGCCAACGACATAGGCCATGCCCACCACCCAAAGGGTCTGGGGTAGGCGCTGTACCACGATATCCATCACCGGGGATCGGGTCTGCCAGCTGATCACGCGGGGCGTGTCGGCACTCAGCGCGGTGCCGAACGTGGCGTCCCACCACACCATCGGTTCCACCACTCCCATCTGCCACAACCATTTGCCAAAGCGGATATGACTGGGCTGGTCCAGGCCCAGGGCGATGCGCATCGGCTCTTTGACGTCCGCAGGAATGGTCAGTGGCAGCTGCGCTGTGGGATCGCCGGGGGCCAGTTCCAACAGCAAAAAGATCACCAGCGCGATAAAGAGCAGCGTTGGGATGGCCAATATCAGCCGCCGGAGAGTGTAAGTCAGCATTCTCAGGCGACCCTGGAGGGTTTCGCGAGGAATCTGAATCACAGAATCCGGCGCAACGTCCGAAATCTCAAACGTCGCGCAGCTTTGACCCTGTGCTGCGAAATTCTGGCCAAACTACCCGTATCCACCAGGCAGCTATGGCCCAAGTCCCAAGTAATTCTGACCCAGACCGGACATCCAGCGCGATCTTGTTGATCGACCGCAAAGCGGGAGGACGAAACCGCTCTCGCGGTATTGGCGCTTGTGTCGAGGGTTTCGCGCTGATCGAAGCGCCGTGATTTTGTGAACTGACGATTCTGTTGGACGATTGGGACCTTCTCAATCTGACGATAGGAGGTTTCAATGTCAGACCAATATGTACCTGCACTGCGCCAGCGATTTCTCGAAGATATGCGGATCAAAGGGCTGCAGTCGAAAACGCAGACAATGTATTTGCGAGGGATGCGGGATTTTACGCGGTTTCTGGGTCACGCGCCGGATAGCGCGACACCGGAAGAGCTGCGGGCGTTCCAGCTCGATATGAAGGAGCGCGGCATTGGCGCACCGACCTTCAACAACCGGCTGACAGTGTTGAGTTTCTTCTTTGCGACGACGTGCCCGCGTCCCGAGATGAAGCGGCATATGCGCTATCAACGGGCGGCTAAGAAGATCCCCGTTGTGCTCAGCGCCGAGGAAGTCGCGCGTATTATCGAAGCGGCACCTGGGCCTGGGTTACGATACCGCGCGGCCTTCAGCGTGGCCTATGGTGGCGGGCTGCGCGCCAGCGAGGTCACCCATCTCAAAGTTGGCGACATAGATAGCGACCGGATGCTGATCCGGATTGAGCAAGGTAAGGGTCGTAAGGACCGGCAGGTCATGTTGTCGCCGAACCTTCTGAGCCTGTTGCGCGACTATTACCGAGAAGTGCGGCCGAGAGGTTGGATGTTCCCGGGTCGTAACCGGATCGATCCAATCTCGACGCGGCAGTTCAATCGGGCCTTTGGGGTCGCATGCGATTTTGCAGAGATCAAGAAGCAGGTGTCGCCCCACACTCTGCGGCACAGCTTTGCCACGCATCTGCTGGAGGGTGGGACCGACATCCGGGTGATCCAAGTGCTTCTGGGCCATGCCAAGCTGGAAACGACGACGATCTATACCAAGGTGGCAACCAAGACGATCCAGAGTGTCACCAGCCCGTTTGATCTGCTGGTGCGGCGGGAGGCCGGACCCGGTTAAACTAGGCTTCCATGTCTCGCCTCAAGCTGGAGGTCGCAGACATCTTCCGCGCCCATGGTGCTACCTATCGCCTGGCCCACGCCGGACACTTGAACCTACAGCAGTTAAAAGTGATGTCGGCGATAGAGAGCTGCCGGACCGCTGTGCTTGGCGGGCATGTTGCCGCTTGCACCAAATGCAGTCACCAGCACATCGCCTACAACTCGTGCCGCAATCGGCATTGCCCGAAGTGCCAAGGTGCAGCGGCGCAGGACTGGATGCAGGCGCGCATGGAAGACTTGTTGCCCATTGAGTATTTCCACGTGGTCTTCACGCTGCCATCGCAAATCGCCGACATTGCCTTCCAGAACAAAGCGGTGGTCTACGGCCTCCTGTTCAAGGCGGCGGCGCAAACTCTGCTGACAATCGCAGCCGATCCAAAACATCTTGGTGCAAAGATTGGCATGACGAGCGTGCTGCATACATGGGGATCCGCGATGACGCACCACCCGCATGTGCATATCATCGTGCCGGGCGGTGGATTGTCGTCCGATGGCAAGCGCTGGAAGAACTGCCGCTCAGGCTTCTTCCTGCCGGTAAAGGTGCTCGCGCGTTTGTTCCGCCGCCTGTTCCTCGAAGGGCTGAGCGGATTGCACAAAGCAGGCAAGCTGCGTTTCTTCGGCAAACTGGCAAAGCTGGCCGACCCCGATACCTTCGCCGCCCATCTCGCGCCGCTGCGCAAAACCAACTGGGTGGTTTATGCCAAACCACCCTTCGGCGGGCCTGAGGCCGTGCTGGCGTACTTGAGCCGTTACACGCACCGCGTGGCGATCTCAAACCACCGCCTGATCAGCGCTGATGCCAACACTGTGGCCTTCCGGTGGAAAGATTATCGCATCAAACGTGGGGACAGGATGAAGGTCATGCGTCTGCCGACGTCCGAGTTCATCCGTCGCTTCCTGATCCATGTCCTGCCCTCCGGCTTCCACCGCATCCGCCACACAGGCTTCCTCGCGAATGGCATCCGTCGCGACAGGATCGCAAAGATCAGGTCTTTATTGGAGGTTGAAGCAGACGCCATTCCGAAAGCCCATGAGGATCAAGGTGTCGATACCGACGAACGAGACCAGTCCCAGCCGTGCCCCAAATGCGGTGGCGCAATGATCATCATCGAGACCTTCATGCGGGGCCAAACACCCAAGTCCCGCGCACCGCCATGGGAGGACGCCGCATGATACGACTATCAAATCGGGTCCTTCATTACGCGGACGCCGGACCCATCGGTGCGACCATCCCGCCAAAACCTGCGCTACAACAGGCCAATGGCGGCAAAACGGGATATCAATCAGCCAAATCGGGCTGGGAAAATCGACTTATCAGCGCTGCTTGTCATCACGCAGCCGATAGTTCTGCACATCAATCACCGCAGCCATAGTACACAATCCCCATAGCACCGAAATCCGCCCACGCTTTCCTCCTTGTCAGATTTGTCGCCGCTGCATCTCACGATGACAACGGGCGGTGGATTGTCGTCCGATGGCAAGCGCTGGAAGAACTGCCGCTCAGGCTTCTTCCTGCCGGTAAAGGTGCTCGCGCGTTTGTTCCGCCGCCTGTTCCTCGAAGGGCTGAGCGGATTGCACAAAGCAGGCAAGCTGCGCTTCTTCGGCAAACTGGCAAAGCTGGCCGACCCCGATACCTTCGCCGCCCATCTCGCGCCGCTGCGCAAAACCAACTGGGTGGTTTATGCCAAACCACCCTTCGGCGGGCCTGAGGCCGTGCTGGCGTACTTGAGCCGTTACACGCACCGCGTGGCGATCTCAAACCACCGCCTGATCAGCGCTGATGCCAACACTGTGGCCTTCCGGTGGAAAGATTATCGCATCAAACGTGGGGACAGGATGAAGGTCATGCGTCTGCCGACGTCCGAGTTCATCCGTCGCTTCCTGATCCATGTCCTGCCCTCCGGCTTCCACCGCATCCGCCACACAGGCTTCCTCGCGAATGGCATCCGTCGCGACAGGATCGCAAAGATCAGGTCTTTATTGGAGGTTGAAGCAGACGCCATTCCGAAAGCCCATGAGGATCAAGGTGTCGATACCGACGAACGAGACCAGTCCCAGCCGTGCCCCAAATGCGGTGGCGCAATGATCATCATCGAGACTTTCATGCGGGGCCAAACACCCAAGTCCCGCGCACCGCCATGGGAGGACGCCGCATGATACGACTATCAAATCGGGTCCTTCATTACGCGGACGCCGGACCCATCGGTGCGACCATCCCGCCAAAACCTGCGCTACAACAGGCCAATGGCGGCAAAACGGGATATCAATCAGCCAAATCGGGCTGGGAAAATCGACTTATCAGCGCTGCTTGTCATCACGCAGCCGATAGTTCTGCACATCAATCACCGCAGCCATAGTACACAATCCCCATAGCACCGAAATCCGCCCACGCTTTCCTCCTTGTCAGATTTGTCGCCGCTGCATCTCACGATGACAACAGCCACAAACCTTAGACATAGCAGGCAAGCTGCGCTTCTTCGGCAAACTGGCAAAGCTGGCCGACCCCGATACCTTCGCCGCCCATCTCGCGCCGCTGCGCAAAACCAACTGGGTGGTTTATGCCAAACCACCCTTCGGCGGGCCTGAGGCCGTGCTGGCGTACTTGAGCCGTTACACGCACCGCGTGGCGATCTCAAACCACCGCCTGATCAGCGCTGATGCCAACACTGTGGCCTTCCGGTGGAAAGATTATCGCATCAAACGTGGGGACAGGATGAAGGTCATGCGTCTGCCGACGTCCGAGTTCATCCGTCGCTTCCTGATCCATGTCCTGCCCTCCGGCTTCCACCGCATCCGCCACACAGGCTTCCTCGCGAATGGCATCCGTCGCGACAGGATCGCAAAGATCAGGTCTTTATTGGAGGTTGAAGCAGACGCCATTCCGAAAGCCCATGAGGATCAAGGTGTCGATACCGACGAACGAGACCAGTCCCAGCCGTGCCCCAAATGCGGTGGCGCAATGATCATCATCGAGACCTTCATGCGGGGCCAAACACCCAAGTCCCGCGCACCGCCATGGGAGGACGCCGCATGATACGACTATCAAATCGGGTCCTTCATTACGCGGACGCCGGACCCATCGGTGCGACCATCCCGCCAAAACCTGCGCTACAACAGGCCAATGGCGGCAAAACGGGATATCAATCAGCCAAATCGGGCTGGGAAAATCGACTTATCAGCGCTGCTTGTCATCACGCAGCCGATAGTTCTGCACATCAATCACCGCAGCCATAGTACACAATCCCCATAGCACCGAAATCCGCCCACGCTTTCCTCCTTGTCAGATTTGTCGCCGCTGCATCTCACGATGACAACAGCCACAAACCTTAGACATTGCCAATCTTCACCGCACATGCTCCAATGGCAGCATTCTGGTGCATTGCTACCCTGGACAATCAGCGGTGGGCAATGCAGCACTGCGCATTTTTGGCGTCAGTTGATTGCCTATCTAGACACAGGCCCCGCTGGTCGTGCATTTATTGTTTGTCAGCGGGTTGATGCAGCTATTGCTGCTAAAAAGGAGCTCTACTTGAGAAAATACGCGCTGCCAGCGCTGCCGCAACTGCACACCTTCGAGGCGGTGGCGCGGCGGATGAGCTTTACCGCCGCCGCTGATGAGCTTTGTCTGACGCAAAGTGCGGTCAGCCGACAGATCAAATCGTTGGAAGACGATCTGGGGCTGCCGCTCTTCCTGCGCAGGCATCGCGCCATCGAAATGACACCTGACGGGCACCGCCTGTTCGACGCCGTTACGCGAGGGTTGGACGAGATTGCTCATTGCGTCAGTGATCTGCGCGTGGCCACTGAGATGCCGCAGATCACCGTGGCGGCCTCGGTTGCGTTTTCATATTACTGGTTGATGCCCCGGCTGGAGCGCTTTGCCGAGCGCTATCCAGAGATAGATTTGCGTGTTCTGGCCACCGATCATAAAGTCGATCTGACCCGACAGGGTGCCGATATCGCCGTGCTGCATGGCGATGGTAACTTGGATGGGGTCGATGCCCGTTTTCTGTTTGGTGAACGCGTTTACCCGGTTTGCAGCCCTGTTTACCTACAGGAACATCCTGAACTGCAACGCCCCAGCGATTTGCTGGATCAGACGCTTTTGCATCTGGACGGAGGTGGCACGATCTGGGGCAGCGTCGATTGGCACACGTGGTTGGTTCAGCAAGGCGTCACCGGGCAGCCCGTGCGCCGGGGTATCCGCCTCAACAGCTACCCAATGATCCTGCAAGGCGCCGCGACCGGGCGAGGTATTGCCCTTGGGTGGAGTTACATAACTGACGAAATGCTGGCCAGCGGCCAGTTGGCCTGCCCGTTTGAAAGCGCGATTGAGACAACAAGTGACTATTACATTGGCGCATTGAATGAGACCGTCAAAAACCCTGCTGTTTCAGGATTTCTTCAATGGATTATCGAGGAATGCGAGGCATTGGGCTAGTTTCGCATGATCTGAGGGAATGCGTTGTATTCAAAATGATCGTTTGAAGACAGCGATCCAAACAGGATTACTGCACATAGGATACACCGCGAGGTCCCTTATGTCAGCAACCGTCCGAAAACCGAGCCGCCGAGGCCGCAACAAGCCGGATACCGCCCCGGCAGTGTCCCCCATTGCTCCGGGCATGACCGGCGGTCATTACCGCCCGCTCACCACGCCCGAGATGGAACGCATCCACGACTTGGTGCTGCAACTGCTGGCCGATCTTGGCCTGTCGCAGGTCACGCCCAGTCTGGAAGCCCGCGCCGTTGCAGCGGGGTGCAAGGTGGACGGCGATGGCCGTCTGCGCTTTCCACGCGCATTGGTCGAAGACGTGATCGCCCGCACACGGCGTAAGTTCACGCTGCACGGGATCGACTCCACACATGACATCGAAATCGGCGGCAGGCGTGTGCACGCGGGCACCGGCGGCGCGGCCCCTACTATTATGGATTTCGAGACCGGCAAGTATCGCGAAAGCACCGTTGCCGATCTCTATGATATCGCACGGCTGGTGGACCGGATGGACAATATCCACTGGTATCACCGCTCGGTTGTGGCGCGGGACACGGAAACCGTGCTTGATCTGGACATCAACACCACCTATGCCTGCCTGTCCGGAACGTCGAAATCCATCGCCGTCAGCTATACCGACAGCGCCAGCGTCAAGGCGGTGCTGCCGATGCTGGATGCGGTGGCGGGCGGTGAGGGTAAATTCCGCCAGCGTCCCTTTTGCACAGCGGTCTGCTGCCACGTCGTGCCGCCTATGCGCTTTGCTACCGAAAGCTGTGAGGCGCTGGAAGCGGCGGTTGAGGCGGGGATGCCGATCCTGCTGGTAGCCGCCGGTCAGGCGGGGGCCACCGCGCCCGCCGCCCTCGCCGGGGCCGTGGCACAGGCTTGCGCCGAAGTGCTGGCGGGGCTGATCCTGTGCAACATCATCGACCCGAATTGCCGGGGCATCTTTGCCACCTGGCCTTTTGTCAGCGATCTGCGCACCGGTGCGATGTCTGGCGGCTCGGGGGAACAGGCGCTGCTTTCGGCAGCCTGCGCACAGATGGCCGCCTTCTACGACCTACCCAACTCGGTCCCAGCGGGCATGACTGACAGCAAACTGCCCGACATGCAGGCCGGCGGTGAAAAGGGCTATACGATCTCACTTGCCGCCCACGCCGGGGCCTCGATGATCCACGAAAGTGCCGGCATGCATGGCAGCCTGATGGGCACCAGCTTTGAGAGCTATGTGCTGGACAATGATCTGCTGGGCGCGATCCTGCGCACGGTCAAGGGCGTCGAAGTGAACGAAGATACTGTGAATTTCGACGTGATCCGCGATGTGGTCATGGGAGAAGGCCATTATCTGGGCCACCCGCAGACCTTTGCCCGGATGAAAACCGATTACCTCTATCCTGAAATCGCCGACCGGCGCAGCATCAGCGAATGGGAAGATGCAGGTGCGCGCGATGCCCGTGAAGAGGCGCGCGACAGCGTGCGCACCATCCTGGCCCAGCACTATCCCAGTCATATTCCCGGTGCCGTGGACCGGCAGCTGCGCGACAATTTCAACATCGTTCTGCCAAGGGCGCGGATGCGCGCTGGCAATGGCACCTGGTAGCCCCAAGAGGAAAGGAACCCCGTTATGCAATCTCATGCAAAGGTAGTGATCGTCGGGGGCGGCATGATGGGGGTGGGCCTTGCCTATCACCTGGCCGAAGAGGGCTGGAAGGACGTGGTGCTGATCGAAAAGGGAGAGCTGACCAGCGGCTCGACCTGGCACGCGGCGGGGCAATGCCCCAGCTTCATCAGCAACTACAACATGGCCAAGATTCACCATTACTCCAACACGCTGTATCCGCGGCTTGAGGAGATCACCGGCCAACCGGCAGGCTGGCACGGCTGCGGTGGTATCCGTTTGGCGACGACCCAGGAAGAGGTGGACTGGTTCCGCCATGTGGCGGGCTTCTCGGCCAATGTGGGCTTTCACATGGAGGTGATCGGCCCGAACGAAATCAAGCGGCTGAACCCCTGGCTGGATACCGATGGCATTCTGGCCGGGGCCTGGACCAATATGGATGGGCATGTGGACCCCTCAAGTGCCTGTAACGCCATGGCGGTAGGCGCGCGCCAGTTTGGGGCGACAATCATCCGCCGTACACTTGTGACAGATATCACCGTTCTGCCGTCAGGCGCGTTCGAGGTGGTGACCGATCAGGGCAACATCACCTGCGAACATGTGGTTAATGCCGCTGGCTGTTATGCCCGCGAGGTGGCCAAATGGGTCGGGGTCGAGACACCGATCACCAATATGGAACACCAGTATCTGGTGACCGAACCGCTTGAAGAGTTCAAGGATCTCGACACCGAGTTGCCGGTGATGCGAGACCCGGCCACCGCTGGCTATTACCGGCAGGAGCAGAAGGCCGGGCTGGTCGGCATTTACGAGCATTTCGGTAGCCGCGAGGCCTGGGCCGGGCGCGGCGGTTTCCCCGAATGGGACAGCGAAAACGAGTTGTTCGACGGCGACATCGACCGCATCGCCCCCTGGCTGGAAAAGGCCTTGGACCGGATGCCGATCTTTGCCAATGTCGGCATCAAGCGCGTCATCAACGGTGCCATCCCGCATACGCCCGATGGCAACCCGCTGGTCGGGCCTGCGCCGGGCCTGCGCAATTTCTGGCAATGCTGCGGGGCCGCCATCGGCATCGCGCAGGGCGCAGGCACGGGTAAATACCTGGCGCAAGGGATGGTGCATGGCGATGCCGAGATCAACATGCACTGTGTCGATCCACGCCGGTTCGGGGCCTATGCGGACCCGGGCTATACCCGTGCCAAAAGCTTTGACGACTACGAGAATATGTTCGAAACCCCGCTGCCGGGGCGCGAAGTTCACGCAGGCCGCCCCAGCCGTGTAACGCCGCTTTTTGAGCCGCTGAAGGCCAAGGGCGCGGTCTATACCGAGGTCTATGGCTGGGAGCGACCGAAATATTTCGCCCCTGAAGGGTTCGAAGAAAAGCTGCAATATCGCCGGAACAACATCTTTGACATCGTTGCCAAAGAATGTCGCGCCGTGCGCGAACGTGTGGGTATCATGGACCTGTCGAGCTTTGCCAAGTTCGACGTCACCGGGGCAGGGGCTGAGGCATTGCTGGACCGTTTGACCGCCAACACGTTGCCAAAGAAGGCGGGCGGCATCGCCCTGACTCACGTCCTCTCCGAGGGTGGCCGGATCGAAGGCGAGTGGACCATCACCCGGTTTGCCGATGACCACTTCTATGTCCTGTCGGGTGCCGGCACTGAGCGGATGACACTGGATCAGCTGACCATGGCGGCGGGCGATGATGTGACCGTCACCAATGTCACCGATGATTACGGTATGCTGGTGGTCGCGGGCCCCAATGCGCGCGACGTGCTGGCCCCTCTGACCGATGCCGATCTGACCAATGCCTCCTTCCGCTGGCTCTCGGGTCAGGAAATTGGCATCGCGGGTATCTCCGTCCGTGCGTTGCGGGTGAACTATGTCGGTGAACTCGGCTGGGAGCTGCATGCGCCGATGGCTGATCTGGCGAAACTTTACGATGCGATCTGGGCCTCCGGGCAGGACCACGGCATCGCGGATTTCGGTGTCCAGGCCGTGAACGTCTTGCGCATGGAAAAGGGCTATCGCGGCTACGCAACCGAACTGACCAACGAAACCACCCTGATCGAGGCGGATTGCGAAAGGTTCTACGCTCCCGACAAAGGCGATTTCATCGGCCGTGCGGCGACCGAGAATGTCCGTCAGCAGGGCATCGTCACCAAGCTTGCCTATGGCGAAGTGGCTGCCACCGATTGCGACATCTATGGTGGCGAAGCAGTGATGCAGGGCGACAGGGTGGTCGGTGTCTGCACCTCAGGCGGGTACGGCCATGTCACGGGCAAAAGCCTTGCCTTTGCCTATGTCGATCCAGACGTAAAGGAGGGGCTCGAGGTTGTCATTCTGGGCGAGCGTCGGGCGCTGACACTGCTGGATGCTCCGGTCTGGGATCCCGCCAACGCGCGACAAAAGGCTTAACAGAGGGTCAGCTTTGAAGAGATGAGCCGCCGTTAGTCTTGTTCGCAGCATCGATCAGAGTTGGGCTCTTGGACTAAGCCGCTCTCGCGGCATTGGCGCGTGTGGCTAACGGACGACAACTTCACTGATGCCGCGCATTTTGCGATGTGACTGATCTGACTGACGATTGAGCTTTCTCAATTGGACAGGAGGTTCCCATGACACAGGAGAAGATGAGCCCGCTGCGTGCGCGGATGATCGAGGACATGCGTATTCGCGGGATGGCGGAGACGTCACAGAAAGCCCATATCCGGGCGCTCAAGGATTTCACTGCATTTCCGGGGCGCTCACCGGACACCGCGAAACCGGAGGAGTTGCGCGCCTGTCAGCTTCATATGACGGACACTGAGGTCACACCTTCGCTCTACAACGCCCGGATCACAGCGTTGCGGTTCTTTTTCGGCATGACGTGTGATCGCGAGGACATGAAGAAGTACATGCAGTTCCGCACCGAGCCGCGCAAGCTCCCGATTGTTCTGAGCATCGAGGAGGTTTCGGCGGTTCCGGCGGCGGCACCGGGACCGGGTATGAAGTATCGGGCTGCTTTGAGCATTGGCTGCGGTGCCGGTCTGCGCGCCTCCGAGGTGACCAACCTGAAGGTCCGGGACATCGACAGTGACCGCATGCTGATCCACGTCGAGCGGGGCAAGGGCGGCAAGGACCGGGACGTGATGCTGTCGCCATCTCTGCTGGAGTTGCTGCGGGCCTATTGGCGCGAGGCCCGTCCGCAAGGCCGGCTGTTCCCGGGTCAAAGCCGGGTCGAGCCGATGTCACCCCGTTCGTTGAACAGGGCTTTCAACTCGGCAAAAGCAATGGTGAATTGCCCCGGTTTTACCGGAGAGTAAAACACTCTACAGGTGATCCATATGACCAAGAAGAAATACAACCCCGCCTATCCTGCCGAATTGCGTGCCCGTGGTGTTCGGCTTTTTCAGGAACAACGCAGTAATTACACCAGTGATACAGCCGCTTGCCGGGCGATAGCGCCTGAACCGGGATGCTCAACGGACAGCCTGCGCAAATGGTGCCGACAAGCGGAACGGGATGCTGGGCAGCGCGACGGTTTAACAACGGCAGAGAAGGATCGTATTAAAGAACTGGAACGCGAGGTTCGGGAACTGCGCCAGGCCAATGAGATTCTGAAGAAGGCGTCTGCATATTTTGCCCAGGCGGAGCTCGACCGCCCGTTCAAGCGATGATCGCCTTTATCGAAGAGCATAGAGTGATCCACGGGGTCGAGCCGATCTGCAGGGTTCTGCCGATTGCCCCATCTACATTTTATGCCCGTACGGCCGTTGCCCGCGATCCTGATCTGGCATCGGACAGGGTCAAACAGGACATCATCGACCGAGAGAAGATCAAGGAAGCCTTTGATGGCAGTGGTAAACGATATGGCGCGCGTAAAATCTGGCATGAACTGCGCCGGACGGGTCATGATATCGCGCGCTGCACAGTGGAACGTCTGATGAAAGCTATGGGAATACAGGGCGTTGTGCGCGGTCAAAAGCCAATCACCACCAACCCTGACACCTCTCGGCCATGCCCGGACGACAAAGTCAATCGCGACTTCACAGCCCGGATGCCAAACCAGCTCCGGGTCAGTGATTTTACCTATGTCTCAAGCTGGCAGGCATGGTTTATGTTGCCTTCGTGATTGATGTCTTCGCTCGTAAGATCGTCGGTTGGCGCGTGTCCACGTCCATGACGACCGGCTTTGTGCCGGACGCTTTGAACCAGGCAATCTATCAGCGCGTTCCTTCCGGGGATTTGGTGCACCATTCGGACCGTGGGTCGCAATATCCATCCATTCGCTACACCGAACGACTGTCCGAGGCCGGCATCGATCCATCCCTCGGAAGGGTATTGCCATGTGTGGACGGTTCCTGTTTTGCAAGGTTTTTTTTGACGCCGTGATCATAGCGGGTTGCGGTCATGTGTCCGGCCTGTTTTTGCGGCAATAAGGCCGCTGGCCCTGATGAAGTCCGCGTGCCAGTTCCCTATCAAGTTGCCGGACTACTTGTATCCTGGCAATACCTCGGGGTGTTCTGACTGCGGCTTGCTTTGATCATCATCACGTCTATTGCCCTTGCATCCTGAAGCGCAGTTTTGGTGCTCGGTCTTCCGAGCGCGCTTATGTGGCTTGGTACGTTCCTCCTCTTGCCAGGAGCGCCCATACGATCCGCGCAGTTTTGTTGGCCATTGCGACACTAACCAATCGCGGTGCCTTGCGTTCCAGCAGGCTGCGGATCCAGGCAGCGGTGCGGGTTTGTGTATCAGCAACATGCCTGAGAATGGCCGTTGCCCCAACCACCAGGAGTTTGCGCAAATAACCATCACCCATCTTGGTAATCCGCCCCAACCGCTCTTTTCCGCCCGAAGAGTTTTGCCGGGGGACCAGCCCGAGAAAGGCTGCGAACTGGCGTCCGGACCGGAATTGCGAAGGGTCCGTGACAGAAGCTGCCAGGGCTGTCGCTGTCAGCACGCCAACTCCTGGAATGGTTGCCAGGCGCTGACTGGTATCGTTCTGGCGGTGCCACACAAGGATCTCACTATCAAGTGCGCGGATCTGCTGGTTCAGGTTTGCGCGCTGATCGGCCAGGCTCAGCAAAGCGGTTCTCGCTATTTGTGGGATGTCTTCATTGGCACCCTCTTCAAGCTGTAGCAGCAATCGGGAAATATTTTCTGGCCTTTGAGGCGCAATGATCCCCAGCTCAGCCATGTGGGCGCGCAGCGCATTTATCAGCATCGTGCGTTGCCGTACCAGAAGATCGCGCGCCCGATGCAGCATCATAACTGCCTGCTGATCCACGCTCTTTATGGCCACAAAATGCATGTTCGGGCGCGTAACAGCTTCACAGATCGCCTCAGCATCCGCCGCATCATTCTTTTGTCGCTTCACGTATGGTTTTACATAGGCGGGAGGGATGAGCTTCACCTCGTGGCCGAGTGCTGTGATCTCACGCGACCAATGGTGGGACGTCGCACAGGCTTCAATGCCGATCAGGCAAGGTGGCAATTTAGCCAGAGTATCTAGGACTGCGTTCCGGCGAAGCTTCTTCTGTAGAACGGTTTGTCCTGTCGCATCGATCCCGTGAAACTGGAAAACTGACTTTGCAATGTCGATCCCTATCGTTGTAATTTCCATCTGGGCGGTTCCTTTCAAAGCTGGTTCATACCCCAGCACTTTGGCACATTGCGATGCCGGTGGGTGGAACCGTCCAACTCATCAAGTTGTTCGGTGGTTATGATCAGGTTAGACTGATCCTATGAGCATCCCAACCATTATGCCGCGCCTAAAAGGCTTCCGCTATCCGCGTGAGATCATTGCGTACGCTGTTTGGGCGTACCACCGGTTGGCGCTGAGCACGGCTGATGTTGAGGACTTGTCGGCTGCGCGGGGTATTATTGTCAGCCGGGAAACGGTCCGACTGTGGGTCAATCGCTTTGGTCAACACTTTGCAGATTGCATCCGCCGGGATCGACCGCGACCGAACGACAAGTGGCACATGGATGAAGTCGTAATCACGATCCGTGGCAAGAGGCACTGGCTGTGGCGCGCAATCGACGCAAATGGAGATGTTCTTGATATTCCTGTACAAACGCGTCGGAATTCCAAAGCGGCGAAGCGGTTTTTTCAACGGTTGGTTGCCCGGTTCGGCGAACCGGGGGTCGTCATCACCGACAAATTGCGCAGCTGCATCAAGCCGATCAAAACACTGGCCCCGGACGCTGACCATCGCGCCCACAAAGGCCTCGACAACGCGGTCGAAGTATCGCACCGGCCGACCCGCAAACGGGAGAAGATATTCGGGCGGTTCAAATCCCACCGACAAGCTCAGAGGTTTCTGTCTGCGCATGACCGGATCAACCTGATTTTCCGTCCCCGCCGCTATCAACTCACCGCAACCTCATACCGCCACGCCCGCAGCGATGCATTCAGCCTCTGGGCCGATTACACCGCCGAAATGGCGGCATAACCCTGCCTTTTCCAATGCCTCACAAGCGGCCGCCAACAACTTGATGAGTTGGACGGTTCCACCCACCGGCATCGCAATGTGCCAAAGTGCTGGGGTATGAACCAGCTTTGAAAGGAACCGCCCAGATGGAAATTACAACGATAGGGATCGACATTGCAAAGTCAGTTTTCCAGTTTCACGGGATCGATGCGACAGGACAAACCGTTCTACAGAAGAAGCTTCGCCGGAACGCAGTCCTAGATACTCTGGCTAAATTGCCACCTTGCCTGATCGGCATTGAAGCCTGTGCGACGTCCCACCATTGGTCGCGTGAGATCACAGCACTCGGCCACGAGGTGAAGCTCATCCCTCCCGCCTATGTAAAACCATACGTGAAGCGACAAAAGAATGATGCGGCGGATGCTGAGGCGATCTGTGAGGCTGTTACGCGCCCGAACATGCATTTTGTGGCCATAAAGAGCGTGGATCAGCAGGCAGTTATGATGCTGCATCGGGCGCGCGATCTTCTGGTACGGCAACGCACGATGCTGATAAATGCGCTGCGCGCCCACATGGCTGAGCTGGGGATCATTGCGCCTCAAAGGCCAGAAAATATTTCCCGATTGCTGCTACAGCTTGAAGAGGGTGCCAATGAAGACATCCCACAAATAGCGAGAACCGCTTTGCTGAGCCTGGCCGATCAGCGCGCAAACCTGAACCAGCAGATCCGCGCACTTGATAGTGAGATCCTTGTGTGGCACCGCCAGAACGATACCAGTCAGCGCCTGGCAACCATTCCAGGAGTTGGCGTGCTGACAGCGACAGCCCTGGCAGCTTCTGTCACGGACCCTTCGCAATTCCGGTCCGGACGCCAGTTCGCAGCCTTTCTCGGGCTGGTCCCCCGGCAAAACTCTTCGGGCGGAAAAGAGCGGTTGGGGCGGATTACCAAGATGGGTGATGGTTATTTGCGCAAACTCCTGGTGGTTGGGGCAACGGCCATTCTCAGGCATGTTGCTGATACACAAACCCGCACCGCTGCCTGGATCCGCAGCCTGCTGGAACGCAAGGCACCGCGATTGGTTAGTGTCGCAATGGCCAACAAAACTGCGCGGATCGTATGGGCGCTCCTGGCAAGAGGAGGAACGTACCAAGCCACATAAGCGCGCTCGGAAGACCGAGCACCAAAACTGCGCTTCAGGATGCAAGGGCAATAGACGTGATGATGATCAAAGCAAGCCGCAGTCAGAACACCCCGAGGTATTGCCAGGATACAAGTAGTCCGGCAACTTGATAGGGAACTGGCACGCGGACTTCATCAGGGCCAGCGGCCTTATTGCCGCAAAAACAGGCCGGACACATGACCGCAACCCGCTATGATCACGGCGTCAAAAAAACCTTGCAAAACAGGAACCGTCCACACATGGCAATACCCCGTGCCCGTCTTCACATCAAGGGCGGCGAACAGCGTGGTCGTGCCGTGGCGTTTGTAATCATGGGTCATGGTGGCGGCGCGACCCTTCTTGAGCGGCAATCCCGGCTGGGTGCGATCAAGTGCCTGAATTTGCGACTTCTCGTCGACGCACAGCACCACCGCCCGCTCCGGCGGGTCAAGGTAGAGCCCGACGATATCGGCGACTTTCTCCTCGAACAGCGGATCGTTCGACACCTTGAACCCTTTCGTGAGGTGCGGCTTCAGGCCCGCCTCGGCCCATATGCGTCCCACGCTCGAAGGCGAAATACCCACGGCCTCGGCCATCAGGCTGCGGCTCCAGTGAGTGGCATTCGCAGGGGACTCCTGAACTGTCTTGGCGATCACCTTCAATCGTGTCGCAATCGGCAGCGGCGGCACCCGCGAAGGTCGGGTCTTGTCACGTTTGAGGCCAGCTACACCCTCATCGAGATAGCGTTGCTGCCAACGCCACACGGTAGGTTTCGAAGTGCCCGCCCGCCGCATGATCTCAAACGTGCCGCAACCATCCGCCGTTGCCAGTACGATCTCGGCCCGCCAGACCAGTTTGCGAGGGCTGTTGCGGTTGGCGATCAGGGCTTGAAGCTCAGAACGCTCGGCGGGGCCAAGGTAAAGGCAGATGTCAGTGCGTCTCATGGGCCGGGTATGGCACAGAAAACCGACAGTGGGAATCTTATGTCAGGTGCTGAACACTAGCACCGCGCTCTTTTGCTGTCTCGCCGATTTTGCTGAAACCTTTGAAGACCGGGAACGCCATCGGCTAATTCCGACATCGCGCAAGAGGCGACGCGCTGGCAAGTTGTCATTGGGCGAGACGTTGTTCATCATGGTGCTGTTTCACCTCTCCCCGTTCAAGGATTTCAAGCACTTCCGGGTGCATGGAGTCGAACAGAAATATCGTGACTGCTTTGGTGAGCTGCCCTCGTATGGGCGCTTTGTTGCCCTTATGCCGCGTCTCCCTGCACCGTTTTGCGTGCTGATCCACAACCTGTCGGGCCAAGAGACAGGCGTCTACATCGCCGACAGCACCAGGCCGACAGTCTGTGCCAATCCGCGCATCAGCCGTAACCGGACCTTCAAGGGCCTTGCCGCACGCGGGCATTCGACCATGGGCTGGTTCTTTGGCTTCAAACTACACGTGGTGATGAACCATCGCGGCGAATTGATGGCCGTGAAAATCACACCGGGCAACACGGATGATCGTGCACCACTGACGGAAATGGTCACCGGACTGGAAGGAAACCTCTTGGCAGACAAGGGCTGCATCTCGAAGAAACCCTTCGCGAAACTTTGGAAACAGGGGCTGCACCCGATCACCGGCATCCGTCGAAACATGAAGAACTGTCTGATGCCGATCATGGATAAGCCGCTGTTACGAAGCCGGTTTATCGTTGAAACCCTCTTTGGCAAGCTCAAATCCGAAATGGGTCTGGAGCATACACGGCACCGATCCCCAACAAACGCATTCGTTCACATCCTATCCTGCCTGGTAGCCTATGTGCTCGGCAAAACCAAAGTCAGAATGAAAAACACCGCTTATCCATAACTCGGGTTAACTAAAGTCTATGTCGGAATGGATACCATCATTGAACGCCCTGCGGGCCTTTGAAGCCGTCGCCCGGCATCTGAGCTATCAGAAAGCAGCGGATGAGCTGCGGGTGACTCCGGCTGCGGTCAAACAGCTTGTGAGCAAGCTTGAAAGCGCGGTTGGTGCACCGCTGGTGCGTCGAAAGGGGCGCGGGTTGAAACTGACGGCGCGGGGTGCGCGAGGCCAGGATGACCTGACTGCCGCGATGAAGCTGTTGAATGCGTCGGTCCATAAATTCAGGGGGAGGGAGGTCGAGAATCGGCTGTTTGTGTCTGTCGAATCGTCCTTCGCCAGTGCCTGGCTGGTCCCGAAGCTGGAAGGGTTTCGTGCCCGCCATCCCGAGGTGACGGTCCTGATCGATTCGAACCAGTCCATTGTCGATCTCGGGCAAGGCGACATTGATGTCGCCATCCGCTATGGCGTTGAAAGCCCCGGTGATCTGATTGCTCACCGCCTGTTTGAGGATGAAATTTTCCCGGTCTGCAGCCCCGCGCGGGCGCATGGGCCGCCTGCGCTGAAAACGCTCGCTGATCTGCGGCTCGCCCCCCTTATCCACTGGGACATCACCCAACTGCCCTGGGCTTCGGCCACGCGGCGGTGGTTCAATTGGGAAAGCTGGTTGAACCATGTTGGCGCAAGCCGGCTGATGACGAAACAGGGCCTGATCTTTAGCGAATACGGTCAGGCCGTGCAGGCGGCAATCGCTGGTCAGGGCGTGATGCTGGCGAGTTGGCCGATCCTGCGCGAACCGATCGAGGCGGGGCTGCTTGTGGCCCCCTTTGGAGAACGGGTGACAACGGATATCGGATATGAGGTGGTGACAACTGCCGAGACAATGGCCCGGTCAGAAGTGGCGACGCCCTGATCTTCGTATTTGAACACCACCAGATCGTCAGGCGTGAGGCCCGCATCAATGATCTGCCAGTATTCATTATAGGTCATGGTCGACACGCAGGCCACCTGACCCTGCAGGATCGGATCGACGTTAAAGCCCTGTTTCAGAACGGTCACGCCATCATCGCCACCTTCGGTCGACAGGCCCAGTTTGTTCATCCAGCTGAGGAAGGGGTATTCATTGCCAAAGAACCACACGCCCAGTGTTTTACTGGCGAAGTCCTCAGGGCTGCTCACACCCGCATCCTTGCGGCAGGTCAG
This sequence comes from Roseovarius sp., assembly GCA_965207105.1. Classification (GTDB taxonomy): domain Bacteria; phylum Pseudomonadota; class Alphaproteobacteria; order Rhodobacterales; family Rhodobacteraceae; genus Roseovarius. The sequence continues at coordinate 235,453 of CBDBLS010000026.1, read as the reverse complement.
CATCATGCCTGAGCTTTTGAACGGTTGCGCGATATTGACCAGCGCCAGACCTTTTTCGCGGCTGGCCAGCGCCGAGGGCATCCAGTCCAGCACCACATCGGCGCCACCACCGGCGATCACCTGTGCGGGGGCAATATCCGGCCCACCGGGCTTGATGGTGACGTTCAGGCCCTCTTCTTCGTAAAAGCCCTGATCCTGCGCCACATAATAGCCGGCGAACTGCGCCTGCGTGACCCATTTCAACTGTAAGGTCACGTCATCAGCGGCCACAGCCATGCTGCCCCAAAGGCCCGCGCCGGCAAGGCTCAGTGTCGTTGTTAGCTTGTTCATTTTAGTCTCCCTAGTGTTCAGAGTCTGACACTTCTTACCTATTTCCGCGGATTTCATCCAGCGTGTCGAGTGCGCGGCGTTCTCGGGTGAGGATATCCTTGGCGCTCCTGGTCCATTTGAAAGGCTTCGGTTTCTCGTTGTGGAGCGCCGGATAGTCGTAGATCGCAGCCTCCAGGTCATCGACGCTGGAATAGCTGCCGCGTCGGATGCGCCCGGCGGTGATCTCGGCGAAGAAGCGCTCGACCAGGTTCAGCCATGAGGCGCTGGTGGGGGTAAAATGCAGCTTGAAGCGGGGGTGCTTTTCGAGCCAGGCCTTGACCTCGGGTGTCTTGTGGGTGGCGTAGTTGTCGAGCACCGGATGGACCTCGCATCGCACTGGCGTGGCCTTGTCGATACTGCGCAGGAATTTCAGGAACTCCCTGGCTCTGTGGCGGGGCATGCAATTGCCGATGACCGTGCCCGTCTTCACATCAAGGGCGGCGAACAGCGTGGTCGTGCCGTGGCGTTTGTAATCATGGGTCATGGCGGCGGCGCGACCCTTCTTGAGCGGCAATCCCGGCTGGGTGCGATCAAGTGCCTGAATTTGCGACTTCTCGTCGACGCACAGCACCACCGCCCGCTCCGGCGGGTCAAGGTAGAGCCCGACGATATCGGCGACTTTCTCCTTGTCAATCGCAGAGTAAAATGGGTCCATGTCGCGGCGTAAAAATGGGCCACTTCGGTTGATGTTTTTGTGGCGCTTTTGCACGCGTGCTCGTCACAAAGCTGAAGCGTGCCAAAGCGCATGCTGGCCATAAGGCCAGCATTATTCTGACTGTGATTGCGGGCTGGTTATTTTCGGTTGTTGCGACTGTGTTTGAGCCGATAGCTTTCGCCATTCATCTCGAGGATGTGGACGTGATGGGTTAAACGATCGAGTAGCGCACCGGTCAGCCGCTCAGAGCCAAAGACTTCAGTCCATTCATCGAAGGGCAGGTTCGAGGTTATGATGATGGAGCCGCGTTCATAGCATTGGGATATGACCTCGAAGAGCAGCTCTGCGCCAGATTTGCTGAGCGGTACGAAGCCCAGTTCATCAATGATCAACAGGTTCTGGCTGGTCAGTTGCTTTTGAAGGCGCTGCAATCTCCGCTCATCTTGAGCCTCGATCAGATCATGGACTAATGCCGCAGCCGTTGTGAAGCGCACCTTCAGTCCTCTTTGACATGCAGCCAGCCCAAGTCCCAGGGCGATGTGTGTCTTGCCCGTGCCTGACGGGCCGAGCGCGATGATGTTCTCCCTGCGATTAACGTAATCGCATCGTGCCAGATCCATCGTCAGGGGCTTGTTCAAGCTTGGCATGATCTTGAAGTCAAAGCTATCCAAGCTCTTGGTGCTGGGGAACTTCGCCGCTTTGATGCGCCGTTCAATCATCCGGCGTTCGCGGTCGATCAATTCCATCTCACACAGCCGCGCCAGATAGTGGATGTGATCTTTGTTCTCTGCAGCACAGAGCTGCGCCTGTTTGGCATACTCGCCTTGGAACGTTGGCAGTCGCAGTTGTTTAAGATGATGCCGTAGAAGAATCCGAGGGGCTTCGGTCATGCCGCGGTCCTTCCCATCAAGCTCATGTAACTGGATGGGCGTGTTGTGCCGACATTGGCCTTGGGCAAGTATGGATAGAAGTCCAAATCCAATCGTGGTGGCCGCTTCTCAACCCGACACAGTACAAGGTGTTTTACGGCGTCATAGCCAATTGCACCCATATCTATTGCCTGCTGGATTGCGCCTTGCACAACATCCATTTCGAAGGTCTCCAAAAGGCGCAAGACTTGAACGTATTCTCGCTTGCCCGGCTTACCCATTCTGGCTTCAAGCAGTCGGTGCAGCGTGGCAAATACATCTGGCAAATGCCAACCCTGCAAAGGCGCGGCCTGATCCAGGGCACCCACCTTTTGTTCAAGCAGGGGCAAAAAGTGCAATGGGTCAAAGACCATATCCGCTGATGTGTAGGATCGTTTGTGCCGCGCAATAATCTCATTGCCGCAGCCGATGATAACCTCATGCACAAACCCACGCACATGAACATCGTGGTGCGCATAGGCTACTGGCACCGAGTAATCATTGCTGCGATAGCGCACCATTGAGATCGACGTTGCACGCGTGCTGACGTGATCGCAGGCTTCATATTCTGCGACGGGCAATCCCATCAGAGCATCCAAATCCGACATCAGGCGTGCGCCTATGGTTTGGGTGTGACCCCGCAACGTATCGTCCTGACGTGCTAAACACTTCTCTTCCAAATGTGCGTTCAGATCATCAAAGCTGTCATAGCGAGGTGCGGGAACCATGAAGTTGCGGCGGGTGTATCCAACCATGCCCTCAACGTTGCCTTTATCGTTCCCTCGCGCGGGTCTGCCAAACTTGTCATCAAACAAGTAATGCGACTGCAGTTCCGTAAACCGACGTGTGCGGATGCGCGTCTTATCCCCGAGTATCCGAGCCACGGCGATCTTGGTATTGTCGTAGAGAATGGATTGCGGAATGCCGCCAAAGAATGCAAAGGCGGACACATGGCCATCGCAAAACGCCTCGGTTGTCTCAGCTGGATATCCCTTCACAAACACCGCATCAGAATGTGGCAAGCTCATCACGAAGAAGTGGATCTTGCATTCCACGCCACCGATCACGCCCAGCGTCTCACCAAAATCAACCTGCGCATGGCCCGGCCGATGCGACAACGGCACAAACACCTCTTTGGTGCGCCGTTTTTGCTCGCGCACGTAATAGGTCACCGTGGTCAGGCTGCCAGCATATCCATGCTCATCGCGCAGCCGTTCAAAGATGCGCTTGGCCGTGTGTCGCTGCTTTTTGATCAGGGCTTTGTCTGTGCGCAGTATCTCATCGACCACACCAACATAACCATCAAGCGTTGGCCGCCGAGGCGCTTCCGACCGACGATACCCAGGCGGAAGTTCATGGCGCAGCATCTTCGCGATCGTCTTACGATCTTTGTTCTCTAATCTGTCAATGCGTGTTTCCTGAGTTTCCTGCTTTTGATGTCAGAGGTTGCCTTTGTTCTCTTCGAACTCTGAGGTTCATGATGGGGTTGGCTGGGTGTGGGTCGGCAATGTTGAAACCGCAATCATACCGTTGGTCTTGGCTGTTGCTACAGAATCGGCGCCGTGTCTCACGCCCTCCCTCGGGCATCGTCCCAGATGGGAACTTTGATTTAGGAATCCTCGTTGTCGCCTCGTAAGCCTTACGCGGACTGGAAGTCAGTTTTGTCTCGCATAATGGCATGAAGTATGATTGCCAGACGACGCGCCAGAGCCACTCGGGCCTTTCTCATCGTTGAGCGCGCACCGATTGCGAGGGCCCATGTCTTCAATTTGAGCGGAGCGGCATACCGCGTCAGCATCACATTGGCGGCCTCATAGAGAAGCGTTCTGACGCGCACGTCGCCCCGCTTTGAGATGCTGCCCGTGTAGTCGATTTCACCAGATTGATGCCGTCGCGGCACCAGTCCAAGATACGCCCCCACATCACGCGATTTCCTGAAACGCGACGGATCATCAATTGCTGCGGCAAAGGCCAATGCTGTGATCGGACCGACCCCTGGTACCGTCATAAGGCGCTGGCAGACTTCGGATTTGCGGGTCATCTTTTTGATGTCGCCATCAATGGCTGCAACCGCCGCGAGGATTGCTTCGCGTGCTGCGAACAGTCCGCAAATTGCGGCATGGAGGCCAGGCACTCCATCGCTAACTTTTAGCGCCGCGTTTTTGAATGCCGGAGACAAAGCTCGTGGCAGCCGCACGCCGAAGACGACGACCAGACCGCGGATCTGATTGTCGAGCGTCACACGCTGTCCGACCAGCTTCTTGCGGGCTGCGATCAGCGACCGGATTGCGTGCGCTGACAGTGATTTGACATGGGTCGGCTTGTAGAATCCCGTCCGCGCCAGGTGTGCCAAACCGCGGGCATCATTGCGGTCCGTCTTGTGGCCGGCCAGAGATTTAAGGGCCTGATATGCTTGCCTGCTCTCGATGCAAACAACCGGGACACCAAGCTCCGTCAGCCCATGGTAAAGCATTGGTGCCATCCGTCCCGTTTCAAATACAACTTTGGCACATGGTGGTCCAGAAGCGAGGAAGTCAGCGATCGCTTTTGGTGTTGAGCTCGCTTTTCCTTCACGAATAAGGGCCCCTTCACGATCCAGAATGCAGATATGCGTCTCTTCCATGGACACATCCAAACCAGCAAAATATTCCATTGGTCAGTCTCCTTTTCAATTGCATGTGCATCCAGAATAACAGGGGTAACTGAGTGCTGATCCTGATTACGCCATGTTGAAAAACCGCGCCGCTTCTCGGCCAGACATACCGTCCTTCAAACAAGCACGGCGCACACGACTATAAATATCCACAGAATACATCTCCCGCCCTCCGAATAAACGAAGGGCACAAACTGGCGGACTTTTACTCCGCTACAACTGCGATATGCAGCCGCTTCTGTGGCCCAATATTGCTCCGCGTTTTACACGCAACGCGGTGATTGACCGCCCGAACCAAGTCTGGTGCGCAGACATCACCTATATCCCTATGCGGCGGGGCTTCCTGTACCTGGTTGCGATCATGGATTGGTACAGTCGCAAGGTGCTGGCGTGGCGGCTGTCAAACAGCATGGACGCGGACTTCTGCGTGGAGGCCCTGAAAGAGGCCTTATCAAAATACGGCAAACCTGAGATCTTCAACAGCGATCAGGGCAGCCAGTTCACCAGCGGCGCTTGGATCGACGTGCTGATCGACGCAAAGATCAAAATCAGCATGGATGGGAAAGGCGCTTGGCGCGACAACCGCATGATCGAGCGACTGTGGCGGTCGCTGAAATATGAATGTGTGTACCTGAACGCCTTTGAGACCGGATCAGAAATGCGAGCCGGGATCAGCAAATGGCTGGCCTACTACAACTCTGAGCGCCCCCATTCGACCCACGGCATATTGACCCCGGATGAGGCCTATGCCAGCAAAACAGAACCAATGAGATTAGCAGCCTGAATGAAACCCTGATCCATCTTAGCAAGGCTGCAAACTGGTCGAAAAAGCAGGACCACCTCTCTTTCCACTTGCTCAACGCCTCATGCGCCGAGGGGAAGGCGGGACGGGGCACAAAGCGGCCTCGACCGGGTTGGGGTTGCGAGTTCTGGCGCCAGGCCCAGATCACTTCGCCACGCGACAGGGTGTAGCGCGCGTTGGCGGTGACCTCGAAACCCTCGAACACGTTGTAATCAAGGATCGAATGGTGGTTTGCGGGGCTGATCGTTTTAGTGATCTTGGGGTCCCAGACCACGATATCGGCATCCGCCCCCTCAACAATCGCGCCCTTCTTGGGGTAGATATTGAGGATTTTTGCCACGTTGGATGAGGTCACGGCGACAAACTCATTCGGGGTCAGGCGACCGGCTTCAACCCCTTCGGTCCAGAGCACGGACAGGCGTTCTTCCAGCCCGTTTGAGCCATTGGGGATGATGCGGAAATCGTTCCGTCCCGCGCGTTTTTGTTCGGTGTTGAAGGCGGCGTGATCGGTGGCCACCACTTGCAATGACCCGGCTTGCAGACCGGCCCAGAGGCTGTCCTGATGCTCTTTGTTGCGGAAGGGCGGCGACATGACGCGCCGGGCGGCGTGGTCCCAATCCTTGTTGAAATACTCGCTCTCATCCAGCGTCAGGAACTGGATCAGCGGCTCACCATAGACCCGCATGCCTTTTTGCCGGGCACGCCGGATCGCCTCATGCGCCTGCTCGCAGGACACATGCACGATGTAAAGTGGCACACCTGCCGTGTCGGCGATGGTGATCGCGCGGTTGGCGACCTCGCCTTCCAGTTCGGGCGGGCGGCTATACGCATGGCCTTCGGGGCCGGTGATGCCCTGATTGAAGTATTTCTCTTGCAACTCAGCCACCAGATCGCCGTTTTCGGCGTGGACCATGGGCAGCGCGCCCAGCTCCTTGCAGCGTTTGAACGAGGCGAACATCTCGTCATCTTCAATCATCAAAGCGCCCTTGTAGGCCATGAAATGCTTGAAGCTGTTCACACCCATCTCGACGGCGTTTTTCATTTCCTCAAAGATGTTTTCGTTCCAGCCAGTGATGGCCATGTGATAGCCGATGTCGCTGCAAATCTGCGGGGCCGACTTGCGGTGCCACTCGTTGATCGCGTTCTTGATCGAGCCATCGGCACCGGGCAGGCAGAAATCCACCAGCATCGTCGTGCCGCCACAGGCCGCGGCCCATGTGCCGGTCTCAAACGTCTCGGCCGCTGTCGTCCCCATGAAGGGCATTTCCAGATGTGTATGCGGATCAATCCCGCCGGGGATGACATAGGCGCCCTCGGCGTCGATATACGCATCGCCCTTCAGGTCCTCGCCGATTTGCTTGATCACTTCGCCTTCGATCAGAACATCGGCCTTCCACGTGCGGTCTGCGGTGCAGACGGCGCCGTTCTTGATGACTTTGGTGGTCATTTTCATCTCCTTAGCTTGATGCCAGCACCGACGAAGTTTCGTAGCAATCGAAACACAGGAAGACTTGAATAGGTCCTGCGTCAGCAAGGCAGTAATCGTCGTTTATAGAGTCCAACTGTCCATAAAAGGTCATTTCTTGTTCGCAGAGTGTACAGCTTGGATAAGCAACATCTTGCAAAGCTGTGGGTTTTCCGCCGAGCTGATGTCTCGTGCCAACGACGGGGTCAACCCACTTAAATGTCTCCAACTCTGCTGCGGCAGGTTCAGCGGGAACCGGCCTTAGTTGAAACTCGGGGATTCGTGCTTGCGTCACTCCACAATCTCCGTTGTCTCGACTATCGCGCGCATCAGCATATCCGTGGGGAAGGTGCCGTTCTTGGTGACTTTGGCGGTCATAGCTATCCTCCGTAAACTTCGTTTACCCTTTGCCAATCTTCGTCATGGGTAGAAAACTCCATGGCGGCTTGAGCTTTTGCGGCATCAACGTCGTCGTGGAATGTGTCGTTCATTTCGTTGCCATCGTCGTCAAGATACAAGAGATACGCACCCCGGTCTTCGTCATACCTCATAATGGCAAGTGCGTGGGGTGTGGGATTAAGCGAGCCGCTCGAGTAATGGCGCGTTGCTCCTGTTGCGGGGTGTTGTGAGCCTAAAGTCGCTCTGAGTATGATGCTCCCATTGCTCACTATGCGAACTCATCCAATGAAAAGTGATCGAGGGTCCGTGAGACACAGTGGGTATAACGCGTTCTTCGCAAAACCATCATTCCACAATCTCTGCTGTCTCCACTACGGCATGCATCAGCACATCTGTGCCTGCCGTGGCCCAGTCCTTGGAAATCTCCTCGGCTTCGTTGTGGCTCAGCCCGTACACGCAGGGGCACATCACCATGGCCGTGGGGGCGACGCGGTTGATCCAGCAGGCGTCGTGCCCGGCACCCGAAATCAGGTTGCGGTGGGAATAACCCAGACGCTCGGCCGCGTTGCGCACGGCGGTGACGCATTTTTCGTCAAAGGTCACCGGGTCAAACCCGCCTGCGACTTCGAATTCCACGTCCATTCCCATACTGTCGCAGATGGATTGCGCCTCGGCCTTCATGCGGTCAACCATATCGGCGATCACGTCGATATTGGGCGAGCGGAAATCGACGGTGAAGACCGCCTTGCCGGGGATCACGTTGCGGGAATTGGGGTAGATGTCGATATGGCCCGCCGCGCCCACCGCATCGGGGGCGTGGGAGAGGGCGATTTCCTCGACCTTCTCCAGTACCCGCGCCATGGCCAACCCGGCGTTTTTGCGCAGAGGCATGGGGGTGGAGCCGGTATGGCTGTCTTTCCCGTGGATCGTCACTTGCGTCCAGGACAGGCCCTGCCCATGGGTGACCACACCGATATCCTTGCCCTCGGCCTCTAGGATCGGGCCTTGTTCGATGTGCAGTTCAAAGAAGGCATGCATTTTGCGGGCGCCCACCGGTTCGTCGCCACGCCAGCCGATACGGTCGAGTTCTGCGCCAAATTTCAGTCCTTCGGCGTCCTCACGATCTTCGGCCCAAGCCTGATCATGGATGCCTGCAAACACGCCCGAGGCCAGCATGGCGGGGGCAAAGCGGGTGCCTTCCTCGTTGGTCCAGTTGGTAACCACGATAGGGTGCTTGGTCTTGATCCCTAAGTCATTCAACGTGCGGACAATTTCAAGACCGCTCAGCACGCCCAGAACACCGTCATATTTGCCACCCGTGGGCTGTGTATCAAGGTGAGAGCCGACATAAACGGGCAGGGCGTCCGGGTCCGTGCCGGGGCGTTGCGCAAACATGTTGCCGAGAGCGTCAAGGCCCATGGTGCATCCTGCGGCCTCGCACCATTGCTGAAAAATAGCGCGCCCTTCGGCGTCTTCGTCGGTCAGGGTCTGACGGTTATTGCCGCCCGCGATGCCGGGGCCGATCTTGGCCATCTCCATCAGGCTGTCCCACAGACGGTCGCCGTTTACTTTCAGGTTTTGCCCAGGGGCGGTCATATCACTTCTCCCAGATTATGCGGGCCATTCATGCTGGCATCTGGCGCGCGGTCAGAATCTGACCGTTTGGTCAAGAACACAGCATCACACCCGAGCCGCATGGTCAACATTATCCTTGGCATTGGCAAGTCCCCCAAAATGGGAGGTGCCCTTTTCTTAGGCGATAAAATACACCATTCTGTCGGTAACGACACTGCACCGGAGTCCTTGATGACCGCAGACGCCCCCGCGAAGAAGAAAATCAGCCGCATTCAGCTGCGTAATCGCAAGCTGATCCTTGAGGCGGCGTTGGATGTGTTCTCGCAACATGGGTATCGGGGGACGACGCTGGATCAGATTGCCGAAGCGTCGGGATTGAGCAAACCCAACATCCTCTACTACTTTGAGGGCAAGGAAGAGATTCACGTCACCCTACTGAACCAGTTGATGGACACCTGGCTTGATCCGCTGAAACAGATTAATGCAGATGGCAATCCGCTGGAAGAACTGATGCGCTACGTGCATCGCAAGATCGACATGTCGTTTGAGTTTCCGCGCGAAAGCCGGTTGTTCGCCAATGAGATATTGCAAGGTGCGCCGCAGATGGGGCCGCATCTGGAAAGTGATCTGAAGCCGTTGGTCGCGCAAATCGCCCGGATGGTGGCTGGCTGGGTTGAGGAGGGGCGGCTTGCCCCGGTTGAGCCGCACCACCTGTTGTTTTCGATCTGGGCCACAACGCAGCATTACGCCGATTTTGATGCGCAGGTTGAGGTGTTGATGGAGGGTCAATCGGCGCAGGAGGGCGCGCGGTTGCATCTGGATGCGCTGTTTCGCCGACTGCTGACCCCTTAACATTGATTTAACTAAGATTCACATAGGCTGACGTCATGAATATGATGACCCGCACCAGCCCTGTTGAACCATGGATTGCGCAGCTTTTCTCGGCCAAAGCTGCGCGGAAAGGCGCTGTGGTGCGTCGGTCATTGGCATGGGTTGACCGCGAAGTTGGGCGCGATCGATTTGTCAGCGAAGTCCAACGTCGCGGTTATCACCTGATCGAAACCGCAGACCAGTACATCGTGGTTTGCCACAACGGCCCAATCCGTATTCTGTTCTAGAAAATTCGCACGAATTTTCTCAACAAAAGATTTTTCGTGCGAAAAATCTCATTCAGCAGCGCAACTGCCTGGATTGTTCGGGTGCATTGTCCAGTTGGCGTAATCTTTCTCGACCACCTTGCCTGTGCGCTCATCCACTGCGCCGGGCTGCAATTCCTCCATCGTGATGCAGCCCTCGAGCGGGCATACATTCACACAGAGGTTGCAGGCCACGCACTCGGCATCAATCACGTCAAACACGCGATCCTCGGTCATTGAAATCGCCTGATGGCTGGTATCCTCACAGGCTGCATAACAGCGTCCGCATTTGATGCAAAGGTCCTGGTCGATGCGTGCCTTGGTCACGTAACTCAGGTTCAGATGCTGCCAGTCGCTGAGGTTCGGAACAGCCCGGCCAACCAGCTGATCTACCGAGATGAATCCTTTCTCATCCATATAGTCTGACAGCCCCGAAATCATCTCTTCGACGATCTTGAAGCCATAGGTCATTGCAGCCGTACACACCTGCACATTACCCGCGCCAAGCGCCATGAATTCGACCGCGTCGCGCCAGGTTGTGACCCCACCAATCCCCGAGATAGGAATGCCGCCCAGCCCCGGTGTGCGGGCAATCTCGGCCACCATGTTGAGGGCAATCGGCTTCACTGCCGGGCCGCAATACCCGCCATGCGCGCCCTTGCCGTCAATGGTGGGCTCGGGTGCGAAATTGTCCAGATTGACCCCGGTGATCGAATTGATTGTGTTGATCAGGCTGACCGCATCGGCCCCGCCATCCTTGGCAGCCTGAGCGGGTTTGCGGATGTCCGTGATGTTGGGTGTCAGTTTGACGATCACCGGCAGGCCGGTGTGTTTCTTGCACCATTCGGCCACCTGGCCCACATATTCCGGCACCTGGCCCACCGCACTGCCCATGCCGCGCTCGCTCATCCCATGGGGGCATCCGAAATTCAGCTCGACCCCATCACAGCCGGTTTCGGTCACGCGCTCAAGGATGGCTTTCCAAGACTCCTCATCCACCGGCACCATCAGGCTCGCGATGATGGCGCGATCCGGATAGTCTTTCTTCACGCGAGTCATCTCATCGAGGTTCACCTGCAAGGGTCGGTCGGTGATCAACTCTATATTGTTCAGCCCCAACAGACGCCGGTCTGCCCCCCAGATCGCGCCGTATCTCGGGCCGTTGACGTTGACCACGGGCGGACCATCTTCTCCCAATGTTTTCCACACCACGCCGCCCCATCCAGCCTCGAAGGCGCGACGGACGTTGTATTCCTTATCCGTTGGCGGGGCCGAGGCCAGCCAGAACGGGTTGGGGGATGAAATTCCGATGAAATTGCTCGTCAGATCAGCCATGATTATTTGATCTCCTCGATGAAGGATACAGTTCCGTTGCGCTCGACCAGAACAGTGAAGCGCTGGAAATTCTGTGAGATGCCAAAAATGTACCGACATCTAATTTGACAACTGGCAGCGACGTTCCCCTCCGCACTAGTTGTGATTCGAAAGCTTTTGGTTGGCACGATCTTGGCGAGGAAGGCTTCCAATTCAGCGATATGCCAGTACCGAAAGTCTACAACCAGATTACCTGATTTCCCAACCTTGTCTCTAACAGCTTTGATCGCCATTACCTCGGCTGTTTCAGGATCAATCGAGTAGTCGTCAAAGTTCTCTTCGATGAACTCAATGACTTCATCGAAGTAAGCTTTCCATTTAGGCCAGTTTTCATCAATGGTGGACGGCGCACCCATTATCGACATTGCAATAGCGAAAGCACTGGCGCTCTGAAGTATGATCCTCGGGAAAGACGCGCCCATCCCCGCATCAGCATAAGCACCAGAAAAACCTGATGGTGGTTTCTCTTGTGTCGAAAGGAGTTCTCGTTCAAAGAGTTCATCGTCTCCCGTGAATTCCTTTTTTCCAACAAGAATTTGCATTATGTATGGCTCAAAGTGGTATGCATATCCTCGGCCGCATCACGCCCTTCGGCCACGGCGGTCACGGTCAGGTCGTCGCCCCCCGTGGCACAGTCGCCACCGGCCCAAACCCCTTCAAAACTTGTCCGGCCGGCGCCGGTCACGGCGATCTTGCGACCCTCAAGGGCAGGGAGAGTGTCACCCTCAAGGGCCTGTCCGATCGCCTTGAAAACCTGATCGGCGACCAGGCGGACGCTTTGGCCAGTGGGAGATAAACCGTCATCGGTGTACTCAAACTCGATCTCGCGCACCGAACCGTTGCCATGAATTGCTTTGGGTGTCGCGTTGGTAATGATCTGCGCGCCTTTTGAGGCGGCCAGATCCTGTTCAAACGTGCTGGCATTCATCCGGTCGCGCCCACGCCGATAGACAAGGCTGACATTCAGTGCGCCCAGCAGTTTGGCCTGCACCGCGGCGTCGACGGCGGTCATGCCGCCCCCGATCACCACAACATCCCGGCCGATGGGCAGGGTTGCGACATCGCTGGCTTGCCTCAGGTCTTCGATGAAATCCACCGCATCCAACACGCCGTCCTTGTCTTCGCCGTCCAGGCCAAGCGCGTTGACGCCGCCAAGGCCAATGCCAAGGAACACCGCGTCAAACTGAGCTTTCAAGCCGTCCAAAGACATCTCAGCGCCAAGCCGTTTGCCGGTTTCAATGGTGATGCCACCGATCTGCAAAAGCCACTCTACTTCACGCTCGGCAAAGTCATCGACGGTCTTGTAGGCGGCGATCCCGAACTCGTTCAGACCGCCTGGTTTGGAGCGTGCGTCATAGATCACCACCTCGTGGCCATGCATCGCCAGCCGGTGCGCACAGGCCAGCCCGGCAGGGCCTGCCCCCACAACTGCGACGCGTTTACCGGTTGGCTCGGTGCGCTCAAACGGATGCACGCCTTTGTCCATCAGTGTGTCGGTGGCATAGCGTTGCAATTGTCCGATCAGCACCGGTTTGCCCTCGGCCAATTCGCGTACGCAGACCTCTTCGCACAGGGTTTCGGTGGGGCAGACGCGGGCGCACATGCCGCCCATTATATTCTGTGTCAGGATGGTTTTCGCGGCCGCATCGGGCGTGCCAGTGGCGATCTGACGGATGAACAGCGGAATATCGATTTCGGTCGGGCAGGCGGTGATGCAGGGCGCATCATGACAGAAGTAACACCGATCAGCGGCCACTAATGCCTCGTGATTATCCAGCTTGGGATGCAGGTCTGAAAAGTTATCAGCATACTGATCTGCGTTCAGTCGTCCAGAGGTCACACCCGGGGTAAATGCAGTTTCGCTCATGGCTATCTCCCGTCACGTAGAAGGTTTGCTGAGAGCAGTATGGCAGATTTAATAATTTTATCAAATGGTAAAAATTAGGTCACCCGGAGCGATCATCGCTCCGTTTCGTGTTCCAGGCGTTGACGGGCGATTGCCTCGTTCTTTTCGGATTTCTGCAGATCGCTCAGCGCGTCTTCCACATAGGTCAGATGCCGGGTCACGGCGGCGCGGGCGGCGTCGGGATCGCGCGCCTGGATGGCCTCATTGATGGCACGGTGTTGATCCAGCAGGGAGGCGCGGGTGGTGCGCTGTCGGAACATCGCCTGACGGTTATAGAATACCCCATCGCGCAGCAGCTGGAACATCGAGCGCAGCATATGCAGCATCACCACATTATGGCTGGCCTCGATAATGGCCATGTGAAACTCGGCATCCAGCCCGGCCTCTTTGTCGGGATCGCCCTTCAGATGCGCCTTCCCCATCTTGGCAAAAATCGCGTTGATTACTTTGAGGTCCGTGTCCGAGGCCAGACGCGCGGCACGTTCCGCCGCCAGCCCCTCCATATCGCGGCGAAAGGCGACATAGTCGAACACTGCCTCGTTGTGATCGGCAAACAACCGCGTCAGCGCCGGCGAGAACGCATTGCCGAGAACATCAGCCACGTAAATCCCCGACCCGGCGCGCGAGGCCAACAGCCCTTTCTCCTGCAAATCGGCCACGGCCTCGCGGACGCTGGGGCGCGAGACGGCCAGCTTCTCGGCCAGATCACGTTCCGAGGGCAGGCGTTCGCCGGGGCGCAGGATGCCGCGCAGGATCAGCTTTTCAATCTGCCGGGTGACGGCGGTGGACAGCTTTTCTGGGGTGACTTTTTGAAAGGGCATGGGCGGGCCTTTGGTGAACTGGTCAAACGATATGACCAATTCCCGACGCTGTCCAGTTGCGATGGACCGCGTCAAAGACCAGGGCGGCGCCTACTATGCGGCGGGGATGGCATCCGTCGTGTTGTGGCCACGGAAATGGCGTCGGTTGAGATGCAGCACCAGCCAGATCATCAAGGCCTGAAAGAACAGGGCAACGGCACTCAGCAGCCAATACACCGGATCGAACTTGTCTATGATCCCAGCAGCAACCAGCCCCTTATTGATGAAGAAATGCATCATCACGGCAAAGGCCACACCGGGGCAGACCAGCGCATAGGATCCGGCCGAGTTTTGCGCGCCAAAGAGATACGTCCGGAAATAGCCCTGCCGCCGCAAGACCAGCATTCCCAGCATCAGGAACAGGATTTCGATGGTCAGCAACCGGGCCAGAAAAACCAGCGTTTCTCCGGCGGTTGCATGGCTGTTAAAACTGCTGTGCAGCCCATGGCTCTGGCGCATGAAAAGAATGCCCAGAACGGTCACAATTGGCACAATCACCATCAGCGTCGGCCCTGCTTCGCGGGCGGTGCCGTGGCGCAACATCGCGTTGAAGCCGGTGATCGCGGCCACCAGCGTGTACAGTACAGCAGCCGTGCCGAAAAACGTGCTGAGAACAAGGCTGAGCCCCATCGTCACCGGGGCCGTGCTGAGTGCGGCGGGCGCGGCGAGGCCAACGCCGACCATCGACAGGGCAAAGGCGGGCAAAAGCTGTGCGAAGGAGTTGTGTTCGGACAGGGCGAACGCGCCGCCCGAGCTGAGAACCCGGCCCAGAAAACGCCCGATCAGCAAAAATGCCCACATGCCGACCCCCAGAAACGCGACCAAGGCGGCCGGGAAGAGATATTCGACTATACGCCACAGGCCGGGCACAAAGACCAGCCCGACGATGAACAACACGTTGATGGTCATGGCCATCGCCAGCGGGGCGGCCAGAAGCTGGGTTTCTCCATTGCTGTTGCGCAGGGTGGTGTAGGTCTCGGTTTTGGCAAAGTGCGTCAAGGCCCGCAGGTTCCAGATCAGCAGACGCAGGTTCATGAATGCCATGACTGCAATGCCGACCCACGCGACGGCAATCGCCAGCTTCAATGCCGGTGCGCCGGTCTGGAAGGCTGTCAGGATATTCTCGAAAATGGGCACGGCCTGTCCCGGATGGGCACCCAGAACATCAGATACATGAAGAAGGTCACCGTCAGGCCACCGGCCCCACGCGCGGCCAGAAAGTAAAGCGGTGAGTAGCTGTCGGCAGGGCGGGGAACGGTGGGGTGCATGGGGCGATTCCTTTTCAAAAACCTCCCCAATATAATACACATTCAATAACATGAATATAATATGTCTGATTGTCGCATGAGCCATCTGCCCGCAGGTATGTGTCAGTGTTGGATCAGCAACGCCATACCGCCCACAAGGATCAGGCTGAGGGCCCAGACCACGTCCAGATTGAACCAGCCCCTGGACAGAAATTTCAGCCCCAGCCAGTGATAGACCCCCAGGGCCAGCGCCCCGCCCGAGGCGGTCATCGCAAAGGTGTGTACGGCGGCCACCACAAGGGCGATGCCGATATTCCCCGCCATCAGAGTCTCGGCAGCGGCGTGGCCTGAATCAGTTTCGATCTTCCCGCAAATTCCGAGGTAAATAGGCACCAGCATAAGCCCTGCGCCATGGGCCATTGCTGCAAGGAAGGACCACAGAGCCAGTTTTGACGGCGGCACCCGTGCCAGAAACCTTGGGTGGCGGCGATTGATCAGCAGGTAAACCCCCAGAGCGATCACCAGCAGGGCCGCGCCAATCTGAATTTCGCGTTGATAATCCACCAGTACAAACAGCATGGAAAACGGCAGCAAGATTGCTGTCATGGCCAGCAGGTGGCCAAAAGCGAGCGCCAGCAGCGCTTTGTAAAGGCTGGTTTTCTTGCGTTCCATCA
The DNA here is from genome assembly GCA_965207105.1 of Roseovarius sp. GTDB lineage: Bacteria > Pseudomonadota > Alphaproteobacteria > Rhodobacterales > Rhodobacteraceae > Roseovarius. The sequence continues at coordinate 219,430 of CBDBLS010000026.1, read as the reverse complement.
GGGCCGAGGACACAGCCAGAGGCCAGCCCATCCCGGGGTTCACCCCGTGATAAATGCCCGATGCGATGACGGGCCACCACAGGGCCGCCATCGAAATTGTCCCTTCCACGTCTAAGTGTCTGATCAGAAATGAGTTGAGTGAATTCAACAGGGTGTGATTCTGTTCGGTTGTGAAATTGAACGGAGATCACAATGGCCTGGACTGAATTCACCCGTGCGCAGCATATGCGCGAAACAAAGTGCTATCCAAGTGATTTGACCGATGCTGAATGGAATATCGTGCGGTCATTGTTACCCGGCCCTAACCGCCCTGGGCGTCCGCGAAAGGTGCATTTGCGTCGGGTCTGGAATGCGATTCAGTATCTTGCCGCCGCCGGGTGCGCATGGTCGCTCCTGCCGAAGGACTTTCCTGCGGTCTCGACTGTGCGTTACTATTTCCACCTCTGGCGAGATGATGGCCTGCTGGCCCGGATCAACCGCCACCTGGTCGCGGCCGTGCGCCTCGCGGCAGGCCGCGATGTGCAGCCGACAGCCGGTGTGATCGACAGCCAGAGCGTTAAAACCTCTGAAAACACGTCCCTTTCCGGCTACGATGCGGGCAAGCGGATCAAAGGTCGAAAACGCCACATTATCACTGATACCTGTGGCAATCTGATCGCATGCGAGGTCCATACGGCCAACATTCAGGATCGTGACGGTGCGCCCGGGGTCTTCGCCAGGCTCCGCCGTGAGGCCCCGAAACTGCGCCACATGTTCGCGGATGGCGGCTATGCCGGGCCGAAGCTGCGGGGTGCCCTCGTGCGCCTCGGACGCTGGACGCTACAGATCATCAAGCGCTCCGACACCGCCGGGGGCTTCGAGGTGCTGCCACGCAGATGGGTTGTGGAACGCACCTTCGCATGGCTCGGTCGCTGCCGTCGTTTGGCAAAGGATCGGGAGAAATCCATCGAAAGCGCCGAGGCCTGGCCGCTCATCGCCCACATCAGGCGCGTGACCCGACTACTTGCAACAGATTGAAATCCTTCATCCCATTTTGAATCAGACACTTAGATTTTGGGTTGGATTTGCCTGCATGATTTACCGCCTCTCACGCACGACCGGGGCAAAACGCGGGGCCAATCCGTCTTTCTGACGAAATTGATCCAACCCATCTGCAAGCTGCGCACGATCCGGTCGGAAAGCGCTGCGATGCCAGCCGCTGTCTCGGGCGGCAGCGTCTCTTCCGCCGTGCGTCGGAACAGCGAAAGCCAGTCGGCAAACTGCTCTGGTACGATCTGGGGGTTCGCCAGATGCTTGAGCATCGGATTGCCCGAGAAACTGCGATCCAGTCCAACCGCATTGCACCAAAACGAAGCGATCTTGGCCTCGTGTTTGCGCCATGCGTTGGCATCGGTGCCGATGGCTTTTCGGAAGACCGGACCCAGCACGGGATCGACCCGCGCATGCGCATAGAAGGCAGTGACCAGCGCTTCAATCTGATCTTCGGTGATAGGGAACTTTGGGCCCGGCATAGCAGTTGCCTTCTGTTCAACGGTTGGTTTGGTTCGACCCCGAGTCGCGGGGATGGGTTCAATCTAAATCATATAATACGTATTTACAATACTTATTATAATGCTTAGGAGTAGACCTATGAAAACCGATACCTTAAACTGTATTATACCAACGGCCCAATTAATTGACCTTTATCCATTCTCGATCTGTGATTGAAGTTATGCGTTCAGGGTCGGTCGCAAAGAAGTTCCAGGCCTGGGCGCATTTTTCGAGGATTTCTTCATATGTGTCGAAGACAGAGACAGCGGGTTTGTTCGACCGCAGATAGGCCCAAACGTTTTCCATTGGGTTCAATTCCGGTGAGTATGGGGGCAGTTTTACGAGTGTAGTATTATCTGGCACCTGCAAGCATTTTGCTCCGTGCCAACCAGCCCCGTCGATGATGAGCAAGGCATGTGCGCCGGGTGCGATTGTCTTTGCGATCTCATCGAGATGCAGCCCCATTGCTTCGGCGTTGACGTAAGGCAGGACCAGCCCAGCCGCCGTGCCACAGGCAGGACAGGCTGCGCCGAAGATACAGCTCCATTTGCAGCGCGTATCACGTGGTGCGCGCGGGCGGGTTCCACGCCTGGCCCATTTGCGGGTGAGGGTTCCTTGCTGCCCGACGCGGGCTTCATCCTGGAACCATACCTCAAGCGGCTTCCCCTTTGCATGTTTTGGCAGGGTATCGGCTATGAGGCTGGCAAAGTTTTTTTAAAAGCCTGCTGTGCAGCGGGATCAGTTTTGGGATGCTCCGGGCGCACGGAAAGGCGACGAAAACCATGCCTGGCTGGATACTTGCCAATCGTACGTTCATGTAGCTTTACGTCGAATTCTTCTTCAACGCGGACCTGCAAATCGGCACAGCGCCACCGCACTACGCCATCTTTTGCCGGGTCAGGCCCAGCCTCAACCCAAGCCACAAACAGCGCCTGTTGCTCCAGGGACAGGCGTGGCTTTGCACCCTTGCCACACCGATCAGAAAGCCCACCAAGGCCCTCTGCATTGTAGCGATGCACCCAGTCTCTGGGAGTTTGGCGATCCATACCGCTGTTGCGCGATCCACATCGTCAAGCACCAGCGCTATGGCGAGTATTCGACGGACAACACGACCATCCCTGGTTCGCTTTGCAGCACAACGCAAATCTTGCGCGGACATATCTGTGCGCGTAATCTTGACTGCCCCACCCATGAGCACCTCCTTGCTTCTGGAGGCCATTGATTCAGAAATGCAGTAAATTTGAAATCACAAAAGTGAGTCAGACATTAAGGCCGCTGGTATTATTCATATGTATCAAATACGATATAATTGTTCACGATCAAATAGAGTGACCTTTGATCGTACAAACTCAGGAGATCGAGATGAAAGACTTTAACGCAGACACATTGATTGATGCCCTTAACACGACCTTCGGACGGCACAAAGGTTATCGGGCATCGCATGCCAAGGGGTTGGACGTCCGGGGTCATTTCATTCCAGCGGATGCGTCCGACGGCATCGCGATCCCCTTGCTGCGCGAGAAGCAAACGGTCAAAGCCCGGTTCTCAATCGGTGGTGGGAAGCCCGGTATCAGTGACAAAAGCCCAACCGTGCGGGGCATCGGATTGCGGATCGGCGAAGGCGGCGGCGCATGGGCGTTGGCGCTGATCTCTGCCCCGGTCTTCTTTGCCAACTCAGCCGAGCAATTCACCGCCTTTCTTGCCGCTCGCCAGCCCGACCCGGCCCTGGGTGGCCCTAATCCCGAACGCGTAAAAGCCTTCAACGCGGCGAACCCCAATACGATGCCGCACCAGCAATACCTGGCCGCAACCCCTCCCTGCCGCTGCTACACGGCGGAGCGGTATCATTCCGGTCATGCCTATCGCTTTGGAGCAGACGCCGTTCTTGCCGGCCGCCTTGTTCTGGAACCGGAACAGGGCCGCCAAGGGGTGTCCGAGGATGAAATGACATCCCTGCCGGATGATTTTCTGAACGACGCCCTGCACGCCTCGCTGACGCAACAACCGGCCCGTTGGGCACTCAAGATCATCGTCGCCAATGATACGGATGAGACCGGCGATCCCACGGTGCCGTGGGACGGCACCCACCGGGAAATCATGCTTGGGACACTCGAGATCGACGCGCCATCTGACCAAGACCTGCACGAGGTTTTCGATCCCTCTGCAATGCCCGCAGGCGTGCATGCCCCTGACGACGCGGTCTTTGACCTGCGCAGCGCGGCCTATGCCGTGTCCTACAAAAGACGCCAATCGTAAGCGACCCCCATCCCAGACACCTAGAAGGAAGCCACCATGTTCAAACCTCATTTGACCCTGGCGCTCTGCGCCGCTCTGCTCCCTATGCCCGCGTTTTCGGATGTCTTCGAGACCGCAGAAGATGCCATGCAAGCCTTTGAGGATGTCTTTGGCGTCACCGCTGGCAAGCGCAGAAACCACACCAAAGGTTCTTGCATCACCGGTGAATTTCGCCGCGTGGATGACCAGATCCTGACCTATTCCAACAGCCCGATCTTTACCGAGACCACAACCTTCGTGGGCCGGGTGTCCCACAAGGGCGGCCACAATGACGCCGCTGACGATAAATTTGGGGACTATGGGCTCGCGTTTGAGATCACGACGGCATCGGATTACGTTCACATCATGAATATGAACACCGAGGATTTTTTTCCCGTGGCGACAACCGAAGAGTTCGTGGCCCTGATGCAGGCGAAAGCCGCAGGCAAAGACGCTGTGACAGACTTCGCCGCAAACAGCCCCGCGCTGCGAGTCCACAAGGCGCACCATGGCGCCCGTGACAAGACCCTGCGCCCCTATGAGGGGGCGACGTATAACAGCATCAACAGCTTCTATCTTGTCGATGAGGCCGGGACGCAGACACCCATTCGCTGGTCTTTTGTACCGGCCGGAAACAACGACGTTGTACTGGACCCCAGCCCGGATTTCTTCTTTGAGAACATGCAGGAGAATCTCTCTCGGGGCGAGGTAGCCTGGGACATGATCGTCACCATCGCCAACGCGGATGACGATATCCTGAACCCGGCCCAACGCTGGGAGGGCGATCACACAACCCTCACCGCCGCGAAGCTGGTCGTGCACTCCGCCGTTCGGGAGGCAGATGGCACATGCGATGAGTTGAACTTTGATCCGATGGTCCTGAGTGACGGTTTTGAGCCCAGCGAAGATCCGATGCTCGAGGCGCGCGGCGCGATCTACTCCCCCGCCCTAGAGTTTTTTGAGACACCGTTCAAGACATGACCCAAGGGGATGATTGAGGTGTATCATAACGGAACAAAGGAAGGTTGAGCGCGAAGGATCCGGAGCTGCGGAGACTTCACATATCGCAGCGGATCCGGCTCCGGCCCGGCGCCGGAGACTTACGGTTACACGCAAGCAAGAGGCCGTTCCGCGCGTTCTTCGCGGCGAAGATGTTGAATTGGTCGCACGTTCGTTTGGTGCGACAGCTGCGGATGTCAGCGGTTGGCGGGATGCATTTCCCGAAGGAGGGTCATCAAACCTGAAGTCCCGTCCGCGCGACGTGCGCGATGAGGGGATTGACCGTCTGCGGGCCAGGGTGGGTGAGATCACCATGGATAACGAACTTCTGTATGAGAAGATCGCGAAGATGGAGGCGGGCCACCCTTTCGGGCGCCGGAGGTCGAAACGATGAGTGCCGTCATCTCGATCTCCACGGGCAAAGCCTACGGCGTTTCCCGGGTGTGCCGGGTCTGGGGAGTGGGCCGCGCAAGCGTGTATCGTGACTTGCGCCCGCTTCCGGCGGAACCCGCGCCGCGCCGCCGCCCTGGTCCTCGGGGAGCGATGTCTGACGCTGATCTGGTCGAGAGGATCAAACAAGTGATCACTGACAGCAGGTTCCATGGCGAGGGCCACCGCAAGATCCGGGCACGTCTGCGCTGCAAGGGCATTCGAACCTCGAAGGCGCGGGTGCTCCGGCTCATGCGGGAGAACGGGCTTTGTGCGAAGCCATGCCATGGGCCCGCCCATGGCCCCCGTGCCCATGACGGCACGATCATCCCGGACAACATCGATGAGATGTGGGGCACGGATATGACGGGGACCGTTCCTGGCACAGGTCGGCAGGTTGCCGTCTTCATCGCGGTTGACCATTGCCCGGCGGGCTGCGTCGGCATTCATGCCGCCATTCGAGGTGCTCGCCTCGAGGCCCTTCGAGCGATCCGCCAAGGGGTGCGCGAATGCTTCGGGGCCATCGGAAAGGATGTGGCTCCTGGCCTGACCATCCGCCATGACAACGTCCTATGGGCGGAATGATCGGCTGATTTGGCATCAGGTTATTGTCGCATCGAGATGTCTCGACACGTTTGAAGCATGTCTCAGTTTGGCGTTTTGGTCAACGAACTGTCTCTCCCATAACAAACACAGAGTACGCTTTTGCGGCTCTCACCGTCCTTAAGACGAGCTCTTTGGGTCGTTGAGCAGAAGGCCTGAACATTATCTACGAGGTCAAAAACCGCCTCCACGGCCTTACAGAGAAAGGTCCCGCTGCTGTCGATCACCCCTCAAAAAAGGGACGATATGGCTCGCCGTGTTTGATGATCCCATGAACGGTTCGGGCCATCTTTGCGGCGATTGCGGTATACGCCTTACGGCGCAAATGGGTGTTGTGACGGTCCTTGGCGATGTAACGCTCGAACTTGTCACGAAAGCTGTTGGCGCGCTGCAAGATGGCGACCTGACCGGCCATCCAGAGGGTACGGCGCAGGCGGGCGCTGCCGTATTTTGACAGCTTGGTTTGGCTGCGGAAAGTGCCGGATTGGATTGTGGCGAGGTCCATGCCGCAGAACTTCAGGAACTGCCGGTGATGCCCGAAGCGGCGTAAATCACCTGCTTCGGCTAAGATGGTCAAAGCGTTGATGGGACCGATCCCGGGGATCGAGGTAAGTAATTGATAGTCGGGATGATCTTTGAGGAGTGCGACGGCACGATCTTCAATCTCGTTGCGTTGTGCGATCAGGCTTCGGCCTTCGCCAAGGATCAGGCGGAACATCCTGATCGCATCGGATTCTGGGGCAACGGGCAGCCCCACAGATGTCTTTGCGGTCTCGTAAATATCTGCAGGTAAACGCTCTTTTGCGACCCTGCGGCCAACGACGGCCCAAGCGTCTGCGATGAATGCGTCCTTGCTCATGGCCGAGATAAAATGGGGTGACGGATAACATTCCAGAAAGGCAAAGAACCAGTCGCTGCGCGAGCTGCGGTGAAAGCGGTCAGCTTCAGGGAAGTATAAGGGCAGATAATGCGTCAGCACCCGGTGCCGGAGCTCGGTCTTCGACTTGGAAACGATATCGTGGGTTTTGGACAACTCCTGAATGTCATTGGTGCCACGCAGGAGGGGATCGTGGTAAAACCGCTCGTTTCTGATCTCCATCATGTGCAGGATGACCCGGGCGTCTTTTGGGTCGTTCTTGTCCCAGCTGTTGTTGAGAGCTTCTCTGGTCCGCGCCAGGGCCACCGACGACACCAGCTTCATCTCAAAACCTGCTGTTGCCAGATGATAAGCTAAGGCACGGTGGTAATTACCGGTGGCTTCAAATGCCACGCGGACAGGACGGCCGTATTCTGACAGACTTACGATCAACCGGTTGAAATCGGCCAGTTGGTTCAGAACAGTCAGTCGGCGGCGGCGCTTCTTGCCAGGAACGGCAACCAGGACTTCATGGCGTGCTTTAGAGATATCAATAGCCACCAAGACAGGCTCGGATTGTGCAATACTCGGATTGTGCAATAGTCGTGTCGGTCATAGTCGGTCTCCTTTGCGGTGTGGTTTGTTGCAAAACCACTGTAGGGACCTGAGGTACGGCTATGACCACCCGCTGCGCTATTTGGGGCTGCGCAGGCGGTCATAGCCTCTCAATCAGCATCATTCCGAAGGTGTTATGGCTCGCAGTACATCGGCCACGACTTCCAGAACGGGATTGCCTGGCCGGGCGCGAAATCCTCGCCGTCCTTTGTCCGCGCTCCCGAAGGCAACGGCCGCGCCGAGCGATTCATTCGAACCCTGAAGGAAAACCCGCTCCGGGTCAGAACTTTCGACACCATCGAGGAACTCCAGGCCGCCCTGCAAAAGCTCAAGGAGGACTACAACGAAGAATGGCCGATCCAGCGGCACGGACACCGTTCGCCAAACCAGTTCAGATGTGACGCAATGGACAAAATCCAGGCCGCCGCATAAGCTTCACGAGTGTCTCAATAACCCTAGGGCGCTACACTACGCCATCGGCGCCAGCAAACGTTTGTCGGAAAAGTAGAGCAACACTCCAGATTAAACGTCAGATGGCCCCAATATCTGAAGCCCATGCAGAACGGGTGCCGGAGGCAATTTCCGGCACCCCTCGGGGGCATCCATATCGGAAAACTCATGCGCTATTCTTGTGCAAACGAGGGTATAGTCGGTCGGCACCGGCATTCCGTGAGTGGCCCTGAATACTTATCCGATTGTAACCTGCGTGCGCTGGCTGTTTTTCGGTTGCGCGACGCAAGCTGGAGCCGATGTCCTTCCTGTCTTGGCCCGATAAATCTGGGCCATGTTTTTTGCGAAGCTCTGCTAACCCGAATTATTCTTGAGGGGTTGGTGATGGTAGCGCACCCTTTTGGAAAGCTGTATTTTTATGCTGTCGATGCGAAAAAGCGCAGTTTTCAGGAGCCACACCTCACCATGAAGCGGTTTACCCCGGCCGCGCCGGTTTTGTCACCCGTGAATGGCAAGCCTGTGCCGCTCAATTTCGACGGCGCGGAGATGAGTTCCGATGCCGGCCTGGCGCTTTTGCGGGAGGTGGAACGCCGGCACGACATGGCGGGTCTTCTGTCGTCCTGCCTCACGGACCTGCGCGATCCCGGGAAGGTCAGGCATAGCCTGGAGGACATCATCCGTTTCCGGATCATGATGATTGCGGCGGGGTATGGGGATGGCAATGACGCCGCTGATCCGCGCCATGACCCGTCCTTCAGGATCGCGCCCGAGCGCAACCCGGAGACGGGTGCGGCGCTGTGCCCGCAGCCCACAATCCCGCGGATGGAAAACCTGCCCGACGTGCGTGATCCGATCCGGATGGCACGCAGCATGGTTCGTTTCCATTGCCAATCCTTTGCGCGTGTGCCCGGGCAGATCGTGCTGGACATCGACGACACTTTTGACGCGGTCCACGGGCACCGGCAGTTGCGCCTGTTCAACTCATACCATGATGAATATGGCTTCCAACCCATCGTCGTCTTCGATGGTGATGGACGGTTGGTCGGGGCCTTGCCGCGCCCGGCGCGCCGCCCCGGGGGGCGGAAAGCGCCGCACATCTGCGCCGCTTGATCCGGGAGACCCGCAAGCACTGGCCCAGGACCGGGATCCTGCTGCGCGCGGACAGCCATTATTGCGGGCCAGAGGTTCTGGACCTGTGTGACCGGCCGGGCCTGCGCCATGTCTTTGGCCTGAGCCGCAATGCGCGCCTTCAGGAGTGTCAATCGCAGAGTAAAATGGGTCCATGTCGCGGCGTAAAAATGGGCCACTTCGGTTGATGTTTTGTGGCGCTTTTGCACGCGTGCTCGTCACAAAGCTGAAGCGTGCCAAAGCGCATGCTGGCCATAAGGCCAGCATTATTCTGACTGTGATTGCGGGCTGGTTATTTTCGGTTGTTGCGACTGTGTTTGAGCCGATAGCTTTCGCCATTCATCTCGAGGATGTGGACGTGATGGGTTAAACGATCGAGTAGCGCACCGGTCAGCCGCTCAGAGCCAAAGACTTCAGTCCATTCATCGAAGGGCAGGTTCGAGGTTATGATGATGGAGCCGCGTTCATAGCATTGGGATATGACCTCGAAGAGCAGCTCTGCGCCAGATTTGCTGAGCGGTACGAAGCCCAGTTCATCAATGATCAACAGGTTCTGGCTGGTCAGTTGCTTTTGAAGGCGCTGCAATCTCCGCTCATCTTGAGCCTCGATCAGATCATGGACTAATGCCGCAGCCGTTGTGAAGCGCACCTTCAGTCCTCTTTGACATGCAGCCAGCCCAAGTCCCAGGGCGATGTGTGTCTTGCCCGTGCCTGACGGGCCGAGCGCGATGATGTTCTCCCTGCGATTAACGTAATCGCATCGTGCCAGATCCATCGTCAGGGGCTTGTTCAAGCTTGGCATGATCTTGAAGTCAAAGCTATCCAAGCTCTTGGTGCTGGGGAACTTCGCCGCTTTGATGCGCCGTTCAATCATCCGGCGTTCGCGGTCGATCAATTCCATCTCACACAGCCGCGCCAGATAGTGGATGTGATCTTTGTTCTCTGCAGCACAGAGCTGCGCCTGTTTGGCATACTCGCCTTGGAACGTTGGCAGTCGCAGTTGTTTAAGATGATGCCGTAGAAGAATCCGAGGGGCTTCGGTCATGCCGCGGTCCTTCCCATCAAGCTCATGTAACTGGATGGGCGTGTTGTGCCGACATTGGCCTTGGGCAAGTATGGATAGAAGTCCAAATCCAATCGTGGTGGCCGCTTCTCAACCCGACACAGTACAAGGTGTTTTACGGCGTCATAGCCAATTGCACCCATATCTATTGCCTGCTGGATTGCGCCTTGCACAACATCCATTTCGAAGGTCTCCAAAAGGCGCAAGACTTGAACGTATTCTCGCTTGCCCGGCTTACCCATTCTGGCTTCAAGCAGTCGGTGCAGCGTGGCAAATACATCTGGCAAATGCCAACCCTGCAAAGGCGCGGCCTGATCCAGGGCACCCACCTTTTGTTCAAGCAGGGGCAAAAAGTGCAATGGGTCAAAGACCATATCCGCTGATGTGTAGGATCGTTTGTGCCGCGCAATAATCTCATTGCCGCAGCCGATGATAACCTCATGCACAAACCCACGCACATGAACATCGTGGTGCGCATAGGCTACTGGCACCGAGTAATCATTGCTGCGATAGCGCACCATTGAGATCGACGTTGCACGCGTGCTGACGTGATCGCAGGCTTCATATTCTGCGACGGGCAATCCCATCAGAGCATCCAAATCCGACATCAGGCGTGCGCCTATGGTTTGGGTGTGACCCCGCAACGTATCGGCCTGACGTGCTAAACACTTCTCTTCCAAATGTGCGTTCAGATCATCAAAGCTGTCATAGCGAGGTGCGGGAACCATGAAGTTGCGGCGGGTGTATCCAACCATGCCCTCAACGTTGCCTTTATCGTTCCCTCGCGCGGGTCTGCCAAACTTGTCATCAAACAAGTAATGCGACTGCAGTTCCGTAAACCGACGTGTGCGGATGCGCGTCTTATCCCCGAGTATCCGAGCCACGGCGATCTTGGTATTGTCGTAGAGAATGGATTGCGGAATGCCGCCAAAGAATGCAAAGGCGGACACATGGCCATCGCAAAACGCCTCGGTTGTCTCAGCTGGATATCCCTTCACAAACACCGCATCAGAATGTGGCAAGCTCATCACGAAGAAGTGGATCTTGCATTCCACGCCACCGATCACGCCCAGCGTCTCACCAAAATCAACCTGCGCATGGCCCGGCCGATGCGACAACGGCACAAACACCTCTTTGGTGCGCCGTTTTTGCTCGCGCACGTAATAGGTCACCGTGGTCAGGCTGCCAGCATATCCATGCTCATCGCGCAGCCGTTCAAAGATGCGCTTGGCCGTGTGTCGCTGCTTTTTGATCAGGGCTTTGTCTGTGCGCAGTATCTCATCGACCACACCAACATAACCATCAAGCGTTGGCCGCCGAGGCGCTTCCGACCGACGATACCCAGGCGGAAGTTCATGGCGCAGCATCTTCGCGATCGTCTTACGATCTTTGTTCTCTAATCTGTCAATGCGTGTTTCCTGAGTTTCCTGCTTTTGATGTCAGAGGTTGCCTTTGTTCTCTTCGAACTCTGAGGTTCATGATGGGGTTGGCTGGGTGTGGGTCGGCAATGTTGAAACCGCAATCATACCGTTGGTCTTGGCTGTTGCTACAGAATCGGCGCCGTGTCTCACGCCCTCCCTCGGGCATCGTCCCAGATGGGAACTTTGATTTAGGAATCCTCGTTGTCGCCTCGTAAGCCTTACGCGGACTGGAAGTCAGTTTTGTCTAAGGTTTGTGGCTGTTGTCATCGTGAGATGCAGCGGCGACAAATCTGACAAGGAGGAAAGCGTGGGCGGATTTCGGTGCTATGGGGATTGTGTACTATGGCTGCGGTGATTGATGTGCAGAACTATCGGCTGCGTGATGACAAGCAGCGCTGATAAGTCGATTTTCCCAGCCCGATTTGGCTGATTGATATCCCGTTTTGCCGCCATTGGCCTGTTGTAGCGCAGGTTTTGGCGGGATGGTCGCACCGATGGGTCCGGCGTCCGCGTAATGAAGGACCCGATTTGATAGTCGTATCATGCGGCGTCCTCCCATGGCGGTGCGCGGGACTTGGGTGTTTGGCCCCGCATGAAGGTCTCGATGATGATCATTGCGCCACCGCATTTGGGGCACGGCTGGGACTGGTCTCGTTCGTCGGTATCGACACCTTGATCCTCATGGGCTTTCGGAATGGCGTCTGCTTCAACCTCCAATAAAGACCTGATCTTTGCGATCCTGTCGCGACGGATGCCATTCGCGAGGAAGCCTGTGTGGCGGATGCGGTGGAAGCCGGAGGGCAGGACATGGATCAGGAAGCGACGGATGAACTCGGACGTCGGCAGACGCATGACCTTCATCCTGTCCCCACGTTTGATGCGATAATCTTTCCACCGGAAGGCCACAGTGTTGGCATCAGCGCTGATCAGGCGGTGGTTTGAGATCGCCACGCGGTGCGTGTAACGGCTCAAGTACGCCAGCACGGCCTCAGGCCCGCCGAAGGGTGGTTTGGCATAAACCACCCAGTTGGTTTTGCGCAGCGGCGCGAGATGGGCGGCGAAGGTATCGGGGTCGGCCAGCTTTGCCAGTTTGCCGAAGAAGCGCAGCTTGCCTGCTTTGTGCAATCCGCTCAGCCCTTCGAGGAACAGGCGGCGGAACAAACGCGCGAGCACCTTTACCGGCAGGAAGAAGCCTGAGCGGCAGTTCTTCCAGCGCTTGCCATCGGACGACAATCCACCGCCCGGCACGATGATATGCACATGCGGGTGGTGCGTCATCGCGGATCCCCATGTATGCAGCACGCTCGTCATGCCAATCTTTGCACCAAGATGTTTTGGATCGGCTGCGATTGTCAGCAGAGTTTGCGCCGCCGCCTTGAACAGGAGGCCGTAGACCACCGCTTTGTTCTGGAAGGCAATGTCGGCGATTTGCGATGGCAGCGTGAAGACCACGTGGAAATACTCAATGGGCAACAAGTCTTCCATGCGCGCCTGCATCCAGTCCTGCGCCGCTGCACCTTGGCACTTCGGGCAATGCCGATTGCGGCACGAGTTGTAGGCGATGTGCTGGTGACTGCATTTGGTGCAAGCGGCAACATGCCCGCCAAGCACAGCGGTCCGGCAGCTCTCTATCGCCGACATCACTTTTAACTGCTGTAGGTTCAAGTGTCCGGCGTGGGCCAGGCGATAGGTAGCACCATGGGCGCGGAAGATGTCTGCGACCTCCAGCTTGAGGCGAGACATGGAAGCCTAGTTTAACCGGGTCCGGCCTCCCGCCGCACCAGCAGATCAAACGGGCTGGTGACACTCTGGATCGTCTTGGTTGCCACCTTGGTATAGATCGTCGTCGTTTCCAGCTTGGCATGGCCCAGAAGCACTTGGATCACCCGGATGTCGGTCCCACCCTCCAGCAGATGCGTGGCAAAGCTGTGCCGCAGAGTGTGGGGCGACACCTGCTTCTTGATCTCTGCAAAATCGCATGCGACCCCAAAGGCCCGATTGAACTGCCGCGTCGAGATTGGATCGATCCGGTTACGACCCGGGAACATCCAACCTCTCGGCCGCACTTCTCGGTAATAGTCGCGCAACAGGCTCAGAAGGTTCGGCGACAACATGACCTGCCGGTCCTTACGACCCTTACCTTGCTCAATCCGGATCAGCATCCGGTCGCTATCTATGTCGCCAACTTTGAGATGGGTGACCTCGCTGGCGCGCAGCCCGCCACCATAGGCCACGCTGAAGGCCGCGCGGTATCGTAACCCAGGCCCAGGTGCCGCTTCGATAATACGCGCGACTTCCTCGGCGCTGAGCACAACGGGGATCTTCTTAGCCGCCCGTTGATAGCGCATATGCCGCTTCATCTCGGGACGCGGGCACGTCGTCGCAAAGAAGAAACTCAACACTGTCAGCCGGTTGTTGAAGGTCGGTGCGCCAATGCCGCGCTCCTTCATATCGAGCTGGAACGCCCGCAGCTCTTCCGGTGTCGCGCTATCCGGCGCGTGACCCAGAAACCGCGTAAAATCCCGCATCCCTCGCAAATACATTGTCTGCGTTTTCGACTGCAGCCCTTTGATCCGCATATCTTCGAGAAATCGCTGGCGCAGTGCAGGTACATATTGGTCTGACATTGAAACCTCCTATCGTCAGATTGAGAAGGTCCCAATCGTCCAACAGAATCGTCAGTTCACAAAATCACGGCGCTTCGATCAGCGCGAAACCCTCGACACAAGCGCCAATACCGCGAGAGCGGTTTCGTCCTTGCGCAGAAAGCAGACCCCAAGATGTCATTTACATTACCGTGGGAAAGATGCCTGTATGCGCACCAATCCCTAATCCAGAAACGCCTTTTCCACGACATATTGCTGCGGATCGGAATTGGCCCCTTCGGTCAGCCCGTATTCCTCAAGCATCTCTTTCAGCTCAAGGTTAAAGGCCAGGTTGCCGCAGATCATTGCGCGATCATGCTCGGGGCAGAGCGGGGCGACGCCCAAGTCCTCAAACGCCTCGCCTGAGAGCATCAGATCGGTGATGCGGCCCATCTTGGCGCTCTCTTCGCGGGTGGTGGTGGGGTAGTATTTGATCTTCTTCCAGAAGCCCTCACCGATCACCTCGTTCAGCAACTCATCGTCCTTCAGGCTTTCGATCATCTCGCGCCCATAGGTCAACTCACCCGCCTCGCGGCAGGTATGGGTGATGATCACCTCGTCGTAATCCTCATAGGTCTGCGGTTCGCGCAAAAGCGAGGCGAAGGGCGCAAAGCCGGTGCCGGTGGCAAAGAACCAGATCCGTTTGCCGGGCAACAGTGCGTCATGCACCAACGTGCCCACAGGTTTGGGCCGCAGGATAATCTCATCCCCCGGCTGGATATGTTGCAGGCGGCTGGTCAGCGGCCCGTCCTGCACCTTGATCGAGTAAAACTCCAGATCTTCATCCCAGGAGGGTGAGGCGATGGAATAGGCCCTGAGCAGTGGCTTTTCGCGCCCCGTTTTCTCGTCGGTCTGCATCAGCCCGATCATCACAAACTCGCCCGAGTGGAACCGTAGCGATGCGGGGCGCGTCACCCGGAAGGAAAACAGACGGTCGGTCCAGTGTTTGACCTCGGTGACGGTCTGCGCGTCGGGCAGGGTGGGGGCCTTGATAGGCTTGGCTTCGGTCACGGGTGTGATCTCGTTCATAATTCATCCAGTGCCGGTCAGTTAAACCGACATCCTTTAGTAATCTTTGATCTGGGTCAGGTGAAGGGGGTTTGTTCCGGACTTATCCGCGCAGGCGGGCCTGATAGTCATGGGCCTGCCAATCAGCGCGGAACAACCAATGGGATTCCGGCTGACGCTCGGCCATCTCTTCGCTGATTTCGACCTCGTCAAACCCGGCGCGGCGCGCCATGGCATATTGATCGGCGATGATGTGTCCCCGGGCGCGCAGACGCCCCTTGAACCCCATCAGGCGCAATTGACGCGCGATGGTAAAACCTCGGCCATCGGAAAAGCTGGGAAAATCGACGCGGATCAGCTGTATGTCCTCCAACCGTCCGGTCAGTTCAACCGGGTCATTGCTGGAGGCCAGGTCAATGCCCGCGCCGGGGCGGGCATCGTTGAGCGCAACAATCGGGGCACTCCAATCGTCACTTTCAAAACCAGTGTCTTTGACAAGAATGCTCATGCTCTTTCTCCTTGGGGTACGAACTTACCATCCACCATGTGAATGCCGCATTCGGTTTTGTCCTGACCGCGCCAGCGGTCGTTTCTTGGGTCTTCGCCGGGGGCAACCGGCGTGGTGCAGGGCATGCAGCCAATAGACGGGTATCCGCGCGCCACCAATGGATGCCGGGGCAGGCGGTTTTCTTCCATATAGGTCTGAACGTCGTCGCGGGTCCAATGGGCCAGCGGGCTCACTTTCATTCGGCCCGTGTCCTCTTCGGTTTCAAAGAAATCAAGCGTGGCGCGGGTGCCACCCTGATAGCGTTTGCGCCCGGTGATCCAGCCATCGAACCCCTGCAAAGCGGCCTGCAATGGCGCGGCTTTGCGCAAGGAACAGCAGGCATCGGGCGCGCGTTTGTGCAATGTACCATCGGGGTCTTGCGCGCGCAGATCAGTCTCGCTCGCCCGGATGATACGCAGATCGGCAAGGCCCAGCCGTTCGGCCAGTTCCTGTTGATAGACCAGTGTTTCGGTGAACAGCATTTCCGTGTCGATGAAAATCACCGGCGTGTCGCGCCGGATCACCGACACCATATGCAACAGCACCACCGATTCCGCGCCAAAGCTGGACACCAGCGCCAGCTTGCCCGCCTTGGCCGAGCTCAGTGCATGGGTCAGCACAGATGTGGCCGAGTTCAACCGGTAGCATTCGTTCAGGCCCGAAACGCGGGCGCCAAGATCACTGGGCAGCATGGGTCTGGGCCTGCTCGTAAAGGGCGGCTTTGAAGGGGTCCATGCCGACACGGCGATAGGTGGTCAGGAAATCCTCCTCAGCCCCGTCGCGCAGGTCGAGATAGGCATAGATTATGCGCTCGAGCGCCGGGACGATCTCGTCATAGGCAAAGCCAGGGCCGGTGCGTTGGCCGATGGCCGCCTCCTGCGTGTGGTCGCCGCCCAGCGTGATCTGGTAGTTTTCAACGCCAGCGCGATCAAGGCCAAGGATGCCGATCTGACCCACATGGTGGTGGCCACAGGCATTGATGCAGCCAGAGATCTTTATCTTCAGCTCGCCCACCTCATGCTCCAGCTTCAGCTCGTCAAACCGGGTGGCAATCTCTTGCGCAATCGGGATTGAACGGGCCGTGGCCAGCGCGCAGTAATCCATGCCGGGGCAGGCGATGATATCGGAAATCAGCCCGATATTGGCCGTGGCCAGCCCGTGTTTTTTCAGCGTGGCATGTAGCGCGGGCAGGTCGGATTTATGCACATGCGGCAGGATCACGTTCTGCTCGTGGCTGATACGGATGTGATCATGACCATAGGTTTCCGCCAGGTCCGCCATCACCCGCATCTGCCCGGCACTCGCATCGCCGGGTGTTTGCCCATGCGCCTTGAGGCTGATCTGCACGATGGCATAGCCCGGCGCGCGATGCGCGGCCAGATTGGTGTCTGACCAGGCGCGGAAGATCGGATCGGTTTTATACGCGGTTTCGTAAATCGCGGTGCTTTCCTTGCGGAAGGCCGGGGGCGCAAAGGCCGCCTTGATGTCTTCAAACAGCACCGTGTCGATGCCGGTGAAGCTCGGGCGGATCACATTAAACCGCTCTTCCACACGGGCGCGGATATCGTCGATGCCATGCTCGTGCACCGTGATCTTGATGCGTGACTTATACTTGTTGTCGCGACGCCCCAACAGGTTCCAGACGCTGACGACGGCCTCAAGGTAAGGCAGCAGATCGTCCTGAGACACGAACTCGGAAATCACCTTGCCGATCATTGGCGTGCGGCCAAGGCCCCCGCCAACAATGACGCGATAGCCAATTTCACCAGCCTGCTCGACGATCTGCAACCCGATATCATGCGCCATGGTGACGGCGCGGTCATTCGGTGCACCGGTCACGGCGATCTTGAACTTGCGGGGCAGGAACTGAAACTCGGGATGGTCGGTCGACCATTGGCGGATCAGCTCGGCTACGGGACGTGGATCGGCGATTTCATCCGCTGCAGCTCCGGCGAAGTGATCGGCGGTCACATTGCGTATGGTGTTGCCCGAGGTCTGAATGGCATGCATCCCAACCTCGGCCAGCGCGTCTAGCATATCGGGCACATCGTTCAGCTTGGGCCAGTTGTACTGGATGTTCTGACGGGTGGTGAAATGGCCATAACCCTTGTCCCAACGCTCGGCGATCATCGCCAGTTGTCGCATCTGATGGCTGTTCAGCGTGCCATAGGGGACCGCCACGCGCAGCATATAGGCATGCAGTTGAAGATAGAGCCCGTTCATCAGGCGCAAAGGCTTGAACTCATCCTCGGTCAGCGCGCCGGAGATGCGGCGCTCGACCTGTTGGCGGAACTGGCGATTGCGCTGTGCCACAAAGGCGGCGTCAAATTCGGAATAATCATACATCAGCTCAGCTCCGCCTGTTTGCCGTGGAAGTAATTCGAGGGGCCGGTGCGCCGAAACGCCTCGCGGAAATGCGTGGGTTGCGGGCCATCGGCACTCTCAACCGCATCGGCAAGGTAAGGGCCGACCACGATTTCGGGCTGTCCTTCGGCCATCAGCAGGCGCAGATTGGCGGTGCCTTCGTCAGCCAGCAGCTCGGCCTGGGCCAGATCGCGGGTCCAGTCGTCATCGGCGGTCAGGTAAATCACGTCGCCTTCGATCAGGGCATTTCCGGTGACCACTTTGGGGGTAAATTCGCGGGGCATATCAGGCAAGCTCCTGTGCTGGGATGTGGGGCAGGGCGGATTGGGCCGCGCGCGGGGCGAGGCCAAACAGTGTAAGGGCGGGGCCGTCGACGACTGCGTCGCTCAGATCTGCGGGCAGTTGTGCGAGGGTGGTGGCGATGATGCGCTGATCGGGATGCGAGGCATTTTCCACCAGGGTGATCGGCGTGGCCGGGTCGGCCCCGTGCATCAACAGGCGGCCCTGAATAAAGCGTGACGCTGATTTGCCCATATAGATCGCCGCCACTTCACCGGTGCGGGCCAAAGCACGCCAGTCGTGATCGGCAAAGCCTTTCATGTCATGGCCCGTCAGAATACGAACCGAGGCATTGCGGCCGCGCTTGGTCAGGCTTTGACCGGTGGCGGCAACCGAGGCCGATGCGGCGGTGATGCCGGGCACGATATGCCAGTCGATGCCTGCCGCTGTGAGTGCATCAATTTCTTCATCGAGGCGACCAAACACCGTCGGATCGCCGCCCTTCAGGCGCACCACGCGCGCACCGGACTGCGCATGTTCAACAATCAACGCGTTGATATCAATCTGGGGCATGGAGGGGCCAAAGCCCTTTTTGCCCGCGTCAATCATGCGTGCACGCGGCCCGGCCATATCAAGCACATCGCGTGACACAAGACGGTCGTGGATCACCACGTCGGCAGTCTCCAGCGCGCGCAGGGCCTTGAGCGTCAAAAGCTCGGCATCCCCCGGTCCGGCACCGACGAAGGCCACCTGACCCGGTGCGGGGCGCGCGCGGCGCTTGAAATAAGAAAAAACGGACATGGCGTGGCCTGCTGTTTCGATTGACTTCCTGTCTAATATAGAAAATATTCCCGGAAATGCGCCAGTATGCTCGGACAATAAGGAAAATTGTTCTAGTTTGGAGGCCGCCCAGTGGGGGTGTTCCAAGGAAAAGGGAAAATCGAAATGTCTGTTCGTCTTGATGAGCTTGACCGGAAAATCCTTGTGCAGTTGCAAGCCGACGGGGGGCAATCTCTGGACGACATTGCCAGGCTGGTGGGCAGTTCAAAGACCCCGGTATGGAACCGGATTCGCAAAATGCGCGAGGGGGGGATCATCAAACAGCAGACCTATCTGCTGGACGCCGAGGCGCTGGGGTTTGAGGCGTGTTTCTTTGTGCTGATCCGCACGTCGGAACATGATGCCGACTGGCAGGCGCGGTTCCTGAAAGCCTTGCGCGACCGCCCGGAGGTGCAGGAAGCGCATCGGCTGGCCGGAGATATCGACTATATCCTCAAAGTGCGCGTGGCCAATGCGCGGGCCTATGACACCTTCTATCAGGCGCTGATTTCCGAGGTGAAAGTGCATAATGTGACGGCGTTGTTGTCGATGGAAGAGATCAAATCAACCACCATGCTGCCTCTCTGAGGGGGCATAACCAAAATGTGCGCTTCCGCGCGCTTTTATTCAGTTGGTTGAGAGGTGACGTGTTTGATCTGGTCGAGGTCTGTGCGATCGGTGGCGGTATTTTGATATTTTTGGCCAGAAGAACCCTGGGCTCAGGCACTGTCTTCCAAGGCATTGATAATAGGCGTGAAATCAGCTTCTGACAGGCTGGACCCGCCGACCAACGCGCCGTCGACATTGGGCACGGCGAAGATTTCGGCGGCGTTGGCAGGTTTGACCGAGCCGCCATAGAGCAGGCGGACCGACTGACCGGTATCTGCCCCAAACCGCCGTTCCAGACGGGCGCGGATGAAATCATGCACCTCGCCGATCTGCGCGGTGGTGGCGGTCAGGCCGCTGCCAATGGCCCAGATCGGTTCGTAGGCAATTACGGTGTTTTCTCCGGTCGCGGTGTCAGGCACAGAGGCCGAGAGTTGTCCGGCGATGATATCAAGTGTGTTTTGTGCTTCGCGCTGGGCCAGAGACTCGCCTAGGCAAATCACGGCACACAATCCTGCCTCATGCGCTGAACGAGCCTTGGCGCGCACCATCTCGCTGCTTTCCTCGTGATTTTCACGGCGTTCGGAATGGCCGACAATAACCGCCTTCGCCCCGGCATCCGCCAGCATTGGGGCCGACAGATCACCGGTATGCGCGCCCGCCGCATCGCAGTGGCAATCCTGCGCACCGATCATCACCGGGGCATCGGCCAGAAGTGCGTTGGCTGCGGTAATCAGCGTGGCAGGCAGGCACAGCAACAGATCGGCCCCCGGGGCAGGGTGGGCGGCGGCAATGGCCTGTGCCTCGGACAGGGATGCGCGTGTCCCGTTCATCTTCCAGTTTCCGGCGGCCAACTTGTGTCTCATCTTGGGGTGCCTATCTGTATGGGTGTGATTGAGGGGTTTCTTTCGCGAACCGCCCTGCCAGTCAAGAGCAGGTTGCAGTTGCAAACATGGCGCGGCATACCCCGGGTAACCAGTCGTTATGAGGCATGCCATGATACCGCAGATTGACCTGAAGGCCGTTTTGGACGGCGATTCCGCCACATTGAAGCGTTTGCGCGAAGGGTCCGAAGAGATCGGCTTTCTCACCGTCGTGAATACCGAGTTGAGCGGCGCCGAGGTGGAACAGGTGATCGGTGTTTACCGCGATTTCTTTCATCTGCCCGAGGTCGAGAAGGCGCAGGTGGACATGGCGCGCACCGGATCGAACCGTGGCTGGGGCGCGTCCGGGTCCGAACAAGTCGATCCCGAGGCCAATGCCGATTACAAACAGGTGTTTGATTGCGGATTTGAACTGCCCGAGGGGGATGCCTTGCGCCAATCGGGCCTGGGCGTTTATGCACCCAACCTGTGGCCGCAGAACCCACCCGCGTTCAAACAGACCATTGCGGGCTATTATGACAAGGCGATGCGCGTCTCGATGCAGATTTTGCGCGGGATTGCCACGGCGACGGGCGAGGATGCGGGGTACTTTGACGACAAGTTTGATCGCCCCATGGCGCTGTTGCGCGGCAATTACTATCCCGAACGCCCGGACTGGGCCGGGGAAAAGGATTTCGGCATCGCCACCCATACCGATTATGGCTGTCTGACCCTCTTGGCCACCGATGGCACGCCGGGGCTTGAGGTCCGCAAGCGGGGCGGCGGGTGGATCCCGGTCTCGACCGAGCCGGGCAGCTTTGTTATCAATTTCGGCGAAATGCTGCAGATGTGGACTGACAAGCGCGTGGTGGCCACCCCGCACCGTGTGAGGGGCACCAAGGCCGAACGCATCTCGATCCCGATGTTCTTCAACCCGAACTACAACACCAATGTCGCCCCGCGCGGATCAGATCAGGTGATTCTGGCAGGCGAACATCTGACCAAACGGTATGAGGAAACCTATCTGCACCTGAAAGACGCCGGTTAGAGATAGCGCAGCGCCTCGAGAGCCAATGCGGTGGCCTCGTTCGGGTCATCCTGTGCGCTGTCGGGCAGGCGCCAATAGGGCATCTGCGTGGTCTTGCCGGTGTCGCGTGTGTAGGACCAGCGGGTGCAACCCATCTTGTTCAGCCGGTCCTGAAACGCACCGGCACCTTTGATCATGATCCCGTAATCGCGGTGTAATACCAGCGGCCTTAATGTCTGACTCACTTTTGTGATTTCAAATTTACTGCATTTCTGAATCAATGGCCTCCAGAAGCAAGGAGGTGCTCATGGGTGGGGCAGTCAAGATTACGCGCGCAGATATGTCCGCGCAAGATTTGCGTTGTGCTGCAAAGCGAACCAGGGATGGTCGTGTTGTCCGTCGAATACTCGCCATAGCGCTGGTGCTTGACGATGTGGATCGCGCAACAGCGGCCCGTAGCAGCGGTATGGATCGCCAAACTCCCAGAGACTGGGTGCATCGCTACAATGCAGAGGGCCTTGGTGGGCTTTCTGATCGGTGTGGCAAGGGTGCAAAGCCACGCCTGTCCCCAGAGCAACAGGCGCTGTTTGTGGCTTGGGCTGAGGCTGGGCCTGACCCGGCAAAAGATGGCGTAGTGCGGTGGCGCTGTGCCGATTTGCAGGTCCGCGTTGAAGAAGAATTCGACGTAAAGCTACATGAACGTACGATTGGCAAGTATCCAGCCAGGCATGGTTTTCGTCGCCTTTCCGTGCGCCCGGAGCATCCCGGAACTGATCCCGCTGCACAGCAGGCTTTTAAAAAAACTTTGCCAGCCTCATAGCCGATACCCTGCCAAAACATGCAAAGGGGAAGCCGCTTGAGGTATGGTTCCAGGATGAAGCCCGCGTCGGGCAGCAAGGACCCCTCACCCGCAAATGGGCCAGGCGTGGAACCCGCCCGCGCGCACCACGTGATACGCGCTGCAAATGGAGCTGTATCTTCGGCGCAGCCTGTCCTGCCTGTGGCACGGCGGCTGGGCTGGTCCTGCCTTACGTCAACGCCGAAGCAATGGGGCTGCATCTCGATGAGATCGCAAAGACAATCGCACCCGGCGCACATGCCTTGCTCATCATCGACGGGGCTGGTTGGCACGGAGCAAAATGCTTGCAGGTGCCAGATAATACTACACTCGTAAAACTGCCCCCATACTCACCGGAATTGAACCCAATGGAAAACGTTTGGGCCTATCTGCGGTCGAACAAACCCGCTGTCTCTGTCTTCGACACATATGAAGAAATCCTCGAAAAATGCGCCCGGGCCTGGAACTTCTTTGCGAACGACCCTGAACGCATAACTTCAATCACAGATCGAGAATGGATAAAGGTCAATTAATTGGGCCGTTGGTATAAAATCGCAAAGATTGTACCGTCGTGATACAGGCACAAGCCGCCCATCATCTTGCGGGTGGTGATCTCTCCTAGGTCTGAAAACAGGTCAATGGCGAAGGCGATCTCTTCGTCACTGACAGCCATGGATCAGCCTTGGCCGTTCTCGGCTTCCAACTCGTCCACATCTTTGAACTTGATGGATTCGCCGCAGCCGCAGGCCTCGGTCACATTGGGGTTGTTGAACCGGAACCCGGATTCCAAAAGCGAGGTTTCGTAATCAATTTCGGTTCCGAACAGGAACATCTGCGCCATCGGGGCAATTATCACCCGCGCGCCGTCCTGCTCGACCAACTCGTCATGAGGGTCGATTTCCGAGACGTAATCCATAGTGTATTCCATGCCCGCACAGCCGCCCTTCTTGACGCCGATGCGCAGGCCCTTGGAGCCACCTGTTTCCATCAGCTTCGCGATTTGCGTCGCCGCCTTGGACGAAATGGTCACAGCCTGTTTTCCCGGAATGCCAAACATGATCTGTCCTTTTGCGCGTTTGGAGTAAATCTAGGGCGACTTGGGTATGATCTCAAGCGGGGGCAGGGCAGAAAGTAGAAGTTGGATGCCGATTGTGATGGCGATGGCCCAGCCGAACGAGGCCAGCGTGCCGATGATCACATATTCGGCGGTGCGCTGATCGCGGCTTGCGGTGCCAAAGCGCAGGATGGATTTCGCGGCAATCAGGAACCCCACGCCGAGCGGTTGATTGGCCAGGATCATCAGGTAAATCAGCCCGCTCATCAGCGGAAGCAGGGTCGGACAGGTGGCCCAATGCCCGGTTTGCCACAGCATGGGGGCATAAAAGGCGGCAGCCAGAAGGGTGATCACATGGGCGGCCTGATCGGTGACAAAGGCGGTGAGGCTGCGGAATTTCCCCCAGGTCTTGGTCCCGTCAATTGCCAGATGCGCGGCGGTCAGCACTGCCAGTGCCGGGTCATAGATCTGTCCCAGGGCGGCATGGGCCGTGACCCAGACAATTGCGCCATACAGGGCCATCACATGGGCTTTGCCCTTATTTTTGTTGATCCAATTTGTCTGAAGCGCGAAATCCGCCATCACATGGGCAAACAGAAGGGCGGTAAATGTCTCGATCATTGCGATGCGGCCTGCACTGCTGAAATGGCGTCCATAAGGGCCGGATACCCCGCCGCATTCAAGGCCTGATCCACTGCCTGACGCGAGATACCGAGGCGTTTAGCGGCCACACGCCGGGGACCCGCGCCGGGCGGCAGCATCAGGCACAGGGCACGCGCCTGCGCCTGTGTCCAACCCTGCGCGATATGATCGGCCAGACGAAAGGTCGCGTCTAATGCGCCGCCATCGGCATGGGCCATCAGGGTACGGCTGTCCAACTGTTCTAACAGGCGACCTGAATCCTGAAAGGCGGGGCCATGGGCGCTGTTGAGATCAAGGGTGTCGGGCACCTTGCCCTCGCCAGTGGCAACCGCAAGGCGGGTGGTGGCCCCTGTGGCCCGAACATGCGCCTGCACGAACAGGGCCATACGCAAAGCAAGGGGGGGTCATCGCCATTTGCCAGCCATCGCCACCCCGGCGAGACATAATGGTTTTCATAGCGGGGTTGGGAAACGTCCAGTCTACGGCATCCATCGGGATCGCGCCGATGGTCTCCATCACAGCATCCAGATCGCCTGACGACATGTCGGACGAGTCTACGATATCTACGGTGAGAACGGCCCAGCGCATTGGCAAATCATATCACTTGCAATTTAGAAAAGCAAGCATAATGGCTTGCGATTATAGGGGTATCGCATGAATAGCATCTTTTGGTTTGCCTTGATCTTCTGTCTCTGATTCAGTTTTCCAAAGTTTATGTCTGGAGGGCGCTGCTTTGGAAAATACCGTGTTGTTTCAATCTTTTGCCTCGTCGATTTCTGATCCCCGCCAGGAGACGAAGGTGTTGTATCCACTTGATGGGATTCCGCTTTTGAGCCTGTGCGGAGTGGTGTCGGGGTGTGGGAGTTTTGTCGATGTTGCCCTTTATGGCGAGGAAAAGTCGGGTTTCCTGCGCAAGTTGGCTACGTTTGAGCATGGCATACCCTCCCACGACACGCTTTCGACGGTGTTTCGGGCGATTGATCCTGAAGAGTTCAACGCAGCCTTTGCCGCGTGGGCGTCCGGGTTGGCCGGGCGCGTTGGAGGAACGGTCGTTGCCATTGACGGCAAGACAGCGCGAGGCTCAAGGGCCGGTGGTGAAACGCCTCTGCATCTGATCCCGGCCCGGTGTAACGATCTACGCCTCGTGCCCGGCCAGCAAGCCGGCGCGCACAAAAGGAACGCGATCAGGGACATCCCCGTTCTCCTGGATTTGCTCTTCCTGGAGGGCGCGGTCGTGACGCTGGATGCGATGGGGCGCCAACGTGAGGTGACAAGGGTGCTGACTATGTGCCGGCCCTGAAGGGCAATCAGGGGCTTCTCCATGAAGACGTGAAACTGTGGTTCGAAGAACAGGATCGGGAAAACACAGAATCACTACAGACGGTTGACGGCGACGAGGATAGGATTGAAACGCGAACATACACCCAATGCGACGCCATCGGCCGGTTGAAAAAGCGCCATCCCCATCGGGAGGGGTTGGTCAGCATTGGCCGCGTCGTCCCGCTTCGGGAAAGTGGCGGGAAGACGACACGGCAAACGCGGTACTTCATCCCGTCCCTGCCAAAAGACGCCGCGCGCTTTGCCCATGCCGTACGCTCTCACCGGGGAATTGAAAACCGCCTCCACCGGGTGCTTGATGTCACCTTCCGCCATGACGACAGCCGGATACGAAAAGATCACGCACCCGCCAACTTCGCCGTCATCAAGCACATCGCAATGAATTTGCTCAACAAAGCAAAAAGCGAGAACTCCCTCGGAGGAATGCGGAAAAAGGCAGGCTGGAACAACCGCTTCCCGCTTCAAATCCTCGCGCCGTGAAACTCATGCGATTCCCCTGCTTGCGATTACATGAAGCCCAGTTCCAGACGAGCCTCATCGCTCATCATGTCCATGCCCCACGGCGGCTCCCAGGTGAGGTCCACATCCACCTGCTTGACGCCTGGCATCGGCTCGATCGCTTCGGCCACCCAGCCGGGCATTTCGCCCGCAACCGGACAGCCGGGAGCGGTGAGGCTCATGATAATTTTGACTTCGCTTTCCGCATTGATATCTATGGTATAGATCAGGCCCAAGTCATAGATATTGACCGGAATTTCAGGGTCAAACACACTGCGGCAGGCCTCGACCACCTGATCATAAAGCGGGTGGTCCGTGGTGGAGGGCGCGATCAGCGGAGCACCTTCAAGCGGTTCGGGGCTGTGGGTCATCTGTGGTTCCTGCGAAGTCATTCCTGACCAAACATATAGGGTTTAACCCCTGTGGCGTCCAGAGGGGCTTGGGCGATGAATTGGCACCAAGCAGAACCTCATATGAGATCACGCCTTCGTGGTTGTCTTTCGCCGCCGGATCGGGGCAGGGCGCACCCGCGCCTCGATTGTTTCATACAACAGCCCGGCGATGTTCTTGCCCGAGGCGGTTTCGATCCCCTCCAGCCCGGGGGAGGAATTGACCTCCAGCACCTTTGGCCCGGCCTCAGAGCGCAAAAGATCGACACCAGCCAGGTTCAGCCCGAACACTTTGGCGGCCTTCAGCGCCGTTTCACGCTCGGTCTTGGTGATGCGCACCGATTTGGCCGATCCACCACGATGCAGGTTCGAGCGGAAATCGCCCTCGGCTCCGGTGCGTTTCATCGAGGCCACAACCTTGCCGCCCACCACCAGACAGCGGATATCTTCGCCCGCTGCCTCCTTGACGAAATCCTGCACCAGAAAGTTGGCTTTCAGCCCGCGAAACGCATCAATCACCGACTCGGCGGCCTTTTTTGTCTCGGCCAGAACCACGCCTTTGCCTTGGGTGCTTTCCAGCAGCTTCACGATCAACGGCGCCGTGCCCACCAGCCCGATCAGATTGCCGGTGTCCTGTGGCGAGGCGGCAAAGGCGGTATTGGGCATTCCGATCCTGGCGCGCGACATCAGCTGATGGGCATACAGCTTGTCGCGACTGGCGGTGATGCCGCCCGACGGGTTCACGCAATAGGTGCCGATGGTTTCAAACTGGCGGATAATCGCAGTGCCGTAGGGGGTGATCGAGGCACCAATACGCGGGATCACAGCGTCAAACCGGGGCAGGCGTTTGCCGTCGTAATGCACCTCGGGGGCCAGCGTGTTGATCGCCATATAACAGCGGGTGGTGTTGATGACCTCGACGGTATGGCCGCGCTTTTCGCCCTCTTCCACCAAACGACGGGTCGAATAATTGTCCTCGCGGCTGAGTACAGCAATGCGCAGGGCGCGGTTGGGCTGTGCCTGACGCATTTTTGAGCTGTGATAGACATCATAGTTCAACTCGGGCTGCAAGAACCTGTCGGTTGCCACGATTGATATGTGATCTTTCAGGGCTTGCCGTCCCAGCAACATGCGCGAGGACATCGAGGATCGGTTGGTCAGCGTGATCTCAATCGGCGAGCTGTCGCCATTCACCGACAGCGTGCTTTCGATCACATAGCGGGATTCCTTTTCGCCGTTCGACGACACCACATCGCGCCGATCCACAATCGGGGCCGAGCAGGGGATCACCAGATCATCGCGCCCGGGAATGGGATGAACCGTAAAACGCACTTTGGGTTTGGCCGATGATCCAAAGGTTTCGATGTCAAACGCATGCAACGCACTGGTGCGCGCGCCGGTATCCACCTTGGCCCGCAGGGCAGGAACGCCAAGATCGGGCAGGGCAATCCACTCCTCCCAGCCGAATTGGAGGGTCTTGGGTTCGTTTTGATTGCTCATCTGGATGTCCCTGCTTGTGCGTCGCGTTTATTATGCAGGTATCATTGGGGGAACTGGTTGGGGATGCAAGCAAGTGGCCGCTGAGGCAGGTCATCGCCCTTGTGTGTCATGCGGCCCTGGGCGAGACTGCGTCAAAGACGATGATGGAGGATCCTATGCACCGCGTCGCACTGATTATTGGCCTTGCCCTGGTCTGGGTGAGCTTTGCCCCAGCCGCCCAGGCGGATCAGAGTGTAACCCTGGGGG
The DNA here is from genome assembly GCA_965207105.1 of Roseovarius sp. Classification (GTDB taxonomy): domain Bacteria; phylum Pseudomonadota; class Alphaproteobacteria; order Rhodobacterales; family Rhodobacteraceae; genus Roseovarius. The sequence continues at coordinate 191,399 of CBDBLS010000026.1, read as the reverse complement.
CGACCCCGACACTGGGGGGCGGTATCTTTACCACCGGCGGCGGGATCAGCGTGGCGGTAGAGGCACACCAGATCAATGGCGTGCCGCATCTCTGCGGTGTCTGGGCGCGCAGTACATATCTGTCGGCCTATGTAACCCATAAGGTCGCGATATTCTGTCCAGCGGGAGTGTGCGGTCGGGTGATGACATATTGCTGAGGGATTTCAGGGTGTTCCAACAGGTGGACGCGGCAGAATCCTACAGTGGGACACAGGCAAGTTGCGTGCCAGTATCCCGCGCCGCAGAGAGCTTTACCGTGCGTATCCCAAACCGAAGCCTTGTGAATGATCGCGGCAATAACGCATCCATCCGCGTCGGCTTCAAACAGTCCCGCAAGGTTAACCCGGCCTATTCCAACGGTTCGATCCAACAGTGGATCATCACCCAGATAGACGGCAGCGGCGCGAACTGAGCGATCCTGCTCCGCCGGCAACGCGCAGCATTACTTGTTGATATCTTCGCGGATCACGCGGCTCTGATCATCGGGCGTCTTGAACAGGCGGCGCATCACAATCCAGGCGATCAGCGACAGGATCGCGAAGATAGCCAGCAGGGCGGTCAGGCCCAGATCAATCGGCAACAGCACCACAAGTGCTGTCACCGCCGCACCCACGGCAAAGCCGAGAAACACGAACCCCGGCACAACCACCTCTAGGATGGCCAGGCCAAGGGCCGCAGCCAGCCAGACCCACCACAGGCCCCACAGGGCGACACCGGCCATTACGATTTTCCTTTCAGCATATTGAACGCATTGCCAAAAGCCTCAAGCGCGTTGGCGGGCACAAGGATGGTGCTGGAAGACGGGCTGGCCCCAAGAGCATTCAGTGCCTCGACCTGTTTCAGCGCCACCTGATATTGCGCAGCCTCCAGCCCGTTGGCCTGAATGGCGGCGGCGACGACACCGGTGGCATAGGCCTCGGCATCGGCCTCGATCCGGCGGGCCTTGGCGATTTGTTCTGCCGCATACAGTTCGGCATCGGCATTTAGCTCGACTGCGCGTTTTTCGCCTTCGGCCTCGGTCACCTGAGCGCGGCGGGCGCGTTCGGCGTTCAGCTGTTGCAGCATCGCGTCGCGGGTGGCCTGATCAAGGTTCACGTCCAGAATCTCGGCGCGCGTCACCTCGATCCCCCAATCGTCAACCGCGTCTTCAACCAGTTCTTTGATCTTGGCGATCAGTTGGTTGCGGTTTGATTGTACCTCGTCCAGATCCATCTTGCCTATTTCGGCCCGGACGATACCGGCCACCGTGGTTGAAATCGCCGCGTCAATATCGCGGATTCGATAGACCGTTTTTTCCGGCTGGATGATGCGATAAAAGACCGAGGTCTCAACAGCCAGAAGCACGTTATCTTTGGAAATGGCATCCTGCGATGCCGTGGGCAACTGCCGCTCTAAGATTGAGATTTTGTGTCGCGCCACATCCAGAAACGGCACGATTAGGTTGATGCCGGGACCCAGCACCTTGTGCAACCGGCCAAACCGCTCGACGACATACTGTTCCGACTGAGGCACAATCTTGACGCTGCGGAGGATGACAATGATCACCAGCAGGGCAAGCAGCAGGTAAATCAGGTTAGACGATATCAGATCCAGAATAATATCTTCGGTCATGAAGGTCTCTCTCAATTTGTATGCAATAGTATACAGATGGGGTTGATGCGTGTGATTTTCAAGACAGCGTAAACCGCTTTGCGGATGGGCAAAAGCGGGAAATAGGGCGAATGGGATGGGTATCCGCCGCTATGGATCGCCCCCCGGCATCGGTCCGGTCTTCCATTCACAGCCCTCGGGCGGGGGGGATGGGCGTGACGTCTTGCCGGGGGTCCGGGGCAGGGAAAGACCAGAAAAGGAACTCATTTGGATTAGACGGGTGTTCAAGCCATCCGCGCCAGCGGCCAAAGAACTCGGCATCCTCGGTGATTGGCGTGGGCCACCATTGGCAGGGCCGTGCCTGACTCGCGCCCATCTGGCGTGCAAAGGCGTCGGCGTAAGCGACGCTGCCATCCAGAAAGGCATTGCGGAAGTCAGTTTGGGCATTGAATTCGATGTCTGTCAAATCCACAAACCTGCGGGCGCCGCCATCGTTTGCTGCCGCCCTCAGGTTTGTGTCTTCTAAAAGAGTGATGTCCGTTGGCTGGGCTGTCAAGAGCGCGTCGCTGAGGTCTGCCCCAGAGAGAAACGTGCGAAATAGACTGGCGTTTCGGAAGTCTGGTTTGGGACGCCGCGGTTTGTGCCAGTCCGGGCGGCGCATGTCGGACAGGGCAATGTCTCGGCGGGTCTGCCATTCCGATTGGAAATCGCCCTCTCGATCACCGAGATTACTGCAATCTGTGGGGCTTTCCCGGGCGCACCATTCGGCCCGAAAATCCTTGCGGGCAATGTCATGGGGCAGCCAGCCCTCGGGGCGCTCGACAATCTCTTCGCCGATCAGGCTGAGCTTTGCAATGTGTTGAATGCTGCCTTCTGTCTTCTGATAGCTGTAGAATATGATCCCGAAGGCTAACAACAAAAACGCACTGAGGGCTCTTACGCCGTACCAAATGCCGAGCTTAGCTCTTGAGCCAGCAGTTCGCATGCGGTTACAGCACATTCCATAGCTGGCTCCCCCAATTGATAGACATGATAGCAGGGCCACGCCCGAGACCGCTGTCATCAGGAACCAGCGGGCCGGCATGGACAGCCACCAGAGCAGCGCAATGACCCCCCAGCCGAATCCCCAGGCCAGCAAGAAATTCAGCACCATCGCCACACTTTCCATGGTGCGGGGGCGTGGTGCAGGGGGCCTCGTCGTGCCGTAGCCAGCGGCGCAGGTGCAGCGCGGCATCGGTGACCAGCCAGGGGGTGATCAGATCGCCCAGAGGCCGGTCGTCATGGCGGGCGTCAGCATCGCTCAGCGCGTCCCAGAGGCGGATCAGGTAGAGGTGGAAATAGCCGTAGACAGCAGCGATCAGGATCGGGGCGGAGATAAAGAAGAAGCGTGTGGGCACTTCGACATCCACAAGCGGCAGCTTGGTGGCGCGGTCCACGCCGTAGAAATCGATATGCTCAACCCCCATCAGGGTGATGCCGACAAAGACCAGCACACCCAGCAGCACGAACCAGGTGTTGCGGGCGTTGGTGGTCAGCGCGTTTATCCGGGCGATGTCGTCGGGAAGTTGGGCCATGGCACTCGTTATGCGTGTTCTGCGGGTCAGCTTGCCCTGCGCCTTGGCAAAAAGCAATTCCGGAAGGGGCTTGGCATGGGGCGCATTCCGGTGCATTTGAGCGCCATGACACAGGTATCGTTTTCCTTGAATGCCACGGATGGTGCGGCGCGCACCAGCGTGATCACCACACCACGCGGTGAAATCCGCACGCCCGCCTTTATGCCCGTGGGTACGGCCGCGACGGTCAAGGCGATGTTACCGGAGAGTGTGCGTGCGACGGGTGCCGATATTCTGCTGGGCAATACCTATCACCTGATGCTGCGCCCGGGGGCCGAGCGGGTGGCGCGGCTGGGCGGGTTGCACAGGTTCATGAACTGGGATCGCCCGATCCTGACGGATTCAGGCGGTTTTCAGGTGATGAGCCTGGCGGACTTGCGCAAGCTGACCGAAAAGGGCGTGACGTTTAAGTCCCATATTGATGGCTCAAAACACGAACTCACGCCCGAACGCTCGATGGAGATTCAGCGGCTGTTGGGCAGTGATATCGTGATGTGTTTCGATGAATGCCCCGCGCTGCCCGCGAGTGACGAAGAGGTGGCCAAATCCATGCGCCTGTCGATGCGCTGGGCTGCACGCTCGACAGAGGCGTTCGGGGATCGGCCCGGCCACGCGCTGTTTGGCATCATGCAAGGCGGGGTGACACCCGAGCTGCGCGCCGAAAGCGCCGAGAAACTAAAAGACATTGGCTTTGATGGCTATGCGGTCGGTGGTCTGGCCGTGGGCGAGGGGCAAGAGGCGATGTTTGGCGTCCTCGATTACGCCACCGGCTATCTGCCTGACGACAAGCCACGTTATCTGATGGGGGTGGGCAAGCCCGATGATATCGTCGGCGCCGTGAAACGCGGCATTGATATGATGGATTGCGTGCTGCCTTCCCGCTCGGGGCGCACGGGGCAGGTGTTTACCCGCCACGGCGTGGTCAACATCAAGAACGCACGCCATGCCGATGATCCACGCCCCTTGGACGAGGCCTGCATATGCCCGGCCTGCCGTAGCTACTCGCGCGCCTATCTGCACCATGTGTTCCGCAGCCACGAGATGATCTCGGGAATGCTGCTGAGCTGGCATAATCTGCACTATTATCAAGAGATTATGGAAGGCATGCGAGGCGCCATTGCGGCGGGGCAATTCGAGGCGTGGGAGAAAGCTTTCCACGCGCAGCGAGAAGAGGGTGATATCGCGCCGCTTTGAGGTGCCGATGCGCTTTGATATCACGAGCCATTCGAGCTCGGCCAAGCTGTGCTATGATGCCTGCAAGGGCCGACACATGACACAACTGCGAAATCACTGGGTGACCACCGAAGACAGAGTTATTGTCAAATCTGGTGTCCAAGCGATTTTCATGCGGCGGCTTGATCTTGGTTTGATGGCTTGATGCCGTTGATGAAATCGACGCCTTCGATGACGTCGGCGAGATGAGCGAAGCCGCGCAGTTTGCGCCAGCTTTTTTCAGCGCATTGTCCGAGTTTGAACATCATGTGGAGCATGCCGTCTCTGCTGAGACAGCCCTTGGTGCGTTTGGTTCTATGGCGATCGTGGCGAAGGCGCTCTCGATGGGGTTTGATGTCCGAATGCTCTGCCAATGCTGTGCCGGGAAGTCGTGGAAGGTCAGCAACCCGTCGCGATCCTTGATCAGGCATTCTGTGGCCTTGGGGTATTTCGCCTCGAGGGTTTCAATGAAGAGATCAAAGGCAGCATGTGCATCTTCGCGGGTCTCGGCCTGCCAGATGTCGTGCAACATTTTCCTGGCCTTGGGCTGGGTGCGCTTTGGGAGATAATTGAGGACATTGCCAGTTTTGTGGAACCGGCAGCGTTGCTGTTTGGTGTTCGAAAAAATCTCCTCAAGCGCTGCCCGGAACCCCGGAGCTCCGTCACCGATGGCCAGTTTCGGAGCGTTGAGCCTCCGGCTTTTGAGACCTGGCAGAACCTCGCGCCAGCTCTGGGTGCTTTCCCGCACCCCATCCTCAATTGCCAAAAAATGCTTCTCTCCCCGTGCGTTGACGCCGATCACGACAAGGACGCAGAGCCGATCGTCACTGCCGCGCAGGCCGCTGTAAATTCCGTCGGCCCAGACATATACCCATTCATCGCGGCCAAGGTCGGCCTTGCGCCAGGTGTCGTACTCTGCCGCCCATTGGCCTTTCGGCCGCGAAATGGTTTCAGCAGAGAAACCGGTGGCGTCCGGGCCGAGGAGCATCTTCAGTGCCGAGCCCATCTCACCAGTAGAAATGCCTTTCAAATACAGCCAAGGCAGCGCGGCCTCGATGGACTTGGCCTTGCGCACACAGGGCGGGACCAGTGCCGAACGAAACGTCACTGGTTTGCCGTCCTTCGCCCGCACCTTCGGCACTTTGACCGCGATCGGCCCGATCCCGGTTTGCACGGCGCGCTCCGGGTCAGAACCGCCGCGCACAACCGCTGCACGGCCATCTGGTGTCCGGCGCTCGGCAAACTCGGCGAGAAAGGCATCTCTCTCCGCTTCAACAGCCGCCTGGAGAAGCTCACGTGCTCCTTTGCGCAAAAGGTCGGTCAGCGGGTCGGTGACGGCGTCTCGACCAGCGAAATCAATAATGGCAGTGTCGTCCATGGTGGTGCGTCCTCAATGGTTGCCTGGATATTTGGCAACGCCATTCCAACCAGATGCACCGCCGTCATTCAAGCCGCCCGAACACCAGATTCACTCATAGCTCCTGGTTTCGTGCCGCAACCCATTCTCTGACACATCGACCGGATTTTTCGAAGTTGCGGATGGCCAGATAGATCAGCTTTGTTGCAGCATCGTCGGTTGGAAGGCCGCCGCGGGTTTTGGTAGTTTTCCGGATGACCCGGTTCAGGCTTTCTATGGCGTTGGTGGTATAGATGATCTTGCGCACATCCGGGGGGAAGGCGAAGAACGGGATCACCTCCTGCCATGCCCGCCGCCAGCCCGGGGCGATCGAGGGGTATTTTTGGCCCCATTCATCCTCGAAAGCATCAAGGGCTTTGGCGGCCTCCCCGTCGTTTACGGCCTGATAAATCTGCTTCAGGCTTCTGGCCCCTTCCTTGCGATCTTTCCAGCCGCAGAAGTTCAATGAATGGCGCACCGGATGTACAATACATGTTTGCACGGTGGTATCTGGATAGGCCGCGTTGACAGCGTCGGGGAAACCCTTGAGGCCATCCACAACGGCGATCAGGATGTCCTCCAGCCCCCGGTTTTTGAGATTGCTCATAATGGACAGCCAGAATTTGGCCCCTTCATTGGCGGCAATCCACAGGCCCGGAACCTCACGCTCACCATCAGGGGTGACGCCCAGGGCCACGTATACGGCCCTGTTCTTGACCTGACGGCTCTCGGCATCGCGGATTTCAACACGTAGGGCATCAAGGAAAACGATCGGGTAAACCGGCTCCAAAGCCCGGTTTTGCCAGTCCGGGACCTCCTCCAGAACAGCATCGGCGACACGGCTGATCAGGTCGGCAGAGACCCGTAACCCATAGACTTCCTCAAGGTGGCTGCTGATATCACGGGTTGATAAACCAGCTGCGTAAAGCCCGGTAGTCTTGTCATCCATCCCGTCGGTCCGGGTCTGGCCTTTCTGGATAAGTTCCGGCTCAAAACTGCCGTCACGTGTAAAACGCGGAGCAATATTGGGCCACAGAAGCGGCTGCATATCGCAGTTGTAGCGGAGTAAAAGTCCGCCAGTTTGTGCCCTTCGTTTATTCGGAGGGCGGGAGATGTATTCTGTGGATATTTATAGTCGTGTGCGCCGTGCTTGTTTGAAGGACGGTATGTCTGGCCGAGAAGCGGCGCGGTTTTTCAACATGGCGTAATCAGGATCAGCACTCAGTTACCCCTGTTATTCTGGATGCACATGCAATTGAAAAGGAGACTGACCAATGGAATATTTTGCTGGTTTGGATGTGTCCATGGAAGAGACGCATATCTGCATTCTGGATCGTGAAGGGGCCCTTATTCGTGAAGGAAAAGCGAGCTCAACACCAAAAGCGATCGCTGACTTCCTCGCTTCTGGACCACCATGTGCCAAAGTTGTATTTGAAACGGGACGGATGGCACCAATGCTTTACCATGGGCTGACGGAGCTTGGTGTCCCGGTTGTTTGCATCGAGAGCAGGCAAGCATATCAGGCCCTTAAATCTCTGGCCGGCCACAAGACGGACCGCAATGATGCCCGCGGTTTGGCACACCTGGCGCGGACGGGATTCTACAAGCCGACCCATGTCAAATCACTGTCAGCGCACGCAATCCGGTCGCTGATCGCAGCCCGCAAGAAGCTGGTCGGACAGCGTGTGACGCTCGACAATCAGATCCGCGGTCTGGTCGTCGTCTTCGGCGTGCGGCTGCCACGAGCTTTGTCTCCGGCATTCAAAAACGCGGCGCTAAAAGTTAGCGATGGAGTGCCTGGCCTCCATGCCGCAATTTGCGGACTGTTCGCAGCACGCGAAGCAATCCTCGCGGCGGTTGCAGCCATTGATGGCGACATCAAAAAGATGACCCGCAAATCCGAAGTCTGCCAGCGCCTTATGACGGTACCAGGGGTCGGTCCGATCACAGCATTGGCCTTTGCCGCAGCAATTGATGATCCGTCGCGTTTCAGGAAATCGCGTGATGTGGGGGCGTATCTTGGACTGGTGCCGCGACGGCATCAATCTGGTGAAATCGACTACACGGGCAGCATCTCAAAGCGGGGCGACGTGCGCGTCAGAACGCTTCTCTATGAGGCCGCCAATGTGATGCTGACGCGGTATGCCGCTCCGCTCAAATTGAAGACATGGGCCCTCGCAATCGGTGCGCGCTCAACGATGAGAAAGGCCCGAGTGGCTCTGGCGCGTCGTCTGGCAATCATACTTCATGCCATTATGCGAGACAAAACTGACTTCCAGTCCGCGTAAGGCTTACGAGGCGACAACGAGGATTCCTAAATCAAAGTTCCCATCTGGGACGATGCCCGAGGGAGGGCGTGAGACACGGCGCCGATTCTGTAGCAACAGCCAAGACCAACGGTATGATTGCGGTTTCAACATTGCCGACCCACACCCAGCCAACCCCATCATGAACCTCAGAGTTCGAAGAGAACAAAGGCAACCTCTGACATCAAAAGCAGGAAACTCAGGAAACACGCATTGACAGATTAGAGAACAAAGATCGTAAGACGATCGCGAAGATGCTGCGCCATGAACTTCCGCCTGGGTATCGTCGGTCGGAAGCGCCTCGGCGGCCAACGCTTGATGGTTATGTTGGTGTGGTCGATGAGATACTGCGCACAGACAAAGCCCTGATCAAAAAGCAGCGACACACGGCCAAGCGCATCTTTGAACGGCTGCGCGATGAGCATGGATATGCCGGCAGCCTGACCACGGTGACCTATTACGTGCGCGAGCAAAAACGGCGCACCAAAGAGGTGTTTGTGCCGTTGTCGCATCGGCCGGGCCATGCGCAGGTTGATTTTGGTGAGACGCTGGGCGTGATCGGTGGCGTGGAATGCAAGATCCACTTCTTCGTGATGAGCTTGCCACATTCTGATGCGGTGTTTGTGAAGGGATATCCAGCTGAGACAACCGAGGCGTTTTGCGATGGCCATGTGTCCGCCTTTGCATTCTTTGGCGGCATTCCGCAATCCATTCTCTACGACAATACCAAGATCGCCGTGGCTCGGATACTCGGGGATAAGACGCGCATCCGCACACGTCGGTTTACGGAACTGCAGTCGCATTACTTGTTTGATGACAAGTTTGGCAGACCCGCGCGAGGGAACGATAAAGGCAACGTTGAGGGCATGGTTGGATACACCCGCCGCAACTTCATGGTTCCCGCACCTCGCTATGACAGCTTTGATGATCTGAACGCACATTTGGAAGAGAAGTGTTTAGCACGTCAGGACGATACGTTGCGGGGTCACACCCAAACCATAGGCGCACGCCTGATGTCGGATTTGGATGCTCTGATGGGATTGCCCGTCGCAGAATATGAAGCCTGCGATCACGTCAGCACGCGTGCAACGTCGATCTCAATGGTGCGCTATCGCAGCAATGATTACTCGGTGCCAGTAGCCTATGCGCACCACGATGTTCATGTGCGTGGGTTTGTGCATGAGGTTATCATCGGCTGCGGCAATGAGATTATTGCGCGGCACAAACGATCCTACACATCAGCGGATATGGTCTTTGACCCATTGCACTTTTTGCCCCTGCTTGAACAAAAGGTGGGTGCCCTGGATCAGGCCGCGCCTTTGCAGGGTTGGCATTTGCCAGATGTATTTGCCACGCTGCACCGACTGCTTGAAGCCAGAATGGGTAAGCCGGGCAAGCGAGAATACGTTCAAGTCTTGCGCCTTTTGGAGACCTTCGAAATGGATGTTGTGCAAGGCGCAATCCAGCAGGCAATAGATATGGGTGCAATTGGCTATGACGCCGTAAAACACCTTGTACTGTGTCGGGTTGAGAAGCGGCCACCACGATTGGATTTGGACTTCTATCCATACTTGCCCAAGGCCAATGTCGGCACAACACGCCCATCCAGTTACATGAGCTTGATGGGAAGGACCGCGGCATGACCGAAGCCCCTCGGATTCTTCTACGGCATCATCTTAAACAACTGCGACTGCCAACGTTCCAAGGCGAGTATGCCAAACAGGCGCAGCTCTGTGCTGCAGAGAACAAAGATCACATCCACTATCTGGCGCGGCTGTGTGAGATGGAATTGATCGACCGCGAACGCCGGATGATTGAACGGCGCATCAAAGCGGCGAAGTTCCCCAGCACCAAGAGCTTGGATAGCTTTGACTTCAAGATCATGCCAAGCTTGAACAAGCCCCTGACGATGGATCTGGCACGATGCGATTACGTTAATCGCAGGGAGAACATCATCGCGCTCGGCCCGTCAGGCACGGGCAAGACACACATCGCCCTGGGACTTGGGCTGGCTGCATGTCAAAGAGGACTGAAGGTGCGCTTCACAACGGCTGCGGCATTAGTCCATGATCTGATCGAGGCTCAAGATGAGCGGAGATTGCAGCGCCTTCAAAAGCAACTGACCAGCCAGAACCTGTTGATCATTGATGAACTGGGCTTCGTACCGCTCAGCAAATCTGGCGCAGAGCTGCTCTTCGAGGTCATATCCCAATGCTATGAACGCGGCTCCATCATCATAACCTCGAACCTGCCCTTCGATGAATGGACTGAAGTCTTTGGCTCTGAGCGGCTGACCGGTGCGCTACTCGATCGTTTAACCCATCACGTCCACATCCTCGAGATGAATGGCGAAAGCTATCGGCTCAAACACAGTCGCAACAACCGAAAATAACCAGCCCGCAATCACAGTCAGAATAATGCTGGCCTTATGGCCAGCATGCGCTTTGGCACGCTTCAGCTTTGTGACGAGCACGCGTGCAAAAGCGCCACAAAACATCAACCGAAGTGGCCCATTTTTACGCCGCGACATGGACCCATTTTACTCTGCGATTGACAGTCACGGTCACGTGGGATATCAATCGGCACCGCCCCGTCATTGCCCTTCAGCACCTTGCGCGTCGCTCCGTTGCGCCGGTTGGTCTGCTGGCTGGCAGGTTCACCGTGTGCTTCATAGCCCGGATGCTCGGTCAACTCAGCCCCCAACATCCGCTCCATCAGCCGGACCTTCAGCTCTTTCATCAGACCCTTGTCGCCAACTGAACCTCCTCCGACTAAAGTCAGAGGGTTCAGTGGGTCTTGAGCGCCTTTGGCGCACGTTTGAATGTTTTTCCGACTAAAGTCGGAGGCTTTAGACCAGATTGTGGAAAGTAAATCTTTGGGTCGTTCAACACCGCTAGGCAGCTCGTCCGGTAGTTCCTTGGAAATCGTCATTATCGTCATGCTCCTTCAGTTTGGAAGCATGGAGCGAATTACTCATACACAGAAGACAGGACACTCTCACCAGCACCAATCTCACCCAATGTCGGGTCAGTGTCTAGAACCCAGTTGTCACGAATCCTGTTGGCGAAACGATCCGCTTCTTCACGGGCTTCTGCGGCGCAGCCCAAAATACCCAATGCGGCGGCTTTCCAACCACCTATGTAGAATGTGGCATCGTGTGCCGCATCTGCTGCGCGAATACAGCCCTCAAAATCTCCACTCACGAAACGAACGCCAGCCCGATAGGCCCAATGTTGAGGCGACAGATCAAGCCCCATTTTATTGACCTGCCGCTCAAGCTCAAGAGCTTCGGGTAGTTCATCACAATAGGCTAGGCCTAGGGCGCAGGATACAATCGACCAGGAGTCGTTTTCGTTCAGATTGTAGGCCAAACGAAAACTCATCGCCGCGAGCGAATATTTTCCGTTCATGGCATACGACCATGCTAGGCAAAGCTGCGTTCGGCAATCCAGCGGATCGTGTTTGACAGCCTTGCGCGCAAACTCCAGCGCTTCCAAGTGCTGCTCGACCGATCTGCGTCGGCCCGGAAACACATGATGGCGGGAATTCATAATTTGGACCAAACTGGAATAGGCGGGGGAAAGGTCGGCGCTTCGTCAATGATCAGGCGGAGGTCCTGCTCGGCGCGCAGACCGTCCAGCGGACGCCAGCGATAAATCAGATCACGCGCGACAAGCCAGCGCGAATAGATTTGTGCCGCCTGATCTCCCGAACCAATGCCCATGCGCATTCGATCAACCGGCAGGTAGACGTTAAGTGACAATGCAATTTTGCGCACGATCTGGCGGAGTATTTCGAACCAGCCCTCCAACGACAAACACACTCGTTCGCTCCATATGTATTTGTTAATTAACTGGTTTTTCAAAGTGAATACAATATGGACGTTTCCGTCTTCCTCATAGAAAGACCCTTCGACCAGATAATCGGACTGCTTGTCCTTTCCGCCGCTATCAACTAGAGAGCGCCCTTCAACGATGATCCATTCGCGGAACCTGACCAATGCGGCGATCAAGTCGCGTCTTAAACCTTCGATCGAATGATCGTCATTGCTCGAAGGGCCCAGCTGAGCAAAAGCTGCCAATTCAATGACCGGAAGTTGCGGGACGACTTCCGGTGGAACACCTGCCGCTCCATTCGGTTCGATTTCAGCAATCAAATTAGATGTTTGCAGAGCAAAAGCCCCCGATTTGATCGCGACTATAAGGTCCTGGGTTTTGTCATCGGGTTCAATGTCGTATTCTTCGGCAAGAATGTTCCAAAGGAGCTGGTACTGCCTCAGAGCCGCTGGCGTATTGCCCATCTCGGCATACTGACGAATAAGATATCGATGCGCTTCCTCGTGGGTAGGGTCGATGGCGATTAATGCCTTGGCCGCTGGCTCGGCTTCGACCCGAATTGCTTCAACAATCTTTTGGCGCAAGAAACGACTTATACCAGCGGCCTTAATGTCTGACTCACTTTTGTGATTTCAAATTTACTGCATTTCTGAATCAATGGCCTCCAGAAGCAAGGAGGTGCTCATGGGTGGGGCAGTCAAGATTACGCGCACAGATATGTCCGCGCAAGATTTGCGTTGTGCTGCAAAGCGAACCAGGGATGGTCGTGTTGTCCGTCGAATACTCGCCATAGCGCTGGTGCTTGACGATGTGGACCGCGCAACAGCGGCCCGTAGCAGCGGTATGGATCGCCAAACTCTCGGAGACCGGGTGCATCGCTACAATGCAGAGGGCCCTGGTGGGCTTTCTGATCGGTGTGGCAAGGGTGCAAAGCCACGCCTGTCCCTGGAGCAACAGGCGCTGTTTGTGGCTTGGGTTGAGGCTGGGCCTGACCCGGCAAAAGATGGCGTAGTGCGGTGGCGCTGTGCCGATTTGCAGGTCCGCGTTGAAGAAGAATTCGACGTAAAGCTACATGAACGTACGATTGGCAAGTATCCAGCCAGGCATGGTTTTCGTCGCCTTTCCGTGCGCCCGGAGCATCCCGGAACTGATCCCGCTGCACAGCAGGCTTTTAAAAAAACTTTGCCAGCCTCATAGCCGATACCCTGCCAAAACATGCAAAGGGGAAGCCGCTTGAGGTATGGTTCCAGGATGAAGCCCGCGTCGGGCAGCAAGGAACCCTCACCCGCAAATGGGCCAGGCGTGGAACCCGCCCGCGCGCACCACGTGATACGCGCTGCAAATGGAGCTGTATCTTCGGCGCAGCCTGTCCTGCCTGTGGCACGGCGGCTGGGCTGGTCCTGCCTTACGTCAACGCCGAAGCAATGGGGCTGCATCTCGATGAGATCGCAAAGACAATCGCACCCGGCGCACATGCCTTGCTCATCATCGACGGGGCTGGTTGGCACGGAGCAAAATGCTTGCAGGTGCCAGATAATACTACACTCGTAAAACTGCCCCCATACTCACCGGAATTGAACCCAATGGAAAACGTTTGGGCCTATCTGCGGTCGAACAAACCCGCTGTCTCTGTCTTCGACACATATGAAGAAATCCTCGAAAAATGCGCCCGGGCCTGGAACTTCTTTGCGAACGACCCTGAACGCATAACTTCAATCACAGATCGAGAATGGATAAAGGTCAATTAATTGGGCCTTTGGTATTAGACGATCCTCCCATTGATGTCTTTGCACCCGAATCCACGCATCGAAGCTGTCGTCGAGATCCTCGTATCCGGCCAGGATTTTCTCCGGGTGGAAACGCTGGTCAAATAAATCATGCTCCACCTCACTGGCGCTAATACGATGTGATTGATCCACCAAATCGACCGAGACACGAGTGGTGTTGAGCACGACTACTTCTCGCGAAGCCGTTAGCCCGTCAAATCCCGCCGCTTCGAATGACATTCGGATTTGTCGAAGGCATTGTCTCAATGATGCGCGGGCCTGACCATCGCTTCGATCACCCCACAAAAGGTTCGCAAGCGTTTCGCGGCTAGCACTACCTATTCGATTGACCGCCAAATAGGTGACAAGTGCGCGGCCCTTCCGACTGGGCAAGTCAATTTTGCAATTTTCGCCCGTCCAAAAATGACAACCTCCAAAAATTGCAATGTGCAGTTGTTTTGCCGCTGCCGTGCGGTCAATTGAATCCTTGATGGTGTCCAGTTTGGTCATAATTAAAGGACCATGACTTTGGTTTGGGCAACACTAAATCTACGAAATTTTTTTCTCCCCTTAAGGTATCAATACTATAACTTGCAGTATCTTGAAAGACTTCTACAAAAACGCGAGATGCCGGGATACCAATTTCCAGGCGCGTGACATTGATAGAAAACATCGAAGGTTTGCCCTGCAACCAGACTTTGGTGCAGATGCAGCGAACGGCAGCAAATCCGCAACCAGACCTTGGGCCGTCAGAATTGCTACGTGAGGTGTCGAACGGCAGCGTTTCGGCATCCGGCCAACGGCGGCTGTGGGCCGTTCGCCTAACTTTGCAAAGTCTGCTTTCTGCGCAAGGACGAAACCGCTCTCGCGGTATTGGCGCTTGTGTCGAGGGTTTCGCGCTGATCGAAGCGCCGTGATTTTGTGAACTGACGATTCTGTTGGACGATTGGGACCTTCTCAATCTGACGATAGGAGGTTTCAATGTCAGACCAATATGTACCTGCACTGCGCCAGCGATTTCTCGAAGATATGCGGATCAAAGGGCTGCAGTCGAAAACGCAGACAATGTATTTGCGAGGGATGCGGGATTTTACGCGGTTTCTGGGTCACGCGCCGGATAGCGCGACACCGGAAGATCTGCGGGCGTTCCAGCTCGATATGAAGGAGCGCGGCATTGGCGCACCGACCTTCAACAACCGGCTGACAGTGTTGAGGCGCTTGTGTCGAGGGTTTCGCGCTGATCGAAGCGCCGTGATTTTGTGAACTGACGATTCTGTTGGACGATTGGGACCTTCTCAATCTGACGATAGGAGGTTTCAATGTCAGACCAATATGTAAAACGCGGAGCAATATTGGGCCACAGAAGCGGCTGCATATCGCAGTTGTAGCGGAGTAAAAGTCCGCCAGTTTGTGCCCTTCGTTTATTCGGAGGGCGGGAGATGTATTCTGTGGATATTTATAGTCGTGTGCGCCGTGCTTGTTTGAAGGACGGTATGTCTGGCCGAGAAGCGGCGCGGTTTTTCAACATGGCGTAATCAGGATCAGCACTCAGTTACCCCTGTTATTCTGGATGCACATGCAATTGAAAAGGAGACTGACCAATGGAATATTTTGCTGGTTTGGATGTGTCCATGGAAGAGACGCATATCTGCATTCTGGATCGTGAAGGGGCCCTTATTCGTGAAGGAAAAGCGAGCTCAACACCAAAAGCGATCGCTGACTTCCTCGCTTCTGGACCACCATGTGCCAAAGTTGTATTTGAAACGGGACGGATGGCACCAATGCTTTACCATGGGCTGACGGAGCTTGGTGTCCCGGTTGTTTGCATCGAGAGCAGGCAAGCATATCAGGCCCTTAAATCTCTGGCCGGCCACAAGACGGACCGCAATGATGCCCGCGGTTTGGCACACCTGGCGCGGACGGGATTCTACAAGCCGACCCATGTCAAATCACTGTCAGCGCACGCAATCCGGTCGCTGATCGCAGCCCGCAAGAAGCTGGTCGGACAGCGTGTGACGCTCGACAATCAGATCCGCGGTCTGGTCGTCGTCTTCGGCGTGCGGCTGCCACGAGCTTTGTCTCCGGCATTCAAAAACGCGGCGCTAAAAGTTAGCGATGGAGTGCCTGGCCTCCATGCCGCAATTTGCGGACTGTTCGCAGCACGCGAAGCAATCCTCGCGGCGGTTGCAGCCATTGATGGCGACATCAAAAAGATGACCCGCAAATCCGAAGTCTGCCAGCGCCTTATGACGGTACCAGGGGTCGGTCCGATCACAGCATTGGCCTTTGCCGCAGCAATTGATGATCCGTCGCGTTTCAGGAAATCGCGTGATGTGGGGGCGTATCTTGGACTGGTGCCGCGACGGCATCAATCTGGTGAAATCGACTACACGGGCAGCATCTCAAAGCGGAGCGACGTGCGCGTCAGAACGCTTCTCTATGAGGCCGCCAATGTGATGCTGACGCGGTATGCCGCTCCGCTCAAATTGAAGACATGGGCCCTCGCAATCGGTGCGCGCTCAACGATGAGAAAGGCCCGAGTGGCTCTGGCGCGTCGTCTGGCAATCATACTTCATGCCATTATGCGAGACAAAACTGACTTCCAGTCCGCGTAAGGCTTACGAGGCGACAACGAGGATTCCTAAATCAAAGTTCCCATCTGGGACGATGCCCGAGGGAGGGCGTGAGACACGGCGCCGATTCTGTAGCAACAGCCAAGACCAACGGTATGATTGCGGTTTCAACATTGCCGACCCACACCCAGCCAACCCCATCATGAACCTCAGAGTTCGAAGAGAACAAAGGCAACCTCTGACATCAAAAGCAGGAAACTCAGGAAACACGCATTGACAGATTAGAGAACAAAGATCGTAAGACGATCGCGAAGATGCTGCGCCATGAACTTCCGCCTGGGTATCGTCGGTCGGAAGCGCCTCGGCGGCCAACGCTTGATGGTTATGTTGGTGTGGTCGATGAGATACTGCGCACAGACAAAGCCCTGATCAAAAAGCAGCGACACACGGCCAAGCGCATCTTTGAACGGCTGCGCGATGAGCATGGATATGCCGGCAGCCTGACCACGGTGACCTATTACGTGCGCGAGCAAAAACGGCGCACCAAAGAGGTGTTTGTGCCGTTGTCGCATCGGCCGGGCCATGCGCAGGTTGATTTTGGTGAGACGCTGGGCGTGATCGGTGGCGTGGAATGCAAGATCCACTTCTTCGTGATGAGCTTGCCACATTCTGATGCGGTGTTTGTGAAGGGATATCCAGCTGAGACAACCGAGGCGTTTTGCGATGGCCATGTGTCCGCCTTTGCATTCTTTGGCGGCATTCCGCAATCCATTCTCTACGACAATACCAAGATCGCCGTGGCTCGGATACTCGGGGATAAGACGCGCATCCGCACACGTCGGTTTACGGAACTGCAGTCGCATTACTTGTTTGATGACAAGTTTGGCAGACCCGCGCGAGGGAACGATAAAGGCAACGTTGAGGGCATGGTTGGATACACCCGCCGCAACTTCATGGTTCCCGCACCTCGCTATGACAGCTTTGATGATCTGAACGCACATTTGGAAGAGAAGTGTTTAGCACGTCAGGCCGATACGTTGCGGGGTCACACCCAAACCATAGGCGCACGCCTGATGTCGGATTTGGATGCTCTGATGGGATTGCCCGTCGCAGAATATGAAGCCTGCGATCACGTCAGCACGCGTGCAACGTCGATCTCAATGGTGCGCTATCGCAGCAATGATTACTCGGTGCCAGTAGCCTATGCGCACCACGATGTTCATGTGCGTGGGTTTGTGCATGAGGTTATCATCGGCTGCGGCAATGAGATTATTGCGCGGCACAAACGATCCTACACATCAGCGGATATGGTCTTTGACCCATTGCACTTTTTGCCCCTGCTTGAACAAAAGGTGGGTGCCCTGGATCAGGCCGCGCCTTTGCAGGGTTGGCATTTGCCAGATGTATTTGCCACGCTGCACCGACTGCTTGAAGCCAGAATGGGTAAGCCGGGCAAGCGAGAATACGTTCAAGTCTTGCGCCTTTTGGAGACCTTCGAAATGGATGTTGTGCAAGGCGCAATCCAGCAGGCAATAGATATGGGTGCAATTGGCTATGACGCCGTAAAACACCTTGTACTGTGTCGGGTTGAGAAGCGGCCACCACGATTGGATTTGGACTTCTATCCATACTTGCCCAAGGCCAATGTCGGCACAACACGCCCATCCAGTTACATGAGCTTGATGGGAAGGACCGCGGCATGACCGAAGCCCCTCGGATTCTTCTACGGCATCATCTTAAACAACTGCGACTGCCAACGTTCCAAGGCGAGTATGCCAAACAGGCGCAGCTCTGTGCTGCAGAGAACAAAGATCACATCCACTATCTGGCGCGGCTGTGTGAGATGGAATTGATCGACCGCGAACGCCGGATGATTGAACGGCGCATCAAAGCGGCGAAGTTCCCCAGCACCAAGAGCTTGGATAGCTTTGACTTCAAGATCATGCCAAGCTTGAACAAGCCCCTGACGATGGATCTGGCACGATGCGATTACGTTAATCGCAGGGAGAACATCATCGCGCTCGGCCCGTCAGGCACGGGCAAGACACACATCGCCCTGGGACTTGGGCTGGCTGCATGTCAAAGAGGACTGAAGGTGCGCTTCACAACGGCTGCGGCATTAGTCCATGATCTGATCGAGGCTCAAGATGAGCGGAGATTGCAGCGCCTTCAAAAGCAACTGACCAGCCAGAACCTGTTGATCATTGATGAACTGGGCTTCGTACCGCTCAGCAAATCTGGCGCAGAGCTGCTCTTCGAGGTCATATCCCAATGCTATGAACGCGGCTCCATCATCATAACCTCGAACCTGCCCTTCGATGAATGGACTGAAGTCTTTGGCTCTGAGCGGCTGACCGGTGCGCTACTCGATCGTTTAACCCATCACGTCCACATCCTCGAGATGAATGGCGAAAGCTATCGGCTCAAACACAGTCGCAACAACCGAAAATAACCAGCCCGCAATCACAGTCAGAATAATGCTGGCCTTATGGCCAGCATGCGCTTTGGCACGCTTCAGCTTTGTGACGAGCACGCGTGCAAAAGCGCCACAAAACATCAACCGAAGTGGCCCATTTTTACGCCGCGACATGGACCCATTTTACTCTGCGATTGACAACGCTGCCATCGCAAATCGCCGACATTGCCTTCCAGAACAAAGCGGTGGTCTACGACCTCCTGTTCAAGGCGGCGGCGCAAACTCTGCTGACAATCGCAGCCGATCCAAAACATCTTGGTGCAAAGATTGGCATGACGAGCGTGCTGCATACATGGGGATCCGCGATGACGCACCACCCGCATGTGCATATCATCGTGCCGGGCGGTGGATTGTCGTCCGATGGCAAGCGCTGGAAGAACTGCCGCTCAGGCTTCTTCCTGCCGGTAAAGGTGCTCGCGCGTTTGTTCCGCCGCCTGTTCCTCGAAGGGCTGAGCGGATTGCACAAAGCAGGCAAGCTGCGCTTCTTCGGCAAACTGGCAAAGCTGGCCGACCCCGATACCTTCGCCGCCCATCTCGCGCCGCTGCGCAAAACCAACTGGGTGGTTTATGCCAAACCACCCTTCGGCGGGCCTGAGGCCGTGCTGGCGTACTTGAGCCGTTACACGCACCGCGTGGCGATCTCAAACCACCGCCTGATCAGCGCTGATGCCAACACTGTGGCCTTCCGGTGGAAAGATTATCGCATCAAACGTGGGGACAGGATGAAGGTCATGCGTCTGCCGACGTCCGAGTTCATCCGTCGCTTCCTGATCCATGTCCTGCCCTCCGGCTTCCACCGCATCCGCCACACAGGCTTCCTCGCGAATGGCATCCGTCGCGACAGGATCGCAAAGATCAGGTCTTTATTGGAGGTTGAAGCAGACGCCATTCCGAAAGCCCATGAGGATCAAGGTGTCGATACCGACGAACGAGACCAGTCCCAGCCGTGCCCCAAATGCGGTGGCGCAATGATCATCATCGAGACCTTCATGCGGGGCCAAACACCCAAGTCCCGCGCACCGCCATGGGAGGACGCCGCATGATACGACTATCAAATCGGGTCCTTCATTACGCGGACGCCGGACCCATCGGTGCGACCATCCCGCCAAAACCTGCGCTACAACAGGCCAATGGCGGCAAAACGGGATATCAATCAGCCAAATCGGGCTGGGAAAATCGACTTATCAGCGCTGCTTGTCATCACGCAGCCGATAGTTCTGCACATCAATCACCGCAGCCATAGTACACAATCCCCATAGCACCGAAATCCGCCCACGCTTTCCTCCTTGTCAGATTTGTCGCCGCTGCATCTCACGATGACAACAGCCACAAACCTTAGACATACCGCCATCCGAGGCTGAACTTGTGCCTGACGGTTTGGGCTCTTGGACTAAGCCGCTCTCGCGGCATTGGCGCGTGTGGCTAACGGACGACAACTTCACTGATGCCGCGCATTTTGCGATGTGACTGATCTGACTGACGATTGAGCTTTCTCAATGGCTCAATTAGCATTGATTATGCGTGCCAACCTGTAATAGAACACACCATGAACAAAATTATGGGGTGCGGCACATGGATCATCAAGCTTTTTTGGTGTGGCTCAACGAGATCGACGACCTTTCATTGAAACAACGGGCTGAAACCGGACGGCTCGTTGCCGGGGTTTCGTCGCTGGAAAGCGTGGTCGATCTCCCTGAGGCGAATGTTCGCGAGGGGCGTATCTGTCCGCACTGTGCTTCGGGCGGTGCGATCATCAGGGGCCATGCAAGTGGCCTGACGAGGTTCTTTTGCAAAGGCTGTCGCAAAACCTTCAACGCGCTGACCGGGACGCCGCCTGCCCGCTTGCGCCACAGGGACAGATGGGCAGAGTTCGCAGCTTCCCTGCGCGACGGCGAAACGGTAAAGGCGTCCGACGGGCGTTGTATGGTGGCCGACACCACAGCTTTTCGTTGGCGTCATCGCTTTCCCGAGGCCGTAACGGTCGGTGCGGTCAGGCTGTGCGGAATCGTCGAAGCCGATGGGACGTTCTTTCCGCGCAGCCGGAAAGGGGACCGTAATCTCTCTCGAAAAGCCCGCAAACGCGGGGGAAAGGCCTCGAAACGCGGATTGTCGAAGGAGCAGGTTCCGGTCCTCGTTGCGGTCGACCGATCAGGCACCGCCATCAGTGCTGTCTTGCCTGCGGTGACGGCCGAACATCTCAAAACGGTTCTGCAGCCACGTCTTGATGGGGACGCTCTCCTGGTGAGTGATGGCGGCACCGGTTACCCGCCCTGCGCCGCAGAAACGGGCATCAGCCATGAAAGTCTCGACCAGACCGCCGGAGAACGTGTCCGCAGTGAATTGCATATTCAAACCGTGAACAGTCGGCATGAGCGGTTAAAGACCTTTCCGCGCCGCCATCGAGGTATCGCGACCAAATACTTGGACAGCTGCCTTCGGTGGTTCCACCTTGCCGTCCTTCCGAGCCACCAAACGCCGCGCGCGATACTTGCCGCCGCCGCAGGCATCCTGCCTGTAACACGCCACGCATAATCAATGCTAATTGAGCTTTCTCAATTGGACAGGAGGTTCCCATGACACAGGAGAAGATGAGCCCGCTGCGTGCGCGGATGATCGAGGACATGCGTATTCGCGGGATGGCGGAGACGTCACAGAAAGCCCATATCCGGGCGCTCAAGGATTTCACTGCATTTCCGGGGCGCTCACCGGACACCGCGAAACCGGAGGAGTTGCGCGCCTGTCAGCTTCATATGACGGACACTGAGGTCACACCTTCGCTCTACAACGCCCGGATCACAGCGTTGCGGTTCTTTTTCGGCATGACGTGTGATCGCGAGGACATGAAGAAGTACATGCAGTTCCGCACCGAGCCGCGCAAGCTCCCGATTGTTCTGAGCATCGAGGAGGTTTCGGCGGTTCCGGCGGCGGCACCGGGACCGGGTATGAAGTATCGGGCTGCTTTGAGCATTGGCTGCGGTGCCGGTCTGCGCGCCTCCGAGGTGACCAACCTGAAGGTCCGGGACATCGACAGTGACCGCATGCTGATCCACGTCGAGCGGGGCAAGGGCGGCAAGGACCGGGACGTGATGCTGTCGCCATCTCTGCTGGAGTTGCTGCGGGCCTATTGGCGCGAGGCCCGTCCGCAAGGCCGGCTGTTCCCGGGTCAAAGCCGGGTCGAGCCGATGTCACCCCGTTCGTTGAACAGGGCTTTCAACTCGGCAAAAGCAATGGTGGGGATAAAAAAGCCTGCGACGCTGCATTCGCTCCGGCACAGCTTCGCGACCCATCTTCCGGAGGCTGATACGGATGTGCGGGTAATACAGGTGTTGCTTGGCCACGCCAGGCTGACCACGACGGCGCGATATACCCATGTCGCCACCAAGACACTGCGCAACGTCGCCAGCCCATTCGAGCATATCCGGGATGTGGCCTGACGGATCGGTCAGCGTGCCGCGGCACGCGCTGGAGGTTGCAGACATCTTTCGTGCGCATGGTCCAGCCTACCGGCGGGCCAATGCAGGGCATCTGAGCCTCTCGCAGCTCAAGGTGATGTCATCCATTGAGGCTTGCCGGACGGAAGCGCTCGGCGGGCATGTGGCGGCTTGCACCAAATGCGATCACCAACACATCGCATACAACAGTTGCAAAAACCGGCATTGCCCGAAGTGCCAGGGACCAGCCGCGCGTGACTGGATGGCGGCGCGGGCAGATGATCTGCTGCCGGTGGAGTATTTCCATCTGGTCTTCACCTTGCCAGCCGAGATCGCCCGGATCGCTTTTTGGAACAAAAAGGCCGTCCACGGCCTGCTGTTCAAAGCATCGGCAGAGACGGTGACGACCATCGCCGCCGATCCCAGGCGTATGGGTGCCCGCGTCGGTATGACCAGTGTGCTCCACACCCGGGGATCGGCAATGACGCACCATCCCCACGTCCACATGATCGTACCAGGAGGCGGGCTCTCGCAAGATGGCGTCCGTCGGGTTGGCTGCAAGCCTGGGTTCTTCCTGCATGTCCGGGTGCTGTCCAGACTGTTCCGTCGGCTGTTCATCGAAGGTCTGATCGCGTTGCATCGGGCGGGAGAGCTCGCCTTCTTCGGCGATCTGGCCGGGTTGGCAGACGTTGATGCATTTGCCGCCTGGCTTGCGCCGTTTCGCAAGTCCGAATGGGTGGTCTATGCCAAACCGTCCTTCGGCGGACCCGAAGCCGTACTGGCATACTTCAGCCGCTACACGCATCGGATTGCCATCTCCAACAGCCGCCTTGTCAGCGCTGATGCCCGAACCGTGGTGTTCCGCTGGAAAGACTGCCGGATCAAACGTGGAGACCGTATGAAGGTCATGCGGCTTGATACGCACGAGTTCTTGCGCCGGTTCCTCATCCATGTGCTCCCAGGCGGGTTCCACCGCATTCGTCACTACGGCCTGTTGGCCAGCGCAACCCGCAAAAGCAACCTTGCCAGGACCCGCACGTTGCTCGGCGCGCAACCAGCAATGCAGCAAGACGCATCCACCGCCGATGTCATCCCGATGACATTGCGGGAGCCATGCCCCGACTGCGGCGGGCGGATGCGCATCATCGAGACCTTCCGGCGCGGGGAGCTTCCACGGTCTCGTGCTCCACCACGGAGGCAGGCCGCATGAGCGAAAGCCTGTCCATCCCGTCCACCCCAGACCGGTTGCTGCGGCAATGCCGGCCAAGCCACCTCGTCTGCAGCGCCCCGACAGGCCGCGCGAACGACGCAAAAGGACATCCATCCGAGGCAAATCCTCTGGCAAAACTCGGAGACGGCCGGCCTGAACCCCCAAGCCGGTGCGTCCGTGACAGTCAAAGACAAAGCCAACCGCACTCTTTCCCCATAGATAGCACCTAGCCCCCGCGGCTTCCTCCCTGAGAGGTTTGTCAACACGGGCCACAGTCAGCCCGTGCCGAAACCCCGCGCAATGACCCGCGTCGAAAAACCTTCATCAGAGCCGCCTTTCTGATCTTTGCTGCGATGTCTTCGTATTGCCCTTAT
This sequence comes from Roseovarius sp., assembly GCA_965207105.1. Taxonomy (GTDB): domain Bacteria; phylum Pseudomonadota; class Alphaproteobacteria; order Rhodobacterales; family Rhodobacteraceae; genus Roseovarius. Next base: position 167,577 of record CBDBLS010000026.1, on the reverse strand, counting down.
GTTCGTCTGATCACAACCATGCCAGTAACGTTACGGGACTGCCCCTTTTCTATCGCAAGGAATGGGATTATCTGATCCATCATGAGAGTGTTTGTTCTGGCCCTTTTGATGTTCCTGCCCGGTCTGGCGCGGGCTGACTGTGTTGTGCTGTTGCACGGGCTGGCGCGCACCGAGGCGTCCTTTCTGGTGATGGAAGAAGTTCTGAAGGACGAAGGGTATGACGTGTTCAGCCCCGATTACCCATCCACCCGCGACGAGATTGCCAAGCTGGCAGATGAAACGCTGCCCTTTGCCGTGCGCGTGTGTGGTGAGGGGAAAATCCACTTTGTGACCCATTCTCTGGGTGGCATCCTGTTGCGCTTCTGGCTGGCTGAACCGCGCGAGGAGCCGCTTAATCTGGGCCGTGTGGTGATGTTGGGGCCGCCCAATCATGGCTCGGAAATTGTCGACGAACTGGGTGGTATCGAGCTGTTTGAGTGGATCAATGGCCCTGCGGGAATGCAGCTTGAAACCGGTGAGGGCGGAGTGCCTGACACCCTCCCGCCGGTTGATTTTGAATTGGGGGTGATTGCTGGAAACCGCTCGCTCAACCCCTATTTCTCGTCACTGATCGAGGGCGTGGACGATGGCAAGGTTTCGATCGCCTCGACCAGGGTTGAGGGTATGGATGATCACATCGAACTGCCCGTCACGCACACGTTTATGACGATGAACCCGCTGGTGATTGCGCAGGTGCAGGTGTTTCTGCGCGATGGCGCATTTGATCATGACCTGAGCATGGTTGATCTGATTTGGGGCGGTGACGAGTGAGCGGATTGGCCTTGCGGCTGATCGGTGCCGATGTGTTGCACCCCGGGGGGCTTGGCCGGGATGCGCTGAGCCTGGCCGATGGGTGGATTGTCGAGGATCGCGCGGGTCTGCGCGAGATTGACCTCAGTGGCTATCTGATCCTGCCCGGCATTGTTGATGCACACGGTGATGGGTTCGAGCGGCACCTGGCACCTCGGCGCGGCGCGATGAAGGACCTTGATCAGGGGCTGGTCGCGGCTGAGGCCGAGCTGGCTGTCAATGGTATCACCACCGCCGTTCTGGCCCAGTTTTACAGCTGGGAAGGCGGCATGCGCGGGGCCGAGTTTGCCGAGCGCGTGTTTACGTCTTTGGCACAGGTCGCGCCGCGCATGCTCACCGACCTGCATGCGCAGTTGCGTTTCGAAACTCCGATGGTGGACGATTACGACGCGATGCAGCAGATGGTCGCCCGTCACGGCATCGGCTATGTTGTGTTCAATGATCATCTGCCGCATGGCGATCTGGCGAAGGGCAAACGCCCCAAACGGCTGACCGGGCAGGCGCTGCGCATCGGGCGCAATCCGGAAAAACACCTGGCCTATATGCAGGGTCTGCATGCGCGCCACGGTGAGGTGGCCGAGGCGCTGGATCGCTTATGTGCGGCGCTGATCGTATCCGGTGTCTGTCTGGGCAGCCATGATGACCGCACAGCGGACGAGCGCGCCATCTGGCGCGGACGCGGTGTGCAGATTGCAGAATTTCCCGAGCAAATCGAGGCGGTTGACGCAGCCTTCGCCCATGGAGACCCGGTGATCATGGGCGCACCGAACGTGGTGCGAGGCGGGTCACATAATGGCAATGCCAGTGCGGTCGAGCGGGTGATCATGGGGCAGGTCGATGTCTTGGCCTCGGATTATTACTACCCCTCACTGCGCCGGGCGGCGTTTTTGCTGGCGGATAGCGGTGTCAGTGATCTGGCCGGAGCGTGGGCGCTGGTATCCTCTGGTCCGGCGAAACTATTGGGGCTGGATGATCGGGGCACGCTGGCCCCGGGCAAACGCGCCGATCTGGTGGTGTTCGATGCCGAAAGCCACGCAGTTTGCGCTACGATCTGCGGCGGGCAGGTGAGTTACATGAGCGGTGAGGTGGCCGCGCGATTTGTAGGAGCGTAACCTAAGCCGGGCCAGAGTCGGACCGTGGGATGGCGCTGCACGGGTCATGTGATGCAGTTTATGTTTGCCAAATCCGAGCGCCCTATCTGCGTCGCACCCAGCTTCACCAAAGCGCCATCCCGTCACGCCAAAGGCGTGCCAATTATCATTGGCGCACCTGTGGTGCGACGGGGCGGTCCGGCGGCTGCGCCTTGATCCCGGGGTGGGGGTGGCAGAACAAACGTCCGCAAAAGCAGGTAGCTTGGCTAACTGCCCCGACCCACAACCCGGTTCACATGCCCCATCTTGCGGCCCGCTTTGGTCTCGGCCTTGCCATAAAGATGCAGGGCCGCATGGCTTTCACGGGCGATTTGATCGACGCGGTCCATGTCGTCACCAATCAGGTTCTCCATCACCACATCGGCGTAGCGTGTGCCATCGCCCAAAGGCCATCCGGCCACGGCGCGGATATGTTGTTCAAACTGATCGACGGCGCAGCCTTCCTGCGTCCAATGCCCGGAATTATGCACGCGCGGGGCGATTTCATTGACGATCAGGCCCTGCGGCGTGACGAATAACTCAACCCCCATCACGCCGACATACTCCAGCTTGTTGAGGATTTGCGCGGTCAGCAAAACGGCGTCCGAGCGTTGCGACGGCGACAGACGCGCGGGGATTGTCGTGGTGTGTAAAATGCCCTCGCGATGCACGTTTTCGCCCGGATCAAAGCAGGCCACTTCGCCGGATAGCCTGCGGGCCCCGATCACCGAAACCTCATGCGAGAAATCCACAAACCCCTCGTAAATCGCCGGTTGCCCATTCATATCGGCCAACGCCTGATCGGTATCCTCGGGCGTCATGATCCGCGCCTGCCCTTTGCCGTCATAGCCAAATCGGCGGGTTTTCAGGATTGCGGGCACGCCGATCCCGGCCATTGCTTCGGTCAGGTCAGCGGCATCGTCAATGGCGGCGAAGGGCGCGGTCAGCAGACCCATCTCGCTGAGGAACGCCTTTTCCACCAGCCGGTCCTGGCTGACCCTCAAGGCATCGCGCCCCGGGCGCACAGGCTTCAGCGCCTCAAGGATATCAAGCGCGGATGTGGGAATGTTTTCAAACTCATAGGTGATGACATTGACCACCTCGCCAAACTGGCGCAGGGCGTCGGCATCGTCGTACGCGGCTTGGAAATGGTAGTTGGCCACATGGGATGCCGGGCAATTGCCGCCGGGTTCGAAAATGCAGGTCTTGAACCCCAAACGCGCAGCGGCAACCGACAACATCCGGCCGAGCTGTCCACCGCCCAAGATTCCGATGGTGGCCCCGGTGGGCAAAGCATTAGTCATCTTGAGGGGTGTCCGGGATCGAGGCCGAGAGCGCGTCGCGCCAGGTGTCCAGCCGCTGTGCCAGATCAGCATCGCCATTGGCCAGAATAGCCGCGGCCATCAGACCGGCATTTGCCGCGCCTGCCGCGCCAATGGCCATGGTCGCCACCGGAAAACCCTTGGGCATCTGCACGATAGAATAGAGGCTGTCGACACCCGACAGAGCCTTGGTCTGCACCGGAACGCCAATCACCGGCACGCGGGTTTTGGACGCCATCATGCCCGGCAGATGCGCGGCCCCGCCGGCGCCTGCGATAATCACCTGCAACCCATGATCAGCAGCGGTCTTGCCATAATCCCAGAGCCGGTCTGGCGTGCGATGCGCCGAGACGATCCGCGTCTCATAGGCGACGCCCAATTCCTCCAGAATGTCAGCGGCTTCTTTCATCGTCGGCCAGTCGGACTGGCTGCCCATGATGATCCCCACTTTCACGTCGCTCATTGCGCTGTCCTATCGTTTTGGAATGCGGCACTATAGAGAGGAACGCCAAGCTGGCAAGATGGTTTCAGGAGGGGCACAGGGGAATCGCATGAGTTTCACGGCGCGAGGATTTGAAGCGGGAAGCGGTTGTTCCAGCCTGCCTTTTTCCGCATTCCTCCGAGGGAGTTCTCGCTTTTTGCTTTGTTGAGCAAATTCATTGCGATGTGCTTGATGACGGCGAAGTTGGCGGGTGCGTGATCTTTTCGTATCCGGCTGTCGTCATCGCGGAAGGTGACATCAAGCACCCGGTGGAGGCGGTTTTCAATTCCCCGGTGAGAGCGTACGGCATGGGCAAGGCGCGCGGCGTCTTTCGGCAGGGACGGGATGAAGTACCGCGTTTGCCGTGTCGTCTTCCCGCCACTTTCCCGAAGCGGGACGACGCGGCCAATGCTGACCAACCCCTCCCGATGGGGATGGCGTTTTTTCAACCGGCCGATGGCGTCGCATTGGGTGTATGTTCGCGTTTCAATCCTGCCCTTGTCGCCGTCAACCGTCTGTAGTGATTCTGTGTTTTTCCCGATCCTGTTCTTCGAACCACAGTTTCACGTCTTCATGGAGAAGCCCCTGATTGCCCTTCAGGGCCGGCACATAGTCAGCACCCTTGTCACGGATTTTGCAGGCGATCTCACGTTGGCGCCCCATCGCATCCAGCGTCACGACCGCGCCCTCCAGGAAGAGCAAATCCAGGAGAACGGGGATGTCCCTGATCCCGTTCCTTTTGTGCGCGCCGGCTTGCTGGCCGGGCACGAGACGTAGATCGTTACACCGGGCCGGGATCAGATGCAGAGGCGTTTCACCACCGGCCCTTGAGCCTCGCGCTGTCTTGCCGTCAATGGCAACGACCGTTCCTCCAACGCGCCCGGCCAACCCGGACGCCCACGCGGCAAAGGCTGCGTTGAACTCTTCAGGATCAAGCGCCCGAAACACCGTCGAAAGCGTGTCGTGAGAGGGTATGCCATGCTCAAACGCAGCCAACTTGCGCAGGAAACCCAACTTTTCCTCGCCATAAAGGGCAACATCGACAAAACTCCCACACCCCGACACCACTCCGCACAGGCTCAAAAGCGGAATCCCATCAAGTGGATACAACACCTTCGTCTCTTGGCGGGGATCAGACGTCTCCTGGCGGGGATCAGAAATCGACGAGGCAAAAGATTGAAACAACACGGTATTTTCCAAAGCAGCGCCCTCCAGACATAAACTTTGGAAAACTGAATCAGAGACAGAAGATCAAGGCAAACCAAAAGATGCTATTCATGCGATACCCCTGAGGAGGGGCAGAGATGAGCGATGTTAAGGGCTTCACCCAGGCCAACAAAGCGGCATGTGATGCCTCGGCCCCGGCGCATGAGGCGGGTGAGGACTGGACCGGGCTGATCCGTGATGTGGCCAAGCCGGGGTTTTCCGTCCTTGACGCCACCATGACCGCAACATTGCGCGACATCGGTGTGGACGGCCTGCGCGTGGTGCAGATCGGGTGCAATAACGGGCGCGAGCTATTGTCCTTGCCCAGCCTTGGGGCGGTGCCGGTTTTGGGCATTGATCACTCTGCCGCATTTTTGGGTCAGGCGCGCCGACTGGCCGATATCGCCGGGTCGGATTGCGCCTTTCTGGAAGCCGATATCTACGCCCCGCCCGAAGAGACACCCTGGGGTTTTGATCTGGCGCTGATCACCATCGGTGTGCTGAACTGGATGCCCGATCTGCCGCGTTTTTTCGAGATAGTCGCGGGGCTTCTGGCCCCCGGAGGGCGATTGGTGATCTATGAAACCCATCCGTTTCTGGAAATGTTCGAGCCCGAGGACGAAGATCCGTTTCGCCTTGTGCATTCCTATTTCAAGCCCGAGCCCTTCGTAGAGGACGAGGTGATGACCTATGACGGCTCGGATGGTGGCAACGGCGAGACGTCGTATTGGTTCCTGCATACCATGGGCGATATCGTGACCAGCTGTGTGCAGGCAGGGCTGACGATTGAGGGCCTGACGGAACACAGCCATTCCAACCGCGAAGTGGCCTATGATCAGTATGAAGGGCAGCATCTGTGTTTGTGGTCAAGGGCATATTGGCACCCACTTTCGATTTTCCGAGATGAGGGTATTCGCCACGATTGCCAGTTTGCGAATGACCGCAGTGATTGCGACTTTGAACGGCTTTCCGTTTTCCCTGAGCCTGTTGTAGAACGCGGCGAAGTCTCGGTTTGAGCGAACTGCAGCAACGGCGGCCATGTAGAGCGTGTTGCGAACGCTTGCTCTGCCACCGCGAATGCGGCGTTGACCCCGCATGGCGCCGGAATCGCAGTTCATGGGCGCAACCCCGACAAGGGCGGCAATCCGGGGTGCGTTGACCTGTCCCGGTTCGCCCAGTTCCGCAATCATCGTTGCCGCCGAGATCGGCCCGACGCCTGGTATCGAAGTCAGGATATCAAAGCGATGTTTGAGATCGGGTTCGCGGCGCAGAAGTTGTCGGAGTTCAGCATCCAGAGCCGCAAGGTGGCGTTCGGCCATCTTGATCCGCGCACGCATCTGTCGGCTGATCAGACTGTGCCCGGTCACGCTCAACTGGTTTTGCAAAGCTCCTTTCTGCCGGGAAATTTGCCGCCCGGCAACCGGGAGAGCGGCCAGATCGGCGCGAGCCGGGGCAGGGGGGGCCTTTGCTTCCGGTTTCACCATCGCGGCAAACAGCGCGAGGGATTTGGCGTCAATCGCGTCGGTTTTGGCCAGTTGCCCCATCATATCAGCGAACTTTCGGGTGCGGTATGGGTTCATCACAGCCACATGGAAACCCGCATCATGCAGGTGCCGGTGCGCGCGCCGATGACAGCTGCCGGTTGCCTCCGGCACGATCAACTCAGGTTGATATGATCGAAGGAAGCGGGCGAACCGTTGCAGGCCTGCTTTGTCATTACTCACGCTCTGCGACAGGCCTGTTGGGTGAAGATAGACATCAAGACGTGATTTACTCACATCGATGCCGACATATACTTGCTTTGTGGCAAGCTGGGGAGAAGCGGTCTTTCCTTGTATACGGGACATCCGGGATTCCCTTTCATCTGTTCAGATCAGTTTTCCATGAATCGACCCGGTCAAGCTGCCCTGCGGCTCTTGAAGCCAAGGGAACGACGACCCAAATCAAGCGCCCGGATGGGATGGCCATCCCATCCGGGCAACCATCAATCTGCTGCAGATTGATGGCAAGGAAAACATACAAGGGGGGCCAACTGCCGCTGTGCTATACGCTGGTGGTGCGAAAAGGCTAATAGGTGTCGCGCCATGCCATGCCCCCTTCTCACGACAAATGGAGTGACCCGGTTTCAGGAGGGAAGCACACAGGTGGTTTGCGCGCCTTTCGGAATCTTGAGCCCCATCCGCAAAAACCACAGATTTCACATAGAAGGCTAACAGCATTGAACTGGCCTGTGCCTCAAGCTGCTGTTGCTCTTCTTTGGTCAACGCGAACTGGAAGACACAGGCATTGAGCTAAACTTCGTTCCAACCCTTGTGCGGTTTGCAAGATAATCTCACCACCGCACGACAGGAAACCGCGCGCATTACCTGGCCGATACTGAACCTGGATCATCCGGTGCACCGGTTTTCAATAATCAATGGCAGGTGATTGCCTTGCATCATTGGGGCAAGATCAAGGAATTGGATTCAGATGTTGACGTGATCGCACCTGCCGCCGTGATTGAAGGAATCCGTATCCGCGCGATTGTACGGGGCCTTGGCGAGCAAGTTGCCGTGCTGACAGGAGCCGAACGGGAGCTGATTGAGGAGGCGATTTACCTTGGCACGCGGCCCCCGCATCAAGAAATCCCTAGATGCAAACGTGAATCCGCTGATCTCGACGCTCATGATCGTGAATTGTCGGACCACTAAGTGATCAAGATCAGTGTCAAAAGCTATGTCGATGATGCCGATCCGCGCTGAGCGGGACAGTCCGTCAGGTGGCTTAAAATCGCCCGATAAAACGCCGTACTGTCATTGGGCGGCTCTTTTCCTGGCGGTCGAAGACAAATGCAATATGGCGCATTTGATGCCGATGGAGCAGGGGCCACGCACCTCATCCGGTAAGGGTCGGTTGTCTCATGAGGGTTGCCAGAATCCTTGGTTCTGCAATGTACGAAATGGGTTTTGGCCCCTCTGAAACCTGTGCAAATCGTGCAAAACTCCGATGTTTCACGCGCCGTGAACGGAAACGGCCTCAGGTTAGAGCCGAGCGGAGCCCCGCGCTGAGGGCGTTGACGTCCGGGACCATGCGGATGAAGTCTTTCAGCGACACATCGGCAAAGCCTTCGTCAATCACGTGGTTCAGAAGCCGCATCAGCGGCACCCAGTAGTTCTCGGTATTCAATAGGAAAATGGGTTTCTCATGCAGCCCTAACTGCTGCCATGTCAGCACCTCGAAAAACTCGTCCAGTGAGCCTGGGCCACCGGGCAGCACCACGATCGCGTCCGAGTTCATGAACATCACTTTCTTGCGTTCATGCATGTTCTCGGTGACCACGAAACGTGTCAGATCTACCTTTCCAACCTCTTGTTTTAAAAGGTGAATCTGGATCACGCCAAAGGTATCACCTCCCGCTGCCTGCGCCGCCCGCGCACAGGCCCCCATCAACCCCACATCGCCCGCGCCATAAACCAGCTGCCAACCCTGTGTCGCCAGCATCTGACCCACTTCAGTGGCCACATCCATATACCCCGCGCGCCGTCCTTTACGTGCGCCGCAAAAGACACAGACTGATGCTTGTTTCATGAATTCGCCCCTGTGGTCACGACCTTGTTTTGACCGGTGATACCCTTTGTTGATATGCTCCGGCAACTGTGCTGCGTGGCAATCCACTGGGGAAGGGACACGGATGAGCAAACTGGCTGGCTTTGCAAGCGGCCCTGCCTTAGGGGCCGCAGCTGTCTTGGCGGCTGCAGTGTTGGGTGGTGTGCTTTACGTGTCGGGTGTGTTTGGCCCAAGCGAGCAAGGACCCCCGGAGGTCGAGACGCAAGCTGTGACCACACCCGATACAGCACCTGAGGTTGATGCTGACGTGGTCGCCGATGAGGCACCCGAGCTTGCTACTGACGCGGTCCCTGATGGGGCACCCGAACTCGCCACTGCGCCAGATTCTCCGCCGCCGGATCCCCCCTCGATCGACACGTTTCGCCTGGAGCCTGATGGCACGATGCTGGTGGCGGGGCAGGCACATCCGGACTGGCAGACATCGGTCTTGGTGGACGGTGTGGCACTGGACGAGGTCGTACCGGACGGGCAAGGCAAGTTTGTCAGCTTTCTGACCCTGGAGACCAGCGATCAGCCTCGTATTCTGTCCTTGCAGATGCACGATCAGGACAGCGGCCAAACCATTGGCTCGACAGATGAAATTATCATCGCTCCGGTGATCTCTGCGACACCCCTGCCAGAGGTTGAGACGGCCGAGGTGATCGAGACGCTGGAACCCGACGCGCCGGATACCCAGATCGCCGAGGATCAGCCCGAGAGCGAAGCCAGCACAGCTCAGGCGGTTCTGCTGGCCGACGACACCGGGGTTGAGGTGTTGCAACCTGCCATTCCCGCCGATCAATCCCCCGAGGTGATGTCCTCGGTTGCGTTGGATGTGATCTCTTATTCGCCTGCGGGCGAGGTGCAATTGGCCGGGCGCGGGCAGGGGGATGGGTTTGTACGGGTCTATCCGGATAATGCGCCGATCACCACCTTGCCCATTCAGGAGGATGGCAATTGGCGCACGGATTTGCCCGAGATTGATACCGGCGTTTACACGCTGCGCATCGACGAGGTGGATGGCGAGGGCAATGTGACCTCGCGCGTGGAAACCCCGTTCAAGCGCGAGAATGAGGCGGTAATTGCCGATAGCACCACGCCCGAGACTCGCATCACGGCGGTGACCGTGCAGCCCGGATCGACCCTTTGGGCGATCTCGCGCGAACGCTACGGGGATGGAGTGCTTTATGTGAGGGTATTTGAGGCCAACCGCGACCGCATTCGAGATCCTGATCTGATCTTCCCTGGCCAAGTCTTTTCCCTACCTGAATAATCAGCGACGGGGCTGGCAATCCGGGCCTCCCGGCCCTATCTGTTGAGATCGTTCAAGAGATATCCCCCTGATGGCCCGCACCACGATTACCACAACCGAAATGCCTGCCAATGGGTGGAGCACGATGCGCCGCGTCGCGCCTTATCTGTGGCCTAAGGGGCAGACGGGTGTGAAGGTGCGCGTGGTGCTGGCGTTGATCATGTTGTTTGTGGCCAAGCTGATCGCGGTGGGCACGCCGTTTTTCTACAAGGCCGCAGTGGATGCGCTGGCCGGAGATGCGCCGGATGCGGCCTGGATGCTGGGGCGGGGGCCGTTGGGCTGACCGTGGCCTATGGCATGGCGCGTCTGATGACCGTGGGGTTTCAACAGCTGCGCGATGCATTGTTTGCGCCGGTGGCACAACGGGCGTTGTGCGCACTGGCTTTGCAGACGTTTCAGCACATTCACCGCCTGTCGATGCGCTATCACATCACCCGCAAGACCGGGGGCTGAGCCGGATCATGGAGCGGGGCGTGAAGGGCGTCGATTTCCTTCTGCGCTTCATGATCTTTTCGATCTTTCCATTGATCCTTGAACTGGTGCTGATCGGCGGGGTACTGTGGGCGTTTTTTGATGCCTCTTACCTGCTGGTCATCGCGGTGATGATCGCGTTTTACGTCGCCTTCACCTTCAAGGTGACCGAATGGCGCGTGAGACTGCGCAAAGAGATGAATGATCAGGACACAGATGCCAATCAAAAGGCCATCGACAGCCTGCTGAATTTCGAGACAGTCAAGTATTTCGGGGCCGAGAGCCGCGAGGCGATGCGCTATGATGCGGCGATGGAGGGGTATGAAGCTGCAGCGATTAAAACCTCGTATTCATTGGCGTTTCTGAATTTCGGGCAATCCTTCCTGATCACCGGCGGGCTGATTATCGTGATGGTCATGGCGGCGATGGGCGTGCAGGCGGGCACCCTGACGGTCGGCGATTTCGTCTTGGTCAATGCCTATATGATTCAGATCACCATGCCGCTGAATTTCCTTGGCACGGTCTATCGCGAAATCCGCCAGTCACTGGTCGATATGGGCGAGATGTTCGGCCTGCTGGAACAGCCCCCCGATGTGATCGACGCGCCGGATGCCAGGCCGTTGGCCGTGACCGGCGGGACGGTAAAGCTGGAGAATATCCGGTTTGGCTATGAAGATGAGCGCCCCATCCTCAAAGGTATTTCGCTGGAGGTACCAGCGGGGAAAAGCGTGGCGATTGTCGGCCCTTCCGGGTCGGGCAAGTCGACCATCGGGCGGTTGCTGTTCCGGTTCTATGACGTCCAGAGCGGGCGCCTGAGCATTGATGGGCAGGATGTGCGGGAGGTCACGCAAGACAGCCTGCATGATGCCATCGGCGTGGTCCCGCAAGACACGGTGCTGTTTAACGATACGATCCTTTACAACATTGCCTATGGCCGCGAAGGGGCCACGCAGGAACAGGTGGAAGAGGCAGCGCGCGCGGCGCAAATCCACGACTTCATCATTGCCTTGCCAGATGGCTATGACACCACGGTGGGCGAGCGCGGGCTAAAATTGTCCGGGGGCGAGAAACAGCGCGTGGGCATCGCCCGCACCCTGCTGAAAGACCCGCCCATTCTGTTGCTGGACGAGGCGACAAGTGTGCTGGACAGCGAAACGGAAAGCGGCATCCAGGGCGCGTTGGCGCGGGCCGGGCAGGGGCGCACGGTGGTGATGATCGCGCATCGTCTGTCCACCGTGGCCGAAGCGGATCAGATCATTGTGTTGGAAAACGGTGTGATCGCCGAACAGGGCACCCATACCGCACTGCTGGACAGGCAGGGGCGCTATGCCAGCCTGTGGCAGCGCCAGATGAGTGATGAGACAGCCTGAACCCCTGAACCGCGCTGCCTTACTCAGCTGCGCGGAACCGACTTGCCACCCTTGCCTTTGCCATCGCCAGTGCCTTCGGGATCCTCCTCCACCGTGTCCGTGTCATCAGCATCGGCGGTGAACGCATCGCGCAGCGTGGTGTCAGCCTTGCCCGAGGCGTCATCAGCCTGAGCCGGGGTTCTTTTCGTTTCCGCCAGAGCCATATTGGCCTCGGCGAGAGCCGCTTCGCGCTCCTTCAGCACGCGTTGAAGGTCTGCCAGTTCGGGGGCATCGTCGATTTCGTCGGCATAGCCTTCGGCGGCGTCGGGCCAAAGCAGCTCGGGCGCGGGCATCCGTTTGGCGGCGCGTGCCAGTGACCAGTCTTGCGCCGCTCGGCTGCTGCGGCCCATGGACATGGCAGCCAATGCACGGCTTACCCACATCACGTAGGTGCCGATCCAGATGCGCAAGGCCAGCATTGACGGCGTGAAGATCAGCGTCAGCACCGTGGCGATGCCAAGACCAAACACCACGGCCGTGGCCAGCTGTTTCCACCACAAGGCAGTGGGGCGGTCAAAGCTGTAGCCGCCGTTGACGAAATCCAGGCTGAGGCCGAACATCATCGGGGCCAGACCAGCCATGGTGGTGATCGTGGTCAGCAGAACGGGACGAATGCGCGCCTCGGCGGTGCGGGTGATCGCCTCGATCCGGGGCATATAGCGGCTGTAATCCTGATAGGTGTCGATCAGAACAATGTTGTTGTTCACCACAATCCCGGCCAGGGCCACAATCCCGGTACCGGTCATGATGATCGAAAACGGCTGGTTCATGATCATCATCCCGATCAGCACGCCGGTGGTAGACAGAACCACCGCCAGCAGCACCAGAACCGCGTTGTAGACCGAATTGAACTGCGCCAGCAGGATGATGAACATCAACCCCAGCGCGCCAAGAAATGCGCTTTGCAGGAACGCCCCGGATTCTGCCTGATCTTCCTGATCTCCGGTCCATTCATATTCCAGATTGTCCGGCAGCGCGCCGCCTTCGATCCAGGCGGTCAGCATCTCGATCCGTTCATTGGCGTTGATCGGCACTGTCGTCTCATTGCCGTTCTCATCCGTCACGGTTTTGGTCAGGCCGTCCCTGACCCCCGCCTTGATATCGAAAAACCGGGTCTGATCGACGCGGTCAATCTGACCCAGTTTTGAGACCGGCTTGCGCGAGATGAAGTTGGACAGCGGCACCAGCCCTTCGGAGGTGCGGATTTTCAGGGTGTCGAGGGTTGATAACACCCGGTCGTTCTCTGGCAGGCGGGCGCGGATATCGATCTCTTCGTCCGAGCTGTCGACGCGCATCGTATCCAGAAGCACCCCGCGCGTGACCAGTTGCACCATCGCGCCCACCTGAGCGACATCCGCTCCGTAGCGACCAGCCTTTTCCACGTCGACGTCAATCTGCCAGTCGATACCGGGCAGGGGCAGGGTATCTTCGATCAGGATCAGCCCTTCGGTTTCTTCAAACTTGGTGCGGGCGGTATTGGTAAAGGCTTGCAAGGCCTCCCAGTTATCGCCTTTGACACGCAGATGCACCGGCTTGGCCGAGGCCGGACCACGTTCAAGCGCGATGATCTCGATCGCGATGCCGGGGATTTTCTCCAGCTCGGCGGTCAGCTCATTCATCGTCAGATCGCCGTCGGCTGCGGGATCTGTGATCTGACGGGTCACCTCATAGTCAATGCCCGGAATGGTGAACCATGTTTCGCGCGCCTTGGGCGTTCTTCCCAGCGGGTGATCTCAAGCTGGACCTGCCCGACGGTATCCAGAGGCGGCATTGCCCCACCGGTGTTGTTGTTCAGCCCGCTTTCCCCGGCAAAGGCAAAGGCGCTGCGCACGTTGGGGTGTTGCATCACCACGTCTTCAACCTGATGCACAAGGTCGTCCTTTTGATCGAGCGACAGGTTGCCCCGCGCGCGGACATAGACGATGGCGTTTTCGGGCTCGGATTCGACGAAGAACTCCACGCCGAGATTGTTGCCGAGGTAGAACACCAGCACCGATCCGACGAGCACGAAGATCATGCAGAAGGACAGCAGGGGCGCAATCGGATTGGCGGCGATCAGATGGATGAACCGGCCAAAGGTTGAGCGCCGATAGCCCGATTTCACTTTTTGGCGGCGGCTGGGAAACAGGCGCAGCGTGGCGTGGTTGGCGCCCGCTTTGATGCGGTGAAAGACAGCCAGCACGCCCAGCAGCAAGGCGACGACGCTGGCAACACCAATGGCCGCGACCACGGCAAGTACGACAGCCATCGCAAAGACCGAGACCAGCACAGGCATGACCGAGCCGAAGATATTCCCCATATCCATGCGTCCAAACAGGCCCAACAATTGCATCTGCAACATCGGGGCCAGGGTTTGGGCCAGCAGGAAGCCGCCAATCGCGACCGGGAACAACAGCACATGCCATAGCCAGTAGCCTTCGGCGATCTGGGCGGTGCGGGTGTTGAACCAGCGTTCCAGGCACCCCGTGACACCGCCCATCACCGGCAGATAGACCAATGCAACCAGCAGGGAGGCCGAGAGAACAAAGATCAGCGTGACGGGCAACATGCCCATGAATTGTCCCGGCACGCCGGGCCAGAACAGCATCGGCAGGAAGGCGCACAGCGTTGTCGCGGTTGAACTGACCACCGGCCAGAACATGCGTTTGGCGGCCTCGACATAGGCGTGCATCGGGCCTTCGCCCTTCGCCGATGCGTTTGTCGGCGTATTCCACCACCACAATCGCTCCATCCACCAGCATGCCCACGGCCAAAATCAGGCCGAACATCACAATGTTTGAGATCGTGATGCCCATCACGGCGAGCAGGGCAAAGCACAGCAGGAACGAGGTTGGGATAGCAAAGCCCACCAGCAGAGCCGGGCGGATGCCAAGGGCCGCCAGCACCACGATCATCACCAGTGCGATCGCTGTCAGAACCGAGCTTTCCAAGCTGGCTGACCATGGATGGCCACAGGCGGGATTGATCGTTTGACGCTGCCCACGGTCACAGCTTTGCGCAGCTCTTCCGGCCAGGTCGCCACTGCGTCGTCAACGGTTTCGCGGACCAGGGCGAGTGTGTCGATGATGTTAAAGCCCTTGCGTTTGACCACCTGCAGCGCCACGGTGGTTTCGCCATTAAAGCGGGCGGTGCCAAGGCGGTCTTCAAAGGTCAGGGTGATACTCCGCCAGATCCCCCAATGTGACCACGCGGTCGCCATTGGTTTTGACGGGCAGGTTGTAGATGTCTTGCGGGTTCGTCAAAGGATGAGGGGATTTTGACGGAAAATGTGCCTTGGTCGGTGTCCACTTCACCGGCGGCGATCAACTGGTTGTTGTTTTGCCACAACGTTGATCAGTTCAAGCGCAGTGACATTGTAGGATTCAAGGCGCACCGGGTCGATCACGACTTCAATCATTTCATCGCGATTGCCGGCGATACCGGCTTCTAGCACCGGCTCCAGGGACCTCAGACGATCCTGCAGGTCCTTGGCCAGCCGCGCCATGGTGCGTTCTGGAACCTGGCCGGACAGGTTCACGATCATGATCGGGAATTCGCTGAAATTGATTTCATTGATCGTGTATTTTTCGGCACCGTCCGGGAACAGCGCCTCCGCCGCATTCATCGCATCGCGCACATCGGCCATGATTTTGGTCTTGTCCCAGCCAAATTCGAACTCCAGCGCCACCCCGGCATAGTTTTCGGCGGCGGTGCCCGTCATGGTTTTTAGGCCGTCAAGGTCGGCCAGTTCGGTTTCCATCACCTTGACCAGCAGTTTCTCGCTGTCTTCGGCGGAAATGCCCGGGAAAACGGTCGAAACAAACAGGGCCGGAATTTCGATATCCGGCTCGCCCTCTTTGGGCAGGCCAATATAGGACAGGCTGCCCGCCAGAAGGGACAGGATAATAAAGGCAATCACCATCCGCGCGCGGGCGGCGGCCCAATCGACGAGGCCGGTCATTCCAACGGCTCCTGATAGGTGGCATTTACCTGAACGCCGTCGGTGACATATTCCTGACCGATCACGATCACCTCGGCCTGATCGGGCAAGCCATCCAGCCAGATGCCATCCGGGGTGTCGCGCAGCAAGGTGACGGGCAGGAACGCGACCCGGCTGTCCTCGTCCACGATACGTACGCCCAACGCACCGGCATCATCCAGCGTCAGCGAAGATTGCGGCACCAGATGCGCCTCGCGCCCTTCAGCTTCAATCACGATTTCTGCGGTTTGCCCGTCACGCAGGGTCAGATCGGCATTGGGAACTTCGATTTCGACCCGAAAGGTGCGGGTGGAGGGATCTGCGGCGCGGGACAGGAAGGTCACCTTGCCCTCAACGCGGTCGCCCGAGGCCAGTGCGGCCCCGGCCCGTGTGCCAACCTCGACCCGGGCCACATCGGTTTCCGGTACGAACCCCACCAGCATCATCGGGTTCAGCTGAATCACTGTCGCGCATTCGTCGCCCGGCTGCAGAAGGCTGCCCAACTCGGCGGTATCGGTTTCCAAAAGCCCGGAAAAGGGGGCAGAAATGGTCAGGCGGTCGATTTCTTTCTCGGCGGCGGCCACGGCGGCCGGGCACTTTCGACACCCGCCTTGGCGGCCTCGATCCCGGCGGCCACGCTTTCCAAGCCAGAGGCGGCGGATTTCAGCCCAGCTTCGGCACTGACAATCGAGGCCTCGGCACCGCGCACGGCGGCTTCGGTGCTGGCCACGCGGGTTTCCGAGGCGAAACCACCTTCGTTGAGCCGGGTGGCGGCATTGGCGTTTATCATTGCTTCGTCAAGCCGCGCCTTGGCTTCGATCACCCGGGAGCGGGCCTCTGAAATGCGGGCCTGGGACTCTGGGACGCCGGCTTCGGCCTCGGGAACGCGGGACCGGGCTTCTGCCAGACGCGCCTCGGCTTCGGCCAGCAACGCGACCCGTACACCCGGTTCCAGGTCGCACAGCAGATCGCCAGCCTTGACAAAGGTGCCTTTGCGCAAAGGCTCGGACACGACCAACCCCGAGGTTTCTGCACGCAGCGAGACCTGACGGAACGCCTCGGTCTGTCCGCGCAGATCAACGGCGCTGTCAATTGAGCGGGCCGAGGATTTGAGTGCAACAACGCCGACGACACGATCCGCCTGGGCAGGGTCGCTTTCCTCTGATTTCGCTTCGGCCTCGATCACCGATGTGGCCTCGTCCTGGGAAAACATCGCCGTCAGCGCGTCGCGCTCGAAGATAAACACGTAGATCATGGCGATAACCGCAATCGCGGCAACGATGGGAAGCAAACGCATCTGGGGTCCCTTTTGGGTGTTGGTCCGTGGACGTTAAGGCAAATCCGCCTTCGTACTCAATTTACAAAGACAGATACGCTGAACTAACCAGTTTAGATTACTCTTTTCAAGACCGGGCTGCAAGTTGTCTGTGGATGGGGGCACGAGTGGCCCTTGGCAGGGCGGAGGCTTCGGGTTAAGGCAGGCGAAATAATCACCGGGGTCCATTGTGAGCGACACAGACAGTTTTATCGATGAGGTTACCGAAGAGGTCCGCCGTGACCGTCTCTTTGGGCTGATGCGCCGTTATGGCTGGATTGCTGTGTTGGCGGTTCTGCTATTGGTGGGCGGCGCCACATGGAACGAATGGCGCAAGGCTCAGGAGCGCAATGCAGCCGAGGCGTTGGGCGATACCGTTTTGGCGGCGTTGCAACAGGACGAACAGGTCGCACGGGCCGAGGCGCTGGCCGCGATCAAAGCGCCCAATGCCTCCAGTCAGGCGATGATTGATCTGCTGACCGCTGCGGAGCAGGAACAGAACAACCCTGCTGCTGCGGCCGAACGTCTGATTGCGCTGGCCGACAACCCCGATGCGGGGTTGATCTACCGCCAGATTGCGACGCTGAAGGCGACGGCCCTGCCGGAGTCAGGCCTCAGCGAAGAGGATCGCCGCACGCGCCTGGACGGCTTGGCGCTGTCCGGGGGGCTGACGGGGTTGCTGGCCGAAGAACAACTGGCGTTGCTGGATGTCGAGACCGGCCAGACCGAGGCGGCTCTGGAACGGATGCAGGGGATTGCCCTGGATGCCAGTGCCACGCCGGGCTTGCGTCAGCGGGCGTCTCAAGTGATTGTGGCGTTGGGCGGTGACTTGCCAGAAGTTGTGGACGGCGCAGAAGAGTAAAAAGACTGTCGGGTGACCGACAGGTGCAAACGGGGGCAAGAGCATTGAAACCGATCGGAGCATTTCTGGGGCTGGCCGCGATACTGGCCCTGACCGCCTGCGGCAGGGACGACCCAATCCTGCCCGGTGAGCGCGAAGATATCCGCGTTGTTTTGGCAGAGGATGGCACGCCAGTTGAGACCGAGGCCGGTGCAGAAAACCAGACCCGTGCGGTGTCTCTGGCTGCTGCAACCAGCAACGCGAGCTGGCGTCAGAGCATTGCCTCACCCGCGACGCGCACCGCGCACCCTGCGCTGTCGTCCAGCCCCGGGTTGGCCTGGTCGGTGAATATCGGTGCCGGGGACGGGCGCAAGAATCGCATCACCGCCGATCCGGTAGTGGCAGATGGCCGTGTCTTTACTCTTGATTCCGAAGCCCGGGTCAGCGCCGTGTCGACCAACGGTCAGCTGCTTTGGACCAGAAACCTTGTGCCCAGCAATGACAGCGCCAATGAGGCCAGTGGCGGCGGGTTGGCCTATGATGACGGCAAGCTGTTCATTTCGTCGGGTTTTGGTCTGATGACCGCCCTTAACGCCGAAACCGGGGCCGAGATCTGGCAACAGAACCTGCGCGCAACCGGGTCGGGCGATCCAACGGTGCACGATGGTTTGGTGTATCTGGTGGCGGGCGATGACGTGGCCTGGGCGCTCGAAACCGACACGGGCCGCATTGCATGGCGCCTCTCGGCCAGCCCCGACATCAAAAATGTCATGGGGGGTCCTGCGCCCGCAGTGACAGATAAATATGCGGTCTTCGCTTTCGGGTCTGGCGAAGTGCAGGGCGCGTTCCGTAAAGGCGGTCTGCGTCTGTGGGACAGCCAGGTCGCCGGGCAGCGCAAAGGATTCTCAAGTGCCCGCATTGGCGACATCACAAGTGACCCGGTTATCGTGGGGAACGGATTTATGTGGGCACCCATTCAGGCCGCACGGTGGCGCTGAATCTGGGCAATGGCGAGCGGATCTGGACCGCCAATGACGGCCCGCTGAACACGATCTGGCCGACCAATGACTCGGTCTTCTTCGTCACGGATCGCAGCGAACTGGTGCGTCTGGACGCCGAAGACGGCAGCCGCATCTGGGCCCATACCCTGCCGTTCTTCACCCAAAACCGCCCGCGCAAACAGACCGAAATTCTTTGGCCATCATGGGCCGATTATTGCCGGGGGTAACCTGGTTGTCGCCTCAAGCGATGGGTCTGATGCGCCTGTTTGATCCGGCCAGTGGCGCGGTACGTGGAACCGTTAACATCCCCGGCGGTGCCACAACCAACCCGGTCGTGGCGGGCAACACGCTTTATGTGGTGTCTACCAAGGGGCAATTGTTGGCTTTCCGTTAGGCTGTTGATGCTGTATCAGGGCCGCTTGATCGCGCCCGAGGACCAAAACCATGAGTTTCACCCTAGCCATCGTGGGTCGCCCGAATGTGGGCAAATCCACGCTGTTCAATCGCCTTGTGGGCAAACGCATCGCGTTGGTAGATGACCAGCCGGGCGTCACCCGCGATCTGCGCGAGGGCGAGGGCAAGCTTGCCGATCTGCGCTTTACGGTGATTGACACCGCCGGGCTGGAAGAGGCCACGGATGCGTCCCTTGAGGGGCGGATGCGCAAACTGACCGAGCGGGCCGTGGATATGGCCGATATCTGCCTGTTCATGATCGACGCACGTATGGGCGTCACGCCGACCGACCAGATGTTTGCCGAGATTCTGCGCAAGCGGTCTGATCACGTGATCCTGGCGGCCAACAAGGCCGAGGGCAGCGCCGCAGATGCCGGGATGATCGAGGCCTACAGTCTTGGCCTGGGCGAGCCTATTCGCATGTCGGCAGAACATAACGAGGGCCTGAACGACCTCTACAGTCAATTGATGCCGCTGGCCGATGAATACGCCAAGCGCGCTGCCGCCGCCGCACCTGAGGTTGATGTGGCGATTGATGACGATGATGAGGTGCTGAGCTATCGTCAGCCCACCGCCGCGCGCCCGTTGCAGGTGGCCGTAGTGGGTCGTCCAAATTCGGGTAAATCGACGCTGATCAACAAAATCCTTGGCGAAGAGCGCCTGCTGACCGGCCCCGAGGCCGGGATTACCCGCGATGCGATTTCCCTGTCGATCGACTGGGAGGGTCTGCCGGTACGGATTTTCGACACGGCAGGCATGCGCAAAAAGGCCAAAGTGCAGGACAAGCTGGAAAAAATGTCGGTCGGTGATGGCTTGCGCGCGGTGAAGTTTGCCGAGGTGGTCGTGGTTTTGCTGGATGCTGCGATCCCGTTTGAGCAGCAGGATTTGCGCATCGCCGATCTGGCCGAACGGGAAGGGCGGGCCGTGGTCGTTGCCGTGAACAAATGGGACGTCGAGGACAACAAGCAGGAAAAACTGCGTGATCTGCGCGAGGCGTTTGAGCGTCTCCTGCCACAGCTGCGTGGCGCACCGCTGATCACCGTGTCTGCCAAGACGGGCCGGGGATCGACCCGTCTGCGCGCGGCGGTCGAGCGGGCTTATGAGGTCTGGAACCGTCGCGTGTCGACTGCGCATCTGAACCGCTGGCTGGCTGGTATGCTTGAGGCGCATCCCCCCCCCGCGCTAGGCGGCAGACGCATCAAACTGCGCTATATGACCCAGGCCAAAACCCGGCCACCGGGGTTTGTGGTGATGTGCTCGAATCCCGAAAAGATGGCCGACAGCTATTCCCGCTATCTGGTCAACGGGCTGCGCGAGGATTTTGATATGCCAGGCACGCCGATCCGCCTCTACATGCGCTCGCAAGCGGACAAGAACCCTTACAAGGGGCGCAAAAAATCAACGCCCTCGCGTTTGCGCAAACACCTGTCGGGTGGCAAGCCGCAGCCTAAGTAGCGCGGGCTTTCAGGGCGGTCAGGATCAGGGCCGCGATGCCGGCCACACTCAGACCCAGAACGGCGATGTTCAGCGGATCAAGATTTGTCACGATGACAGCGATCAGCGCCCAGATAACGATGGCGGAGTATTCCGGCGCGTCAGGGCGCAGGCGTTGGACCGCAGAGGCAATGACAAGGCCCAGCCCCAGAGCCAGAATGGCCGCTGTGGTTTGCTCGACGATCCCATGGCCTGCCAGCATCAGCGCGAGCGCAACGGCACTGGCCGCCGTCAACCAACCGGCATAAAGCGCGATCGGTGCGCGCAACCAGAGACGATCGCGCGTGCCTGCGCCCAGTAACGCCCAGATCGCTGTGATCAGCATCAACCAGATCAGGACCGTCGCCCAAAAGGGAGAAAACTGCGCCACAGGTATCCACGCCGCGCCCAACACCATGCTGATGATCAGCGGCCAGCGGTGCCGGTCCCAATCCGAATGATCGGCCCGGTTCAGCAGACCAAACCCGGTGCCAAGCAGCAGCATCAGATAAACCAGCCCCCAGATCGAAAAGGCATAGCCTGCGGGTTGCGCGGGGGATCAATCTGCGGGATCGGAAACTGATCGGGGCGAAACCCGTTGAAGCCCGTGCTGAGAAACGGGGACATCACGAAGGCGACGGCGGCGGAGAGGGCCAAAATGGCTTTCATTCGTTCCATACCCCCTATCTGGATCGCCCGGCGCGCCTGTCAATGGCCAAGATACTTGCCCCTGGGTCAGGACTGAGCCTATGCTGAATGCCTGATTTCAAGCGATGTATTTTGAGGACCACGATGAAGCGCATATCGATTTTCTGCGATGGAACATGGAACCAGCTGTCCGCACCGAATGCGACTCATGTGGCGCGGCTGGCGCGCGCGGTAAGGCCCTCGGCCACCGACGGGCGCACGCAGTTGGTCTATTATCAACAAGGGGTTGGCACCGGGCGAGGCACCAATGCCGTGGCGCGCAAGATGGACAAATGGTTGGGCGGAGCATTGGGATGGGGGCTGGATGACAATATCATCGAGGCCTATCGCAACCTGATTTTCTGGTACGAGCCGGGTGATCAGATTTTCATCTTCGGCTTTTCGCGCGGCGCCTATACCGCGCGGTCGTTGGCCGGGTTGATCCGTACAGCGGGTATCCCCCTCGTGAGCATCTGGACCGTTTGCAGGAGGCGGTTGATCTCTATCGCGCGCGCGGCAGGGACACCCATCCCGATGGCGAAGTGGCCCGCGCCTTTCGACGTACATTTGCGCCGCTGACCGCCACCAGCCAGAGAGATCTGGAATGGCGGCGCGGGCAGGGTGATGAAGACAGTTTCTTTCTGCAACTGGCCTATATGGGCCTGTGGGACACGGTAGGTGCATTGGGATTGCCGGGCGTGTTCGGGCAAATCTCAAAACTGGTGAACAAGAAATATGCGTTTCACGATGCGGCCTTGTCGCGTTCGGTCCGGTCCGCCCGCCATGCGGTGGCAATTGACGAGCGGCGCAGGCTTTATCCGCCCAGCTTGTGGGTCAATCTGGACGATCTCAACGGTCCCGAAGTGACGGGCACACAGCGCCCTTATCTGCAGCAATGGTTTCCTGGCGTGCATAGCGTTCTGGGTGGCAGCGGGGTGGTGCCCGCACTGTCGGCTTTTACCGCCGATTGGGTGGTGGAGGGCGCGCGCGACCGGCTGTTGGAATTTGACCGCGTGATGCTGCAAGAGATTGTCGCCGGGCAGAACGCCGAGGCCGACGCAGGCGCGATGGTGCAACAGGCGGGTCTTGGCAATCTTGGCGGTTTGTGGCTGTCGGATCGCAAGGGGCCTGATCGTGTGGACGATCTGTCGGACGCGGCGAAAGTGCGTGTGGCCAAGCGGTCTGACTATCGCCCGGGCAGCTTGAAAAATGTCATTGATCAGTTGTAAAACCCGTTGCGGGTTTCTGCTGTTTTTGGGTTGCTGCACTCATCGCTCTTGCAATCGCTGGCCTAGTTGCCACATGCAACTATAAGGTGCTTTCAAAATGCGCTTTTAACATTGTGACACACCGATTATTTGACGGGGGACGCGGTGGATATCCGAGAGTTTACAAGGGCCTATACCGGCAAAAGCGACCTGCGCGGCGCGGCCAGTTTTCTGGGCACGCTGGCGGCCTATGGCAGCGCGCTGGTTTTGGGCGCGCAGTTTGCCGGGCAGGTTTGGCTGGTAGTCCCGCTGACCCTGCTGTTGGCCTTTGCATCGGTGCGTTTGTATGTGCTGCAACATGATTGCGGTCATGTCTCGCTGTTTCGCATCAAGAGTTTGAACGATTGGGCGGGCCATGTGCTGTCGATATTTTCGCTGACGCCCTACCGGGTGATGCAGCACAATCACAACCTGCATCATGCCTATCTCAGCAATCTGGATCACCGTGAAACGACCGAAGTCTTTACCATGACACTCGCCGAATGGCAGGCCGCGCCGTTTGGGCGGCGGCTGTGGTATCGGCTTTATCGCAACCCCGTGCTGATGTTGGGCCTGGGCGGGGTTTACGCCTATTTCATTGCCCACCGCTGGCCGCGCAACACCACGCGGGTGGGGGCGTTGGGGGTGATTGCACATAATCTGGCGCTGGCGGGCTACATTGCGCTGGTCTGGGCCGTGCTGGGTATGCCGGGGCTTGTCGTGCTGGGCGTCAGTGCTGTTCTGGCTGGTGGGATCGGGGTGTTTCTCGTCTATCTGCAGCACAATTTCGAGGACACCTATTGGGATCGCAAACCCGATCTGGATTTCCGTAAGGCGACGCTGGAAGGATCAAGCTCGCTTGATCTGGGATGGTGGTGGGATCTGGGCACCGGCAATATCGCCTATCACGATCTGCACCATTTCAACCCGTCGATTCCGTCCTACAATCTGCGCCGGTGCCAGAGCGGTCTGCCCGACGCGCTAAAGCGCCACGACGTGATCCGCTGGCCCGAGGCGCTGGCCAGTTTTCGGCTGAAGCTGTGGGATGAAAAGGCGGAAAAGCTGGTGCCATTTCCAAAGGGCCGGGCCGACCGGATGGCATATCCCGCCTGAGCCAAAACCCGTAGGGCGGGGTTCACCCCGCCGCAGGATCAGATCAATGTGCCGTCTGCGGCCAAGGTTGTTTTGCCACGCAGATAGGGATGCAGCACCTCGGGTAGGGCGACCGATCCATCGGCCTGCTGGCCGTTTTCCAACACCGCGATCAGGCAGCGCCCGACGGCAAGGCCGGAACCGTTCAGCGTGTGCACGAACTGTGGCTTGCCGCCATCGGCGGGTTTGAATCGGGCGTTCATGCGCCGGGCCTGAAAATCACCGCAGACCGAGCAGGAACTGATCTCGCGATAGGTGTCCTGACCGGGCAGCCAGACCTCGATGTCGTGGGTTTTGCGCGCGCCAAAGCCGATATCGCCGGTGCAGAGCACCACGGTGCGGTAGGGCAGGCCGAGGCGTTCCAGAATGCCCTGTGCGCAGCCTGTCATCCGGTCGAGCTCGGCCAACGAGGCATCGGGATGGGTGATGCTGACCATCTCGACCTTTTCAAACTGGTGCTGGCGCAGCATCCCGGCGGTGTCACGCCCGGCGCTGCCTGCTTCCGAGCGGAAACATTGGGTGTGCGCCACATAGCGGCGAGGCAGATAGCTTTCATCAACCGTGGCGCCATTGACGATATTGGTCAGCGTCACCTCGGCCGTGGGCACCAGCCACCAGCCATTGGTGGTCTGATAGCTGTCTTCGCCGAACTTGGGCAGCTGCCCGGTGCCTTCCATCATCTCGGGGCGCACCAGAACGGGCGTCCAGGTCTCGGACAGGCCGTTTTCCTCGACATGGGTGTCGATCATGAACTGCGCCAGCGCGCGGTGAATGCGCACCACCCCACCCGACAGGACAACAAAGCGGCTGCCCGAGAGCTTGGAGGCGGTTTCAAAATCCATCCCGGGCTTCACACCGTCGATTTCAAAATGCTCTTTCGGGGCAAAGTTCAGCGCGCGCGGGGTGCCCCAGCGGTGAATTTCGACATTGTCATCCTCGTCATCCTCGTCTTCGCCATCGGGCACCTCGGCGAAGGGCAGGTTGGGGATGCCCATCATCATCGCGGTCAGGTCTGCGTCCAGCTCTTTCGCCTCGGCCTGCATGGCGGCCACTTCGGCCTTTTTCTCGCCCACCAGCGCGCGCAGGCGTTCAAACTCGGCCTCGTCGCCCTTGGCCTTGGCAGCACCAACCTCTTTACTGGCCTTGTTCTGCTCGGCCTGCGCGGTTTCAGCCGCATGAATACGGGCGCGCCGCGCCTCGTCCAGTGTCAACACCTGCGAGGAGACATCCGACAGCCCACGTTTGGCCAAAGCGGCGTCAAAAGCAGCGGGGTTGTCGCGGATGGCGCGGATGTCATGCATCGGATTGGTCCTTATGGTGTTCGAGTCGTCTGGGGGGTGTTTAACAAGGAATGGTTAAGGGGAACCACCGGAATGTGTGTCACGGCACAAAATGCCGTAGGGCGGGGCTTACCCCGCCACGCCCCAAAGGTCCGGATCGTAGTCGTCTAGCGTCTTCTGCCAGTCGCGCCAGGCTTTCTCGAACTCTTCGTAATCCAACGCTTCTTTTGGCCAATGGCCGGGCCAATCCGGGTGATCCGGCCCATGCCCGCCGGGCAGGGTGACCGAGGCATCGCCAAAGACATCTGCCAGATGATCGTTGATCTGTGGTAGATTGGTAAAATCCACATCCCTCACAAGGGCACCTCGAAGAGTAGCCTGTGTGAGGGATGTGTCACCATCGAACTGCGCGCCCCCGACGTTCGCCCCCTGCAACTGCGCCCCCCCGCGGAGGTGCGCCCCCTGCAACTCGGCGCCCCTGAGGTCTGCCTTGGGAAGCCTCCGCCCTTGCAAAACCAGCTTGCGCAGCGGGGCGCGTTCCAGTCCGGGGCGATAGCCCTTGTCATCTTCCAGTTTTTTGCGATCCGCGTCGCGCCGTTCGATCACGCGCAGGGCGACATCCACATCCAGCCGCAGGTGGGTTTGGCCGTCTTTGCCCCAATACTTCCACTCCTGCGGTGTTGGGTCGCCGTCGGGCAGAGGCACGTCTGTGACCTGTGCATTCTGGCGGATATAGGCACAAAGGATTTCCATGATTTGGATATGATCCCGTTCGCTGTCCTGCATGATCCGTTCCAGCGCGTAGAGGGCACCGATGCGGACTTCGAGATTGGGCTGGGTTTCCGAGAACACCTGCCATTCGCCTTCGTCCTCGACGGTTTCCTCGATGAGGCGGTAGGGCGCGGGCTGTCCCTGCCAATGGATACGGGTGGCGTGGGGTTTGCCGCCGGTCATTTCGGTCAGGCGCGCGGTGCTGTCGGCCAGCTTGACGGTAATAGGCCGCCCGATGCGCGATCCGGTTTTTTCAGCGCCCAGCCCCTGGACCGCCTGATTGATCCGGTCGGTGATCTGGCCTTGTTCGGTGGCGGTGGTCTGGCGTTCATTGATCCAGACCTTGATGATCGAAAAGAAGATCGTGGCGGCGGCCATAACACCCAGAAGGGCGGCAACCGCATAGGCGAGGGCGCGCAGATCATCCGCGTCAGAGCTGTCCGAGAAGGTTTCCTGTCGCAACCTGTCCACCAGAGCAGAGACGGTCAGGCCGACTTCGATCAGGTAGAAGATCAGGGCGAGGGCGGCCAGAAGCATGGCCAGTGAGATGACCACGACAACCTAATGTCGGCGCAGCCAGCCTTTTGTGAGGATCGGCTTTAATGGTGGGCCTTTGCGCACGACAAGCGCCTGAATGAGATAGACAAGCCCGGTGAAGCCAAGGGCGATAACGGCAAACGGATGGGTCAGAATACCCACGACACTGTCATAAACGGCCCACATATCAGAGACTTGTTACCCTCGTTTCCCCCACGTCTTCACAGCCTAGACGGGAATTTGGAAAGAGTTAAGCCCGCGCCTGTCTGAAACCGATGCTCAACTGGGGCGGGGCGGCGTTTCGCGCCTTGCAAATATCGTATCCGGTCCTTAGGTTCCCACCGAATTCGCAGAGGGGTTTCCCCTGGCATCTTAAGAGGACGCGCACGACATGGAAGCCTTTGCTCAGTTTATCCCCCTTATCCTGATTTTCGCCATTATGTGGTTCCTGCTGATCCGCCCGCAGCAGAAGAAAGCCAAAGAACATCAGGCCATGGTGGCGGCCCTGCGCCGGGGCGATCAGATTGTCACCCAGGGCGGGTTGATCGGCAAGGTCAGCAAGGTCAAAGACGACAATGAGGTCGAGGTTGAACTAGCTACGGATGTGAAGGTGCGCGTGGTCAAAAGCACCATTGCCCAGGTTCTGAACAAGACCGAACCTGCCGAGAGTTAAGCCCGACATATCCTTCCTTATCCTTTTGAAAAGGCTTCAGAATGCTTCAGATTGACCTTTGGAAGCGCGTGATGATCTGGGGCGTTGTGGCCCTTGGGCTGCTGCTGGCATCACCCAACGCCTTTTACGGCAATGTTGAGAAGCACAATGATGCTGCTGCGGCTATCGAGGCAGGCTCGACCGCTGGGGGGCTGACCGGGGACCTCGCACTTTGGCCCAATTGGATGCCCTCGGGGCTGGTCAATCTGGGGCTTGATCTGCGGGGTGGCGCGCATCTGTTGGCCGAGGTCA
Organism: Roseovarius sp.; assembly: GCA_965207105.1. Classification (GTDB taxonomy): domain Bacteria; phylum Pseudomonadota; class Alphaproteobacteria; order Rhodobacterales; family Rhodobacteraceae; genus Roseovarius. The sequence continues at coordinate 140,133 of CBDBLS010000026.1, read as the reverse complement.
AGGTTGAAGAGGTTTACCAGGCGCGGGTTGAGGGCATGTGGCCTGAAATCCGCGATATGCTGCGTGAGGAACGCGGCACAATCGGCCCGATCCGCCTGCAACAGAACGATCAGGCCGATTTGCGCATCCGGTTGGTCGAGAACCCCGGTCAGATCGATTATGCCGCTGGGCTGATCCGCGGCCTTGCACGTCCTGTGGTCAGCCTGACCGGAGCAGGGGCCAGCGACATTGAAGTCCGCACCGATGGTGATCAGATCATCGTGACGCTGAGCGAGGCCGAAAAGCTGGCCACGGATGAGCGCACTGTGCGACAGGCGTTGGAGATCATCCGCAACCGGATCGACGAAGTGGGCACCCGCGAGCCGACAATTCAGCGGCAAGGGGCCGAGCGTATCCTGATCCAGGTGCCGGGCATTGGCAGCGCGGCTGAGTTGAAAGCCATCATCGGCACCACCGCGCAGCTGACGTTTCAGCCGGTGGTGGGCCGTACCACCAACCCGGATGAACGGCCCGGCGCGGGCAATGAAATTTTACCATCGGCCGATCCGCAGGAGCAGGGTCAGTTCTACATTTTGGAACGCGCACCTGTTGTGACCGGTGAAGAATTGGTCGATGCGCAGCCTGATTTTGATCAGAATGGCCGCCCTGCCGTATCGTTCCGCTTTAACCCGACAGGGGCGCGGAAATTTGGCGACTACACCGCGCAGAACGTGGGCAGCCTCTTTGCCATCGTACTGGATGGTGAGGTGATCAGTGCGCCTGTGATTCAAAGCCATATCGCCGGTGGATCGGGCATCATCACTGGCAATTTTTCGGTTGAGGAAAGCACCAATTTGGCGGTGCTTTTGCGCGCAGGTGCCCTACCAGCAGGGCTTGAGTTCCTTGAAGAACACACCATCGGCCCCGAATTGGGGGCCGACAGTATTTCGGCCGGACAAATCGCCTGTGTCGTGGCTTTTGCGCTGGTTCTGGTCTTCATGTTCCTCAGTTACGGGATCTTCGGGATATTTGCCAACATCGCGCTGATCGTGAATGTGGGGCTGATCTTTGGCCTGCTCAGTCTGATCGGGGCCACGCTGACCTTGCCTGGGATTGCGGGGATTATTCTGACCATCGGGATGGCGGTGGATGCCAATGTGCTGGTGTTTGAGCGCATAAAAGAAGAGATGAAATCGGCCAAGGGGCCGGCCCGCGCGATTGAGCTGGGCTATGAGAAGGCGCTAAGCGCGATTACGGATGCCAATATCACCACCTTCATTACGGCTGTGATCCTTTATGCCATGGGCTCGGGGCCAGTGCGTGGGTTTGCAATCACGCTGGGCCTTGGGATCATCACCTCGGTCTTTACGGCGATCTTTGTGACCCGCCTGCTGGTGATCATCTGGTACGAACGCAAGCGCCCCAAAACCGTGTTGCAGGGCCGCGCGTTGCGTCTGGTGCCCAAGGATACCAAATGGGATTTCTTCCGCCGCTGGCGCGCATGGCTGGGGATTTCAGGTGTTTTGATCGTGGTCGCCTTTGGATCGTTCCTGTTGCAGGGCCTGAATTACGGCATTGATTTCAGGGGCGGTACAACCATCCGAACGGAAAGCACGGAGCCGATTGACATTGGCCAATACCGTGCCTCGATTGAGGCGTTGGAGCTGGGGGATATCAGCATCACCGAGGTGTTTGACCCCACGTTTGGCCCCGATAAAAACGTGGCGATGATCCGCATCCAGGCCCAGGAGGGCGAGGAAAGCGTATCGAACGAAGTGATCGCGCAGGTCGAGGCAGCCTTGCAGGAGGCTGTGCCGGATTTGAAGTTTACCGCCGTGGAAAGCGTGGGCCCGAAAGTGTCGGGCGAATTGATCATGACGGCGGCAATCGCGGTGGCCTTGGCCATTGGCGCAGTGCTTGTCTATATCTGGCTGAGGTTTGAATGGCAGTTTGCCGTGGGCGCGGTGGTCGCCCTTGTTCACGACGTGGTTCTCACTATCGGGATATTCTCGGAGTTACAGATCAGGTTCGATCTGGCCATCATCGCGGCCTTGCTGACCATCGTGGGTTATTCGCTGAACGATACGGTGGTTGTGTTTGACCGGGTGCGCGAGAACCTGCGAAAATACAAGAAAAAGCCATTGTCCGAGGTGCTGAACATCTCGATCAACGAAACCCTCAGCCGGACGGTCATGACCTCGGTTACCACATTGCTCGCACTTGGAGCCCTTTATGTGCTGGGCGGCGATGTGATCCGTGGCTTTGTCTTTGCGATGATCTGGGGTGTGATCGTGGGCACGTATAGCTCGATCTTTGTGGCCTCGGTGTTCTTGCTCTGGCTTGGGGTCAAGCGCGACTGGTCGAAACCTGATGCCAGTGCGGGCACGCAGTTTTCCAACGTAGATGCTTGATCTTCTGGCACAGGTCTGGGCCACGCCCGGCCTGTTTTGGTTGATTGTTGCTATTTCGGTGGCCGGGATCGCGCGTGGCTTTGCTGGTTTCGGCACGGCGCTGATCTTTGTGCCCCTGGCGGGCATTTTTCTCGCCCCACAGACGGTGATCGGCGTGATCACCATGACCGGCATTGTCAGCACCGCTGCCCTTTTGCCGCGCGCATGGAAACAGGCGCATCGCCGCGAAGTTGGTCTGTTGGCATTGGCGGCAGTGTTCACCGTGCCCGTCGGTCTATGGCTGTTGGGCCTGATGGACCGCGAAACGATCCGCTGGATCATCGCCGCCGTGGCCGCCATCACACTGGGTGCGTTGCTGGCGGGGTGGCGGTTTTCCGGCAAAGTGCGCCTGTTGGGCCTGTTGGCCATTGGCGGTGTGGCCGGGGTGATTGGCGGGTTGACGGGGCTGACCGGGCCGGTGGTGATCCTGTTCTACCTGGCCGGGCAAAGCGCCGCGCAATATGTGCGGGCCAATACGATCCTGTTTCTGGCGGCCCTGGATGTTGTTGTGGTCAGCAACCTTGTGCTGAGCCAATCGATGGGCTGGGACGTTGTGGCATTGGCCCTCACCCTTGCGGCGCCCTATTTTATTACCTCACTGATCGGACAGGCCTTGTTTGATCCGCGTCACGAGCGGCTTTATCGCGCCGTGGCTTACGCGGTGATCGCGTTGGCATTGGTCAGCGGTCTGCCGATCTGGAACATGGGAGGGTGACATGCACCTGAACGAAATCGAATTTTCCGAAGCCACGCCGATTGAGGGCTATGGCCCCGGGTTTTTCCGCATCGCCGGGCGGGCGGTTGAGGCACCTTTGGTTGTGACCGCCACAGGCGCGCAAAGCTGGGGCGGATATGAGGACATGGATCTGCTGTTGCAGATGGCGGGCGAGATTGATGTGATCTTTGTCGGCACCGGGGGTGAGACCGCCCATATCCCGGCCAGTTTGCGGGAGCAGTTGGAAGAGGCGGGTTTGGGCGTTGAGGCGATGAATTCGCCCGCTGCCTGCCGCACCTACAACGTTTTGCTGTCCGAAGGGCGGCGCGTGGCCGCAGCCCTGATGCCGGTCTAGAAAAAACAAGGCTCAATTAGGGCCTGTTGACATTCGGGGTTCCCATTTTGCCTGAAGTCTGATTCAAGCTTCCAAAATGGAGGTGTTGATGGACGCAAATCGTTTGGCTGTTTCCGATGAGCTTTGGGAGAAGATTGAGCCGCTTATACCGGGCAAGGCAGGCGATCCGGGTGTTACCGCGCGCAATAATCGCCGGTTTATGGAAGCAGTATTATGGCGCGTACGCACAGGGTCCCCATGGCGGGATTTGCCCAAAGAGTTTGGCAACTGGAACAGCCAGTTCAAGCGATTTCGTCGATGGGCCAGGAACGGCGTGTTTGAGAGTCTTTTCAATGCCATGAGTGGCGAGCCGGACCTGGAATATGCCCTTGTCGACGGGACGATTGTTCAAGCTCATCAGAAGGCTTCGGGCGCAAAAGGGGGACTCAACACCAGGCTATCGGACGCTCTCGCGGCGGACTGACGACCAAGGTCGTGGCCTTGGTCGATGCGCTCGGTAACCTGTTCCGGTTTCTGCTTTTGCCGGGACAGGCACACGACATGAAGGGGGTCGCTCCTCTGATCAAGGGGGCTTCCTTTGGGGCGTTGCTGGCCGACAAAGCCTTCGACGCCGACTGGCTCCTGCAAGACCTTGATGAGCGTGGCGCAACCGCTGTCATCCCGCCCAAATCGAACCGAAAAGTTCAACGGGACTACGATACCCACATGTACAAGTGGCGCCATCTCATCGAAAACTACTTCGCAAAGATCAAGGAATTCAGAGGCATAGCAACGCGATACGACAAGACTGATACAAGCTACGCTGCCAACTGGCACCTCTGTGCCATGCTCATTGCAACACGATGATTGTCAACAGACCCTAGCATTGATTATGCGTGCCAACCTGTAATAGAACACACCATGAACAAAATTATGGGGTGCGGCACATGGATCATCAGGCTTTTTTGGTGTGGCTCAACGAGACCGACGACCTTTCATCGAAACAACGGGCTGAAACCGGACGGCTCGTTGCCGGGGTTTCGTCGCTGGAAAGCGTGGTCGATCTCCCTGAGGCGAATGTTCGCGAGGGGCGTATCTGTCCGCACTGTGCTTCGGGCGGTGCGATCATCAGGGGCCATGCAAGTGGCCTGACGAGGTTCTTTTGCAAAGGCTGTCGCAAAACCTTCAACGCGCTGACCGGGACGCCGCCTGCCCGCTTGCGCCACAGGGACAGATGGGCAGGGTTCGCAGCTTCCCTGCGCGACGGCGAAACGGTAAAGGCGTCCGACGGGCGTTGTATGGTAGCCGACACCACAGCTTTTCGTTGGCGTCATCGCTTTCCCGAGGCCGTAACGGTCGGTGCGGTCAAGCTGTGCGGAATCGTCGAAGCCGACGGGACGTTCTTTCCGCGCAGCCGGAAAGGGGACCGTAATCTCTCTCGAAAAGCCCGCAAACGCGGGGGAAAGGCCTCAAAACCCGGATTGTCGGAGGAGCAGGGTCCGGTCCCCGTTGCGGTCGACCGATCAGGCACCGCCATCAGTGCTGTCTTGCCTGCGGTGACAGCCGAACATCTCAAAACGGTTCTGCAGCCACGTCTTGATGGGGACGCTCTCCCGGTGACCGATGGCTGCACCGGCTACCCGCCCTGCGCCGCAGAAACGGGCGTCAGCCATGAAAGTCTCGACCGGACCGCCGGAGAACGTGTCCGTGGTGAATTGCACATTCAAACCGTGAACAGTCGGCATGAGCGGTTAAAGACCTTTCCGCGCCGCCATCGGGGCATCGCGACCAGATACCTGGACAGCTGCCTTCGGTGGTTCCACCTTGCCGTCCTTCCGAGCCACCAAACGCCGCGCGCGATACTTGCCGCCGCCGCAGGCATCCTGCCTGTAGCACGCCACGCATAATCAATGCTAATTGAGCCAAAAACAAAGGGTAAGCGAGGTTACCCGCTTTGTCCCCGCTGTGGATTAGGCTAAAAAGTTTCGGGTTCATGTTGGATATCAACTTGAACTCGAAACATTCACAACATCAAAGCGTTGCGCGCGTTTCGCCGCAATGTTTTCCATTCAACATTCCGGCGAAACGCTTTAAGCAGACCTCGATGGAATTGCATGTCACCAATCTAACGGTCAATCGCGGAGTGCTGCGGGTGCTTGCCGGGGTCAGCTTTACGCTGGCGGCGGGCGAGGCCGTGGTGCTGCGGGGCCCCAACGGGGTGGGCAAGACCACGTTGTTGCGCACCATTGCAGGGCTGCAACCGCCCATGGAAGGTAAGGTCGAGGCCGCGCCCGACAGCTTTGCCTATGCCGGACACGCTGATGGGCTGAAAGCCACGCTGAGCGTGTCCGAGAACCTGACCTTCTGGGCAGACACGTTCGGTACGGACGGGATTTCTGCCGCGTTAGAAGCCTTTGACCTGGAGCCCTTGGCCGAGCGCCCGGCGGGGATGCTGTCAGCCGGACAGAAGCGCCGCCTTGGGTTGGCGCGTTTGTTGGTTACGGGCCGCCCGGTTTGGATTCTGGACGAGCCGACCGTGTCTTTGGACAAGGACGCGGTGGCGATGTTCGCGTCCGCGATCCGCACCCATCTGAGCGGTGGGGGATCGACTCTGATCGCCACTCATATTGATCTGGGGCTGGACGAGGCGCGCATTCTTGATGTCGGGGAGTTCCGTGCCAAGCCATTGGAATCCAGCGATTTTGACGAGGCGTTCCTATGATTTCCCTGTTGGCCCGTGATCTGAAACTGGCCATGCGGGCCGGGGGTGGTTTTGGCCTTGGGCTGGCGTTTTTCCTGATCGTTGTGGTACTGGTGCCATTCGGAGTGGGGCCGCGCACCACCTTGCTGTCTTCCATCGCGCCCGGTGTTTTGTGGCTGGGTGCCTTGCTGGCCTGCCTGTTATCGCTGGATCGAATTCTAGCGCTCGATTGGGAGGATGGCAGCCTTGATTTGCTGGCCACGTCCCCCCTGCCGATGGAGGGGATCGTATCGGTCAAGGCCTTGGCGCATTGGATCACCACGGGCCTGCCGTTGGTGCTGGCGGCCCCTGTGCTGGGCGTGCTGCTGAATCTGTCGCCTGAGGGGTTCGTACCGTTAATTGTCTCGCTGTTTCTGGGCACCCCGGCGCTGAGTGTGATTGGCACATTTGGTGCGGCCCTGACCGTGGGTCTGAAACGCGGTGGATTGCTTTTGAGCCTTCTGGTCTTGCCGCTTTATGTGCCAAGCTTGATCTTTGGGGCCGAGGTGGCACGGCGCGGAGCAGAGGGGCTGGATTTTACCATGCCGATGATGATGCTGGCCGGAATCACCTGCGGCACCATTGCGCTTTTGCCTTTTGCCTCGGCTGCGGTATTGAGGATCAATCTGAGATAAGCGGTTTGTCACAAAAAGATGATCCACATCATGGTGGTGAAACGCGCGTAACATATTGATGGTTGAGGCGTATCGAGTTCACAGTGTAATCCAGTTGAAACTTGAAACGTCTTAGCCAGCGGGAAAGGGCCGCCAGTGAATTCGATCTGGGAATATGCGAACCCCAAGAAGTTCATCCAGACCACCGACAAGGTGTTGCCCTGGGTGGCCGTGCTGTCGCTTGCCTGTCTGGTGGTGGGATTGATTTGGGGCTTTTTCTTTACGCCGGATGATTACAAACAAGGCTCAACCGTCAAGATCATCTATCTGCATGTGCCTGCTGCGCTGATGGCGATCAATGCCTGGCTGATGATGCTGGTCACCTCATTGGTCTGGATCGTACGCCGCCATCACGTCAGTGCGCTGGCGGCGCGGGCCGCGGCCCCGATTGGCATGGTGATGACGCTGATTGCGCTGGCCACAGGGGCCCTTTGGGGGCAGCCGATGTGGGGCACATGGTGGGCGTGGGATCCGCGCCTGACCAGCTTCCTGATCCTGTTCCTGTTCTATCTTGGTTACATCGCCCTTTGGGAGGCGATTGAGAATGACGACACCGCCGCCGATCTGACCAGCATCCTGTGCCTTGTGGGGTCTGTCTTTGCGCTGCTGAGCCGCTACGCGGTGAATTTCTGGAACCAGGGGTTGCATCAGGGCGCGACGCTGAGCCTGGATAAAGAAGAGAATATCGCGGATGTGTTTTATCTGCCGCTGCTGGTGTGCATCGCTGGGTTCGTTTTACTGTTTGTCGCGCTGGTTCTGCTGCGTACGCGGACGGAAATTCGCGCGCGGCGGATGCGCGCTCTGCTGGCGCGCGAGAGGATGGGGTGATGCCTGATCTTGGGAAATATGCCGATACGGTTCTGTCGTCTTATGCAGTCTCCATCGCGTTGATCGTTATCCTGGTTGTGATGAGCATTCTGCGCGCCGGTAAGGTGAAGAAACAGCTGGAAACTATTGAGCGGAAAGTGAAATCCAATGCCTAGAGTCTCACCTTTGATGATGGCGCCGCCGTTGATTTTCCTCGGCCTGGCGGCGCTGTTCTATTTCGGCATGATGCGCGAAAACCCGGACGAGCTGCCCTCGGCGCTTGAAGGGCGGCCCGCGCCTGCGGTTGAGCTGACCACACTTGGGCAGGAGACCCTGTTTGAAGACAAGGACCTGCGCGAAGGCGGTGTGAAGCTGGTGAATTTCTGGGCCAGCTGGTGCGCGCCGTGCCGGGTTGAGCACCCTAACTTAGAGCTTTTGGCGGATGAGGGCGTCACGATCTATGGCGTCAATTACAAGGATGACCCGGTCAATGCCCTTGGGTTCCTTCAGGAGTTGGGCAATCCTTACACGAGTCATGGCGCGGATACCTCTGGGCGCATGGCGCTGAACTGGGGCCTTTACGGGGTGCCGGAAACCTATGTGCTGGATACCAATGGCAAGATCATCCTGCGCTTTGCCGGGCCGATCACTCAGAGCATTCTGGACAGCAAAATCCGTCCTGCCATCGAAGAGGCTGGGGCCAGTAAATAAGAACGGCGCACCGCTTACAGGTCTGTGGACGCGTGGCACGAGGCATCTGCCTGCGCAGAGGGCAGCATCTGTGTTTGTGGTCAAGGGCATATTGGCACCCGCTTTCGATTTTCCGAGATGAGGGTATTCGCCACGATTGCCAGTTTTCGAATGACCGCAGTGATTGCGACTTTGAACGGCTTTCCGTTTTCCCTGAGCCTGTTGTAGAACGCGGCGAAGTCTCGGTTTGAGCGAACTGCAGCAACGGCGGCCATGTAGAGCGTGTTGCGAACGCTTGCTCTGCCACCGCGAATGCGGCGTTGACCCCGCATGGCGCCGGAATCGCAGTTCATGGGCGCAACCCCGACAAGGGCGGCAATCCGGGGTGCGTTGACCTGTCCCAATTCGCCCAGTTCCGCGATCATGGTGGCCGCCGAGATCAGCCCGACGCCTGGTATCGAAGTCAGGATATCAAAGCGATGTTTGAGATCGGGTTCGCGGCGCAGAAGTTGTCGGAGTTCAGCATCCAGAGCCGCAAGGTGGCGTTCGGCCATCTTGATCCGCGCACGCATCTGTCGGCTGATCAGACTGTGCCCGGTCACGCTCAACTGGTTTTGCAAAGCTCCTTTCTGCCGGGAAATTTGCCGCCCGGCAACCGGGAGAGCGGCCAGATCGGCGCGAGCCGGGGCAGGGGGGGCCTTTGCTTCCGGTTTCACCATCGCGGCAAACAGCGCGAGGGATTTGGCGTCAATCGCGTCGGTTTTGGCCAGTTGCCCCATCATATCAGCGAACTTTCGGGTGCGGTATGGGTTCATCACAGCCACATGGAAACCCGCATCATGCAGGTGCCGGTGCGCGCGCCGATGACAGCTGCCGGTTGCCTCCGGCACGATCAACTCAGGTTGATATGATCGAAGGAAGCGGGCGAACCGTTGCAGGCCTGCTTTGTCATTACTCACGCTCTGCGACAGGCCTGTTGGGTGAAGATAGACATCAAGACGTGATTCACTCACATCGATGCCGACATATACTTGCTCTGTGGCAAGCTGGGGAGAAGCGGTCTTTCCTTGTATACGGGACATCCGGGATTCCCTTTCATCTGTTCAGATCAGTTTTCCATGAATCGACCCGGTCAAGCTGCCCTGCGGCCCACAAAGCCAAGGGGAGGACGACCCAAATCGAGCGCCCGGATGGGATGGCCATCCCATCCGGGCAACCATCAATCTGCTGCAGATTGATGGCAAGGAAAACATACAAGGGGGCAGTTATGGCCTGCATCACTTTCACCTTGCGCACCGATGACGGCAAAGAGGGTCAACGCACCGGCCTGAACGGCTATCAATATCATCCGCATTGTTTGCCTGCCTTTGTTTCTTTCTGTCGCTCCTAATACCAGCGGCCTTAATGTCTGACTCACTTTTGTGATTTCAAATTTACTGCATTTCTGAATCAATGGCCTCCAGAAGCAAGGAGGTGCTCATGGGTGGGGCAGTCAAGATTACGCGCACAGATATGTCCGCGCAAGATTTGCGTTGTGCTGCAAAGCGAACCAGGGATGGTCGTGTTGTCCGTCGAATACTCGCCATAGCGCTGGTGCTTGACGATGTGGACCGCGCAACAGCGGCCCGTAGCAGCGGTATGGATCGCCAAACTCCCAGAGACTGGGTGCATCGCTACAATGCAGAGGGCCTTGGTGGGCTTTCTGATTGGTGTGGCAAGGGTGCAAAGCCACGCCTGTCCCTGGAGCAACAGGCGCTGTTTGTGGCTTGGGTTGAGGCTGGGCCTGACCCGGCAAAAGATGGCGTAGTGCGGTGGCGCTGTGCCGATTTGCAGGTCCGCGTTGAAGAAGAATTCGACGTAAAGCTACATGAACGTACGATTGGCAAGTATCCAGCCAGGCATGGTTTTCGTCGCCTTTCCGTGCGCCCGGAGCATCCCAAAACTGATCCCGCTGCACAGCAGGCTTTTAAAAAAACTTTGCCAGCCTCATAGCCGATACCCTGCCAAAACATGCAAAGGGGAAGCCGCTTGAGGTATGGTTCCAGGATGAAGCCCGCGTCGGGCAGCAAGGAACCCTCACCCGCAAATGGGCCAGGCGTGGAACCCGCCCGCGCGCACCACGTGATACGCGCTGCAAATGGAGCTGTATCTTCGGCGCAGCCTGTCCTGCCTGTGGCACGGCGGCTGGGCTGGTCCTGCCTTACGTCAACGCCGAAGCAATGGGGCTGCATCTCGATGAGATCGCAAAGACAATCGCACCCGGCGCACATGCCTTGCTCATCATCGACGGGGCTGGTTGGCACGGAGCAAAATGCTTGCAGGTGCCAGATAATACTACACTCGTAAAACTGCCCCCATACTCACCGGAATTGAACCCAATGGAAAACGTTTGGGCCTATCTGCGGTCGAACAAACCCGCTGTCTCTGTCTTCGACACATATGAAGAAATCCTCGAAAAATGCGCCCGGGCCTGGAACTTCTTTGCGAACGACCCTGAACGCATAACTTCAATCACAGATCGAGAATGGATAAAGGTCAATTAATTGGGCCGTTGGTATAAGTGGTGATGCACGGAGGGATAAAAAGGGGGAAGACCTCGCCGATTGCGTCACGGCTGCGTGATGGGCGGCATCTGGCTTATGGAACGAAGAGACGAGGGCGATGTCAGCTGTGCAGGACCAAGTGACCGATGTACCGTTGTCGTTACATCAGATTTTCAGAGATCTTGATGCGCGGACCTAGTCTTCTCTGCCTAGGCAACTCTTAGCGATCCAACCAAGGTTGGGCGTGTCGCCACAATGAATGCCTACAGTGATGTGCTCTGTAATCCCAGGGCAATTTGATAACCTGAAAGTTACATATCTTGTAGAGGGGTGTTCAAATGCCATCGCAGGATCATTCACTTCAATGGCAGTGATTTCACTAAGAGTCTGATTTAAAACTAATTGAACGCTCTCAATTCCTTGCGAGGTGGCGTGTGACGCGACGGATGTGGGCGATAAGCAGCCACCCTTCGGCGCTTGCGATGGATTTCTCCCGGTCCTTTGCCAATCGACGGCATCGTCCGAGCCAGGCGAAGGTGCGCTCGACCACCCATCTACGCGGCAAAACTTCGAACCCCTCGACCGTATCAGAGCGTTTGATGATCTGGATGTCAATCGCAGAGTAAAATGGGTCCATGTCGCGGCGTAAAAATGGGCCACTTCGGTTGATGTTTTGTGGCGCTTTTGCACGCGTGCTCGTCACAAAGCTGAAGCGTGCCAAAGCGCATGCTGGCCATAAGGCCAGCATTATTCTGACTGTGATTGCGGGCTGGTTATTTTCGGTTGTTGCGACTGTGTTTGAGCCGATAGCTTTCGCCATTCATCTCGAGGATGTGGACGTGATGGGTTAAACGATCGAGTAGCGCACCGGTCAGCCGCTCAGAGCCAAAGACTTCAGTCCATTCATCGAAGGGCAGGTTCGAGGTTATGATGATGGAGCCGCGTTCATAGCATTGGGATATGACCTCGAAGAGCAGCTCTGCGCCAGATTTGCTGAGCGGTACGAAGCCCAGTTCATCAATGATCAACAGGTTCTGGCTGGTCAGTTGCTTTTGAAGGCGCTGCAATCTCCGCTCATCTTGAGCCTCGATCAGATCATGGACTAATGCCGCAGCCGTTGTGAAGCGCACCTTCAGTCCTCTTTGACATGCAGCCAGCCCAAGTCCCAGGGCGATGTGTGTCTTGCCCGTGCCTGACGGGCCGAGCGCGATGATGTTCTCCCTGCGATTAACGTAATCGCATCGTGCCAGATCCATCGTCAGGGGCTTGTTCAAGCTTGGCATGATCTTGAAGTCAAAGCTATCCAAGCTCTTGGTGCTGGGGAACTTCGCCGCTTTGATGCGCCGTTCAATCATCCGGCGTTCGCGGTCGATCAATTCCATCTCACACAGCCGCGCCAGATAGTGGATGTGATCTTTGTTCTCTGCAGCACAGAGCTGCGCCTGTTTGGCATACTCGCCTTGGAACGTTGGCAGTCGCAGTTGTTTAAGATGATGCCGTAGAAGAATCCGAGGGGCTTCGGTCATGCCGCGGTCCTTCCCATCAAGCTCATGTAACTGGATGGGCGTGTTGTGCCGACATTGGCCTTGGGCAAGTATGGATAGAAGTCCAAATCCAATCGTGGTGGCCGCTTCTCAACCCGACACAGTACAAGGTGTTTTACGGCGTCATAGCCAATTGCACCCATATCTATTGCCTGCTGGATTGCGCCTTGCACAACATCCATTTCGAAGGTCTCCAAAAGGCGCAAGACTTGAACGTATTCTCGCTTGCCCGGCTTACCCATTCTGGCTTCAAGCAGTCGGTGCAGCGTGGCAAATACATCTGGCAAATGCCAACCCTGCAAAGGCGCGGCCTGATCCAGGGCACCCACCTTTTGTTCAAGCAGGGGCAAAAAGTGCAATGGGTCAAAGACCATATCCGCTGATGTGTAGGATCGTTTGTGCCGCGCAATAATCTCATTGCCGCAGCCGATGATAACCTCATGCACAAACCCACGCACATGAACATCGTGGTGCGCATAGGCTACTGGCACCGAGTAATCATTGCTGCGATAGCGCACCATTGAGATCGACGTTGCACGCGTGCTGACGTGATCGCAGGCTTCATATTCTGCGACGGGCAATCCCATCAGAGCATCCAAATCCGACATCAGGCGTGCGCCTATGGTTTGGGTGTGACCCCGCAACGTATCGTCCTGACGTGCTAAACACTTCTCTTCCAAATGTGCGTTCAGATCATCAAAGCTGTCATAGCGAGGTGCGGGAACCATGAAGTTGCGGCGGGTGTATCCAACCATGCCCTCAACGTTGCCTTTATCGTTCCCTCGCGCGGGTCTGCCAAACTTGTCATCAAACAAGTAATGCGACTGCAGTTCCGTAAACCGACGTGTGCGGATGCGCGTCTTATCCCCGAGTATCCGAGCCACGGCGATCTTGGTATTGTCGTAGAGAATGGATTGCGGAATGCCGCCAAAGAATGCAAAGGCGGACACATGGCCATCGCAAAACGCCTCGGTTGTCTCAGCTGGATATCCCTTCACAAACACCGCATCAGAATGTGGCAAGCTCATCACGAAGAAGTGGATCTTGCATTCCACGCCACCGATCACGCCCAGCGTCTCACCAAAATCAACCTGCGCATGGCCCGGCCGATGCGACAACGGCACAAACACCTCTTTGGTGCGCCGTTTTTGCTCGCGCACGTAATAGGTCACCGTGGTCAGGCTGCCGGCATATCCATGCTCATCGCGCAGCCGTTCAAAGATGCGCTTGGCCGTGTGTCGCTGCTTTTTGATCAGGGCTTTGTCTGTGCGCAGTATCTCATCGACCACACCAACATAACCATCAAGCGTTGGCCGCCGAGGCGCTTCCGACCGACGATACCCAGGCGGAAGTTCATGGCGCAGCATCTTCGCGATCGTCTTACGATCTTTGTTCTCTAATCTGTCAATGCGTGTTTCCTGAGTTTCCTGCTTTTGATGTCAGAGGTTGCCTTTGTTCTCTTCGAACTCTGAGGTTCATGATGGGGTTGGCTGGGTGTGGGTCGGCAATGTTGAAACCGCAATCATACCGTTGGTCTTGGCTGTTGCTACAGAATCGGCGCCGTGTCTCACGCCCTCCCTCGGGCATCGTCCCAGATGGGAACTTTGATTTAGGAATCCTCGTTGTCGCCTCGTAAGCCTTACGCGGACTGGAAGTCAGTTTTGTCTCGCATAATGGCATGAAGTATGATTGCCAGACGACGCGCCAGAGCCACTCGGGCCTTTCTCATCGTTGAGCGCGCACCGATTGCGAGGGCCCATGTTCTCTAATCTGTCAATGCGTGTTTCCTGAGTTTCCTGCTTTTGATGTCAGAGGTTGCCTTTGTTCTCTTCGAACTCTGAGGTTCATGATGGGGTTGGCTGGGTGTGGGTCGGCAATGTTGAAACCGCAATCATACCGTTGGTCTTGGCTGTTGCTACAGAATCGGCGCCGTGTCTCACGCCCTCCCTCGGGCATCGTCCCAGATGGGAACTTTGATTTAGGAATCCTCGTTGTCGCCTCGTAAGCCTTACGCGGACTGGAAGTCAGTTTTGTCTCGCATAATGGCATGAAGTATGATTGCCAGACGACGCGCCAGAGCCACTCGGGCCTTTCTCATCGTTGAGCGCGCACCGATTGCGAGGGCCCATGTCTTCAATTTGAGCGGAGCGGCATACCGCGTCAGCATCACATTGGCGGCCTCATAGAGAAGCGTTCTGACGCGCACGTCGCCCCGCTTTGAGATGCTGCCCGTGTAGTCGATTTCACCAGATTGATGCCGTCGCGGCACCAGTCCAAGATACGCCCCCACATCACGCGATTTCCTGAAACGCGACGGATCATCAATTGCTGCGGCAAAGGCCAATGCTGTGATCGGACCGACCCCTGGTACCGTCATAAGGCGCTGGCAGACTTCGGATTTGCGGGTCATCTTTTTGATGTCGCCATCAATGGCTGCAACCGCCGCGAGGATTGCTTCGCGTGCTGCGAACAGTCCGCAAATTGCGGCATGGAGGCCAGGCACTCCATCGCTAACTTTTAGCGCCGCGTTTTTGAATGCCGGAGACAAAGCTCGTGGCAGCCGCACGCCGAAGACGACGACCAGACCGCGGATCTGATTGTCGAGCGTCACACGCTGTCCGACCAGCTTCTTGCGGGCTGCGATCAGCGACCGGATTGCGTGCGCTGACAGTGATTTGACATGGGTCGGCTTGTAGAATCCCGTCCGCGCCAGGTGTGCCAAACCGCGGGCATCATTGCGGTCCGTCTTGTGGCCGGCCAGAGATTTAAGGGCCTGATATGCTTGCCTGCTCTCGATGCAAACAACCGGGACACCAAGCTCCGTCAGCCCATGGTAAAGCATTGGTGCCATCCGTCCCGTTTCAAATACAACTTTGGCACATGGTGGTCCAGAAGCGAGGAAGTCAGCGATCGCTTTTGGTGTTGAGCTCGCTTTTCCTTCACGAATAAGGGCCCCTTCACGATCCAGAATGCAGATATGCGTCTCTTCCATGGACACATCCAAACCAGCAAAATATTCCATTGGTCAGTCTCCTTTTCAATTGCATGTGCATCCAGAATAACAGGGGTAACTGAGTGCTGATCCTGATTACGCCATGTTGAAAAACCGCGCCGCTTCTCGGCCAGACATACCGTCCTTCAAACAAGCACGGCGCACACGACTATAAATATCCACAGAATACATCTCCCGCCCTCCGAATAAACGAAGGGCACAAACTGGCGGACTTTTACTCCGCTACAACTGCGATATGCAGCCGCTTCTGTGGCCCAATATTGCTCCGCGTTTTACACGTTTGATGATCTGGACGGTCCAGCAGCCAATGGCTTTCAGCGCGTCTCGTAATCCGGACCCTGCATAGCCTCCATCGGCGAATAGATGACCCGGCGTGGGATAGCGGTTCGCGACAGTCGCCAGCACGTCAGGCGCGCCATCCCGGTCTTGAATACCGGCACTGTGGACTACGAAGCCAATGAGCAATCCGATGGTATCGGTCACGATATGGCGTTTGCGCCCCTTTATCCTTTTGCCTGCGTCATAGCCTCCAGCCCCGCCACTTTCCGTTGTTTTTACGCTCTGACTGTCGATGACCCCCGCTGTTGGCCGGGCCTTGCGACCCTCAGCCAGTCGCGCGCTTCTGACGAGCCCACGGTTTATCTCGTCCAGCAGGCCATCCCTGCGCCATGAATGGAAACAGCCACGCACCGTGGAAACCGCCGGGAAGTCATTGGGCAACATACGCCACCGGCAACCGGTTGTCGCGATATAAAGGATCGCGTCAAACACATCACGCAAATCAATGGTACGGGGTCTGCCCGTTGTTCTGCGCGCCGGGAGTAAAGGGACGATTATTGCCCATTCTGCATCGGTCAAATCACTTGCATACCTGCCGCCTGCGCGCTCATGTTGGCGGCGGGTGAGGTCTGTCCAGGCCATAAATATCTCCGTTCAGCTATCAAACCGAACAGAATCACAACCTACTGGATTCATTCAACTGGTTTTAAATCAAGCTCTAACTGAACCTCCTCCGACTAAAGTCAGAGGGTTCAGTGGTTCATGAGCGCCTTCGGCGCACGTTTGAATGTTTTTCCGACTAAAGTCGGAGGCTTTAGACCAGATTGTGGAAAGTAAATCTTGCTCGGAAACACCTATGGCGGACCAAGCATCCTTGCCAGTGTGATACACCCACTTTCCGATTTTTGCGGTCGCTTGAGAGATTGAATTCGGGAAAGCTTCGTCTCGCAAGCAGGTTCCTCTGTTCGATAGTGGACCGATCAAGAACGCACCGACAGCGAGGGTTATGAGGGAGGCGAAAATAATACCGATACGCTTCATTTGGAAAACATAACAATCTCAAACATCAACTAGAAGGGCTCAAAGCGGACAAAAGATAGCGTAAGGGTCTTACAAAAAAACGGCCACCGGAAAGGCAGCCGTTTTCAATAGCTTTGGCTGGTGTGTCAGGCCGCTGAGGCCAGATTGCGCAGCACGTAATGCAGCACGCCGCCATGTTCGATGTATTCGATCTCGATCGCGGTATCGATCCGGCATTTCAACGCGATTTCCTTGGTCGATCCATCGGCCATGGTGATGGTGCAGGGCACCTCTTGCAGGGGTTGGATCGTATCAAGGCCCGCGATTGACACGGTTTCTTCCCCGGTCAGGCCCAGCATCTTGCGGGTGTCACCGCCGGTGAACTCAAACGGGATGACGCCCATACCGACCAGGTTCGAACGGTGGATACGCTCAAAGTTCTCGGCGATCACGGCTTTGACGCCCAGCAGGGCCGTGCCTTTGGCCGCCCAGTCACGGGAGGAGCCAGCACCGTATTGTTCGCCACCGAAGACGACCAGCGGGGTGCCATTGGCCTGATGTGCCATAGCGGCGTCAAAGATCGAGGTTTCAGCGCCATCCGGGCCTTTGGTGTAGCCGCCTTCGACCCCATCCAGCATCTCGTTCTTGATGCGGATGTTGGCGAAGGTACCGCGCATCATCACCTCATGGTTGCCGCGGCGCGAGCCATACGAGTTGAACTCGCGGACGGGCACCTGCCGCTCGGTCAGGTATTGGCCAGCGGGCGTGGTGTCTTTGAACGATCCGGCGGGCGAGATGTGGTCGGTGGTGACCATATCGCCCAGAAGGGCCAGAACTTTGGCCCCCTCAATATTGGAGATAGTGCCAGGGTCTTTGCCCATGCCCTGAAAGTAGGGTGGGTTTTGCACATAGGTGGATTGCGGCGGCCAGTCATAGGTCTCGCCGGTCGAGGTTTCGACCTCCTGCCATTTCTCGTCACCTTTGAAGACATCGGCGTATTTCTCAATGAAGGCTTCGCGGGTGACGGTTCTTTCGACCAGCTCGGCAATCTCGGCCTGAGTGGGCCAGATGTCTTTGAGGTATACATCTTTGCCGTCCGGGGTTTGTGCGATCGGGTCTTTGGCCAAATCAATATCCATGGTCCCGGCCAAAGCGTAGGCCACGACCAGCGGGGGTGAGGCGAGATAGTTGGCGCGCACGTCCGGTGAAATCCGGCCCTCGAAGTTGCGGTTGCCCGACAGGATCGAGGTGGCGACGAGGTCGCCCTCGGCAATCGCCTCGGACAGTTCCTTCTGGATCGGGCCAGAGTTGCCGATGCAGGTGGTGCAGCCATAGCCGACGAGGTTGAAGCCGATCTTGTCGAGATCCTCTTGCAGGCCCGCGGCCTCAAGATAGTGCGAGACGACCTGCGAACCGGGGGCCAGCGAGGTTTTGACCCACGGTTTACGATCCAGCCCCAGAGCGGCGGCTTTGCGCGCCACAAGGCCCGCGCCGATCATCACGTAGGGGTTCGAGGTGTTGGTGCACGACGTGATCGAGGCGATCACAACGTCGCCCGAGCTAAGCGTGTAGTCTTCGCCTGCAACCGGCATTTCCTTGTCCATCGGGCGTTTGAAGGTCTCGGCCATTTCGCGGGTGAAGGCGGTTTTGGCATCCGTGAGGGCCACATAGTCCTGCGGGCGTTTGGGGCCCGAGATCGCAGGCACGATGGTGCCCATGTCCAGATGCAAAGTGTCGGTATAGATCGGCGCGTAATCCGCATCGCGCCAGAAACCGTTTTCCTTGGCGTAAGCTTCGACCAGCTGAACGCGAGCCTCGTCCCGGCCGGTGTTGCGCAGGTAGCGCAGGGTTTCGTCATCGATTGGGAAGAAGCCACAAGTGGCGCCGTATTCCGGCGCCATATTCGCGATGGTGGCACGATCCGCCAGCGGCAGCACATCAAGGCCTGCGCCGTAGAATTCGACGAATTTGCTGACAACGCCGCGTTCGCGCAGCATTTCCACGACCTTGAGCACAAGATCGGTGCCGGTGGTGCCTTCGACCATGGCACCGGTCAGCTCAAAGCCCACCACTTCGGGGATCAGCATCGAGATCGGCTGACCCAGCATGGCGGCCTCGGCTTCGATCCCGCCAACGCCCCAGCCCAGAACGGCGGCGCCGTTGACCATGGTGGTGTGGCTGTCGGTGCCGACAAGTGTGTCGGGGTAGGCGACTTGTTCGCCGTTCTGATCCGCGTCGGTCCAGACGGTTTGCGCGAGGTATTCCAGGTTGACCTGATGGCAGATGCCGGTGCCGGGGGGAACCACGCGGAAGTTGTTGAACGCGCCCTGACCCCATTTCAGGAACTGGTAACGTTCCATATTGCGTTCATATTCGCGGTCCACATTCATCTGGAAGGCGCGGGGGTTGCCAAACTCGTCAATCATCACCGAGTGGTCGATCACAAGGTCCACGGGGTTCAGCGGGTTGATCTGTTGGGCATCGCCACCGAGCGCTACGATGCCGTCACGCATGGCGGCCAGATCGACCACAGCGGGCACGCCGGTGAAATCCTGCATCAGCACCCGGGCCGGGCGGTATGCAATCTCGCGCGGGTTCTTGCCGCCTTTGGTGGCCCATTCGGCGAAAGCCTTGATATCATCGACGCTGACTGTCTTACCATCCTCGAACCGGAGCATATTTTCCAGAACCACCTTCAGCGCGGCAGGGAGGCGCGAAAAATCACCCAGACCGGCCTCTTCGGCGGCTTTGATCGAGTAATAGGCAACGCTCTGGTCACCGACTGTCAGGGTTTTGCGGGTTTTGGCGGTGTCGTGTCCAACGGAAATGGGCATGTCTGGCTGTCCTTACGAGATGGGGCTGACTAGAATTTAGTGCGTTCTGACCGATTTGAAACATCGGATCAAGGGGGTGGATGTATTATTTGTATACCATTGCACACAATTATGTAAAGTGAGAGTGTGGCCGAAACGAATTGGCCATGCCGCGCAGCGCGCTGGCTAATGCGACTCTGATGCGCTGTTTCATACTTAGAGCGTGCGTAAGGTTTGCTATGAGCCTCATTTTCTGGCGGCTGCTATGCTTGAGAATATCAACCTGCCCATGCATTGGCGAGCTTCACTAACCTAGCTGGTTGCCCTACCTTGTCGCTATGAAGAACCAGCCAGCCTATTCGCGAAAACAATGGAAAAGAGCAGTGAATCTATCTGCCCTTCTGGGCTGGGCATGTGTCGCCATACCCGCCGCCGTACAGGGCAATATCGGTGTTTTCTTCTGGATGGCCTTCATTGGGCTTCCGATTGCATTCCTGTGTTGCTGGCTGATCGGTGCGCCACTGCTTTGGCGTATTATGCGCAGCGAACTGAGTTGGCAGAAAGCCGCTTTCTGGGATTGCATTCGGGATCGCCCTGATAAGCAGTGTTATCGGGTGCTATGATGGTTGGAGGCAGTCTGTTAATCCGAGCTTGCATTCTCAGATGGGTGGTGGTGCGTATGTTCGGGAAATTGACGGTATCCTGACTGCTTGTGTTGGGTAAATCGACGGCTATGTTTGTTGCAGTGGGCGTAATTGTAGCGCTGCTTGTTTGGTTGCTGATCGGCAAACCCGGGTCCCATACGGACGAGATTTAGCCCGCTTTGCCATGCCGCAGACAATGGCGCAGTTGCAGCGGCTTTGCAGTGTGTCCGCGAAGCTGCCCTTTTCCTCCAATTCAAGGTGTTCACCGCCTCTCGCGAAACCTTGATTGGTGGTTACAAAGGATTTTGCATTAAGGTCTATGAACACTCAACAAAGATCGGACCCTCCGGTGACTCGCATTCTGTTTTCCATTGTTGCGGCTATCATGCTGCTAATCACACCCGCCCTAGCGCAAGATCGCCCCGTGGTGGTCGAGCTTTTTACCTCACAGGGGTGCTCGTCCTGCCCGCCTGCGGATGCCTATCTGCACAAGCTGGCCGCGCGGGAGGATGTGACCGCCCTGGCTTTGCATGTGGATTACTGGGACTACATTGGCTGGAAAGACAGCTTTGGCAGTCCGGCATGGTCACAGCGCCAACGCAGTTATGCCAGCGGGGCGGGACGCTCCATGGTCTATACTCCGCAGATGATCATCAATGGCAGTGATCATGTGGTTGGCAATCGGCCCAAAGATGTTGAAGATCTGATTGATCGCCATAGCCGTACGCCCCTGCCGGTCGTTGTTCTGGCCAATCGCTCGGGTAATCGGGTGACGGTGACGGCCAGCGCCGAGCAAGCGCTGAAAGGACCGTTCGTGGTGCAATTGGTGCGCTATACCCCCAAGCAGACCGTTGATATCAAGCGAGGAGAGAACGCGGGCCGGACGCTGAGCTATGCCAATGTGGTAAGCGAAATTGCGCCTCTGAAAACCTGGAACGGGCGTACGCCCTTGTCGATTGAGGCAGCCATGACGGGCGATCTGCCCGGCGTTATCCTGATCCAGAAAAAAGGCCATGGCGCCGTGGTCGCCGCGATTAAAGTCAAGTGAGCCAAGGGCGTCAGCCGCGCTAGCGGATTACGTCATCGAGCAGGGGTAAACCCTAACAAAATGTAAATAAAACGAGCGGTTACGAGCAATCCTTTGATTGACTAAGCGCGCGGACTCGTCTATAAGATGTGTCATGCTGGACGAATAGCATGCAACGGCCCGGGCAATCCCGGTGGCCGTTTTTTCGTGTCCAGCTCTCAACACGGGAACCAAAAACAAACGAGGCAGATAACGACGCATGACACTTATCACCCCGGACGATGGCCCCACGGGCCTGAGAGGCTGTTCCAAAAGTAGTTGAGTGATATCACGTGTTTATGATTCATTGGTTTTGAAAGAAACTGGAGGATCCCATGACGTGGACAGACATCACCCGCGCGGAGCACAGGCGTAAAACGGGCTTTTATCCAAGCGATTTAACTATGGAGGAATGGGCGCTTGTTCGGCCCCTGTTAGCTGCCGCGAAGCGAGGTGGTCGCCCTCGCAAGACGAATCCGCGCCGTGTTGTGAACGCGATTATGTATATGGCGAGCACGGGATGTCAGTGGCGCATGATCCCGCGGGATTTCCCGGCGATCTCGACTGTGCAGAACTGTTTTTACGACTGGCGCGACAACGGTCTGTTACACCGGATCAACCATCTGTCAATGATGGCGGCGCGCGAATTGTCGGGCCGTGAGGCGAGCCCCACTGCGGGCGTTATTGACAGCCAGAGCGTAAAAACAACGGAAAGCGGCGGCATTTCAGGCTTTGATGCGGGCAAAAAGATCAAAGGGCGCAAGCGTCACATCGTGACAGACACGCAAGGTTTCCTGTTGCCGATCCTTGTTCACGCCGCCGATATACAGGATCGGGATGGTGCTGTGGATGTTCTCAAAGCACTGCGCATCCGCTTCCCGCGGCTGGGGCACATCTTTGCGGACGCAGGATATGCAGGGCCAAAGCTTCGGGATGCTTTGGCCCTGCAGGGAAAATGGACATTGGAGATTGTCAAGCGCCCTGACAAAGCCGAGGGGTTCGTTCTTCCACCACGAAGATGGGGGGTCGAGCGAACATTCGCGTGGCCGGGACGTTGCCGTCGTTTGGCAAAAGATCGGGAGGCAACCGTTGAAAGTTCCGTAGCATGGGTTTTGGTTGCCGGTATTCGTCTCTTGACAAGGCGGATAGCAAGGCATTCTGTTCAAACATAAACTTTTGAGTCAGACTCTGAGCACTTCTATCACCTCGCTCGAGCGGCAGCTGGCCGATATGAAGCAGGACCTTGAAGCGCTCTATCTGAAAATCAGGGCAGCATCTGTGTTTGTGGTCAAGGGCATATTGGCACCCGCTTTCGATTTTCCGAGATGAGGGTATTCGCCACGATTGCCAGTTTGCGAATGACCGCAGTGATTGCGACTTTGAACGGCTTTCCGTTTTCCCTGAGCCTGTTGTAGAACGCGGCGAAGTCTCGGTTTGAGCGAACTGCAGCAACGGCGGCCATGTAGAGCGTGTTGCGAACGCTTGCTCTGCCACCGCGAATACGGCGTTGACCCCGCATGGCGCCGGAATCGCAGTTCATGGGCGCAACCCCGACAAGGGCGGCAATCCGGGATGCGTTGACCTGTCCCAATTCGCCCAGTTCCGCAATCATCGTTGCCGCCGAGATCAGCCCGACGCCTGGTATCGAAGTCAGGATATCAAAGCGATGTTTGAGATCGGGTTCGCGGCGCAGAAGTTGTCGGAGTTCAGCATCCAGAGCCGCAAGGTGGCGTTCGGCCATCTTGATCCGCGCACGCATCTGTCGGCTGATCAGACTGTGCCCGGTCACGCTCAACTGGTTTTGCAAAGCTCCTTTCTGCCGGGAAATTTGCCGCCCGGCAACCGGGAGAGCGGCCAGATCGGCGCGAGCCGGGGCAGGGGGGGCCTTTGCTTCCGGTTTCACCATCGCGGCAAACAGCGCGAGGGATTTGGCGTCAATCGCGTCGGTTTTGGCCAGTTGCCCCATCATATCAGCGAACTTTCGGGTGCGGTATGGGTTCATCACAGCCACATGGAAACCCGCATCATGCAGGTGCCGGTGCGCGCGCCGATGACAGCTGCCGGTTGCCTCCGGCACGATCAACTCAGGTTGATATGATCGAAGGAAGCGGGCGAACCGTTGCAGGCCTGCTTTGTCATTACTCACGCTCTGCGACAGGCCTGTTGGGTGAAGATAGACATCAAGACGTGATTTACTTTCCACAATCTGGTCTAAAGCCTCCGACTTTAGTCGGAAAAACATTCAAACGTGCGCCGAAGGCGCTCATGAACCACTGAACCCTCTGACTTTAGTCGGAGGAGGTTCAGTCACATCAATGCCGACATATACTTGCTCTGTGGCAAGCTGGGGAGAAGCGGTCTTTCCTTGTATACGGGACATCCGGGATTCCCTTTCATCTGTTCAGATCAGTTTTCCATGAATCGACCCGGTCAAGCTGCCCTGCGGCCCACAAAGCCAAGGGGAGGACGACCCAAATCGAGCGCCCGGATGGGATGGCCATCCCATCCGGGCAACCATCAATCTGCTGCAGATTGATGGCAAGGAAAACATACAAGGGGGCAGGGCAATCGCGCTTCAAAAGTCTTGGATGAGAGTTTTCAGGACCTCATTGCTCCAGCCCGCTTTTTTGAATTTGCCGCGATTTGATCCTTTTGCAGGATTGGCCTTGATGATGCTCAAGGCAATCCGCCTCAAAGCGGCAAAGCTGGCTGGCGCGTGATCTTTTCGCGCGCGGTGATCGGTCGTCGTTCATCACCACGTCGAGAGACCAATGCAAGCTGTTCCCAATTTGCCACTGGCCGCGGATCAGTGTGGCGGCCCCCTGAGCCGCGGGACATTTGGAGAGCGGATAAAGCCGTTCGGCGTGACTGGTTTTGTCGCCAACCGCGCGCCTGGAGGCGACATGGACGAAAGCCCGAAGAGGCGGCCACTTATGGGTATTGATCAGATATTCCGGCACATCGTGGACGCGGTATGACCGCTCTTCCACACGACCATGATCAGCATCAATTGTGTTATATTCATCAATGTAATCTGTGTCTTCGTCTTCCACGAAAGCCCGGACATCGGCCAACATGCCGCCCTGATGGCCCTTGAGCCGCAGGCAATAATCGCCTCCCTCCCGCACGATCAATTCGCAGGTCCCGCGCTGACAATGCAGTGCGTCTGCGGTGATGGTGATGCCGCGGATATCAAGCATCTCGATCAACTCACGCTGGGCTAGGATCCCGCCACCGCCCCTGGCGCTTTGCTTGATGCCAAGGGTCAGCCGCGCCCCATGAGCAAAGGCCGTGACAATGTTCATATTCGATTGCCCGGCGGCCTTGTCAAAGCCGCGTCGCATCTCTTTGCCATCAATGGCGATGGCAGGGTGCTCACCGGAGCCAGCCGTAAAGTCGGCGCGAAACTTGTCGAAAAAGGCCTGAAAGCCCGTCGGCTTCATCACGCGAAACAGCCGGGAATACGCGTCATGGCAAGGTATCCCGTGAGGCAACTCAGGAAACCCACGCAGGAAATCCCCCTTCATTTGTCCGAAAGGTTCCATGTCCACCGCCGTATCACCACCGCAAAGCGCGCACAAAAGGCCGATCGTCATCAAATCACGGAACTTGTGGCGCGGAGCATTGCCGCCGCGTGGGTCATCCACCGCATTGAAACAGCTGTCTAATCCTGGCATCTCGAAACCCCATCATCTGATGAAACCTCCAGAATCCAATTCTCGGACACTGTCAAACTTTAAGCGCGATTCCCCTGATTTCTCCATAGAATCCACAGGCGATGCGGGTCGGGCCATCCTTGTCGATGCGGTTTTTGCGTTTGGCACCGACCGACCTGAGGTTGCTGACGCGTTTGTCGATCTTATCGCGCTGATCGAGGCGGCTGAAGGGGATGCCATCGCCTATGGCGCAACGCCGGTTTTGCGTGCCTTGCTGGCTGTAGCCACGCCAGCGACTTACGATGAAAGCCTTCAGTTCAACTACAATTTCGTGACCCGCGCGTCGGGTCCGGCGCAGGCCTATGTGGATCTGATGCCCGGTATGCGGGTTCGGCTTGCGGCGCAAACCAGCCAGTTGCTCCCCAACGCTCCGCCCAACCTTACAAATGGATATGTCAGCACCGGCGACACGTTTTTTGATGTTATCGGAACACCTGGCGCCAACGGGACGCAAGTGCTGGGGTTCGATAATTTTCTGGCCACGCTGCCGATTCCCAATGTGACGGATGCGCCCGGTGGCGCTGGCGGGCTGATCGACCTGCGCAGCGAGACGTTTCGGCGACGACACCTGCGGCTATGCTATCCTGCGTCGTTCCCGACCGGCAACTCCGCCGGATCGCGCGGCCTGATGGAGGCCGCCGCGCTGATTGGCGTGGATACGCTGTCCGATCTGGCGCAGGCGACAACGACGTTTTACTCCGGGCGCACGCCGGCGGGCACCATTTCGACGGCGTTTTTCCGTGGGCGGACCGTTCTGATCCCCGAGATACTGGCGTTTCAGAACAATCAGCCAGGTTACTACGCACTGGGCACAACCTGCAGGAATTTCATCGCCCGATACGCTTTGATGCCCCGCCTGAACGGTATGGTCATTCAGCAGTTTTCGAGCAATTACAGTAGGTATCTGCCGTCTCTGGCAAATATTGGCGGCATGAACAGCCAAACGGCCTGGATGCCGGTTTATCCGCGCAAACCGACTGCAATCAGCACTCGCCCGGGGATATCTACGATTTCCCGGTGCTTGCGGGCGATACCATCAACACCATCAATGTCTGATCCCGGCTCTATAAGCCCGTTCCGGTTGTCGCGAGGCAACGGCGGGCTTTATTTTGCCCTGAACAAACCCGGTGCGATTCCGAACACCCGGATCGCCTATCTTCCGCCCGAGGATGCGACGGGCCTGGCAGCATCGCTGACCCTGCAAGAGGCATGGGAGGCCGGTGGCGTTTTCGCAGTGCTTGGGTCTTCGGTGAACTCGGCGCCGCAATTTGCACCAGTCTTGCGGCGGTGGCTGGACATACCCGCGTTTTCACAAACCCGCATGATGTGGCTGGAGAACCCGAATGATGCCATGTCATTGTGGGTCACAAAGGCGATTCCGATTGCGTCGGATGCGGTTACAGGGCGCACCACCACCGGGTTTCGGAACTACGGATTGACTTTTGGTCCTGGCTGTTCGGTCTCGGTTGACGCGGCTGACGCGTCTCTGGTGATTTCCCCGGGCACAGGCGCTGCCACGATCACATTGCTTTCGGCGGATGGCCAGCTTGACCTGCCCGTTGTTTCCGGCCCGGCCAGGATTGCCTTTGCCTCGGACGCAGGCTGGGGGTCATTTTTGTTGGCTCAATTAGCATTGATTATGCGTGGCGTATTACAGGCAGGATGCCTGCTGCTGCGGCAAGTATCGCGCGCGGCGTTTGGTGGCTCGGAAGGACGGCAAGGTGGAACCACCGAAGGCAGCTGTCCAGGTATTTGGTCGCGATGCCCCGATGGCGGCGCGGAAAGGTCTTTAACCGCTCATGCCGACTGTTCACGGTTTGAATGTGCAATTCACCACGGACACGTTCTCCGGCGGTCCGGTCGAGACTTTCATGGCTGACGCCCATTTCTGCGGCGCAGGGCGGGTACCCGGTGCAGCCATCGGTCACCAGGAGAGCGTCCCCATCAAGACGTGGCTGCAGAACCGTTTTGAGATGTTCGGCCGTCACCGCAGGCAAGACAGCACTGATGGCGGTGCCTGATCGGTCGACCGCAACGAGGACCGGAACCTGCTCCTTCGACAATCCGCGTTTCGAGGCCTTTCCCCCGCGTTTGCGGGCTTTTCGAGAGAGATTACGGTCCCCTTTCCGGCTGCGCGGAAAGAACGTCCCATCGGCTTCGACGATTCCGCACAGCCTGACCGCACCGACCGTTACGGCCTCGGGAAAGCGATGACGCCAACGAAAAGCTGTGGTGTCGGCCACCATACAACGCCCGTCGGACGCCTTTACCGTTTCGCCGTCGCGCAGGGAAGCTGCGAACCCTGCCCATCTGTCCCTGTGGCGCAAGCGGGCAGGCGGCGTCCCGGTCAGCGCGTTGAAGGTTTTGCGACAGCCTTTGCAAAAGAACCTCGTAAGGCCACTTGCATGGCCCCTGATGATCGCACCGCCCGAAGCACAGTGCGGACAGATACGCCCCTCGCGAACATTCGCCTCAGGGAGATCGATCACGCTTTCCAGCGACGATACCCCGGCAACGAGCCGTCCGGTCTCAGCCCGTTGTTTCGATGAAAGGTCGTCGATCTCGTTGAGCCACACCAGAAAAGCCTGATGATCCATGTGCCGCACCCCATAATTTTGTTCATGGTGTGTTCTATTACAGGTTGGCACGCATAATCAATGCTAATTGAGCCTTTTTGTTCGATCTTGAATTTGCGCTGAGCGCGGATGGAACCGGTCATCTTGATGCGCTGGAATGTGGATTGCGGTTCTTCTTTCCGATGCCAGGTATTCCCGGTGCGCCGTTTACATCGCTCAACTACAGAATTTTCGATCTCGGTGTGCCGACAAAGGGTGCCACCGCGTCGACTGTCAAGCTGCACGCGATGATTGATCCAATGCGGCCGCTTGATCCGGCAAGGACAGAATTCACCTTTGCCGCAGGGGCCCCGACACTGGGTTCGTTTTATCGCACGAACCTGTCTGCGCCCATGGTGCTTTGCCCGGTCGATGCGCCTGCTCCGGCGCGCCTTGTCTTTGCCTTGCGGCCACGCAGCGGCCAGCCGGGTGTCGGCGATCCCATGTACCTGGTGCCCGACGGAAGCTTTACGCTGGACATGCAAGCCATTGGGCAAAAGCCGCAACAGTCCAATTTTTTAGGCTCAATTAGGGCCTGTTGACATTCGGGGTTCCCATTTTGCCTGAAGTCTGATTCAAGCTTCCAAAATGGAGGTGTTGATGGACGCAAATCGTTTGGCTGTTTCCGATGAGCTTTGGGAGAAGATTGAGCCGCTTATACCGGGCAAGGCAGGCGATCCGGGTGTTACCGCGCGCAATAATCGCCGGTTTATGGAAGCAGTATTATGGCGCGTACGCACAGGGTCCCCATGGCGGGATTTGCCCAAAGAGTTTGGCAACTGGAACAGCCAGTTCAAGCGATTTCGTCGATGGGCCAGGAACGGCGTGTTCGAGAGTCTTTTCAATGCCATGAGTGGCGAGCCGGACCTGGAATATGCCCTTGTCGACGGGACGATTGTTCAAGCTCATCAGAAGGCTTCGGGCGCAAAAGGGGGACTCAACACCAGGCTATCGGACGCTCTCGCGGCGGACTGACGACCAAGGTCGTGGCCTTGGTCGATGCGCTCGGTAACCTGTTCCGGTTTCTGCTTTTGCCGGGACAGGCACACGACATGAAGGGGGTCGCTCCTCTGATCAAGGGGGCTTCCTTTGGGGCGTTGCTGGCCGACAAAGCCTTCGACGCCGACTGGCTCCTGCAAGACCTTGATGAGCGTGGCGCAACCGCTGTCATCCCGCCCAAATCGAACCGAAAAGTTCAACGGGACTACGATACCCACATGTACAAGTGGCGCCATCTCATCGAAAACTACTTCGCAAAGATCAAGGAATTCAGAGGCATAGCAACGCGATACGACAAGACTGATACAAGCTACGCTGCCAACTGGCACCTCTGTGCCATGCTCATTGCAACACGATGATTGTCAACAGACCCTAGCATTTATTATGCGTGGCGACCTGTGATAGAACACACCATGAACAAAATTATGGGTGCGGCACATGGATCATCAGGCTTTTTTGGTGTGGCTTAACGAGATCGACAACCTTTCATCGAAACAACGGGCTGAAACCGGACGGCTCGTTGCCGGGGTTTCGTCGCTGGAAAGCGTGATCGATCTCCCTGAGGCGACTGTTCGCGAGGGGCGTATCTGTCCGCACTGCGCTTCGGGCGGTGCGATCATCAGAGGCCATGCAAGTGGCCTGACGAGGTTCTTTTGCAAAAGCTGTCGCAAAACCTTCAACGCGCTGACCGGGACGCCGCTTGCCCGCTTGCGCCACAAGGACAGGTGGGCAGAGTTTGCAGCTTCCCTGCGCGACGGCGAAACGGTAAAGGCGTCCGACGGGCGTTGTATGGTGGCCGACACCACAGCTTTTCGTTGGCGTCATCGCTTTCTTCAGGCTGTAACGGTCGGTGCGGTCAAGCTGTGCGGGATCGTCGAAGCCGACGAGACGTTCTTTCCGCGCAGCCGGAAAGGGGAGCGTAATCTCTCTCGAAAAGCCCGCAAACGCGGGGGAAAGGCCTCAAAACGCGGATTGTCGAAGGAGCAGGTTCCGGTCCTCGTTGCGGTCGACCGATCAGGCACCACCATCAGTGCTGTCTTGCCTGCGGTGACAGCCGAACATCTCAAAACGGTTCTGCAGCCACGTCTTGATGGGGACGCTCTCCTGGTGACCGATGGCTGCACCGGGTACCCGCCCTGCGCCGCAGAAATGGGCGTCAGCCATGAAAGTCTCAACCGGACCGCCGGAGAACGTGTCCGTGGTGAATTGCACATTCAAACCGTGAACAGTCGGCATGAGCGGTTAAAGACCTTTCCGCGCCGCCATCGGGGTATCGCAACCAAATACCTGGACAGCTGCCTTCGGTGGTTCCACCTTGCCGTCCTTCCGAGCCACCAAACGCCGCGCGCGATACTTGCCGCAGCAGCAGGCATCCTGCCTGTAATACGCCACGCATAATCAATGCTAATTAAGCCATTTTTTATGTGGGACGTCGGGCACGGAATATATCGAAATTGTCGAGGATATGACCCTGACATTCGTGGCCGAATAGGCGGCATATGCTCCGGCGTTTGACCCAAACGATGTCGAGGCGCCACCGCCGAGCGACGCGGTGCGACTGACCCCTGCGGCCACCACCGCATGGGCCAGTGTGACCGCAGGTGAGGCGCAGCTGGATTATTTTGCACAACCCCATGGCGCCAATTTGTTTGGTCAGTCCTCCACGTCGATAGATACCCAAGACGGCGCCGGATCCTATCTGCCGTTTTTTGCGGTTCAGGCTGGAGCCCTGCCCAAGACGAACCAGCTCACACCGGTTAAATCCGCTTATCCTCTGGCGCCTTATGCCGGTGCCAAACAGGAGGTTCAGGCGCTTGATCGGATGGAGGTTCAGGTCCTGTGCCAGGAACGCAGAGCCATCATTCATGAGGTGACAAAAAACCTACCGCCCGACCCTCTGATTGAACCAATGCTCATGGCCCTGAAGGATGAACCGCCCTGCAAGGCCGGAACTCCACAAGGGTTGATCGCCGAGTTTCAACCCAAAGCCGGTGGTGGCTGTGACGGGTCGGTCTGGCAACAGCTGACACTGGCGCGTTCGAAAGATGGGACGCTGCTTTCGCTGGAAGGTATCGTTGATCCTTTGCGTTCGGCCTTGCTGACACCGCAACAGTTTCTGGTGGCATCTGACCCTTCGAAGATGGATTCTTATATTCGCCAGAACAATGAGATTCACATCTAAGTGTCTGATCAGAAATGAGTTGAGTGAATTCAACAGGGTGTGATTCTGTTCGGTTATGAAATTGAACGGAGATCACAATGGCCTGGACTGAATTCACCCGTGCGCAGCATATGCGCGAAACAAAGTGCTATCCAAGTGATTTGACCGATGCTGAATGGAATATCGTGCGGTCATTGTTACCCGGCCGTAACCGCCCTGGGCGTCCGCGAAAGGTGCATTTGCGTCGGGTCTGGAATGCGATTCAGTATCTTGCCGCCGCCGGGTGCGCATGGTCGCTCCTGCCGAAGGACTTTCCTGCGGTCTCGACTGTGCGTTACTATTTCCACCTCTGGCGAGATGATGGCCTGCTGGCCCGGATCAACCGCCACCTGGTCGCGGCCGTGCGCCTCGCGGCAGGCCGCGATGTGCAGCCGACAGCCGGTGTGATCGACAGCCAGAGCGTTAAAACCTCTGAAAACACGTCCCTTTCCGGCTACGATGCGGGCAAGCGGATCAAAGGTCGAAAACGCCACATTATCACTGATACCTGTGGCAATCTGATCGCATGCGAGGTCCATACGGCCAACATTCAGGATCGTGACGGTGCGCCCGGGGTCTTCGCCAGGCTCCGCCGTGAGGCCCCGAAACTGCGCCACATGTTCGCGGATGGCGGCTATGCCGGGCCGAAGCTGCGGGGTGCCCTCGTGCGCCTCGGACGCTGGACGCTACAGATCATCAAGCGCTCCGACACCGCCGGGGGCTTCGAGGTGCTGCCACGCAGATGGGTTGTGGAACGCACCTTCGCATGGCTCGGTCGCTGCCGTCGTTTGGCAAAGGATCGGGAGAAATCCATCGAAAGCGCCGAGGCCTGGCTGCTCATCGCCCACATCAGGCGCGTGACCCGACTACTTGCAACAGATTGAAATCCTTCATCCCATTTTGAATCAGACACTAAGACTGGAATTTCCTGTTGTCCGCTCAGGACTGGACCAAGCATGGCACGATCATGCTGATCAAGCAGACCTCAAAAACCCTGCGCGATCTGATATCGGACACCAGCACCTGGGTTCTGGGCGATCAGTTCAACGTCAATGTCGCCGCGACGCAAAAACAGCTGCTTGAGATCATCGACAACATCCCGGACGACCCGGATTTCATCTATTTCCGGGACACTATCATGAATGATCCCAACTGGAATGGGATCCTGTTCCTCAACGCCTATGTGCCGCTTGATGATCTGCCGCCGCAACTGGAGGGGTTGGCGGCAGGCATTGATCCGTCGCTGTTCAAGGCACATCACATCGGTATCAACCAAACGCCGGTCAGCCCCACACTGGAACAAAAGGACAGTTCATTATTTGGGGTGATCTATTACTACAAGGACCGGCCTCTTTCGACATCGACCTTTGATTTCAATGTTTTGTCGCTGAAAGTCCTGTTCAGAAACTCAGGCATCGCTGCGTTTTCGTCGCGCATACAAGTGGTTTTGAATACCCTGTTTTCGACCAAGGTGAAGCAGCTTCAAGCCTCCAACAACCAGATTGAACTGGATGGGGTCTATCAAAAACACGGCAACACGCACGCCTATGTTTTCAGCGAGACCCGGCCAACTGTCTTTCAGGCCACTGATGACATGGTTCTCGATTCAATCACCATCAAAAGGCCACATTCGCGACTCTGGTGGGCGATGAGGCCAAGGAAGGCACAGTGCAAACCCGGTTCTCGTTCTGGGGCAGCATGGCATTCAACGAGTTGACAAGTGAGCCTGACGGGTCGGCTGCGCCTGTGCCGTTCGACCTGTTTTCCTATGATGCCCTCAGCTTTTCCAATCTGCTGTTGCATATGGATTTCCCAACCGAACAGCCGGCGTCGCGCAGCTTCTCTTTCGATTCGGCGCAGATGGCGTTTGATCCGACGACAAGTAAAACGCGCAAACATGCGCTTGCGCAGCATTTCCCAATGACAATCAAGCGCATGTTGTCTTCGGAATCGGGGTCAGGATCGGTGGCTGATCTTGGGTATATGACACTTGGCACGCAATTGGACACAACTGCGCCAGGTGCGGTTTGGTACGCGTTGGATTTCGATCTGAACCTGGGAACGGTCGGATCTTTGGCCTCAAAGGCCGGACTGGTGGTGCGTATCGCGCTTGCCTGGTCTCCGTCGAACTACGGGCTGCCGGTTTTTGCGGGCCTCAAGTTGCCAGCATCGTCGGGGTCGAAAAACGAGATATCCATCGAAGGCGTCATCAAGATCACCATGTATTCGCGCCAGCTTTTGTATAGCGACGGTGCCTATTTGCTGAAGCTGACGGGCATTGCACTCAAGCTTTTGGGCAAACAATTGCCGCCAGGCGGCGCATTCGATTTCTACATTTTCGGAGATCCCGACCCCAATGCCGGTGCCAATTCGCTGGGCTGGTATGGGGCGTGGAAAAAGGACAAGCCCGAAAATTCGGACGACAACCAGATCGGCGCACAAGAGCCGCCGGTTAACATTGGGGCCGATGGATGAGCCGTAAAAGAACACCTCGCCAAACGAACAAACTAACTTCGCCGAAGAGAGGCGACACAACCAGTGAAAGGAATGAAGAAATGGCAGCTACACCTCCTGCAGTCATGACTGGCGCGGACAGCGGCAGTACCACAACCATCGAGGCCGGGATCACGTTTTATATTGATCCGCCGGGCCAGCAATATACGCTGGCGGGCACCTACAACACCGGTTCTGATGCGGGCAAAGGCGGCAGCTTTATTCTGGCCTATCACGCGACGTTTGAGGACGCAATTACCCTGGGACCAATCGGAGATATCGCCCCCAGCATCGCAACGGCGTTGCAGTTCCCGGAACTGGCAAAAGTTCTGACCGATGCCGGTAATGCGATCAAGAATTCCTACGCCGGTTTTGCCGCGATTCTGGATGCCTCGCTTAAAATTACCGATATCGAAATCAACACATTGTCCAGCACCTATCAGATTGGCGTGGCGCTCGATTTTACAACGATTCCGGACAAGATTGAATTTGCCGGAATAACGCTGCAGTCACTGTCATTCAAAGTGACGTCGACCAAAGCCGCATCATAACACTGCCCAACGGGAGTACGAGATATGGCCGATGGTGATGGTGGCAAGAACCTGCCCGTCGCGGGCAGCAATTCAAAGTCGCAGATCGAATTCGATCTTGCGGCGGCACTTGACGTATTCGGCCTCCCGGTTACGGCGGCGGCCCGGTTTGGCCCCGGCATCGACACGATCCTGCAGATCCGATTTGGCGACATGTCGGTGGGGCAGGTTATTGAGTATCTGGTCAACAAGGCAGAACCCAGTTTCGATTTTAAACTGGCCGCACCCTAGGATGCGCTGAACAAGATCAACCTGAAGAACTTTGTCTTTCAGGTCGACCTGACCAATAAGCGGGTTGGTATTCAGTATATACTCCCGCGACCGAATTGACCAGAAGATTTGAGGTCAGATCAGCTTGTATTCCTTGAGAGAAACGATCCTGAAATTGTCGGTAACAGTGTCGCGAAAATCGCGCCGTTTGTCGGGTAGGGTTTGGCGGAAGAAGTTGAGAATGGCCTCGGTGAACTGGTTGAACGTGGCGTAATGGCGATTATGGGTGATGCAGTCGTGCATGACACCCCAAAGGCGCTCAATCGGGTTGAGATGCGGGGCGTATGCCGGCAGGAACTTCAACTTCACCCGACGTTCGGGGCTGTGCGGCCATGGCTGGAGTATCCTGGCATGGTGATAACGCGCATTGTCGACAAAAACATGGATGGTCGTTTTGGTTGGGGTGTTGCGCTCCGGCTTTTCCAGCATGAGAGTGTCGTTTGGGCATTGATCTTCCCGCCTTCCACAAAGGTGAACCGGAACGTTTCAAGATCGAGCGCACCCTGAATATTGAGGCGCCTGCGCCCCGATGTTGCCTTCAGGGCCGTCTTTTGCCCCTTCGGGAACCGGGCATGGGCGGGACGGCTCCGATGCTCGGGATGCACAGCATCGGAGAAGACCACCATCCCATCGGCTGCAAGTTCGGTCATCAGGGCCTCATACATGGCGATAAACGCCGCCTGTTTGACTTCATCGGCCTGTGCAGGCGGCAATCGTGGCTTTTTATACTCAAACCCCGGACGGCGCATCAGCCTGGCGGCCCCCGAGGGACTGTAGCTCCGCCCGTATTCCGCCGGAACATACGCACAGACCTCGTCTACGTTCCGTGCCGGGTTTTCGGCAAAACGGGCTTTCAAAGCCCGTTCGCGCTCCCCCGACAAATGCCCTTGTCGCTGGCTGTAATCCTTCAAGCCGAAAAACGACAGCCCCGCCCCGGAAAAGGCAAACCGCCACTCCGTCAGAACCGTCGGTCCGATATCCAGAATCCGGCAAACCGTTCCGGCGTCTTCTTCTGCATCCAACAGCGGAAACGCACGGGCGCGCCTCCAGACAAGCGCTTCAACCTTGCGGCGGCGGCAAATGGCCTCAAGGGCCAGGCGCTGATCGGCAGATAGCGAAACCGTTTTGTGGGGCTTGTTCATGCTCTCAAAGTGCATGCTGTGATACGTATGACCATGCGGCAAATTGAATCAACCTCTCTACAAATTCTTCAGGTCAATTCAGGCGCAGTAGTATATATGAATTTTACGCTTGCGCGGGCTCATTTATGGGAGCAAGAGTGAAGCAACAGTCTTGGGGATGAGACTTACAGGTAGGACGACGTGACAAGAGAAGTGGCTGAGACGCGCAGAGTAAAGGGCCGCGTAAAATGGTTTGATCCGATCAAAGGATTCGGATTTGTTATCGCCGACGAAGGCGGTCCTGATATCTTATTGCATGCGAACGTGTTGCGTAACTTCGGGCAAAGCTCGGTTGCGGATAATGCGGACGTGGAAATTGACGTGCAGGATACTGATCGCGGTTCGCAGGCGGTCGAAGTGCATGCCATCCAACCACCCAAGGATGCCATCACCGCCGGGCTGGCGGATTTCGATGATATCGACCCTGAACTGATCCGGGCTGCTCGGTTGGAGCCGGCTCGGGTAAAATGGTTCGACAAGGGCAAGGGATTTGGATTTGCCAATACCTTCGGAAGCGACGAAGATGTGTTTGTGCATATCGAAGTGCTGCGCCGTTCGGGCCTGGCCGATCTGCAACCCGGTGAGGCGCTGGCAATCCGGGTGATTGATGGGAAACGTGGCCGCATGGCCACGGAGGTGTGTGGATGGGAAACCGCGGTCAAGCTTTCCGACTAACGCTTTCTGGATTTGCTTTCGGTTTTGGGTGGGCGCTGACCTCGGGTGCAGCGCTCGCCGCCGAGTGCCGTGAAGATCAGGTGCATCTGCGCGGCGATTGGGGGCAGGCCCGATTCACAATTGAACTTGCCGATGATGATGAAGAACGCGCGCAAGGTCTGATGGGCCGCGAAAGCATGGCAAGATCGGCGGGTATGCTGTTTGTTTACCCGCGCCCGCGTCTGGCCGGATTCTGGATGAAAAACACGCTGATCCCGCTGGACATGATTTTCATGGACAGTACCGGCACCGTCACCCATGTCCATCACGAGGCCGTGCCGCTGGACGAACGACCAATCATTGGCGAGGACAATATCCTTGCCGTGCTTGAGATTAATGGCGGGCTGGCGCGTCAGATGGGCATTGGCGAAGGCACGCAGATGCGCCATCCGGCCTTTGCCCCGGAACAGGCGGCGTGGCCCTGTGGCACCCAAGGTGACGATTCCTGAGATCGGGGGCTTTTCAATCCCGAGAATCACAAGTAGGAGAGACACACGGTTCGGGGTGTGGCGCAGTCTGGTAGCGCATCTGTTTTGGGTACAGAGGGTCGTAGGTTCGAATCCTGCCTCCCCGACCATTTCTCTTAAATCTTCGCAAGTTTGACGCACATCACCCAATCCGGATGTGCGGGTCAGGGCGCGGGTTGAAATTATTTTTTGCCCTCTGATTTGTTAACGAATATTAAGACCAGCGCCTGGCATCGCTGCTTGCATTATCGGGCATTGCCACAGCTTTTTACCCTAAGCCTGCCGAAAACAATGTATTTCCCTGGTTGGCTGTCCGTGCGGGCACGCGGGGTCCTCTTGGGGCTGTGAATCACGCCGATGTGACCACACTGGAAACGGCCTTTGGGTCAACAGGTTTTTCTGAAAAAAGTTTAAAAAATTCGTTGACCGAATAGGGGTTCATACGTCAGGTTGTGTGAACCAGCTGCTAAGCCACAATATATAGTGGCGGGCTGGATTGGCAGGGGCACAAACCCTTAAAGAATATCTTTGGTCGGTTACCCGGCAGCAGAACCGCCTGTTGGTTCGCTTTTGTCTGCGTCAGAGCGTCTGGCGCGACCCGGAGACGTGTTGACTGCCGCAACGAGGGAACGCGCGTTCGACGATGTCGGACTGTGAAATGGACATGCTGGAAACTTAGGGGCAGCGACAAGATGCAAATCGAGAGAAAATTTACCAAGGCAGGTCAAGACGCATATGCAGAGCTGGACTTTATCACCACCAGTTCCGAGATTCGCAATCCGGATGGCACCACTGTGTTCCGGCTGGACGAGGTCGAAGTGCCTGCCGCCTGGAGCCAGGTTGCCAGTGATGTGATTGCCCAGAAATACTTCCGCAAGGCCGGTGTTCCTCAAAAGCTGAAAAAGATCAAAGAAGACGGCGTGCCCGAGTTCCTGTGGCGTTCGGCCCCGGATGGCGACACTGTCGAAAAGGGCGGCGAGACCTCCTCCAAGCAGGTCTTTGATCGTCTGGCGGGGGCCTGGACCTATTGGGGCTGGAAGGGTGGCTATTTTACCGCTGAAGAGGATGCGCAGGCCTATTTCGACGAAATGCGCTTTATGCTGGCCAAACAGATGGCCGCGCCCAACAGCCCGCAATGGTTCAACACAGGCCTTCATTGGGCCTATGGCATTGACGGCCCGGGTCAGGGCCATTTCTATGTCGATCACGAAACCAAAAAGCTGACCAAATCCACCAGCGCCTACGAGCATCCACAGCCTCACGCCTGCTTCATCCAATCTGTCAAAGACGATCTGGTGGGCGACGGCGGCATTATGGACCTGTGGGTGCGTGAGGCGCGCCTGTTCAAATACGGTTCGGGCACGGGCACCAACTTCTCGTCCCTGCGTGCTGCGAACGAGCCGCTGTCGGGCGGTGGTAAATCCTCTGGCCTGATGGGGTTCCTGAAAATCGGTGACCGGGCCGCGGGCGCGATCAAATCGGGTGGCACCACGCGCCGCGCGGCCAAGATGGTGATTTGCGATGCCGATCACCCCGATATCCAGGAATTCATCAACTGGAAGGTCAAGGAAGAGCAGAAAGTGGCCAGCATAGTGGCCGGCTCGAAAATGCACGAATCCAAGCTGAACGAAATCTTTGGGGCCATTCGTGCCTGGGATGGCAGCAGCGAAGATTCGGTTGATCCTAAGAAGAACGAGCAACTGAAAACCACTATTCGCAGCGCAAAAAAGGTTCATATCCCCGAGACCTACGTCAAGCGGGTGCTGGATTACGCCAAGCAGGGCTATGACAGTATCGAGTTTCAATCCTATGACGCCGATTGGGACAGTGAGGCCTATGCGAGTGTTTCGGGCCAGAACTCCAACAACTCGATCCGCGTTACCGATGCCTTCCTCAAGGCCGTCAAGGCGGATGACGACTGGGCGCTGCTGAACCGCACCGATGGCTCGGTTGCCAAGACCATCAAGGCCCGCGATCTGTGGGAAGATGTTGGCCACGCGGCCTGGGCCTGCGCCGATCCGGGCATCCAGTACCACGACACGGTAAACGCTTGGCACACCTGCCCGGAAGACGGTAAGATTCGCGGTTCAAACCCTTGTTCCGAATACATGTTCCTCGATGACACGGCCTGTAACCTGGCCTCGATGAACCTGCTGCAATTCTACACTGACGGGCAGTTCGACGCCGAAAGCTATATCCACGCCACGCGTCTGTGGACGGTAACGCTGGAGATCAGCGTGATGATGGCGCAATTCCCCTCCAAGGAAATCGCGCAGCTGTCTTACGAATTCCGTACGCTGGGTCTGGGCTATGCCAATATCGGCGGCCTGCTGATGAACATGGGCTATGGCTATGACAGCAACGAAGGGCGCGCCCTCTGTGGGGGCCTGACCGCGATCATGACCGGCGTTTCTTATGCGACCAGCGCCGAGATGGCTGGTGAGCTTGGCCCCTTCAAGGGCTACAAGCGCAATAAGGTCCACATGCTGCGCGTCATTCGCAACCACCGCAATGCGGCTTATGGTGCGACCGAGGGCTATGAAGGTCTTGAGATCAAGCCGGTGCCGCTGGATCTGGCGAATTGCCCGGACAGCCGTCTGGTGGATCTGGCCATGGCCAGCTGGGACGAGGCACTGAAGCTGGGCGAAAAGCACGGCTACCGCAACGCCCAATCCACCGTGATCGCCCCGACCGGCACCATCGGTCTGGTGATGGATTGCGACACCACGGGGATCGAGCCGGACTTTGCACTGGTGAAGTTCAAGAAGCTGGCCGGGGGCGGATACTTCAAGATCATCAACCAGTCGGTGCCCGCCGCTCTTGAGATGCTGGGCTATGGCAGCGCGCAGGTGGAAGAGATTGTCAGCTATGCCGTGGGCCATGCCACCATCGGCAATGCGCCGGGGATCAACCACACCTCACTGACGGGCCACGGTTTTGGCCCCAATGAGCTGGCCAAGATCGACGCGGCCTTGGGCAGCGCCTTTGACATCCGCTTTGTGTTCAACCAGTGGACGCTGGGCGAAGAGTTCTGCAAGAACGTGCTGGGCATCCCGACCGAAAAGCTGAACGATCCGACCTTCGATCTTCTGGCCAGCCTCGGCTATGCCAAATCTGACATTGATGCTGCCAACGACCATGTCTGCGGCACCATGACCCTGGAAGGGGCGCCGCATCTGAAGGAAGAGCATTACAGCATTTTCGATTGCGCCAACCCCTGCGGCAAGAAGGGCAAGCGCTTCCTGTCGGTGAACAGCCATATCGACATGATGGCCGCTGCACAGTCGTTCATCTCGGGCGCGATCTCCAAGACGATCAATATGCCCAACGATGCCACGATCACCGACTGTCAGGAAGCGTATGAGCGCAGCTGGCAAATGGGGGTGAAGGCCAACGCGCTTTACCGTGATGGCTCGAAACTTTCGCAACCTCTGGCCGCGGCCCTGATTGAAGATGACGATGATGCCGCTGATATTCTGGAAACCGGCTCACCGCAGGAAAAAACCGCAGTTCTGGCCGAAAAGATCGTCGAGAAGATTATCGTCAAAGAGGTGGTCAAATCGCACCGCGAGAAGATGCCCGAGCGCCGCAAGGGCTATACTCAAAAAGCGGTTGTCGGTGGTCACAAAGTCTATCTGCGCACGGGCGAGTATCAGGATGGCAGCCTCGGCGAGATTTTCATCGACATGCACAAGGAAGGTGCTGGCTTCCGTGCGATGATGAACAACTTTGCCATCGCCGTTTCGGTGGGCCTGCAATATGGTGTGCCGCTGGAAGAGTTCGTCGATGCCTTCACCTTCACCAAGTTTGAGCCTGCTGGCATGGTGCAGGGCAATGACTCGATCAAGAACGCTACCTCGATCCTGGATTACATCTTCCGCGAATTGGCGGTCAGCTATCTGGATCGCACCGATCTGGCGCATGTGAAACCCGAAGGTCACAGCTTTGACGATCTGGGCCGGGGCGAAGAAGAGGGCGTTTCCAACATCACCGAGATGTCCGATGCGGCTGCCAGCAATTCACTGGCAGTGCTGAAACAGATCAGTTCGACCGGATATCTGCGCAAGCGGATGCCGCAGGAACTGATGGTTCTGAATGACGGGCAGTCGGCAGGTGGCATGGCGCTGAACGGGGTGGCTGATCGGGTCAGTGCGCTGGAAACACTGGTGCCGGAAACGGCAGGCAGCACGGTTGCGGCGGTGACAACCACCACGGCCA
Organism: Roseovarius sp.; assembly: GCA_965207105.1. Classification (GTDB taxonomy): domain Bacteria; phylum Pseudomonadota; class Alphaproteobacteria; order Rhodobacterales; family Rhodobacteraceae; genus Roseovarius. The sequence continues at coordinate 99,359 of CBDBLS010000026.1, read as the reverse complement.
TGGCCGCCAGCAGCATGTCGATGGACGCACGTACCAAGGCCAAGATGCAAGGCTATGAAGGCGAGGCCTGCGGCGATTGCGGCAACTACACGCTGGTGCGCAACGGCACCTGCATGAAGTGCAACACCTGCGGCGCGACCTCGGGCTGTAGCTGAGGACCGCGCCATGACCACGATGACATATACCGCAGTGATCGAATGTGACGGGGTGCTGAGTGAACCCCTGACGCTGACGGTGGATGTGATCGAAACCGGCGGGCTGAAACATGGCGCGGGCTATGTCGAGGTGCCTTCGATGCTGGCCGGTGTGGTGATGAACGCGGCCGATCACGCCACGGTGACCACCGAGGAGGGGGATCAGTTCAAAATCCTCTTCTCACGGGTGCGGTTCCCGGAATGCGTGGCGGAATTTGTCACCGACGGGCCGGTGCCGGAAGGGCGACGCGTGGCCTGAGCAAAGATATTCTTGTCCCTGGTGGGGGCAAGTAGGGGGATCGGGCCGACGCCCACCAGCGATGGTCCACCCCCGACGAAGACCACAGGCCAACAGCGCAATGCGCCGGGCCAAAAGACAGGGTGGGGGCGGACGATTGATCCTTGCCCATCCTTACACGGGGCGGGTGCGCTCGCCCCTGACGACGTTCAGGCCGCAGGCAAAAACCGGGCGGTACTAAATAACTGAGCTTGAACGGCGAAACTTGATCGGGGGGCCTTCGTGCCCCCCGCTTTTCTGTCAAATCACATCATGTTTTCAGGTGCCATTCTTCCCAGACGAACGGATAGCACCACACACAGTCATGCGTGGTTTCCAGCAGGGCGCGGATGCTGTCGCGCTCGGCCATCAGCGCCTCTTCAAACAGATGGAACTGCACCTGCAACCGCTCAATCCGTCCGATCACCCCCGCGTTGACCAGCGCGGGCAGCAGATCATATTCGCCGCCCTCGATATTCACCTTCATCAGGTCAATCTTCGGGATGTCGCGGTCGGCAAAAAACCGAGCAACGGCAATCACCTCGGCGGGCTCGCCGCTGCCATGGCCCGCAACCGAGGACGAGGCATCGCCAGCATCAGAGATAACCATCTCTCCATCCGCGCTTCCAAGCGCGACCGGATAGACCGTGACACGTTCATCGGCGTCGAACTTGGCCCGTAGCTCGTCTGCAAAACGGGGGTGGGGCTCGAACAGGTGGATCACTGCATTGGCCTGTTGATCCAGCACCATATCGGCCCATTCACCCTTGAAGCCGCCCATATCGAACACCACCGGGCCGGGGGACAGGGCGGTGTAGTCATACAGCCGGGCCGCTGCATTCTCGCGTTTCCACGCTTTCATTGCGTCATAATGCGCACCGCGCCACGGGTTGCGCCGCCGGTCCAGCCATTTCTTCAGGGATGCCATTGCGCCCTCCGCCTCATTGCTTGTGGCGCACCTTATCAGCCGTGCAGAGCCGCGACAATCGCATCCAACCCGTCAGTCAATGCAGCAGGCCCGGGTTGCAGGATCAGGGGGGACTTGATTTCATGGATACGTCCGTCGCGCACAGCCGGAATCGCGTCCCAACCGGGGCGGGCGGCGATCTTTCCGGGGCGCACTTTCTTGCCGCACCACGAGGCGATGATCACCTCGGGTTTGCGCGCGATCACCTGCTCGGGGCGCAGGATGCGGTCCTTGGCGGCCTGATGCGGAGGCAGTTCGGGAAAGGCCTCGCGCCCGCCGGCAATTTCGATCAGTTCCGACACCCATCTGATGCCTGAGATGATTGGATCGTCCCATTCCTCGAAATAAACCAATGGCTTGGTGCGTCCGTCGGTGCGTGCCTTGATCTCGGCCAGCCGTGCCTCATATCTAGCGGCCAGTGTCTCGCCAGCCTCAGACGCGCCGGTCAGTGCGCCTAGCGAACGGATCATTGCCAGAATACCTGCGACGCTGCGTTGGTTATAGGCCACGACCGCGACGCCCTGACGGATCAGCTCAGCGGCGATATCGGCCTGCAGGTCCGAGAAGGTCAGCACCAGATCAGGCTGAAGCGCCATGATCTTGGGAATATCGGCCGAGGTGAAGGCGCCCACACGAGGTTTTTCCTCGCGCACACCTTTGGGGCGCACGGCATAACCGGTGACACCGACGATGCGGTCCTGTTGACCGAGCAGATAGAGCGTCTCGACGGTTTCTTCGGTGAGGCAGACAATGCGCTCGGGTGGGAATTTGTTCATTCACAGGCTCCGGCAGACGGGTGTTGCGGGCACCCTATCCGGAGCAGAGGTCAGATCAAGGCGGAAACGGGTGTGTGGGCTGCCAATCCCATCTCGCCGCGCAGCTGCGCGCGGGCGCGGGCCAGGCGCGACATCACCGTGTTCTTGCGCCAGCCCGTCAGGCGGGCCAGATCGACGGGGCTGGTTTCGCCTGCGGCCACCATGCGGATCAGGCGGGCCTGTTCTTCGGGCAGGCGGGCGATGGCGCTGTCCAGCTCATAGAGGGCCAGCTGCGCAAAGGCCTTGGGCTGTTCGATCAACATGTCCTCGGCCAACTCGGTTTTGGTCACCCGGTGGCGCAGGATCTGACGGTACCGGTTACGCAGCGTGGTCATGGCATAGGCGCGCAGATTGCCGATCTCGTCCTCGGCGCAAATTCGCGCCCAGAGGCTGAGCAGAACGTCCTGGCACAGATCCTGTGCCTGATCGGCACTGCCGGTCAGGTGGCGCGCAACACGCAGAAGGTCGGGCCTGAGCGCATTTAACGCCTCGGGCAGGCAGGGGGTAGTCATTGGGGTCACTCCATCACGATGGATGGGGCTGATAGGGTTATCCTGACTTGGGGTGTGGCGGTTTTCAAATGGGCGATTTCCGCCGATGTACGCGGATAGGTCTTTTTGGGCGGGCTTCTGCCTGTTGATCGCCCTGTGCTCAGCAAGGTGTCGCGTGCGTAGCGTGCGGCGCAGGAAAGGGTGGACGTGACAGCCGGTTTTCGCGTCTGGACTTAATGAGGCAGGCAAGCGCCGGACTTTCAGTATTTCATGTTCAGAGGAGACAGATCATGACCAAATTCTTCGCAGTTATGCTTGGGGCAGGCGTTCTGGCGAACGCAGCCCTGGCGATGGGCGACTCGGTTATCGAGGTTGATGCCAATGGCGACGGGCTGATGACAATCGACGAAGTGCGCGCGGTTTTCCCGGATGTTTCGACCCAGGCTTTTGCCGCAGTGGACACGAACGATGATGGCGCTTTGGACGATGACGAGATGGTGGCCGGGCAAGAGCAGGGGCTGATCCCGGCTGCGACCGACGGGTAAGCCCCCGACGGTTCCCCCGGACCTCCTTCTCGTTCCCCAGTACCCAAGAGGCCTGGGGGCATAGTTTGACCTTATTGAGTGCCTGCGGCACGCAGGATTTTTGGAAAAGGGGCGCTGCCCCTCGGCCTGCGGCCTCACCCCGGGATATTTCTGGCAAGAAGAAGCTGGGTGTTAAGAGGGCGCAGCGCGGTTCAGCATTCCGAACAGGTCGCGCGGATCATCGGGGTCGGCCAGCAGATCGAGATCAAAGTGAAAATCCGTGCCTTCGATGTGGTCACGCACAAAGCGCAGGGCGCTGAAATCCTCGATCGCGAAACCGACAGAATCAAAGAGTGTAATTTGTGTATTGTTGGTGCGGCCCGGGGCTGCTCCGCTCATCACCTGCCACATTTCGGTCACCGGGTGATCGTCGGGCATCTGCTGGATTTCGCCCTCGATCCGGGTTTGGGGCGGGTATTCCACAAAGATGTCGCTGCGCTGCAGTATGGCCGGGGCCAGTTCGGTTTTGCCGGGACAATCCCCGCCGATGGCGTTGATATGCACGCCGCTGCCGATCATGTTGTCGGTCAGGATGGTGGCCAATTGCTTGTCGGCCGTGCAGGTGGTGATGATCTGCGCGCCCTTCATGGCGTCCTCGGGGGTCGCGCAGGAGATCACGTTGAGGCCAAGGCCCGTCAAATTGCGCGCAGCCTTGGCGGTGGCGGCGGGATCGGTATCGTAAAGACGCACGGTTTTGATGCCGTAGACCGCCTTCATCGCAAGGCTTTGAAATTCCGATTGCGCGCCATTGCCGATCATTGCCATGGTATCCGCGCCTTTGGGGGCAAGGTATTTGGCCACCAGCCCAGAGGTTGCTGCCGTGCGCATCGCCGTCAGCATGGTCATCTCGCTTAGCAGGACGGGATAACCGGTGCCCACATCGGCCAGCAGGCCAAAGGCGGTGACGGTCTGCAGCCCGTCCTTGGTGTTCTTGGGGTGGCCGTTGACGTATTTGAAGCCGTAAACCTCGCCATCCGAAGTGGGCATCAGTTCGATCACGCCTTCTGCCGAGTGGCTGGCGACACGGGGGGTTTTGTCGAACAACTCCCAACGTTTGAAATCGGTCTCGATGTAATCGGCAAGGCCCACCAGCATCGGTTCGACCCCGATATGGTGGATCAACCGCATCATGTTGTCGACCGAGACAAAGGGCACCAGCGCCTTGTCAGAAGGAAGCAGGTTGGTCATGGCGATACCTCGTTCGTAAAAGATGCGCGCCGGGCAAGATGCAGCCCGGCAATCATGCAGCGGGGCGAGCCGCCGGCACTTTCGATGATGGGAAGGTCCAGCGGCAGCAGCTGTGCCCACTGTTCCAGCTGTGAAACCTGGTCCGGAGTCAACGCCGCCAAAGCGCAGGATGACAGCACCAAGACCGTGCCGTCCGATCCGGCCAGTTCAATGGCATTGCCAGCAAAATCAGCAATCTGGGCAGGGCTGAGCGCGATCACTGCGCGTCCCGGTTCGGCCAGTCGGTCCCGGATGGTTTGACGGCGCTCACCGTCTTGCACCATGTCCAGCCCGACCATGGCAAACTGTGTTCCGATCGCCATCACAACATTGGTGTGGTAGACAGGTACCCCTGCCTGATCTGCGGCATCAAAGACGATTGGTTCATATCCGAACCGTGTGCAGAACCGCTCGAGCAGGACAGGATCGGCCCGGTTTGAGCGCACAACAAAGGCCAGACGACCGATATGATCCAGCACCAGCGCGCCGGTGCCCTCAAGCGCGAGCCCATCGGGTTCAAGCCCCGAGTAATCGGTCACTTCCTGAACGCGGTAGTCGCGCTTGAGCATCTCGATCACATCCATTCGCCGCTCGCGACGTCGGTTTTCGGCATACATCGGATATAGCGCCACATGGCCGCCGTGATGGGTGGAGAACCAGTTGTTTGGAAAGACGGAATCGGGGGTGTCGTCGCTTTCGTCCTGAAAGACATGCACGGTGATGCCCGCATTGCGCATCCTGGCAACGGCTGCATCAAATTCATCCTGTGCACGGGCATTCATTTCGGCTGGGGCCATGTCAGGGATGGATTGAAATCGATTGTCGCCCGCTGTTTCGGGGTTGGGGTGAAACCGGCTGGGCCGGATCATCACCACATCCGAGGGGGTCTGAACGCTCACGAAAAGGCCCGGGTCGGACGCGAGAAGACACGCCGCCCAAGCGCCGAAGCCGCCAGATCGACCATCACCTGCGCGGTGCGGCCGCGTTCATCCAGAAACGGGTTCAGCTCGACCAGATCAAGCGAGGTCATTAACCCGCTGTCGCTGATCATCTCCATCACCAGATGCGCCTCGCGGAAACTGGTGCCGCCGGGGACAGTGGTGCCGACCGCAGGGGCGAAGGACGGATCAAGGAAATCGACATCCAGCGAGACATGCAGCGCGCCTCCGGCCTGTTCGATCATGGTCAGGAAGTCGGCGAGGGACTTGGCGATGCCGGTTTCATCAATCTGGCGCATATCGTGATAGCGGATGGACGAGTTCTGCAACGTCTCGCGTTCGGGATGATCAACCGAGCGCAAACCGATGATACAAATCTGTTCTTCGGGGATGGGCGCCGTAACCTCGGGAAAGCCATCAAACCCGGCGCGCCCGGCGGCATAAGCCAAGGGTGTGCCATGCAGATTGCCCGAACTGGTGGTCTGGGGTGTGTGATAATCGCTGTGGGCGTCCAGCCACAACACGAATTGCGGGCGATTTGCACGGGCGGCATGGCGGGCCGCACCCATGACCGATCCCAACGAGAGGCTGTGATCGCCGCCCAGAAAGATCGGGACGCCCTGACCCAGCGCTGCTTCGGCGGCTTTACTCAGCGTTTGTGTCTAGCCGATGGTTTCGGATGGCTGCACCAGATGATCCGGCAGGCTGGCTGGCGCCGTGGCCGGGGCAGGGGCAAGATTGCCAAGATCGCGGACCTCATGGCCCAGATCGCTCAGCGCCTCGGCAATGCCGGCAACGCGATACGCATCGGGGCCCATCACACAGCCGCGTCGCGCTTTGCCGCTATCGACGGGTGCGCCAATCAGGATCACAGGTTTCGCAGTCATTCGTGCCTCACAAGATATAGTGTGTGGTCGCAAGGTTTCTCCGAATCGGGTTGAGTTATAGCGGTCAATTTGCACTAATCGAGGGCAATTTGACCGAAACGGAATATGGAACTGATCAAAATGGATGAAACGGACCGCAAACTGATCTCGGCCTTGCGCCATGACGCGCGTGCGTCCTTATCCGATCTGGCGTTGGAAATGGGTGTGTCGCGCACCACCGTGCGGGGGCGGATTGAACGTTTGCGCCGCGCAGGCGAAATCGTTGGATTTACCGTGGTGCTAAAAGGTGATGCGGCGCATGATCCGGTGCGCGGCCTGATGATGCTGGGGATCGAGGGACGCGGGATGGATCGCATCCTGCGTCAGTTAAACGGGTTGAGTTCGGTGCGCAGACTGCACACCACCAATGGTCGTTGGGACGTGATTGTTGAATTGGGCACCGACACGTTGGAGCATCTGGATACGACCCTGGCGCAGATCAGGAAATTTGAAGGGGTGGCCTCGTCCGAGACCAGCCTGCTGCTGAGCACGCGTAAGTCGGCAAGCTGAGCGATGGGCGTGTCAGGTCACTCTGAACTCGGGCAGATGATCATTGATATGCATGACATGGGCCTTGGCGTAGGCCTCTTTGGGCAGGGTCCCATAGGCAAAATGCGGACGCAGATCGGCGACAAACGTCTGAAACGCGGTCAGACTGGCGATGAGACGCTGGCGTGCGACCTCGGGGTTTGACGCCTCGATCACCTCGCCGGGGATTGCTTCGGCCCGATTATGTCGCATCTCTCCCCGGGTCTGGAACAGGTTATAGGCCACGCGCCCGAGCGTGTGTCGAAACAACCCTGACTTAAGTTCGGGGTATCCGGTCATCGAAAACTCGATGCTTTGCGCAAGGTGGTTGAAGGTGCGTGCCACGTCCCACGTCCCACGTGCTGTCCATTTCGATGGCATTGGCGCGCAACCCATGCAACCGGTCCAGCGCGCGATCCAGCGCCAGTTCGGGATGGTCCGCCGGGCGCGAGATGTAAACCAACCCACCCCCCCAGGGTCAGAGCGGTTCCGGCGGCCAGGGCTTTGACAATTGAACGACGTTTCATGGGGCGTTCCTAGGAGTCAGGCGATGCCGGGGCTAAACCCTCGACCAATCGTCGTTGGAAATAGGCCACGCCCTGTTCGTGGCGTGGCGATAGGGGGCCAGGGCGGTAGCCTCCGCTTTCGTAATTCTTCTGGGTTTCCAGGCAAATCTCAAAATCATCGCGCACCACAGCCAGATTTTCGGCAATCGTCTTGTCCCGTGCAGCTTGGGTCGCGTGGGTCGTATCCGCGAAATAGAAGTTGTAGATCAGCTCGGTCCGGCGGTGATCAATCGGGTTGATGCGCGAAGTGTTCATGCCACCGTCAAACAGAGAGAGGGTCCAGTTGGGCCACATCCACAGCCACTTGCCGCGATAGAATAACCCCTTCTTAGGTGGGGCGGACATGCGCACCATGTTTTGCATTGCAACGGTCTCAAACTGATCAAACTCGATAGCGGCGTGGAACTGGGGATGAATGCCGGGGATGTGCTAGCCTTCGACAAAATTGTCGGTATAGATCTTCCAGTTGGCGTCAAAGATCAGCCGTTCTTCATGCACCCAGTGAAAGCTTTCCAGCGGTTCCTCGGCCAGTTCTGCGATGGTATCGCCCAGCTGCTCATGCAATGTCTGGGTTGGGGTAATCGCCAGGAACAGCAAGCCGCGCCAAACCTCGAATTCGACCGTGTCCAGAGCCCATTCGGACAGATCAAAATCTGCATCATCGCCCCACCATGGCACGTTCAGCAGCGATCCGTCTTCACCCCAGACCCATTGATGATAGGGGCAACGGATGGTGCTGCAGCGCCCCGTGCCTTCAGGCAGCAGCCGCGCCCCTCGGTGACGACAGACATTGCGGAAGGCACGCAAGCCGTCTTTGGCGCGCACGACAAACACCTTTTGACCGGCGATCTCGGTAGCAATGTAATCCCCGCGCTCTGCCAGTCGCGAAGCGGCGCCGATCATCTGCCATGTGCTGGTAAAGATCGACGAAATGTCCGATTTGTGAATATCGGGGCAGGTATAGTGCCGCGGGTCAAGATTGCGCATGGCATGGCTTTCAGTTTGCTGCCGCAACGCTAGGACGCCGGGCTTTGCCGCGTCAAGCCGCTCAGGCGCGTGAGGCCATCAGCCAGATCAGCGCAAAGCCGAGGGCCGCAACCCCGTTCCAGCTGGCCATGGACAGGCCGAACATCTCCCACGGCACCTCATCACAGCGCACCAGGGGGGCGGCCATGATCTGATCCATCAACTCCTGAGGGGTGAGAGTGCTGATATCCCCGGAGGTGCAGGACGAAGGGCCTTCCCACCAGCCGCGCTCGACCCCGGTGTGATAGGCGGCAATCCCGGTCGTGGTCAGGGCGGCCAACATGCCCAGCAGGGGAAGCAACCGCCCTGGTATGGCCAGCGCAAAAATCCCCAGCAGAATGGCCGCGCCATGCGGCCAGCGTTGCCACAGACACAGCTTGCACGGGGCCATATCGCCCAGATGCTGAAAGGCAAACGCCGCCAGCAGCACGGCCACCGATCCGCCTGCGGCAAGGACGATCAGAATATGCCGATTCAGGGTCATAGGAATTTTATCAGGTAGAAGTCGGCAAACAGCAAGACCACAAACAGGATCGTGACCAAGCCCAGGCGCCGCTCGATAAAGTCGCGGATCGGTGTGCCGAATTTCCACAGCAGCCCTGCAACGATGAAAAACCGCAGCCCCCGCGCCAGGATCGAAGTGGCGATGAAGGTGGCCAGTGGCATCCCGGTCCAGCCCGACATGATAGTGATCACCTTGTAGGGGAAGGGGGTGATGCCTGCGGTCAGTACCGCCCAGAAGCCAAAATCGTTGAAGCGATCATTGAAAGCCTCCATCGCGCCGCCCTTGCCCAGGGCCTCAAGAATGGGCTGCCCAAGTTGTTCATAGGCCAGTGCGCCGATCGCATAGCCCAACAATCCGCCCAACACCGATGACGCCAGCGCCACCAGCGCAATCAGCCACGCGCGGCTGGGGCGGGCCAGGATCATCGGGATCATCAGCACATCGGGCGGGATTGGAAAGACCGAGCTCTCGACAAAAGACACCACCGCCAAGACCCAAAGGGCATTTGGGTGGTCGGCCATTTTTATGGTCCAGTTATAGAGGCGTCGAAGCATGGGGCAGGGGCCTTGCGTGTATTTTGAGATGTCAGACCACGCGGTAGAGATGGGGTCAAGGGGTGCGAGGGATGCAAGCACGACAAGGCGTGCGGAGAACGTCTTGGGTCTTGAGCCGGGCGGCGTATTAAACCCGATGGTCCGCTCAAAAAAACCGCTGCGTGGGTCTGGACGTCGCCGCGACGCTTCGCTAGAGCATGGGGCGTGCCCAAGTGGCGGAATGGTAGACGCAGGGGATTCAAAATCCCCCGTCCTAACGGACGTGCCGGTTCGAGTCCGGCCTTGGGTACCATTTGATTTTCCGCGATAATTTCTGAACAACCTGCCGAAGAAATTTCGGCCAGCTTTCCGCGAGTCCCACTTTCTTGTTTTGTGCCCGTTCCGTTTCGCCGAGTCGAGTGCACCCGCCGTTTACGAGGAGTGCCTTAACGGCCTCTCCGATAGATGCAAATGACTGAAATCAGCCCAAGGACTAAGCCGCTCTCGCGGCATTGGCGCGTGTGGCTAACGGACGACAACTCTCAATTGGACAGGAGGTTCCCATGACACAGGAGAAGATGAGCCCGCTGCGTGCGCGGATGATCGAGGACATGCGTATTCGCGGGATGGCGGAGACGTCACAGAAAGCCCATATCCGGGCGCTCAAGGATTTCACTGCATTTCCGGGGCGCTCACCGGACACCGCGAAACCGGAGGAGTTGCGCGCCTGTCAACTTCATATGACGGACACTGAGGTCACACCTTCGCTCTACAACGCCCGGATCACAGCGTTGCGGTTCTTTTTCGGCATGACGTGTGATCGCGAGGACATGAAGAAGTACATGCAGTTCCGCACCGAGCCGCGCAAGCTCCCGATTGTTCTGAGCATCGAGGAGGTTTCGGCGGTTCCGGCGGCGGCACCGGGACCGGGTATGAAGTATCGGGCTGCTTTGAGCATTGGCTGCGGTGCCGGTCTGCGCGCCTCCGAGGTGACCAACCTGAAGGTCCGGGACATCGACAGTGACCGCATGCTGATCCACGTCGAGCGGGGCAAGGGCGGCAAGGACCGGGACGTGATGCTGTCGCCATCTCTGCTGGAGTTGCTGCGGGCCTATTGGCGCGAGGCCCGTCCGCAAGGCCGGCTGTTCCCGGGTCAAAGCCGGGTCGAGCCGATGTCACCCCGTTCGTTGAGCAGGGCTTTCAACTCGGCAAAAGCAATGGTGGGGATAAAAAAGCCTGCGACGCTGCATTCGCTCCGGCACAGCTTCGCGACCCATCTTCCGGAGGCTGATACGGATGTGCGGGTAATACAGGTGTTGCTTGGCCACGCCAGGCTGACCACGACGGCGCGATATACCCATGTCGCCGCCAAGACACTGCGCAACGTCGCCAGCCCATTCGAGCATATCCGGGATGTGGCCTGACGGATCGGTCAGCGTGCCGCGGCACGCGCTGGAGGTTGCAGACATCTTTCGTGCGCATGGTCCAGCCTACCGGCGGGCCAATGCAGGGCATCTGAGCCTCTCGCAGCTCAAGGTGATGTCATCCATTGAGGCTTGCCGGACGGAAGCGCTCGGCGGGCATGTGGCGGCTTGCACCAAATGCGATCACCAACACATCGCATACAACAGTTGCAAAAACCGGCATTGCCCGAAGTGCCAGGGACCAGCCGCGCGTGACTGGATGGCGGCGCGGGCAGATGATCTGCTGCCGGTGGAGTATTTCCATCTGGTCTTCACCTTGCCAGCCGAGATCGCCCGGATCGCTTTTTGGAACAAAAAGGCCGTCCACGGCCTGCTGTTCAAAGCATCGGCAGAGACGGTGACGACCATCGCCGCCGATCCCAGGCGTATGGGTGCCCGCGTCGGTATGACCAGTGTGCTCCACACCCGGGGACCGGCAATGACGCACCATCCCCACGTCCACATGATCGTACCAGGAGGCGGGCTCTCGCAAGATGGCGTCCGTCGGGTTGGCTGCAAGCCTGGGTTCTTCCTGCATGTCCGGGTGCTGTCCAGACTGTTCCGTCGGCTGTTCATCGAAGGTCTGATCGCGTTGCATCGGGCGGGAGAGCTCGCCTTCTTCGGCGATCTGGCCGGGTTGGCAGACGTTGATGCATTTGCCGCCTGGCTTGCGCCGTTTCGCAAGTCCGAATGGGTGGTCTATGCCAAACCGTCCTTCGGCGGACCCGAAGCTGTACTGGCATACTTCAGCCGCTACACGCATCGGATTGCCATCTCCAACAGCCGCCCTGTCAGCGCTGATGCCCGAACCGTGGTGTTCCGCTGGAAAGACTGCCGGATCAAACGTGGAGACCGTATGAAGGTCATGCGGCTTGATACGCACGAGTTCTTGCGCCGGTTCCTCATCCATGTGCTCCCAGGCGGGTTGAATTGCCCCGGTTTTACCGGAGGGTTATTGTTTCAAATATTAGGCTGCTTTTTCAGCTTCGATCAAGGCTTCATAGAAATTCTCCTCTGCTTCTTGTGGCGTGACGTATCCGATTTTGCTGTGCAGGCGTTTTGTGTTGTACCAATTGACCCACTTCAGGGTTTCCCATTCGATCTGTCCGACAGATTTCCATGGCCCCATGTCAATCGCAGAGTAAAATGGGTCCATGTCGCGGCGTAAAAATGGGCCACTTCGGTTGATGTTTTGTGGCGCTTTTGCACGCGTGCTCGTCACAAAGCTGAAGCGTGCCAAAGCGCATGCTGGCCATAAGGCCAGCATTATTCTGACTGTGATTGCGGGCTGGTTATTTTCGGTTGTTGCGACTGTGTTTGAGCCGATAGCTTTCGCCATTCATCTCGAGGATGTGGACGTGATGGGTTAAACGATCGAGTAGCGCACCGGTCAGCCGCTCAGAGCCAAAGACTTCAGTCCATTCATCGAAGGGCAGGTTCGAGGTTATGATGATGGAGCCGCGTTCATAGCATTGGGATATGACCTCGAAGAGCAGCTCTGCGCCAGATTTGCTGAGCGGTACGAAGCCCAGTTCATCAATGATCAACAGGTTCTGGCTGGTCAGTTGCTTTTGAAGGCGCTGCAATCTCCGCTCATCTTGAGCCTCGATCAGATCATGGACTAATGCCGCAGCCGTTGTGAAGCGCACCTTCAGTCCTCTTTGACATGCAGCCAGCCCAAGTCCCAGGGCGATGTGTGTCTTGCCCGTGCCTGACGGGCCGAGCGCGATGATGTTCTCCCTGCGATTAACGTAATCGCATCGTGCCAGATCCATCGTCAGGGGCTTGTTCAAGCTTGGCATGATCTTGAAGTCAAAGCTATCCAAGCTCTTGGTGCTGGGGAACTTCGCCGCTTTGATGCGCCGTTCAATCATCCGGCGTTCGCGGTCGATCAATTCCATCTCACACAGCCGCGCCAGATAGTGGATGTGATCTTTGTTCTCTGCAGCACAGAGCTGCGCCTGTTTGGCATACTCGCCTTGGAACGTTGGCAGTCGCAGTTGTTTAAGATGATGCCGTAGAAGAATCCGAGGGGCTTCGGTCATGCCGCGGTCCTTCCCATCAAGCTCATGTAACTGGATGGGCGTGTTGTGCCGACATTGGCCTTGGGCAAGTATGGATAGAAGTCCAAATCCAATCGTGGTGGCCGCTTCTCAACCCGACACAGTACAAGGTGTTTTACGGCGTCATAGCCAATTGCACCCATATCTATTGCCTGCTGGATTGCGCCTTGCACAACATCCATTTCGAAGGTCTCCAAAAGGCGCAAGACTTGAACGTATTCTCGCTTGCCCGGCTTACCCATTCTGGCTTCAAGCAGTCGGTGCAGCGTGGCAAATACATCTGGCAAATGCCAACCCTGCAAAGGCGCGGCCTGATCCAGGGCACCCACCTTTTGTTCAAGCAGGGGCAAAAAGTGCAATGGGTCAAAGACCATATCCGCTGATGTGTAGGATCGTTTGTGCCGCGCAATAATCTCATTGCCGCAGCCGATGATAACCTCATGCACAAACCCACGCACATGAACATCGTGGTGCGCATAGGCTACTGGCACCGAGTAATCATTGCTGCGATAGCGCACCATTGAGATCGACGTTGCACGCGTGCTGACGTGATCGCAGGCTTCATATTCTGCGACGGGCAATCCCATCAGAGCATCCAAATCCGACATCAGGCGTGCGCCTATGGTTTGGGTGTGACCCCGCAACGTATCGGCCTGACGTGCTAAACACTTCTCTTCCAAATGTGCGTTCAGATCATCAAAGCTGTCATAGCGAGGTGCGGGAACCATGAAGTTGCGGCGGGTGTATCCAACCATGCCCTCAACGTTGCCTTTATCGTTCCCTCGCGCGGGTCTGCCAAACTTGTCATCAAACAAGTAATGCGACTGCAGTTCCGTAAACCGACGTGTGCGGATGCGCGTCTTATCCCCGAGTATCCGAGCCACGGCGATCTTGGTATTGTCGTAGAGAATGGATTGCGGAATGCCGCCAAAGAATGCAAAGGCGGACACATGGCCATCGCAAAACGCCTCGGTTGTCTCAGCTGGATATCCCTTCACAAACACCGCATCAGAATGTGGCAAGCTCATCACGAAGAAGTGGATCTTGCATTCCACGCCACCGATCACGCCCAGCGTCTCACCAAAATCAACCTGCGCATGGCCCGGCCGATGCGACAACGGCACAAACACCTCTTTGGTGCGCCGTTTTTGCTCGCGCACGTAATAGGTCACCGTGGTCAGGCTGCCGGCATATCCATGCTCATCGCGCAGCCGTTCAAAGATGCGCTTGGCCGTGTGTCGCTGCTTTTTGATCAGGGCTTTGTCTGTGCGCAGTATCTCATCGACCACACCAACATAACCATCAAGCGTTGGCCGCCGAGGCGCTTCCGACCGACGATACCCAGGCGGAAGTTCATGGCGCAGCATCTTCGCGATCGTCTTACGATCTTTGTTCTCTAATCTGTCAATGCGTGTTTCCTGAGTTTCCTGCTTTTGATGTCAGAGGTTGCCTTTGTTCTCTTCGAACTCTGAGGTTCATGATGGGGTTGGCTGGGTGTGGGTCGGCAATGTTGAAACCGCAATCATACCGTTGGTCTTGGCTGTTGCTACAGAATCGGCGCCGTGTCTCACGCCCTCCCTCGGGCATCGTCCCAGATGGGAACTTTGATTTAGGAATCCTCGTTGTCGCCTCGTAAGCCTTACGCGGACTGGAAGTCAGTTTTGTCTCGCATAATGGCATGAAGTATGATTGCCAGACGACGCGCCAGAGCCACTCGGGCCTTTCTCATCGTTGAGCGCGCACCGATTGCGAGGGCCCATGTCTTCAATTTGAGCGGAGCGGCATACCGCGTCAGCATCACATTGGCGGCCTCATAGAGAAGCGTTCTGACGCGCACGTCGCTCCGCTTTGAGATGCTGCCCGTGTAGTCGATTTCACCAGATTGATGCCGTCGCGGCACCAGTCCAAGATACGCCCCCACATCACGCGATTTCCTGAAACGCGACGGATCATCAATTGCTGCGGCAAAGGCCAATGCTGTGATCGGACCGACCCCTGGTACCGTCATAAGGCGCTGGCAGACTTCGGATTTGCGGGTCATCTTTTTGATGTCGCCATCAATGGCTGCAACCGCCGCGAGGATTGCTTCGCGTGCTGCGAACAGTCCGCAAATTGCGGCATGGAGGCCAGGCACTCCATCGCTAACTTTTAGCGCCGCGTTTTTGAATGCCGGAGACAAAGCTCGTGGCAGCCGCACGCCGAAGACGACGACCAGACCGCGGATCTGATTGTCGAGCGTCACACGCTGTCCGACCAGCTTCTTGCGGGCTGCGATCAGCGACCGGATTGCGTGCGCTGACAGTGATTTGACATGGGTCGGCTTGTAGAATCCCGTCCGCGCCAGGTGTGCCAAACCGCGGGCATCATTGCGGTCCGTCTTGTGGCCGGCCAGAGATTTAAGGGCCTGATATGCTTGCCTGCTCTCGATGCAAACAACCGGGACACCAAGCTCCGTCAGCCCATGGTAAAGCATTGGTGCCATCCGTCCCGTTTCAAATACAACTTTGGCACATGGTGGTCCAGAAGCGAGGAAGTCAGCGATCGCTTTTGGTGTTGAGCTCGCTTTTCCTTCACGAATAAGGGCCCCTTCACGATCCAGAATGCAGATATGCGTCTCTTCCATGGACACATCCAAACCAGCAAAATATTCCATTGGTCAGTCTCCTTTTCAATTGCATGTGCATCCAGAATAACAGGGGTAACTGAGTGCTGATCCTGATTACGCCATGTTGAAAAACCGCGCCGCTTCTCGGCCAGACATACCGTCCTTCAAACAAGCACGGCGCACACGACTATAAATATCCACAGAATACATCTCCCGCCCTCCGAATAAACGAAGGGCACAAACTGGCGGACTTTTACTCCGCTACAACTGCGATATGCAGCCGCTTCTGTGGCCCAATATTGCTCCGCGTTTTACATTGATCCCCAGAAATTTGATTGCGAGACGGATCAGGGCATCTTCGCCCGCATCCCGCGCCCCATCGGCGAGGGCCACCTGCCAGAGCGATTCGACCACAGCCGCGCGGGCCTCATAAGGCACTGCATCCTTGATCGCACGGGTAAAGCGGACGGTATCAGGCACCTCAGCCTCGACCGCTTCGGCCTCAACCCGCAGATCGCGGGCGGCATCCGGGGGTCAGGGCATAACGGGTGGCGGCAATCGCCTCTATACGGGCGATCTCTGGTGCGGAGTAGACACCATCGGATTTTGCTAGGGCCTGTTGAGATACAGGATTCCCATTTCCATTAATTTCTGATTCAAGTTTCCAAAATGGAGGCGAGAATGTTGAGTGACCGGTTTTTGATAAGTGACGGGCAATGGGATCTTATAGAGCCCCATTGCCTTGGCAAGAAGAGCGATCCGGGGCGGACTGGAGGTGACGCCCGTTTGTTTGTGGAGGCTGTTTTGTGGATCGCCCGGACAGGTGCGCCATGGCGGGACTTGCCGGCTGAATTTGGCAAATGGAATTCGATTTTCACACGGTTCAGATATTGGGTTAAACGGGACGTATTTCATCGTATGTTCAATGAGTTATCCGAAGATATCGACTTCGAATATACGATGATTGATGGCACGATCTGCAAGGTACACCGTCATGGACAGGGCGCAAAAGGGGGACTCAAAATCAGGCCATCGGAAAGTCTCGCGGCGGAATGACCACCAAAATTCTGGCGCTGACCGACGCCTTTGGCAACCTCATCGACTTCCGGCTGATGCCCGGACAGGCGCATGACCTGCTCAAAACACGTGAATTGCTGGCAGATGTTTGCTGCCGAAATCTGTTGGCAGATAAGGCCTTTGACGCGGATTGGCTTCGGGCGTTATTGGCAGAAAGGGACATTGAAGCCGTTATTCCACCCAAGTCCAACCGCAAAAGCCCAGCTTCATGTGATATGGAAATCTATAAGTGGAGGCATCTCGTCGAAAACTTCTTTCAGAAACTCAAAGAATTCAAACGTATAGCAATGCGTGCCTGCAAAACCGACACCAGTTTCGAAGCCATGATCCACATCGGAGCGACAATAATCCGCACACGATGAATCTCAACAGGCCCTAGCCGGACAAGCAGTGCTGTCAGTGCCAGACGCGCGTCCGCATCATCAAGAGGTCGCGGATCAGGGCGGGAGAGTTTTTTGAGAAAATCGGCAATCATGATCTGAGATATAGGCAGCGCAGAGCCGCGCGCCAATCGCTAATTTGCTTCGGCCACTGCGCGGGCGCTGTCGGTTTCGGACACTCCCGGAACCTCCCGGGCGTGATCCAGTACGCGTAACTCTTCGTCCTGAACGTCACCATCTGCGAGCACCACCTCCCACAGCGCCTCAAGCGCATCGACGCGGGCCTCAAAAATAGGCAGCGCACCCATTAATTTCTGTTCACCCCTATGTGCTTGTGATTCAATTTGCTCAAAATAACGAGCGAGAGCACAAAATGGCACGGTCAGATATGAGCGATCTGGAATGGGATTTAATCTCATCGGGTTCGCGCATCACCGGGAGACCGCCATCCGGACTGAACTGTGTGCCCCGGAACTCCCCAGCCGCACCCGGCTGTCAAAATCCACCCGGTCACCCCGCCCGGAACCCGCTCCCTCCGGGTGATCCATGAAACCCGCCCCGCATCGTCGTCAACACCCCGATTTACATGGCCAATGCCGCGATCAGAACGGAGAAACCGGCGGTTTACCCGGGGACTGCGGGTAAGGACCCCTCCGGCCTGAAGACCCGAAACGGATGATGAAATACGCCCGCAGAGACTTTCCGTGTATCCGGGGGTATATCCGCCCCGGTAAAGCGTCTCTGTCCGATACGATGATTTTTAACATCCTGATAACACGGCATAAAACCGCTCCAGATCCGCAGGGGAGAAAACCGGCGGTATGGCTGGCTGTGCGGTCGGTGTGCTGCTAACCGGTCTCCCCCGGATTTCTCCGGAAATTCAAGGAAAAAACAGGGGAAAAATTGCCCGGGTACAGGGACCTGTCTGTGGCAGTGTGCAGGCCCGCAATTTCCTGCCGGACTCCTGTTCCTGTGTGGAACCGGCCTGCGGTCGGCGGGCAGGGCAGGGCTGTCCATGGTGTCGTTCCCGGCCTTGCCTGCGGTGGCGTTACAGGGCGGAGCGGTCCGGTACATGTCAATCCGGTCATCAGGCACCGGCATCCCGACATCTGTGCGGATGAAACCCGGGGTCGCGCAATTTCCCCGGCCCGGGCCGGAGCAGATCCCTATCCCGGCCCGCATGTCCGGCCGGCCTGTTGTCAGCAACAATATACGCGGGGCGCCGCTCATCCGGGAGACCGGGCAGCCGGATGCAGGGCACAACATCCATGCCCGTCTCCCGCGCCGTCGGCACACGGTCCTGCCCCGGCAACAATGGTGTTGCCCCCGGCGAACAGGACGGGACCGGTAAAACCGGACACCCTGATCGCCGCCGCGATCTGCCGGACCTGATCCGCAGAACGGGTGCGGGAATTCCGTGTGCAGGACCGGAGCACGTCCCGTCGCGCGAAGGTTTTTTTGCCGCTGGCCATGCCGGGATTCCTGCGGTTTTTTTCACCGCCGGTATCGCGCAAATTCCGGCGCAACCCCTTCGGCGGTTTCCCCGCGCGTTTCGGGAGGGCCATTTCGTTTCGAACCCAAGGGCCATTTCGTTTCGGATGACCCGTCGGAAAAAATTTCCCGAATGGTTGCAACCGGTTGTCGGCGGCGCAAATCCGAAACGAAACGAAATGCAAAAAAATCGGCACGCAGAAGTAGGCAAGTGCGGCACATAACACCCACAAGCCGTCCGCGCCGGGAAGGACCCGTGATTTCCGAGCAACGGAAGCGGCATCCGGTGGCAATCAACATGCCCTTGGCAAGCCGTTCCATTCGCTCCCGGCGGCGCGCCGCAGCCTCTTTCGGGGGAAAGATGGGCGGGTGCCCCGAAATCAGCGGGCGAACCAAAGCTTTACAATTGGGCGGATCACATTGCAAGCACAGGCGTAATAACTCCGCTTCATAGTCGCGGGACGGCATTCCGGAGATAAACCGCTCCCGAAACGCCCCGATCATATACCCACAAGGTGGGGTTCACCGCAGTTTTGCATCATCCGCTTCTATTGTCGTGTACATGATGTCCTCCATCAGGGGGATACGTTTCAAGGCGCGTCCATTCATCAGGCCATGCGCTGAAGCGGTCAGGGTTTTCCACTCCCGGAGCCGGTCTCCATCGCGTAGGATTACGGCTGTCTGCAGGAACCGCCGTGCCCAAATGTCGCGGCGTGTTTCAAGGAATTTCCAGAGCTTTGTTTCAATGCTGCGCGCGGTACGCGCCGTCGCGACGATCCGGCGGGTCTCTTCCGTATCCTCGAACCAGCTGTCTGCAAGCGGATCAAGGAGGTCCAGCGCAAGATCATCGTTTACCCAACGTCCGAGAGCCTGTGCCGATGCGCCCTGGATTTTCCGTTGGGGATCGACCAGATCCAGAAGAGCCTAGAGGTCAAGTTCCTGCGGGCGCAGATCGAACAGGTTGCAGGCCTCAACCACGTCAAGAAACCCGGGGGCAGGCAAACAGCCATTTTCCAAACCATCAGCCAGGGCACCCTCAAGCAACACCCGCAAGGTGTCGGCGGAAATATCATCCGCGCCGGTTTCCGCGCGCTGTTGCCCGATCATGCGTTCAGCGTCATCATTGTTTTCAGGGGGAACGAGGTAGCCGTCTTTTATCCCATGCCCGGCCTTGATCAGAACCATTGCCCGCACGGTCTTCGACCCCTGTTTCAAAACAACCGCTACGCTTTGAGCCCCGACCTCATCTGTAGTGCTCGCGACGATCTCCTGAATTTGCGAGCCCGACACACTGGTTTGTCCGGGAATGGCTTTGCGGCGCGCTTTTTTGATCAGCTGATCCAATGCTGCCTGGACCCGACCGCTGGCAAACCAGCCCCGGATCATCGGAAGCAGCGTCATTGTTTCGGCGCTTGGGGTGGCCCCGTCGAGACGTTCGAACAGGCCTGCGATGGTTGCGTCCTGAACAGGCCCCGAACCGGAGAGGAGCAGGAACAAGGCACAACGCTCAAGGAAAGGACCCTCCATTGCAGCAATGTGATTGGCAAGACTCGCCTGGATTTCCACCGGCACCGCCGCCAGCATGGTGTCAATTGCATCGAACAGGTCATGGGCTGAACCGTCTTCCACCATAACATCACGCGCAAGGCTTTCCAGATTTTCCGAGAGATCGAAGTCCTCCATATCCGGTGGTGGAGCCATGTTGTCGGGATCAATCATGAAGGCTCAATTAGCATTGATTATGCGTGCCGACCTGTAATAGAACACACCATGAACAAAATTATGGGTGCGGCACATGGATCATCAGGCTTTTTTGGTGTGGCTTAACGAGATCGACAACCTTTCATCGAAACAACGGGCTGAAACCGGACGGCTCGTTGCCGGGGTTTCGTCGCTGGAAAGCGTGATCGATCTCCTTGAGGCGACTGTTCGCGAGGGGCGTATCTGTCCGCACTGCGCTTCGGGCGGTGCGATCATCAGAGGCCATGCAAGTGGCCTGACGAGGTTCTTTTGCAAAAGCTGTCGCAAAACCTTCAACGCGCTGACCGGGACGCCGCTTGCCCGCTTGCGCCACAAGGACAGATGGGCAGGGTTCGCAGCTTCCCTGCGCGACGGCGAAACGGTAAAGGCGTCCGACGGGCGTTGTATGGTGGCCGACACCACAGCTTTTCGTTGGCGTCATCGCTTTCCCGAGGCCGTAACGGTCGGTGCGGTCAGGCTGTGCGGAATCGTCGAAGCCGACGGGACGTTCTTTCCGCGCAGCCGGAAAGGGGACCGTAATCTCTCTCGAAAAGCCCGCAAACGCGGGGGAAAGGCCTCAAAACGCGGATTGTCGAAGGAGCAGGTTCCGGTCCTCGTTGCGGTCGACCGATCAGGCACCGCCATCAGTGCTGTCTTGCCTGCGGTGACAGCCGAACATCTCAAAACGGTTCTGCAGCCACGTCTTGATGGGGACGCTCTCCCGGTGACCGATGGCTGCACCGGTTACCCGCCCTGCGCCGCAGAAACGGGCGTCAGCCATGAAAGTCTCGACCGGACCGCCGGAGAACGTGTCCGTGGTGAATTGCACATTCAAACCGTGAACAGTCGGCATGAGCGGTTAAAGACCTTTCCGCGCCGCCATCGGGGTATCGCGACCAAATACCTGGACAGCTGCCTTCGGTGGTTCCACCCTGCCGTCCTTCCGAGCCACCAAACGCCGCGCGCGATACTTGCCGCCGCCGCAGGCATCCTGCCTGTAACACGCCACGCATAATCAATGCTAATTGAGCCATCATGAATGATTGCGGCACCGTCAGGCCAACCCTCCGAAAGAGGCCCGCAAATTCGATCAGGTTCGTTTGCTGTATCGCTCCGGCGGCCAGCCCCGCCTGAACGGCCATTTCCACCGTCTCCAGGAAGTCCTCCGCATATTCACTGTGATTTTCCTGCCCCATGCGTGCTTCATCCAGCAGCAGGCTCAGTACCTGATGCCCGCCGCCCGAGTGGTCATCTTCCTGCGCGGTGAGCACCACCAGACCGCACGCGACTTCGCTGCTGGCAAGCAGCCGGGACTTCAGCCGCATGAAATACGATTGAAATTCGGGATCAAAACCATGGGTTTCATATTGTTCCATACATTCGGCAAGCAGTCGGGAAGACATATATGCTCCAGTCATGAGGCCATGGGCCCGGAATCGATCCGTTTGTCCGGCTCGACCCCGAAACGGCCATAGGGGTTGATGTGTAGATAGTTGCGCGGGGAGAGGCCGCGATAGTCCCCGAGGGGACAGGCGCGCGACCACGTCGGGGGTCTGTCAAGGGACGTCAACACTACCTGCGCGACTTTCCACGACGAAATCCCAGGCATTTCAGGGTCTCCATTCATCCTGTTCACGCCAATCCCACAGGCAAGTATGCACCCCACCGTTGGTTTTACGCAAACGAAAATGGTGTGACTGGCTTCGCCTCAAACTTCGCATGAGACCCGGGGAAAGTCATAAGACAAGCCTGAGCCAGATGATGAGCGAAGACGTGACCCGGTTTGCCGGTGATCGCTACGAGCATTGCCCTGAGAAGCCCGGCTACCGTTGGGGGCAATCGAAAGTTCAGGCTGGGTTTCATGGCGGCAAGATCGACGTGGAGCGTCCCCGGGTGCGCAGCAAGGCCACGGGAAAGGAGATGGCGCTGCCGGGTTGGGAAGCGATTTCGGCGAAAGGGTTTCTGGATCAATGGGCTATGAACCTGATGGTGATGAATGTCGCCACACGCAAGTTTGGCCGCGCTGTACGATTGCCGGAGGCAGGCGTTCCGGCCGGGGCTGGTTGGCCTGTCCAAGTCGGCGGTTTCCCGACGTTTCAAGGCCCTGACGCAAGCCAGGTTCGATGAATGGAAGGCATCTGACTTGTCAGAGCTGGATCTCGTGGCAATCCAGATCGACGGGCTGCATTTGGATGACCACTTGCTGATGATCGGGGCTGTTGGCATTGAGGTTTCCGGGCAAAAGCACCCTCCGGGAGTGGTTGAAGGGGCCACTGGGAACGCGGCTACCGTGCAGGCCCTGCTCGACAATCTGATCGAGCGTGGGTTGGACCCGGAAGGCTGCTACCTCTTCATCGTGGATGAGGCCAGGGCGCTCGGCAAAGCGCGGTGCCGGACCTTTGGCGCAGATATTCCGATCCAACGTTGCCAAATCCACAAGGCGCGCAACATCACTGACCGCCTTGCTCCCAAGCATCACGCCGCCGTGCGTCGCGCCCTGAAACAGGCCCGGGAGTTGAATGATGCCGACAAGGCTGAACGCCTGATGCGCAATCCGGCGCGGCGCTTCGAGCAAGAAGCGCCGGATGTGTCTCGGTCGATCCTGGAAGGTCTCGATGAAATCCTGACCGTGGCTAGACCGGGCCTGCCGCCCGAACTCCGGCGATCAGTGGCCGGCACCAACATTATCGAGTCCATGAACAGCGTTATCCGCCAGGTCTGTCGCAACGTGAAACGCTGGCGGACGCAAAAATGGCTCTACGCTGGACCGCTGCTGGCATGTTCGAGGCCAGGAAGGGCTTCCGCCGCATCAAGGTTTACAAGCAACTTCCAATGCTCAGGCAGGCCCTCATCGATCACCGTCAAAAGGACAAACTTGACCAGGTGAAGGACGCAGCATAACCTCGCATCAAGCAGCGCCGCTCAGGCGAGTTTCAACATGGCGTAATCAGGATCAGCACTCAGTTACCCCTGTTATTCTGGATGCACATGCAATTGAAAAGGAGACTGACCAATGGAATATTTTGCTGGTTTGGATGTGTCCATGGAAGAGACGCATATCTGCATTCTGGATCGTGAAGGGGCCCTTATTCGTGAAGGAAAAGCGAGCTCAACACCAAAAGCGATCGCTGACTTCCTCGCTTCTGGACCACCATGTGCCAAAGTTGTATTTGAAACGGGACGGATGGCACCAATGCTTTACCATGGGCTGACGGAGCTTGGTGTCCCGGTTGTTTGCATCGAGAGCAGGCAAGCATATCAGGCCCTTAAATCTCTGGTCGGCCACAAGACGGACCGCAATGATGCCCGCGGTTTGGCACACCTGGCGCGGACGGGATTCTACAAGCCGACCCATGTCAAATCACTGTCAGCGCACGCAATCCGGTCGCTGATCGCAGCCCGCAAGAAGCTGGTCGGACAGCGTGTGACGCTCGACAATCAGATCCGCGGTCTGGTCGTCGTCTTCGGCGTGCGGCTGCCACGAGCTTTGTCTCCGGCATTCAAAAACGCGGCGCTAAAAGTTAGCGATGGAGTGCCTGGCCTCCATGCCGCAATTTGCGGACTGTTCGCAGCACGCGAAGCAATCCTCGCGGCGGTTGCAGCCATTGATGGCGACATCAAAAAGATGACCCGCAAATCCGAAGTCTGCCAGCGCCTTATGACGGTACCAGGGGTCGGTCCGATCACAGCATTGGCCTTTGCCGCAGCAATTGATGATCCGTCGCGTTTCAGGAAATCGCGTGATGTGGGGGCGTATCTTGGACTGGTGCCGCGACGGCATCAATCTGGTGAAATCGACTACACGGGCAGCATCTCAAAGCGGGGCGACGTGCGCGTCAGAACGCTTCTCTATGAGGCCGCCAATGTGATGCTGACGCGGTATGCCGCTCCGCTCAAATTGAAGACATGGGCCCTCGCAATCGGTGCGCGCTCAACGATGAGAAAGGCCCGAGTGGCTCTGGCGCGTCGTCTGGCAATCATACTTCATGCCATTATGCGAGACAAAACTGACTTCCAGTCCGCGTAAGGCTTACGAGGCGACAACGAGGATTCCTAAATCAAAGTTCCCATCTGGGACGATGCCCGAGGGAGGGCGTGAGACACGGCGCCGATTCTGTAGCAACAGCCAAGACCAACGGTATGATTGCGGTTTCAACATTGCCGACCCACACCCAGCCAACCCCATCATGAACCTCAGAGTTCGAAGAGAACAAAGGCAACCTCTGACATCAAAAGCAGGAAACTCAGGAAACACGCATTGACAGATTAGAGAACAAATATCGGGACATTCCCGGTCTTGAGCGCCTTCGGCGCACGTTTGAATCTTTTTCCGACTAAAGTTGGAGCCTTCAAACCATTAGGTGGAAAATGAATTATTTACTGCTGACAGGTCCTGAATTGAGTGAACGGCTGAAGACCGAAATTCGTAACAAAAAAAAGCCGAAACTGGCCGTCGCCTTTTGGGGTCAAGGGGCCGGAGAGAAGCTGGAAATCCCAAAAGGCGCTAAAATTGTTTGCAATCTGACCTCAGGAGGAACCAATCCGAATGAAATTCGTGCCTTGATCAAACAGGGAGTTAACGTGAAGCAACATAATTCACTTCATGCGAAGATTGGATATGTAGGGGGCGACTTTTCCTTCGTTGGATCTTCTAATGTTCAGCACCTGACATAAGATTCCCACTGTCGGTTTTCTGTGCCATACCCGGCCCATGAGACGCACTGACATGTGCCTTTACCTTGGCCCCGCCGAGCGTTCTGAGCTTCAAGCCCTGATCGCCAACCGCAACAGCCCTCGCAAACTGGTCTGGCGGGCCGAGATCGTACTGGCAACGGCGGATGGTTGCGGCACGTTTGAGATCATGCGGCGGGCGGGCACTTCGAAACCTACCGTGTGGCGTTGGCAGCAACGCTATCTCGATGAGGGTGTAGCTGGCCTCAAACGTGACAAGACCCGACCTTCGCGGGTGCCGCCGCTGCCGATTGCGACACGATTGAAGGTGATCGCCAAGACAGTTCAGGAGTCCCCTGCGAATGCCACTCACTGGAGCCGCAGCCTGATGGCCGAGGCCGTGGGTATTTCGCCTTCGAGCGTGGGACGCATATGGGCCGAGGCGGGCCTGAAGCCGCACCTCACGAAAGGGTTCAAGGTGTCGAACGATCCGCTGTTCGAGGAGAAAGTCGCCGATATCGTCGGGCTCTACCTTGACCCGCCGGAGCGGGCGGTGGTGCTGTGCGTCGACGAGAAGTCGCAAATTCAGGCACTTGATCGCACCCAGCCGGGATTGCCGCTCAAGAAGGGTCGCGCCGCCGCCATGACCCATGATTACAAACGCCACGGCACGACCACGCTGTTCGCCGCCCTTGATGTGAAGACGGGCACGGTCATCGGCAATTGCATGCCCCGCCACAGAGCCAGGGAGTTCCTGAAATTCCTGCGCAGTATCGACAAGGCCACGCCAGTGCGATGCGAGGTCCATCCGGTGCTCGACAACTACGCCACCCACAAGACACCCGAGGTCAAGGCCTGGCTCGAAAAGCACCCCCGCTTCAAGCTGCATTTTACCCCCACCAGCGCCTCATGGCTGAACCTGGTCGAGCGCTTCTTCGCCGAGATCACCGCCGGGCGCATCCGACGCGGCAGCTATTCCAGCGTCGATGACCTGGAGGCTGCGATCTACGACTATCCGGCGCTCCACAACGAGAAACCGAAGCCTTTCAAATGGACCAGGAGCGCCAAGGATATCCTCACCCGAGAACGCCGCGCACTCGACACGCTGGATGAAATCCGCGGAAATAGGTAAGAAGTGTCAGACTCTGAACACTAACATGTCGGCGAATGGTCTGGGTGATGAGATGGGGAACGCTGATGGCTGGGAAGAAAGCAATGTCGTTTTTGATGGTGTAGATCCGGATGGACTTCGTCCCTGTTTCCGGACACTGGGGTACTTTACCCCTGTCCATGAAAGGGGCACGAAATGGGACACCATCGACGGAACTATACGGACGAGTATAAGGCAGCGGCGGTTGAGCGGCTTTTTGAACCGGGCGCGACACAGGGCAGGAATGTCGCAGGGTTGCAGGCCAGCGCGTGCAGGTGCAGCCACACCCCGTTATGGTGGAACCGCCTGCAGGGCAGCCGCGTCCGGCGCAAGGCGTGGTTTCCCTCCCTGAGGTGCTGCCCGGCGGTGCCGCGCCGGTTGCGGAACCGTACCACCCCGTCGGGCTCCATCGCCACGCCGGTGACGATAAAGCCGACCGATCCTGGCGATGACGCGGCGGGGCGTGTCCCGTGATGCGGCTTGATACAGGAAATCCTCGTAAAGGCGCCTGACTTTCGTTGGCGACGGGCGTTCCACGGGTCGGGCCATCCGATGCGCGATTTTTTCGCGCAGCGCGGCGTTGAAGGGCAGGCGGATGGCATGGAAACAGCCCGCCTCTTCCGGTCGCGCATGGATCGCGGGGACCGCCCAGGCAGCGTCGGCGCGGAAGAACCGCTTGAGGTCACGCCTTGCATACCGGGCAATCACCGGGTCCGGAACCTCCTTCCGGCCATCGGCCCGACCATCAGCCCTGTGGACAGTGCCATGCCGCAGGGCACAGCGTTCCGGTATACCGAGTTGGCTGAACAGGAAGTTCGGGTGATGGCAGGTGCAGTCGAATGCCCGTTCCAGGCAGCGCCTTCCTGCTCGCCGTGGGTCGGGCTGACGGAACTGTCCATGTCCGACACGACGGACTCCAGCCCGTTTCGGTCATGGAAGCGGTCGATCCATTGGCCGTTCAGATCGGCCAGTGCAGCCCGGTTTTCGGGCATGGCCAGCGTATCGGTCTCCAGCCGCCCCGTCTGCGGGACCGGGGCTGCCTGCGCATCGACCGCGCGCCCGCCTGCGATCCGGCGCATGACGGGATCAGGCCAGAGACGGTCAGCGTCATTCAGGCGCTTGTCGGAATACCTGATACATTGAGTATCGCCCGACGCGTTGAAATCCCCGATTTCAGGCAGCGTCGGGGGATACAGGTTTTTCCGAAAGTGCTGTCCCCGTAGCCGGCGACCCGCCCATGGACCGCTTGCCGGAACAGCCCATCAAGCCGATGGACGGTATTTTTGCCCTGACGGCTGTCGCGCAACGCCGCCGAAGCCGGACCGGGGGGTCCGGGCGCGTCATCAAGTTCGCGCATCACCAGGAGACCGCCATCCGAACTGAGCCGCGTGCCCTTGAACTCCAGTCGTACACGGGGATCAAAATCCACCCGGTCACCCCGCTCGGAACCCGCACCCTCTGGATGGTCCATAAAACCCGCCACAAGCATCATCTTCAACTCCCTGAATTATATCGAAAATACCGTGATCAGGACAGCAAAATCGGCGGTTTACCTAGGGAATGCGGGTTTAGCAAGCTCGTGAAAATCAAACATGCCTTTTGCATCGGGACACTTTAAGCTCATAACTGCAATATCCGTGTAAAGGTGGGTCAAAGTGTCTCGCGCGGGGATCACATTGCTGATATGGATAGCACAACAGACGGTATTGCCATGTGTGGACGGTTCCTGTTTTGCAAGGTTTTTTTGACGCCGTGATCATAGCGGGTTGCGGTCATGTGTCCGGCCTGTTTTTGCGGCAATAAGGCCGCTGGCCCTGATGAAGTCCGCGTGCCAGTTCCCTATCAAGTTGCCGGACTACTTGTATCCTGGCAATACCTCGGGGTGTTCTGACTGCGGCTTGCTTTGATCATCATCACGTCTATTGCCCTTGCATCCTGAAGCGCAGTTTTGCTGCTCGGTCTTCCGAGCGCGCTTATGTGGCTTGGTACGTTCCTCCTCTTGCCAGGAGCGCCCATACGATCCGCGCAGTTTTGTTGGCCATTGCGACACTAACCAATCGCGGTGCCTTGCGTTCCAGCAGGCTGCGGATCCAGGCAGCGGTGCGGGTTTGTGTATCAGCAACATGCCTGAGAATGGCCGTTGCCCCAACCACCAGGAGTTTGCGCAAATAACCATCACCCATCTTGGTAATCCGCCCCAACCGCTCTTTTCCGCCCGAAGAGTTTTGCCGGGGGACCAGCCCGAGAAAGGCTGCGAACTGGCGTCCGGACCGGAATTGCGAAGGGTCCGTGACAGAAGCTGCCAGGGCTGTCGCTGTCAGCACGCCAACTCCTGGAATGGTTGCCAGGCGCTGACTGGTATCGTTCTGGCGGTGCCACACAAGGATCTCACTATCAAGTGCGCGGATCTGCTGGTTCAGGTTTGCGCGCTGATCGGCCAGGCTCAGCAAAGCGGTTCTCGCTATTTGTGGGATGTCTTCATTGGCACCCTCTTCAAGCTGTAGCAGCAATCGGGAAATATTTTCTGGCCTTTGAGGCGCAATGATCCCCAGCTCAGCCATGTGGGCGCGCAGCGCATTTATCAGCATCGTGCGTTGCCGTACCAGAAGATCGCGCGCCCGATGCAGCATCATAACTGCCTGCTGATCCACGCTCTTTATGGCCACAAAATGCATGTTCGGGCGCGTAACAGCCTCACAGATCGCCTCAGCATCCGCCGCATCATTCTTTTGTCGCTTCACGTATGGTTTTACATAGGCGGGAGGGATGAGCTTCACCTCGTGGCCGAGTGCTGTGATCTCACGCGACCAATGGTGGGACGTCGCACAGGCTTCAATGCCGATCAGGCAAGGTGGCAATTTAGCCAGAGTATCCAGGACTGCGTTCCGGCGAAGCTTCTTCTGTAGAACGGTTTGTCCTGTCGCATCGATCCCGTGAAACTGGAAAACTGACTTTGCAATGTCGATCCCTATCGTTGTAATTTCCATCTGGGCGGTTCCTTTCAAAGCTGGTTCATACCCCAGCACTTTGGCACATTGCGATGCCGGTGGGTGGAACCGTCCAACTCATCAAGTTGTTCGGTGGTTATGATCAGGTTAGACTGATCCTATGAGCATCCCAACCATTATGCCGCGCCTAAAAGGCTTCCGCTATCCGCGTGAGATCATTGCGTACGCTGTTTGGGCGTACCACCGGTTCGCGCTGAGCACGGCTGATGTTGAGGACTTGTTGGCTGCGCGGGGTATTATTGTCAGCCGGGAAACGGTCCGACTGTGGGTCAATCGCTTTGGTCAACACTTTGCAGATTGCATCCGCCGGGATCGACCGCGACCGAACGACAAGTGGCACATGGATGAAGTCGTAATCACGATCCGTGGCAAGAGGCACTGGCTGTGGCGCGCAATCGACGCAAATGGAGATGTTCTTGATATTCTTGTACAAACGCGTCGGAATTCCAAAGCGGCGAAGCGGTTTTTTCAACGATTGGTTGCCCGGTTCGGCGAACCGGGGGTCGTCATCACCGACAAATTGCGCAGCTACATCAAGCCGATCAAAACACTGGCCCCGGGACGCTGACCATCGCGCCCACAAAGGCCTCAACAACGCGATCGAAGTATCGCACCGACCGACCCGCAAACGGGAGAAGATATTCGGGCGGTTCAAATCCCACCGACAAGCTCAGAGGTTTCTGTCTGCGCATGACCGGATCAACCTGATTTTCCCTCCCCGCCGCTATCAACTCACCGCAACCTCATACCGCCACGCCCGCAGCGATGCGTTCAGCCTCTGGGCCGATTATACCAACGGCCCAATTAATTGACCTTTATCCATTCTCGATCTGTGATTGAAGTTATGCGTTCAGGGTCGTTCGCAAAGAAGTTCCAGGCCCGGGCGCATTTTTCGAGGATTTCTTCATATGTGTCGAAGACAGAGACAGCGGGTTTGTTCGACCGCAGATAGGCCCAAACGTTTTCCATTGGGTTCAATTCCGGTGAGTATGGGGGCAGTTTTACGAGTGTAGTATTATCTGGCACCTGCAAGCATTTTGCTCCGTGCCAACCAGCCCCGTCGATGATGAGCAAGGCATGTGCGCCGGGTGCGATTGTCTTTGCGATCTCATCGAGATGCAGCCCCATTGCTTCGGCGTTGACGTAAGGCAGGATCAGCCCAGCCGCCGTGCCACAGGCAGGACAGGCTGCGCCGAAGATACAGCTCCATTTGCAGCGCGTATCACGTGGTGCGCGCGGGCGGGTTCCACGCCTGGCCCATTTGCGGGTGAGGGTTCCTTGCTGCCCGACGCGGGCTTCATCCTGGAACCATACCTCAAGCGGCTTCCCTTTGCATGTTTTGGCAGGGTATCGGCTATGAGGCTGGCAAAGTTTTTTTAAAAGCCTGCTGTGCAGCGGGATCAGTTCCGGGATGCTCCGGGCGCACGGAAAGGCGACGAAAACCATGCCTGGCTGGATACTTGCCAATCGTACGTTCATGTAGCTTTACGTCGAATTCTTCTTCAACGCGGACCTGCAAATCGGCACAGCGCCACCGCACTACGCCATCTTTTGCCGGGTCAGGCCCAGCCTCAACCCAAGCCACAAACAGCGCCTGTTGCTCCAGGGACAGGCGTGGCTTTGCACCCTTGCCACACCGATCAGAAAGCCCACCAGGGCCCTCTGCATTGTAGCGATGCACCCGGTCTCTGGGAGTTTGGCGATCCATACCGCTGCTACGGGCCGCTGTTGCGCGGTCCACATCGTCAAGCACCAGCGCTATGGCGAGTATTCGACGGACAACACGACCATCCCTGGTTCGCTTTGCAGCACAACGCAAATCTTGCGCGGACATATCTGTGCGCGTAATCTTGACTGCCCCACCCATGAGCACCTCCTTGCTTCTGGAGGCCATTGATTCAGAAATGCAGTAAATTTGAAATCACAAAAGTGAGTCAGACATTAAGGCCGCTGGTATTACACCGCCGAAATGGCGGCATAACCCTGCCTTTTCCAATGCCTCACAAGCGACCGCCAACAACTTGATGAGTTGGACGGTTCCACCCACCGGCATCGCAATGTGCCAAAGTGCTGGGGTATGAACCAGCTTTGAAAGGAACCGCCCAGATGGAAATTACAACGATAGGGATCGACATTGCAAAGTCAGTTTTCCAGTTTCACGGGATCGATGCGACAGGACAAACCGTTCTACAGAAGAAGCTTCGCCGGAACGCAGTCCTAGATACTCTGGCTAAATTGCCACCTTGCCTGATCGGCATTGAAGCCTGTGCGACGTCCCACCATTGGTCGCGTGAGATCACAGCACTCGGCCACGAGGTGAAGCTCATCCCTCCCGCCTATGTAAAACCATACGTGAAGCGACAAAAGAATGATGCGGCGGATGCTGAGGCGATCTGTGAAGCTGTTACGCGCCCGAACATGCATTTTGTGGCCATAAAGAGCGTGGATCAGCAGGCAGTTATGATGCTGCATCGGGCGCGCGATCTTCTGGTACGGCAACGCACGATGCTGATAAATGCGCTGCGCGCCCACATGGCTGAGCTGGGGATCATTGCGCCTCAAAGGCCAGAAAATATTTCCCGATTGCTGCTACAGCTTGAAGAGGGTGCCAATGAAGACATCCCACAAATAGCGAGAACCGCTTTGCTGAGCCTGGCCGATCAGCGCGCAAACCTGAACCAGCAGATCCGCGCACTTGATAGTGAGATCCTTGTGTGGCACCGCCAGAACGATACCAGTCAGCGCCTGGCAACCATTCCAGGAGTTGGCGTGCTGACAGCGACAGCCCTGGCAGCTTCTGTCACGGACCCTTCGCAATTCCGGTCCGGACGCCAGTTCGCAGCCTTTCTCGGGCTGGTCCCCCGGCAAAACTCTTCGGGCGGAAAAGAGCGGTTGGGGCGGATTACCAAGATGGGTGTCAATCGCAGAGTAAAATGGGTCCATGTCGCGGCGTAAAAATGGGCCACTTCGGTTGATGTTTTGTGGCGCTTTTGCACGCGTGCTCGTCACAAAGCTGAAGCGTGCCAAAGCGCATGCTGGCCATAAGGCCAGCATTATTCTGACTGTGATTGCGGGCTGGTTATTTTCGGTTGTTGCGACTGTGTTTGAGCCGATAGCTTTCGCCATTCATCTCGAGGATGTGGACGTGATGGGTTAAACGATCGAGTAGCGCACCGGTCAGCCGCTCAGAGCCAAAGACTTCAGTCCATTCATCGAAGGGCAGGTTCGAGGTTATGATGATGGAGCCGCGTTCATAGCATTGGGATATGACCTCGAAGAGCAGCTCTGCGCCAGATTTGCTGAGCGGTACGAAGCCCAGTTCATCAATGATCAACAGGTTCTGGCTGGTCAGTTGCTTTTGAAGGCGCTGCAATCTCCGCTCATCTTGAGCCTCGATCAGATCATGGACTAATGCCGCAGCCGTTGTGAAGCGCACCTTCAGTCCTCTTTGACATGCAGCCAGCCCAAGTCCCAGGGCGATGTGTGTCTTGCCCGTGCCTGACGGGCCGAGCGCGATGATGTTCTCCCTGCGATTAACGTAATCGCATCGTGCCAGATCCATCGTCAGGGGCTTGTTCAAGCTTGGCATGATCTTGAAGTCAAAGCTATCCAAGCTCTTGGTGCTGGGGAACTTCGCCGCTTTGATGCGCCGTTCAATCATCCGGCGTTCGCGGTCGATCAATTCCATCTCACACAGCCGCGCCAGATAGTGGATGTGATCTTTGTTCTCTGCAGCACAGAGCTGCGCCTGTTTGGCATACTCGCCTTGGAACGTTGGCAGTCGCAGTTGTTTAAGATGATGCCGTAGAAGAATCCGAGGGGCTTCGGTCATGCCGCGGTCCTTCCCATCAAGCTCATGTAACTGGATGGGCGTGTTGTGCCGACATTGGCCTTGGGCAAGTATGGATAGAAGTCCAAATCCAATCGTGGTGGCCGCTTCTCAACCCGACACAGTACAAGGTGTTTTACGGCGTCATAGCCAATTGCACCCATATCTATTGCCTGCTGGATTGCGCCTTGCACAACATCCATTTCGAAGGTCTCCAAAAGGCGCAAGACTTGAACGTATTCTCGCTTGCCCGGCTTACCCATTCTGGCTTCAAGCAGTCGGTGCAGCGTGGCAAATACATCTGGCAAATGCCAACCCTGCAAAGGCGCGGCCTGATCCAGGGCACCCACCTTTTGTTCAAGCAGGGGCAAAAAGTGCAATGGGTCAAAGACCATATCCGCTGATGTGTAGGATCGTTTGTGCCGCGCAATAATCTCATTGCCGCAGCCGATGATAACCTCATGCACAAACCCACGCACATGAACATCGTGGTGCGCATAGGCTACTGGCACCGAGTAATCATTGCTGCGATAGCGCACCATTGAGATCGACGTTGCACGCGTGCTGACGTGATCGCAGGCTTCATATTCTGCGACGGGCAATCCCATCAGAGCATCCAAATCCGACATCAGGCGTGCGCCTATGGTTTGGGTGTGACCCCGCAACGTATCGTCCTGACGTGCTAAACACTTCTCTTCCAAATGTGCGTTCAGATCATCAAAGCTGTCATAGCGAGGTGCGGGAACCATGAAGTTGCGGCGGGTGTATCCAACCATGCCCTCAACGTTGCCTTTATCGTTCCCTCGCGCGGGTCTGCCAAACTTGTCATCAAACAAGTAATGCGACTGCAGTTCCGTAAACCGACGTGTGCGGATGCGCGTCTTATCCCCGAGTATCCGAGCCACGGCGATCTTGGTATTGTCGTAGAGAATGGATTGCGGAATGCCGCCAAAGAATGCAAAGGCGGACACATGGCCATCGCAAAACGCCTCGGTTGTCTCAGCTGGATATCCCTTCACAAACACCGCATCAGAATGTGGCAAGCTCATCACGAAGAAGTGGATCTTGCATTCCACGCCACCGATCACGCCCAGCGTCTCACCAAAATCAACCTGCGCATGGCCCGGCCGATGCGACAACGGCACAAACACCTCTTTGGTGCGCCGTTTTTGCTCGCGCACGTAATAGGTCACCGTGGTCAGGCTGCCGGCATATCCATGCTCATCGCGCAGCCGTTCAAAGATGCGCTTGGCCGTGTGTCGCTGCTTTTTGATCAGGGCTTTGTCTGTGCGCAGTATCTCATCGACCACACCAACATAACCATCAAGCGTTGGCCGCCGAGGCGCTTCCGACCGACGATACCCAGGCGGAAGTTCATGGCGCAGCATCTTCGCGATCGTCTTACGATCTTTGTTCTCTAATCTGTCAATGCGTGTTTCCTGAGTTTCCTGCTTTTGATGTCAGAGGTTGCCTTTGTTCTCTTCGAACTCTGAGGTTCATGATGGGGTTGGCTGGGTGTGGGTCGGCAATGTTGAAACCGCAATCATACCGTTGGTCTTGGCTGTTGCTACAGAATCGGCGCCGTGTCTCACGCCCTCCCTCGGGCATCGTCCCAGATGGGAACTTTGATTTAGGAATCCTCGTTGTCGCCTCGTAAGCCTTACGCGGACTGGAAGTCAGTTTTGTCTCGCATAATGGCATGAAGTATGATTGCCAGACGACGCGCCAGAGCCACTCGGGCCTTTCTCATCGTTGAGCGCGCACCGATTGCGAGGGCCCATGTCTTCAATTTGAGCGGAGCGGCATACCGCGTCAGCATCACATTGGCGGCCTCATAGAGAAGCGTTCTGACGCGCACGTCGCCCCGCTTTGAGATGCTGCCCGTGTAGTCGATTTCACCAGATTGATGCCGTCGCGGCACCAGTCCAAGATACGCCCCCACATCACGCGATTTCCTGAAACGCGACGGATCATCAATTGCTGCGGCAAAGGCCAATGCTGTGATCGGACCGACCCCTGGTACCGTCATAAGGCGCTGGCAGACTTCGGATTTGCGGGTCATCTTTTTGATGTCGCCATCAATGGCTGCAACCGCCGCGAGGATTGCTTCGCGTGCTGCGAACAGTCCGCAAATTGCGGCATGGAGGCCAGGCACTCCATCGCTAACTTTTAGCGCCGCGTTTTTGAATGCCGGAGACAAAGCTCGTGGCAGCCGCACGCCGAAGACGACGACCAGACCGCGGATCTGATTGTCGAGCGTCACACGCTGTCCGACCAGCTTCTTGCGGGCTGCGATCAGCGACCGGATTGCGTGCGCTGACAGTGATTTGACATGGGTCGGCTTGTAGAATCCCGTCCGCGCCAGGTGTGCCAAACCGCGGGCATCATTGCGGTCCGTCTTGTGGCCGGCCAGAGATTTAAGGGCCTGATATGCTTGCCTGCTCTCGATGCAAACAACCGGGACACCAAGCTCCGTCAGCCCATGGTAAAGCATTGGTGCCATCCGTCCCGTTTCAAATACAACTTTGGCACATGGTGGTCCAGAAGCGAGGAAGTCAGCGATCGCTTTTGGTGTTGAGCTCGCTTTTCCTTCACGAATAAGGGCCCCTTCACGATCCAGAATGCAGATATGCGTCTCTTCCATGGACACATCCAAACCAGCAAAATATTCCATTGGTCAGTCTCCTTTTCAATTGCATGTGCATCCAGAATAACAGGGGTAACTGAGTGCTGATCCTGATTACGCCATGTTGAAAAACCGCGCCGCTTCTCGGCCAGACATACCGTCCTTCAAACAAGCACGGCGCACACGACTATAAATATCCACAGAATACATCTCCCGCCCTCCGAATAAACGAAGGGCACAAACTGGCGGACTTTTACTCCGCTACAACTGCGATATGCAGCCGCTTCTGTGGCCCAATATTGCTCCGCGTTTTACAATGGGTGATGGTTATTTGCGCAAACTCCTGGTGGTTGGGGCAACGGCCATTCTCAGGCATGTTGCTGATACACAAACCCGCACCGCTGCCTGGATCCGCAGCCTGCTGGAACGCAAGGCACCGCGATTGGTTAGTGTCGCAATGGCCAACAAAACTGCGCGGATCGTATGGGCGCTCCTGGCAAGAGGAGGAACGTACCAAGCCACATAAGCGCGCTCGGAAGACCGAGCACCAAAACTGCGCTTCAGGATGCAAGGGCAATAGACGTGATGATGATCAAAGCAAGCCGCAGTCAGAACACCCCGAGGTATTGCCAGGATACAAGTAGTCCGGCAACTTGATAGGGAACTGGCACGCGGACTTCATCAGGGCCAGCGGCCTTATTGCCGCAAAAACAGGCCGGACACATGACCGCAACCCGCTATGATCACGGCGTCAAAAAAAACCTTGCAAAACAGGAACCGTCCACACATGGCAATACCCGCTGGCCGTCTCGCCCACGATCCCGTCATGCGCCGAACCCATGGGCGCGCGGTCGATGCGCAGGCAGCCCCGGTCCCGCAGACGGGGCGGCTGGAGACCGATACGCTGGCCATGCCCGAAAACCGGGCTGCGTTGCCAATCTGAACGGCCAATGGATCGACCGCTTCCATGACCGAAACGGGCTGGAGTCCGTCGTGCCGGACATGGACAGTTCCGTCAGCCCGACCCACGGCGAGCCGGAAGGCGCTGCCTGGAACGGGCATTCGACTGCACCTGCCATCACCCGAACTTCCTGTTCAGCCAACTCGGTATGCCGGAACGCTGTGCCCTGCGGCATGGCACTGTCCACAGGGCCGATGGCCGGAAGGAGGGTCCGGACCCGGTGATTGCCCGGTATGCAAGGCGTGACCTCAAGCGGTTCTTCCGCGCCGACGCTGCCTGGGCGGTCCCCGCGATCCATGCGCGGCCGGAAGAGGCGGGCTGTTTCCATGCCATCCGCCTGCCCTTCAACGCCGTGCTGCGCGAAAAAATCGCGCATCGGATGGCCCGACCCGTGGAACGCCCGTCGCCAACGAAAGTCAGGCGCCTTTACGAGGATTTCCTGTATCAGGCCGCATCACGGGACACGCCCCGCCGCGTCATCGCCAGGATCGGTCGGCTTTATCGTCACCGGCGTGGCGATGGAGCCCGACGGGGTGGTACGGTTCCGCAACCGGCGCGGCACCGCCGGGCAGCACCTCAGGGAGGGAAACCACGCCTTGCGCCGGACGCGGCTGCCCTGCAGGCGGTTCCACCATAACGGGGTGCGGCTGCACCTGCACGCGCTGGCCTGCAACCTTGCGACATTCCCGCGCTGCATCGATCTGCCCGGGGCCATGGCAAACCGGTCGCTGACCGGCCTTCAGCCCAGGCTCATCAGGACCGGTGCCCGCGCCTTGCGCCACGCCCGCGTCGTGCGCCACGGCCGCACCATCACCTTCCGGCTGGCCGGGGTCGCCGTCACTGGCCAAATGGCGCGTGCCATCCCCGCTGCGATCCGCCGCCTTCGATCCCCGCCGACATATGCATGACGCTGAAACTGTCCCGCAACGAACGAAACCGGCTCGGCAGGTCTGTCCGTCGCGCTGAAAAACGGACCCCGCAAGGCAGCGCGACGTATCATGCCCGCCGGATTGTCCCGGAAGGAGGCGTTCCGGTGTACCCGGGCATCGTTCGGGGACGAAAACGGTGGGCCGACGCGTCAGGATTGGCTACGTTCGCCCCAACCGGGGCGCCACCTGGGGAATAATGGGATGTACCGGTTGCTTCACCCAGCAGGTTGGGCTGAGTCTAGTTTCACCTGCATTTAGGAGAAGTAGCATGGCGAAGAACGATTTTGATGAACTGATGTCGGTCGGAGTCGACATTGGCAAAGATGTCTTTCACTTGGTTGGCTTTGATCATGATGGCCAGCTTGTTCTACGCAAGAAGATCAAACGGCTGGCACTGGTGGCGACCTTTGAACAATTGCCACGCTGTATTGTCGGCATGGAAGCCTGCTTGAGCGCACACTTTGTAAGTCGGACATTGCGTGGATTGGGGTTTGAACCTCGGATCATTCCCGCGATTTACGTGAAGCCTTTCAACAAGGGGCAGAAGAACGATTACAATGATGCCGAAGCGATCGCAGAGGCTGCGTTGCGCCCCAACCTCAAGACGGTTTCCGAGAAGACACAAGAGCAACTGGATCTGCAGGCTTTACATCGTGTCCGATCACGGCTTGTGTCGCGACGAACGGCAGCCATGAACCAAATCCGAGCCTTTCTGATCGAACAAGGCATCACCGTCCGGCATCGAACAAGGCATCACCGTCCGGCGCAGTGTCGCAGCCCTGCGCAACTCCCTTGAGGCTATTCTAGATAACCGCAGCGCCGAGATGTCCCTGCGTATGCGAAGATTGATCTTGGGGCTTCAGCAAGACTGGATCTGGCTGGATAAACGGATCGAGATGACCACGTCAGAAATCAAAGAGGTCAGTGAAACTGAGCCGGGGTGCCAGCGCCTCATGACCATTCCAGGCATTGGCCCGCTGATCTCGACAGCAATGGTCGCCGCCATAGGCAAGGGCGAGGCTTATGACCGCAGGCGCGATTTTGCTGCATGGCTTGGGTTGCTGCCAAAACAATACAGCACTGGCGGCCGCACCATTTTGGGCGGCATAACAAAACGCGGCAATCGGTATTTACGCATGCTCTTCGTGCAGGCTGCGCAGGTCATCATGATGCGACCCAGGAACTGGCACAAGTTCAGCTTTGGCCCTTGGTTAGAGGCAGCCTCAACGCGCATGCCGCACAACAAACTTGGAGTCGCACTGGCGAACAAACTGGCCCGGATTGCATGGAGTGTCCTGAGCTCCGGCAAGGACTTTGATTGGAAGGAAAGAGAGATAGCGACCGCGATCCAGGCAAATCGCAGTCACCACGATGTTCGTAAACCTCAAATGCATGGAACGGAATTAAGACGCACCCAAAGTCTGAGAGCCCATTTGGTCATCATTGATCTCGGTAATAATGAGACAGCGGCGCGTGCGCACTCCCAACAGGGCCACGGCAATCAACAAGCCGATCTGAAGGCCGGATACATATGAGCGACTTCCTGAAGACGTGCAATTGATCTCTTGCGAACAGCAGCCGGTACATACAAATGGGTTCACTCCGCTGAGCAGGTTCATGGCGAGATCAACGGATCAGGTTCAGATCCGGAAATCGAGATCGCAGATCGCAGACCTCAACCGGTTTTCCCATTCCTGATCCGGTTGATCGTTTTGCCCATTCAGGTCGTCGTCTTCCTGCACTCCCCCGGCATCGTCGCCAGCGGTCCGGCATGAGGTTCATGCCGCGACTGTGAGCGCCGGATCCCTATAATCCTTGTTCCTCGCCAGCATCGCCGGATCCGGCGGGCCATCTTGTTGGCCAGCGCGATTGCGACCAGCACCCCGGGCTTGCGCCACAGCATGCGTGACAACCAGCTGCCCTCCGTAATTGTGCGCTGCCCGGGCACAGGGCTCGACCAGGCAGCAAGGTCGCGCCCTGTCCTGAACTGCGCCATGTCAGGCCCGAACGCTTCCACTGCCAGGGCCGTCATCGGCCCGACACCCGGCATGGTCTAAAGTCGGCGTGTCCTGTCTGGCCGAGTGGCCTAACTGTGCGGCCAGCGCCGTGGGTTTCCTGCTCCCTTCGGTGATACGCGCCGTATTCCCCGTAATCTGCGCCGGCAGGTCCTCGCACTCCTCCCGGATCAGCGAGGGCAAGTCTGAATTCCCGTCCTCCACAAGCGCCGTCATGCGATCAGGGCGGCGTAGAGTCCCGCAGAAAACACGTGGCCATGCCCGTACAGCAGGGCCCGCAAGGCGTTCACGTCTGCGGTGCGCTGATGGACCAGTCGCTGGAAACTAATGTGTTCAAAACCGAGCCCAACAATTGCGCAAGGCTCAATTAGCATTTATTATGCGTGGCGACCTGTGATAGAACACACCATGAACAAAATTATGGGTGCGGCACATGGATCATCAGGCTTTTTTGGTGTGGCTTAACGAGATCGACAACCTTTCATCGAAACAACGGGCTGAAACCGGACGGCTCGTTGCCGGGGTTTCGTCGCTGGAAAGCGTGATCGATCTCCTTGAGGCGACTGTTCGCGAGGGGCGTATCTGTCCGCACTGCGCTTCGGGCGGTGCGATCATCAGAGGCCATGCAAGTGGCCTGACGAGGTTCTTTTGCAAAAGCTGTCGCAAAACCTTCAACGCGCTGACCGGGACGCCGCTTGCCCGCTTGCGCCACAAGGACAGGTGGGCAGAGTTTGCAGCTTCCCTGCGCGACGGCGAAACGGTAAAGGCGTCCGCTGAGCGTTGTATGGTGGCCGACACCACAGCTTTTCGTTGGCGTCATCGCTTTCTTCAGGCTGTAACGGTCGGTGCGGTCAAGCTGTGCGGGATCGTCGAAGCCGACGAGACGTTCTTTCTGCACAGCCGGAAAGGGGAGCGTAATCTCTCTCGAAAAGCCCGCAAACGCGGGGGAAAGGCCTCAAAACGCGGATTGTCGAAGGAGCAGGTTCCGGTCCTCGTTGCAGTCGACCGATCAGGCACCACCATCAGTGCTGTCTTGCCTGCGGTGACAGCCGAACATCTCAAAACGGTTCTGCAGCCACGTCTTGATGGGGACGCTCTCCTGGTGACCGATGGCTGCACCGGGTACCCGCCCTGCGCCGCAGAAATGGGCGTCAGCCATGAAAGTCTCAACCGGACCGCCGGAGAACGTGTCCGTGGTGAATTGCACATTCAAACCGTGAACAGTCGGCATGAGCGGTTAAAGACCTTTCTGCGCCGCCATCGGGGTATCGCAACCAAATACCTGGACAGCTACCTTCGGTGGTTCCACCTTGCCGTCCTTCCGAGCCACCAAACGCCGCGCGCGATACTTGCCGCAGCAGCAGGCATCCTGCCTGTAATACGCCACGCATAATCAATGCTAATTGAGCCTTGCGCAAAGTCCGTGCTCTCGCTCATCAGGCTCGACAAAAGCTCCTCTGGAAGTTTAATCTCGTAATCGACCATCGTCACATCTCCTGTGGTTGACGTTGTTGATATCGCCAAACCTGATCGGAGCCGCCGCGATGGCCGACACAAAATCTTAAGCCGTGAATTTACAGCAGATTACGGACGCTATC
Source organism: Roseovarius sp. (assembly GCA_965207105.1). Taxonomy (GTDB): domain Bacteria; phylum Pseudomonadota; class Alphaproteobacteria; order Rhodobacterales; family Rhodobacteraceae; genus Roseovarius. The sequence continues at coordinate 58,176 of CBDBLS010000026.1, read as the reverse complement.
AAAGCGCAAAGGGGAGCGTTGAATTGTCATGAAATATGATGGCGACGAGATCAAGCAGCTTGAGCTACGTTTCGTGGATGCCTGGACGGGCGCAAACTCGACCCCCTTTATTGTTGATGCTCCAATTTTGCTTGAAGATGAGGAAAGGGCGACACAGATTGTGCGCGATTTTCCAATTGCTACCTTGTTCAAGGTGTGCCCGACCATTGCCTGCTGGGGGACGCTAAAGGGGCTTTCAGAGTCCTATGACGGAGGGTCACGGCACGTCTACCATCCTATTTCCGCCTTTTTGCAGCAAGGGTTATCGGAAAATTGGCGGAGAGACAGTTTGAAGACTGTTTTCAAACGGGCAGGTCGAGGAATTGGTTTGCCAGTTGTGGGCTCTGATCCGACAGACGTGTTCTTTGGGGCAGTTGGGCCTGTGAAGAAGATGTACAAAGTCATCGCCGAAGCTTTTGTCCATATGGCATTGTCCAATGGGGTGCCAGCGGTCGAGGATACCGCCGCTTCGCGAACCTGGCAGCGGAAAGCAGTGGGTTGGCATGCACCAGGTCAGGCTCGCTTGCAGAAGGCGGTGAACTTTGATGTGTCGGCTTACATGTCTCGTCGGTTCGAGGCATGGCGGCAGGGTGGTAAGCCGATCTCTCCCAATGAAGAAGAGATGTTTGCGGCCTATGATAGAGCCGCGCGGAGCTATGGTCGCACTCGCAAGGATTTGGTTGGTCCGCCGGTCGTTTGTTGGGTGGCAGATCGTCTTGGTTTGCAGACCGAAAAGTCAGGCAAGATCCAAACCGTTGCGATTGGTAGTTTTTCTCAACAGTTGCCCAGTGGGGCTCAAACAACATTCGATGCACCATGGGATACATCACTCCGCTGGACGTGTGGAGGGTCGACAACCAATGTGCAATTTGCGCCTGAAGACGACGAAGTTTTTGTTTGGCTCAATTAGCATTTATTATGCGTGGCGACCTGTGATAGAACACACCATGAACAAAATTATGGGTGCGGCACATGGATCATCAGGCTTTTTTGGTGTGGCTTAACGAGATCGACAACCTTTCATCGAAACAACGGGCTGAAACCGGACGGCTCGTTGCCGGGGTTTCGTCGCTGGAAAGCGTGATCGATCTCCTTGAGGCGACTGTTCGCGAGGGGCGTATCTGTCCGCACTGCGCTTCGGGCGGTGCGATCATCAGAGGCCATGCAAGTGGCCTGACGAGGTTCTTTTGCAAAAGCTGTCGCAAAACCTTCAACGCGCTGACCGGGACGCCGCTTGCCCGCTTGCGCCACAAGGACAGGTGGGCAGAGTTTGCAGCTTCCCTGCGCGACGGCGAAACGGTAAAGGCGTCCGACGGGCGTTGTATGGTGGCCGACACCACAGCTTTTCGTTGGCGTCATCGCTTTCTTCAGGCTGTAACGGTCGGTGCGGTCAAGCTGTGCGGGATCGTCGAAGCCGACGAGACGTTCTTTCCGCGCAGCCGGAAAGGGGAGCGTAATCTCTCTCGAAAAGCCCGCAAACGCGGGGGAAAGGCCTCAAAACGCGGATTGTCGAAGGAGCAGGTTCCGGTCCTCGTTGCAGTCGACCGATCAGGCACCACCATCAGTGCTGTCTTGCCTGCGGTGACAGCCGAACATCTCAAAACGGTTCTGCAGCCACGTCTTGATGGGGACGCTCTCCTGGTGACCGATGGCTGCACCGGGTACCCGCCCTGCGCCGCAGAAATGGGCGTCAGCCATGAAAGTCTCAACCGGACCGCCGGAGAACGTGTCCGTGGTGAATTGCACATTCAAACCGTGAACAGTCGGCATGAGCGGTTAAAGACCTTTCTGCGCCGCCATCGGGGTATCGCAACCAAATACCTGGACAGCTACCTTCGGTGGTTCCACCTTGCCGTCCTTCCGAGCCACCAAACGCCGCGCGCGATACTTGCCGCAGCAGCAGGCATCCTGCCTGTAATACGCCACGCATAATCAATGCTAATTGAGCCTTTTGTTTTTGCAGCTGACGACGGAAAGCTGATCAAACGCGGGACACTATCTGACACCAGTATGACTGTTGCTTGTGTGAATTTGGTTGTTTTGGCTGCGGCGAACTTTGAATGCGCCTCATTTGGAGAGGCAATACCTGCGGCCGACGACCGTTTTCAAGTTGCATGGATTGAAGCGGGAGAGTCCATTGATTTTGCAAACGGACACTCGCTGGTGACGGAGTATCCTTCTGAAAATGCGATCTGGATTGAAGGCCAAGTTGTTTGCCGCAGTGACTCGCGCGCCCTATATTCTTCGGCGGGGTGTTTGGTCGGTCGGATGGATCCTGATGTTGGCGGCAAGCAACGTATTCTTCGGGCGCGGCTTGGGGACGAGATTAAGTTTACAACGTTTTCAGCAGACATCGGAGGGGACTTTTCTATCCCGTTTGCTGACCTTGGGTTTCATCGGGACGTCGCTCCCAACAAGGCTACGTTTGAGGTGTTGGCACCTGGCGCCGCTGGCGATCTTGATGCGCGCTCAGAAATTACTGTCGCTGCTTGGCTGTGGCCCGCATTTGCCTATTCCGGCGGTGAGATCACCCGTTTGCCTCTTCCGTCAAATTTTTCATCCAGCCACAGCCGAGGCCTTCGCCCTGAGGGAGGAGAGTTGTGGATGGATCTTCGGGTGGACGGAGCAAGCCCGGTGCTTGGTCTGGCGACAAAAACCGAAACCCGGGAGTTCAAGATCCTCACACGTGCAGAAACCGTGTTGCACAACTTGGTCAACAAAGCAGAAACCGTTCGCATTCCTCGCGGCAAAACCGTGACCTTGGGGAATGAAAATCGACACGATACTTTCCGCATCAAGAGCGGGGACAAAAATTGCGACCTGCTCGCATTGGGGACGATTGTGAAGCGTCCGTTTCGCGGCGCTGGTTCTTACGAGATCAATGCAAGCGAACTGGCAACTACACCCGGTGCGGATGATCGGATTGCATTAAAACGAGAGGACGGGACTGTCACGGTTTTTGCGCGTCTCCGCAAGGTTGATGATCCGGTCGAGGTATCTACTCAGGAAAACGATCAGGAATGGGTCTTGCGGTTCAAGCCTGCGAAACCTGTAGATGCGGTCAAGATCATCAGCGTCTCGGCAGATGGCACCACCACCGAAGGAGAAATTGGCATCGGGCGTCTGCCGGTGGATGGAGGTATGCCGGATTACATCATCTGCGGCCTTTGTGAGACCAGTGGCGAAGTTTCCGTAACCTTTGAGAAGGCGGGGTTCCTTAACCCAACAAGAGCGGAGATTCATACGAGAAGTGTTGGTTCACGACTGTTTGCTCCCGTGATTGACGCTTCAGGGTATCGGCTTGCGGTTGGGCTGGGACCCACAGACCCAATCATTGCCAACTTGAGTCTTTCGCATCTGGCGATGATGACCGGTAAGCCTTGTCATTTTGCAACAGAAGCGCAGATGAATAACTCGGTTGGAGCGGCGTTTTCCAATGTCGTCGGAGAGATGGGCACGGGGAAACTGGTTGGCCGAATTAAGCCGGTTCTCGCAGTCTTGGGCTCGATGGATGCAACTCCCCGGCATGATCTCGTGGGAGTTGCGCCGTGGATTTTCGAGGCCCCATCCAGTGCATTGAGCGACTTGCCAGGTGAAAGCGGCTTGGCGCATCTGGGAAAGCTTCCTCAGTTAGGGTCCTGGACAAACACGCCCGACCCGGAAGGTCGCGACCCTTTGTTGAATTGGTTGTCGCGCTTGCAGCACGATGTTGAAATTCCTGCGCAAGTGGGTGCTGATGCCCTGTCCAATGCCTTGCGGTCCGCTCGTTTCAGGATGAGGAACACCGATTTGCGTGTCCTTTTGGGGAATAATTCGATCTCAACGGTTGCAGCAGCTATTATTGGGCCATGGCGTGAAGCGGACGCATTGCTCCGTACTTTTGACAAAGATGGAGGAGGCGATGACCGGATTACACGGATAGCCGGCGTAATCGAGAGTTTTGCACGCGCTTGCGCGACAAAACGCGCCGAAAAATTTGTGCAAGATGTTGTGTTCCGCACGGGATTTGAGCGTGCCGATGTCGGGCGTGCATTGACACTAATGCTGCGGGCAGAGGTTGAGGTGTTTGCATACTTCAAAACTCTTTGGACTGCCAACCGTCAAGAGGAGATCTGAGATGTCAAACCTTGACCCCAATGAATTTCGCGGGAAGCTAAACGACACTCTCGCTCGATTTGTCGCAACTTCGTCGCCAATCAATGACACACGGGCACCTTTCCTGGCGAAGGGGTTACGAAAGAGCATCGCCGCCTTGGATTTTGTTAAAGGCCCATATGTAGAAACTCTGCCGGATTTTGAGAAAGCGCGGAGTCTGCAGCAACTGCATGGCGACGGATTGCTAAAAGAAGCATGGCGGCACCTTCAAGCGACCGCCAATGGTATGTGGCAACGACCGTTGCATGCCCATCAGGAGAAAGCTCTGCTGCGCGATGAAAATTTCCTGGTCGCGACGGGAACTGGCTCGGGTAAGACCGAAAGCTTTCTATTCCCGATGGTGAATAAGATTTTGGAAGCTGGAAATCTGGACCAGCCAGGTGTAAGGGCTATTCTTATCTATCCGCTGAACGCATTGGCAAACGATCAACATCACCGGATTGCCCAATTGCTGTTCCGGGACCTTGGCAACCCCGGAGTTACCTTGGGCCGGTATACGGGCCAGGTAAAATCGTCATCTTCCCGCGCAGAAGAAAAGACGCATCTTCGGTCAACGCCGACATTCATAGACGCTTTTGGGGATGATGCGGAGATTCCTGATGAATGGCTTCTGTCGCGTGAAGAAATGCGCCACAAGCCGCCACACATTCTGATAACGAACTATGCGATGTTGGAACACATCTTGTTGCTGCCGACAAATCGCGCACTTCTGTTCAATGCAGATTTGAAGTTCATCGTTTTAGATGAAATTCACTCGTATGCCGGGGCGCAAGCTATTGAAATAGCTTTTCTTTTGAGGCGCCTAAAAGCCAACCTTGGAGTGCCTGACAACACGTTGCGGTGCATAGGAACATCTGCGTCATTGAATGAAGACCGCAAGGCAGATCTGGCGGATTTTGCGGAACGATTGTTTGGCGAGCCGTTTAAAGGTGAAAATTCCGTCATCACATCAAAGTATAAACGGCATCCCAAGTTGTCGGCAACGCCGCAGTCGAGCGGATTGACGGCCACCGACTGGGCGCGTGCAGGGACACTTGCTGCTGATGTTAAAACAGCGGAGCAACAAGGCCGCGAATACCATGCTGAAGATTGGAACTTCGACACAGAAATGCACGATGTGCCCGCGCTTCGACTGCCACTTGAAACAAGTGTTGGCGATGGGTTGGTTGACCTGCTGGGTCAGTTCAAAGAAATTTCAACTATTGCCAATCGGCTGCACCGTGGCGCGGTTCCTTTTGGGCAATTGGCACGAGAGGTTTTTCCGGATGCAGGCAACGCCGCGCCTGATGCTCTGGCTGGATTGATTTCCGTTGGAGTGCTGGCCGTAAGCGAAGACGCGACGGTGGTTCCGTTGCTGCCAGCAAGGTATCATCTGATTTCGCGTGCCCCGGATCGGGTGGGCGTGTCCCTTGCCCAGTCCAGGCCAGAGCAGATAGATGAGGTTGTTGTCGGTCGTGAGACGGATTCGAATGACAAGCCGTCGTTTGAACTTTTTGTGTGCCGAAACTGCGGTGAGCCGTATATCGAAGCCTGGAAAGGCTCGGTGGGCTTCTCTCCGGTTAAAAATGGCGGCGCTCGGCATCTGCTCCGCCTTATCTCTGGCGGTGTGGCTGCCGAAGAGGAGGTTGACGAAGAGGAACTGGCGAATGCGCAAACCTTGACGTTTGATCCGGGTACTGGCGACTACTTGGATGAAGGTGACCCGTTGGGGGTAACACTGGAAAACGTAGAGTTGAAAGAGGATGCTGACGATGGCAGCCGGTATCTAATGCGCTGCGTTTCGTGCAATCGGTATTCTGCTCGATTCCAGGAACCGGTAACGACAGTTCGCCCCGGTGACGAAGCATTGGCAGCTGTCGCATCACAGGCGCTTCTGGAATCCTTGCCAAAACCGGATGACGGGAACGACGCACCAATGGGTGGCCGCAACCTGCTTGTGTTTTCAGATAACCGGCAAGACGCGGCGTTTTTCGCGCCATTCTTCGAGCGCACCTCCCGGGAGCAAGCGATCAGGGCGGCAATCCTTGATACTATCAAGCAAGGTGGTGAGACGGATATAGACAACCTGGTTGGCTCGGTTCAGCGGCACCTGCGGGTTGATGGCCTGCGGCTTTACGCGCCGGGCGTTGATCCGGTGCGCGTCACTGGTGAAAATGTCAATCGCAGAGTAAAATGGGTCCATGTCGCGGCGTAAAAATGGGCCACTTCGGTTGATGTTTTTGTGGCGCTTTTGCACGCGTGCTCGTCACAAAGCTGAAGCGTGCCAAAGCGCATGCTGGCCATAAGGCCAGCATTATTCTGACTGTGATTGCGGGCTGGTTATTTTCGGTTGTTGCGACTGTGTTTGAGCCGATAGCTTTCGCCATTCATCTCGAGGATGTGGACGTGATGGGTTAAACGATCGAGTAGCGCACCGGTCAGCCGCTCAGAGCCAAAGACTTCAGTCCATTCATCGAAGGGCAGGTTCGAGGTTATGATGATGGAGCCGCGTTCATAGCATTGGGATATGACCTCGAAGAGCAGCTCTGCGCCAGATTTGCTGAGCGGTACGAAGCCCAGTTCATCAATGATCAACAGGTTCTGGCTGGTCAGTTGCTTTTGAAGGCGCTGCAATCTCCGCTCATCTTGAGCCTCGATCAGATCATGGACTAATGCCGCAGCCGTTGTGAAGCGCACCTTCAGTCCTCTTTGACATGCAGCCAGCCCAAGTCCCAGGGCGATGTGTGTCTTGCCCGTGCCTGACGGGCCGAGCGCGATGATGTTCTCCCTGCGATTAACGTAATCGCATCGTGCCAGATCCATCGTCAGGGGCTTGTTCAAGCTTGGCATGATCTTGAAGTCAAAGCTATCCAAGCTCTTGGTGCTGGGGAACTTCGCCGCTTTGATGCGCCGTTCAATCATCCGGCGTTCGCGGTCGATCAATTCCATCTCACACAGCCGCGCCAGATAGTGGATGTGATCTTTGTTCTCTGCAGCACAGAGCTGCGCCTGTTTGGCATACTCGCCTTGGAACGTTGGCAGTCGCAGTTGTTTAAGATGATGCCGTAGAAGAATCCGAGGGGCTTCGGTCATGCCGCGGTCCTTCCCATCAAGCTCATGTAACTGGATGGGCGTGTTGTGCCGACATTGGCCTTGGGCAAGTATGGATAGAAGTCCAAATCCAATCGTGGTGGCCGCTTCTCAACCCGACACAGTACAAGGTGTTTTACGGCGTCATAGCCAATTGCACCCATATCTATTGCCTGCTGGATTGCGCCTTGCACAACATCCATTTCGAAGGTCTCCAAAAGGCGCAAGACTTGAACGTATTCTCGCTTGCCCGGCTTACCCATTCTGGCTTCAAGCAGTCGGTGCAGCGTGGCAAATACATCTGGCAAATGCCAACCCTGCAAAGGCGCGGCCTGATCCAGGGCACCCACCTTTTGTTCAAGCAGGGGCAAAAAGTGCAATGGGTCAAAGACCATATCCGCTGATGTGTAGGATCGTTTGTGCCGCGCAATAATCTCATTGCCGCAGCCGATGATAACCTCATGCACAAACCCACGCACATGAACATCGTGGTGCGCATAGGCTACTGGCACCGAGTAATCATTGCTGCGATAGCGCACCATTGAGATCGACGTTGCACGCGTGCTGACGTGATCGCAGGCTTCATATTCTGCGACGGGCAATCCCATCAGAGCATCCAAATCCGACATCAGGCGTGCGCCTATGGTTTGGGTGTGACCCCGCAACGTATCGTCCTGACGTGCTAAACACTTCTCTTCCAAATGTGCGTTCAGATCATCAAAGCTGTCATAGCGAGGTGCGGGAACCATGAAGTTGCGGCGGGTGTATCCAACCATGCCCTCAACGTTGCCTTTATCGTTCCCTCGCGCGGGTCTGCCAAACTTGTCATCAAACAAGTAATGCGACTGCAGTTCCGTAAACCGACGTGTGCGGATGCGCGTCTTATCCCCGAGTATCCGAGCCACGGCGATCTTGGTATTGTCGTAGAGAATGGATTGCGGAATGCCGCCAAAGAATGCAAAGGCGGACACATGGCCATCGCAAAACGCCTCGGTTGTCTCAGCTGGATATCCCTTCACAAACACCGCATCAGAATGTGGCAAGCTCATCACGAAGAAGTGGATCTTGCATTCCACGCCACCGATCACGCCCAGCGTCTCACCAAAATCAACCTGCGCATGGCCCGGCCGATGCGACAACGGCACAAACACCTCTTTGGTGCGCCGTTTTTGCTCGCGCACGTAATAGGTCACCGTGGTCAGGCTGCCGGCATATCCATGCTCATCGCGCAGCCGTTCAAAGATGCGCTTGGCCGTGTGTCGCTGCTTTTTGATCAGGGCTTTGTCTGTGCGCAGTATCTCATCGACCACACCAACATAACCATCAAGCGTTGGCCGCCGAGGCGCTTCCGACCGACGATACCCAGGCGGAAGTTCATGGCGCAGCATCTTCGCGATCGTCTTACGATCTTTGTTCTCTAATCTGTCAATGCGTGTTTCCTGAGTTTCCTGCTTTTGATGTCAGAGGTTGCCTTTGTTCTCTTCGAACTCTGAGGTTCATGATGGGGTTGGCTGGGTGTGGGTCGGCAATGTTGAAACCGCAATCATACCGTTGGTCTTGGCTGTTGCTACAGAATCGGCGCCGTGTCTCACGCCCTCCCTCGGGCATCGTCCCAGATGGGAACTTTGATTTAGGAATCCTCGTTGTCGCCTCGTAAGCCTTACGCGGACTGGAAGTCAGTTTTGTCTCGCATAATGGCATGAAGTATGATTGCCAGACGACGCGCCAGAGCCACTCGGGCCTTTCTCATCGTTGAGCGCGCACCGATTGCGAGGGCCCATGTCTTCAATTTGAGCGGAGCGGCATACCGCGTCAGCATCACATTGGCGGCCTCATAGAGAAGCGTTCTGACGCGCACGTCGCCCCGCTTTGAGATGCTGCCCGTGTAGTCGATTTCACCAGATTGATGCCGTCGCGGCACCAGTCCAAGATACGCCCCCACATCACGCGATTTCCTGAAACGCGACGGATCATCAATTGCTGCGGCAAAGGCCAATGCTGTGATCGGACCGACCCCTGGTACCGTCATAAGGCGCTGGCAGACTTCGGATTTGCGGGTCATCTTTTTGATGTCGCCATCAATGGCTGCAACCGCCGCGAGGATTGCTTCGCGTGCTGCGAACAGTCCGCAAATTGCGGCATGGAGGCCAGGCACTCCATCGCTAACTTTTAGCGCCGCGTTTTTGAATGCCGGAGACAAAGCTCGTGGCAGCCGCACGCCGAAGACGACGACCAGACCGCGGATCTGATTGTCGAGCGTCACACGCTGTCCGACCAGCTTCTTGCGGGCTGCGATCAGCGACCGGATTGCGTGCGCTGACAGTGATTTGACATGGGTCGGCTTGTAGAATCCCGTCCGCGCCAGGTGTGCCAAACCGCGGGCATCATTGCGGTCCGTCTTGTGGCCGGCCAGAGATTTAAGGGCCTGATATGCTTGCCTGCTCTCGATGCAAACAACCGGGACACCAAGCTCCGTCAGCCCATGGTAAAGCATTGGTGCCATCCGTCCCGTTTCAAATACAACTTTGGCACATGGTGGTCCAGAAGCGAGGAAGTCAGCGATCGCTTTTGGTGTTGAGCTCGCTTTTCCTTCACGAATAAGGGCCCCTTCACGATCCAGAATGCAGATATGCGTCTCTTCCATGGACACATCCAAACCAGCAAAATATTCCATTGGTCAGTCTCCTTTTCAATTGCATGTGCATCCAGAATAACAGGGGTAACTGAGTGCTGATCCTGATTACGCCATGTTGAAAAACCGCGCCGCTTCTCGGCCAGACATACCGTCCTTCAAACAAGCACGGCGCACACGACTATAAATATCCACAGAATACATCTCCCGCCCTCCGAATAAACGAAGGGCACAAACTGGCGGACTTTTACTCCGCTACAACTGCGATATGCAGCCGCTTCTGTGGCCCAATATTGCTCCGCGTTTTACATATCGGCTGTGCTGAATAAGCGGGTATGCCTCAAGAACCGGACGCAGGCTTGGCAATACTCCTGCAAATTTGGGGGCGCTTTTGACAGTTGCAGCATCAATGCCATGCAATCGCGTATTGCCTGTAGCAAAGGGAGTGCCGGGATCAATATAGGCACTATAAGTTGCGATTGAGCTGTCAAATCCAACAAAAGCGAGGCCAATTTGACAGATGCTCGCAATATCGTATCCGGCAGTCTCGACGTCTACAGCTATGAACCTGAGATTGTCGCTCAGTGGTTCGGCCTGATTGAAACACTTTGGTAAAGACACAGGTGCGGCATTCGCCATGACAACGACTTTCACACGTTCACTGACTGATGCAAAGCCCCAGCAATAGCTCTCCGGGCTTCTTTTACGGACCATGCAGCACGCGATAGCAGTCATTGGTACAGATTGTAGCTATACACAGAGTCCTCGAGCACCCGACTTTTGACGGGTTGACGTCTGACCGTAGAACGATTCAGCTAGCCGCATGATCCGTCCCAACTTTCTTTCTCCCACGGAGCGCCTTGAGCTTGAGTCCTGTGTGCGCAGTCAACGCGAAGATCATGGGATTGCACGGCGTGCAAATGCGCTCCTTTTGCTGGATGACGGGAAGTCCTGTCAAGTAATCGCGGAATTTCTATATTTGGACGACGACACCATTCGTGGCTGGCACAAAACCTACCGTGAAAGCGGCTGGGACGCGCTTGCCGCCGATGGCTGGAAAGGGGGTCAATCTCGTATGGCCCCAGATCAAGAGGCTGCATTATGCGATTGGCTGAACGGTCGCTTCTGCCGTTCGACAGTTGAGATAAGAGCCCATATTTCAACAGAATTTGGCCTGCGCTACTCGCATTCTGGCTGCATCAAGCTTCTTGCCCGGCTCGGGTTTGAGTATCGCAAACCCAAGGCCCTGCCACGGGGTGTATCTGTCGAGAAACAGGCCAGCTTCATTACGATGTACGAGCGGTTGATGACCGAGCTTGGCGCTGATGAAGCCGTTTATTTCGCTGATGCCGTCCACCCAGAATATCAGACAAAGCCTGCATATGGCTGGGTGAAGGCAGGCTCAAACCCCGCAGTCCCGACCACTGCTGGGCGAGGCCGTGTGAATATCCATGGCGGGCTCAACCTTGAAACCTTCGACGCGCCCTTTGTCGAGCCAACCACCGTCGACGGTGTCAGTGCCACGCAGCTTCTAGCCAAGATTGAAACGCGCAACCCCGACAAGCGATTAATCCACGTCATCTGGGACAACGCGCCCTATCACAAAGGGCCGGATGTCAGGGCGTTTCTCGCAAGGCCAGATTGCCGCATCCACCTTATCCAGTTGCCGCCATACTGCCCGCACCTGAACCCCATTGAACGATTATGGGCTGTCATGCACCAGTTCGTGACGCACAATCATCATTACCCAACCCAAAAACAGTTTGCGAATGCAATCCTGAAGTTCTTCCGCGTAACCATACCAAACGAGTGGAAAACATTCCGAAGCCAAGTCTCAGACAATTTTCGCGTCATAACTCATGAGAAGTTTCGGGTTTTGGCGTAGCTCCGGTATAACAGCGGAAGAGAGCCCATCCTGTGAATTTGATTTTCTCGCTGCGCGCGCTCGCAGCACAGATTTTGCCGCGCAAGCATCATCTTTAGTACGACAATGCAGCGAGAAGAGCTGCCATTCGTGCCAGGCGCAGCGAGACTTCTTCAGGCAAGGAACGAGTCGCGGGACAGAGCCGTCTTTTGCTGACGCCGCTATTGCTCATGCAGCATTTTCCTCGCACTTGCGGTAGCATCTTTTCTGTGATTCAGCGGGTTTCACCGAACCGGACCTCCAATGGCGTCAATTCCGGCAAATTTCAAACCATCAACTCGTTGCGGTAGGATTCGAAAATCGAGACACGGACAATGTGGACGTGTGCAGGCGCGGCGAATGCTATTGCAGATCATTTGAAGTGTGGCATTACCTTTTCAATGAACAACTCAAGCGAGCGGCGAGTGAACTCGAACGGCATTCCAAAAGTTGCCCCGTCGGCACCAAAGCAGAACTGATCGACTCCGGCCTGTTCATACAATTTGAGTTTTTCCACAACTTCGTCTGGCGTTCCGAACATCAGGTTTTTTTGTAACGCATCTGGTTTAAGATCTTCTCGATCAGCAATCGCTTCCATCGGAGCAAGTTCTGCAAATCCATTCGTGACGCCCCCGGCATTCCTGAACAGTGTCGCAAAGGCGCGACTATAGGCGACACTGGCCTCCACGGGAAGGCTGGCCTGTTCTGGCCTGTCGTAAACGCAGGTCCGGCGTAGCATCATAAAACGCGGTTTTGGAACATTAGGGTTATTGACGCAGGCCTCGTGAAACTTACGGGATAGATTGAAAACCTCCTCCACCGGACTGTTCAGGGGCGTGGACATAATGTTGCACCCATTTTTCAGGGCATAATCGAATGTTCCTTCATCCCGAGCTGCTATCCAAAGCGGCGGATGCGGAGATTGCAAGGGCTTTGGAACAGAGGTCGCAGATGGGAACGACCAGAATTCCCCGTTATGTTCGTAATCCCCTTTCCAGAGATCCTTCAACGCTGGAATCATTTCCTTGAGATATGCGACACCTTCACGTTGATCGATTCCGCCCAACATGCGATCAAATTCGCGTTGATAGGCACCTCGTGCCAATCCAAGCTCAAGGCGTCCATCAGTCAAAAGATCTACCATGGCAGCCTCGCCTGCTAACCGCAACGGATGCCAATATGGTGCGCTGATGATGGCAGTTCCCAAGCGGGCATTCTTCACCACATCGGCCCAATGGGCCAGCATAAGAAGTGGATTGGGAGAAATGGTAAATTCAATCGCATGATGCTCAGCTGTCCAGATGACTTCAAAACCACCCTGATCGGCCATTTTGACCAACTCCAACAGATTATTGCGAACTTCACGCATGTCCTGCTGAGGAGAGTGCCTTTCCATGTAAAGCACGATCGAAAATTTCATAATACACTCCTGGCATGTGATCGAAGCAGCACCTTTGGCCGACCTCGGAATTCACCTATTGCGAACACTCTGAATACGCCAGTTAGATCAAGGCTCAATTAGCATTGATTATGCGTGGCGACCTGTGATAGAACACACCATGAACAAAATTATGGGTGCGGCACATGGATCATCAGGCTTTTTTGGTGTGGCTTAACGAGATCGACAACCTTTCATCGAAACAACGGGCTGAAACCGGACGGCTCGTTGCCGGGGTTTCGTCGCTGGAAAGCGTGATCGATCTCCTTGAGGCGACTGTTCGCGAGGGGCGTATCTGTCCGCACTGCGCTTCGGGCGGTGCGATCATCAGAGGCCATGCAAGTGGCCTGACGAGGTTCTTTTGCAAAAGCTGTCGCAAAACCTTCAACGCGCTGACCGGGACGCCGCTTGCCCGCTTGCGCCACAAGGACAGGTGGGCAGAGTTTGCAGCTTCCCTGCGCGACGGCGAAACGGTAAAGGCGTCCGCTGAGCGTTGTATGGTGGCCGACACCACAGCTTTTCGTTGGCGTCATCGCTTTCTTCAGGCTGTAACGGTCGGTGCGGTCAAGCTGTGCGGGATCGTCGAAGCCGACGAGACGTTCTTTCTGCACAGCCGGAAAGGGGAGCGTAATCTCTCTCGAAAAGCCCGCAAACGCGGGGGAAAGGCCTCAAAACGCGGATTGTCGAAGGAGCAGGTTCCGGTCCTCGTTGCAGTCGACCGATCAGGCACCACCATCAGTGCTGTCTTGCCTGCGGTGACAGCCGAACATCTCAAAACGGTTCTGCAGCCACGTCTTGATGGGGACGCTCTCCTGGTGACCGATGGCTGCACCGGGTACCCGCCCTGCGCCGCAGAAATGGGCGTCAGCCATGAAAGTCTCAACCGGACCGCCGGAGAACGTGTCCGTGGTGAATTGCACATTCAAACCGTGAACAGTCGGCATGAGCGGTTAAAGACCTTTCTGCGCCGCCATCGGGGTATCGCAACCAAATACCTGGACAGCTACCTTCGGTGGTTCCACCTTGCCGTCCTTCCGAGCCACCAAACGCCGCGCGCGATACTTGCCGCAGCAGCAGGCATCCTGCCTGTAATACGCCACGCATAATCAATGCTAATTGAGCCTAGATCAATGTATTTCTTCCTCTAATCCGAGGATTTCACCGCATCAGTTTCACTATTTGCAGGATAAGAGGCAAATTGCCTGAGCCGCAGGGCCAGATCAAAATCAAAGCGTGTATCCGCATCCGAAAAATCTATGTCAAAAATATCCTGAATACGTTCAATGCGGTACCTGAGCGTGGTCACATGCACGCCAAGTTGCTCGGCACTGGGCTGAAACTTGCACCCATTATCTATGTAGCACTTTATTGTCCGAAGGGCTTCTGCCCTTTTTTGTTCATCATATGCGGCAAGCGGGTTGAGTATGCGCTCGATGAAGGCCTCAATCCGGGTGTGACCCGAAGCAGTTAGCAGCACGCCGTAGCTGCCAAAATCTGTCACGCGAATCAAACCGAACCGCTGAAAAGTCTGTGACAGCTTTAGTGCCTCATCAATTTCTCTTCGTGCATTGGCGTGATCTTCGAGCGTTTCGCACACGCGGCTTATGACCACCCCCGCATATTTTCCCCAAAGTGGTTTCATTGTTGTCAGCAATTGATTGGCCCACAGATCGGTCGACGGTCGGGTTGTGTTCGAGAGTCTGGCCATTATCAAATAAATTTCGCCATCCCGAATGATCGGCGCAGAAATCCCCAGGCGCTTGCACGTGCGTGACAAGGCCTGATGTTCAGCGTGTTTGCCGATGTCAGTATCTGCAAACCCCTGAATACCAAAGAAAACCTGCGGAGATGATAGATCCATCCCAAGCGCTTGCCCACGCGCAATCAGGGCCTCGCGGTTGCGCCAGTTCCCATCAAATATTGTCAGGAGCAGATCCGAAGCGGTTTCATGGACCGCCTGGAACTTGGTGAGTGATTTCATCAACAAAATTGCGGACACAAATTTTGCCTCCTGAAGGTTCAGCTCATCGATAACATCCAGATTTGCGCCATCCTCTGAGCCGATGATCAAAGCGCCCGCAAACAACGATCCCACACGCAAGGGATAAGCCGTTGCGGATTGAAACGCCCCGGCTTCAATTTCGGGTAAATGCATTGAAAATTGTTCAGGCGCGCCACTCGGGTCTATGCCTCTGAACTGTGTGGCAATGACGACGGACTGGGCGCTGCTTAGCTCTTTGGTCCGTCCTCCATCTGTGGCCAAAATCGGCGAAGCCTGTGATTGATCATAGAATATCAACGGGCTTTTCAACAGTGATGAGATTTCGGACGCCACCTCACCCGGGCTTGCGTCCGACAGAATGAGCGACACAAGATCTGCGCGCGCCTGCGCGGCTGCGGACAGTCGCCGGGCCAGATCACGTTCTTTCTGTAGGCTTTGCGCCCGCTCAATCGCCGCAGAGGCAATTTGTGAAAATGCTGAAAGGAAATTAAGTTCCAGTTCGTCTACGTTTGTTTGATCAACGGATTGAACGGACAGAACCATCGCTTGCTGACCGTCATACCGGCAACTTAACGGCAGGATAACAACCGTCCGATACCCCCACAGGTGTGCATCCTGTTGATATTGCGGAAAATCCCTTGCCTGTTGCGCGTCGGGAATAACCAGAGGCGCTCCGCGTTGTGCGACGGCGGTGACCGGGCTTGTATCCAGCGGCCAACGGTCGCTGAGCGAGTCCTGGGCGGCACGCAGCGGGTTGTTTTCGCAGATGAGGTGCGACAATTGGGAATGAGGATCAAGGCGCATCACCGAGCTCATGGTCCAGTCGGAATGCTGGCAAATGCTGGCAACGACATGTCTGAGCACATCAATCAGGTCATCGTTGCTGTTGACCGCCGCGAGAAGCGAATGCAGCTGCGCTAGTTTACCTGTTATACCAACGGCCCAATTAATTGACCTTTATCCATTCTCGATCTGTGATTGAAGTTATGCGTTCAGGGTCGTTCGCAAAGAAGTTCCAGGCCCGGGCGCATTTTTCGAGGATTTCTTCATATGTGTCGAAGACAGAGACAGCGGGTTTGTTGGACCGCAGATAGGCCCAAACGTTTTCCATTGGGTTCAATTCCGGTGAGTATGGGGGCAGTTTTACGAGTGTAGTATTATCTGGCACCTGCAAGCATTTTGCTCCGTGCCAACCAGCCCCGTCGATGATGAGCAAGGCATGTGCGCCGGGTGCGATTGTCTTTGCGATCTCATCGAGATGCAGCCCCATTGCTTCGGCGTTGACGTAAGGCAGGATCAGCCCAGCCGCCGTGCCACAGGCAGGACAGGCTGCGCCGAAGATACAGCTCCATTTGCAGCGCGTATCACGTGGTGCGCGCGGGCGGGTTCCACGCCTGGCCCATTTGCGGGTGAGGGTTCCTTGCTGCCCGACGCGGGCTTCATCCTGGAACCATACCTCAAGCGGCTTCCCCTTTGCATGTTTTGGCAGGGTATCGGCTATGAGGCTGGCAAAGTTTTTTTAAAAGCCTGCTGTGCAGCGGGATCAGTTTTGGGATGCTCCGGGCGCACAGAAAGGCGACGAAAACCATGCCTGGCTGGATACTTGCCAATCGTACGTTCATGTAGCTTTACGTCGAATTCTTCTTCAACGCGGACCTGCAAATCGGCACAGCGCCACCGCACTACGCCATCTTTTGCCGGGTCAGGCCCAGCCTCAACCCAAGCCACAAACAGCGCCTGTTGCTCCAGGGACAGGCGTGGTTTTGCACCCTTGCCACACCGATCAGAAAGCCCACCAAGGCCCTCTGCATTGTAGCGATGCACCCAGTCTCCGAGAGTTTGGCGATCCATACCGCTGCTACGGGCCGCTGTTGCGCGGTCCACATCGTCAAGCACCAGCGCTATGGCGAGTATTCGACGGACAACACGACCATCCCTGGTTCGCTTTGCAGCACAACGCAAATCTTGCGCGGACATATCTGTGCGCGTAATCTTGACTGCCCCACCCATGAGCACCTCCTTGCTTCTGGAGGCCATTGATTCAGAAATGCAGTAAATTTGAAATCACAAAAGTGAGTCAGACATTAAGGCCGCTGGTATTAGCTTGGTCACTCAGAACGCCTCCTTGCGCTTTGCCCACCACAATAGAATTATCCTCCGATTACACCAAAAAATGCCCATTGCCTCCTCAATAATGAGGAGAGTTTCATAGCAAACGTTGCTATAGTGAGCCGGTCAACAGATTTTTACCTGTTACTTGGGCTGACGCCGAGCTTCGGGTTTAACAGTTTGCCAAACATTCGAAACGAATGCCCGCCGTGAAACGGCGTCATAAAGGAGGTACTCAAATGAAATTTAGCACCGGTTCACTGCTCTATGCTGCGGCCTTTGCGCTCGCATCTCCGGCTTTTGCTGCTGATGATAAGCTGGCCAGCATTAAGGAGTCAGGCCAGCTTCGCGTGTGTCATGCCGACTATATTCCGTACAACTTCAAAGACCCTGAAAGCAACACATGGCAGGGCACCGGTGTTGATCTGGCGGAAAACCTGGCGGAAACGATGGGGGTTGAACTGGTTCATGTCGATGCCACCTGGGCAACGGTTGTGCAAAGCATTCTCACTGACAAATGCGACATTTCAGTTGCGGCAACCTATATCACCCCGGCCCGTGCAGAGCAGGTTCTCTATACCGGCTCTGTGGGTAGCGATACCGTCACCGCCTTCGTAAACACAGCTTCTGACGCAAGCACATATGCGGATCTTGATCAGGATGGAAAGCTGATCGGCGTGTGGTCGGGGACGCTGGAAGAGCAAACCGCGGCGACGTTCTTTAAGAATGCTGAGGTGAAATCCGTCGTGACTGACACGATGTCGACATTGATGCTGGAAGTTGCGAACCAGCGTGTTGATGCGATTTTTGCCTCGACCGCCGGTCCAACCGGATTCATCATTCAGAACCCGAACGTACCGGTCCGCGCTGTTGGCGAAGATCCGATAAATCCGACACCCTTTGCATTCATGCTGCCACAGGGTGAGTATCATCTTCAGCAATACCTGAACATCTGGATTTCTGGTCTGGAGCAAACCGGGAAGTTGGACGCAATCTTTGACAAGTGGTTCAAGCAAAACCAATAAGTCGATCATTTCCCCTCAGGCCTTGCCGGGAAATTTTTGGCAAGGCCGCTGGTTATCTCACTGCCCGGTATGCGGCTCGGAGGATACGGAATGTCGGACACGTCCTACATCTTTGAACGCCCGGAAAATCAATCGGCGTTTTCGAGGGTTCTGACCTGGGCGGTCGGCTTGGCCGTGATCGGGATTGTCCTTTCATCCGTAAACTGGCAATTCCTCGATACTCTGGATTTCGGGGCGCTTTGGCCGTATCGATATGCGTTCTTGCGCGCCACCGGGATCACTCTGATGCTGTCGGGGCTGGCTGTAATTTTTGGTCTTGCGATCGGTGTAGTGCTGGCGATCTTGCTTCAAACGCGCGTTCGACCAGTCAGATGGATCGTAATAGCTTATGTCGAGGTTTGGCGGAACACTCCGCTTGTCGTGCAATTGTTTTGGGTTCATTTCGCACTGCCGATTGTCACAGGATTTTCCACCTCGGCGCTTGTCAGTGGTCTGATTGCAATGACTTTGCAGGCAAGCGCCTATCTGACCGATATTTCACGTGCTGGGATTCAGGCCGTGCCCAACGGGCAGCGCGAAGCGGCCTATGCTCTGGGTCTGCCATTATCATCAACTTGGATTAGCATTATCTTGCCGCAAGCGTTGAAGGTGATGATCCCTCCGCTTGCAAATATCGCGATCGGATTCTTCAAAACCAGCGCGATCCTGTCGCTTTTGTCCGTGGGTGAGTTGATGTCGACTGCCAATCGCATAGCCGACGCAACTTTCAGGCCAATAGAAACCCTGACAATCGCGGCGCTGATCTACTTTGTTTTTGGGTATGCCTTCAGTCAAGCGACCTACAAGCTTGAAAAGCTCACGAAGGCCAACTGATGAAATTCCTGTCCCTTGATACCGAAACAATTGTATTGCTGCTGACAGGCTTAAAGTACACCGTACTGGTGTGTGTGGTGTCCTTGGCTATAGGCATCGTAGTCGGTCTTGCGGCATGTTTTGGCAAACTAATGCAACGTGGACCGCTATCTGCCTTGGCCCGCATCTATATTGACCTGTTCCGCACCCTGCCGGAAATTGTCACGATATTCTGGATCTATGCGTGTTTCCCTCTGGTTTTTGGGTTGCGCCTGGACTCGGTCGAAACCGGTATCCTGGCGCTGTCTTTGTATTCCGGAGCATTTCTGGCTGAAATTTTTCGCGCAGGCATCCAATCTATTCCGCGCGGACAGTTTGAAGCGGCACGAGCCTTGGGCATTCCCGCCATCTGGATG
Organism: Roseovarius sp.; assembly: GCA_965207105.1. Classification (GTDB taxonomy): domain Bacteria; phylum Pseudomonadota; class Alphaproteobacteria; order Rhodobacterales; family Rhodobacteraceae; genus Roseovarius. The sequence goes on along the minus strand of CBDBLS010000026.1, from coordinate 38,536 downwards.
TGGTTGAGTATCATCTTGCCACAAATGGTTCGGCTTATGATCCCGGCATTCATCGCATTTCTGACCGATCTGGTGAAAGTGTCAGGCCTGTTATCTGCGATAGGCGTCACGGAATTGGTCTATCAAGCCAGCACGATCAGCGCGAAAAGCTTCAAATACTTTGAAATGTTCACCGCTATCGGGTTGATATACTTCGCTCTCATCTTCCCGTTAAGCATGCTGGCACAGCGATATGAACGCAAATTGGCGCAGCGGCAGCGATAAAGAAGGTATGGAGATGACCAACACTGAAAGCATAAATAACGCTGATCCTATTATCTCATGCCGGGACGTTCGCAAGAACTTCGGCGCGTTCGAGGTGCTCAAGGGCGTGGATTTCGACATAAAGCAGGGCGAGGTTGTCGTGATTGTTGGCGCCTCTGGTTCCGGGAAATCCACGATACTGCGCACGTTGAATGGGCTTGAAAGTGTATCTTCTGGTCAGATCACAATCGACGGCTTTCATTTCCCAGGAACCAGAAAGGAACTTGCGGAAATACGACGCGAGGTTGGGTTTGTTTTCCAGAACTTTAATCTTTTCCCACACTTGACCATTCGCCAGAATGTTACCATCGCCCCGGTCAAGGCCCGTGGTCTTTCTCGTGATCAGGCGGATGAACGTGCTGAAAAGTTACTTGAACGTGTCGGTATTAAAGATCAAATCGATAAATATGCCAGCCAGCTATCTGGGGGTCAGCAACAACGGGTCGCGATCGCCCGCGCTTTGGCGATGGAACCTCGCATATTGCTGTTTGATGAACCAACCTCTGCCCTAGACCCTGAAATGGTCAGTGAAGTGCTGGATGTAATGCGGGAGCTGGCCCATACCGGCATCACTATGCTGGTTGTCACCCATGAAATGGGTTTCGCGCGTGAAGTCGCAGATCGGGTAATGTTCATGGCCGACGGGCATCTTGTCGAAGAGGCTGCACCGACTGAATTTTTTGGTAGTCCAAAGGATCCGCGCCTAAAGTCCTTTCTTGCCAAAGTGTTGTAATCAACCTCAACCACAAAACAAAATAAACCAAACTCGAAACCACAGGTGATTTATGCCCGCTGAAGTCCGTAAAACTCTTTTGTTTGAAGAAACTACCTTAATCGAAGGCGGCAAATCTGCGCCAGTTCCGTTAAAGATGTTTGCTGCTGTTGCAGTCATTAAAAACCCTTGGGCAGGGCAAGGCTTTGTCGAAGATTTACAACCCGCGATCCAAGATTGTGCGCCGGACCTTGGATCAATGCTAACCAAGATGATTGTGGATGCAACTGGCGGCGGCGATAAGGTCGAAGGCTATGGGAAATCCGCGATTGTTGGCGTCAATGGTGAGGTTGAACATGCCTCAGCTCTGATTCACACATTGCGTTTTGGCAATTTCTATCGTGAGGCCGTCGGGGCAAAATCCTATCTTGCTTTTGCCAACACGCGCGGCCCGGCCAATGCGCCATTACAAATCCCGCTGATGGACAAGAACGATGGCGGAAGGCGCAGCCATTACCTGACCATGCAGTTGTCGGTTGCGGATGCTCCGGGCCCTAATGAAATCGTCATTGCACTTGGGGCTTCTATTGGCGGTCGTCCTCATCACCGGATCGGTGATCGGTATCAGGATCTAAAGGAAATGGGCCATGACCTCGACAACCCTGCAGCTGTCTGAACCTTACGGCGCAGTTCACGTGGCAGATGCAGGTCAGGGGGAGGCCCTCGTTTTGCTACATGGCGTAGGTATGCAAATAGCGGCATGGGGGCCACAAACCGAAGCGTTTCAGAAAACCCACAGGGTGATTGCCATTGATCTACCGGGCCATGGCGGCAGTGACCCTTTGCCGGATGGGGCTGCACTTGAGGAATTTGTTGTATGGTTGCATGAGGTATTGTCAGCGCTAGATCTTGGCCCGGTCAATCTTGCCGGGCATTCCATGGGGGCGCTGATCAGCAGTGGTTATACCATATCTCATCCGCAGAATGTGCGCCGGGTGGCGTTGCTCAATTGCGTTCACAACCGCACGGCCGAGGCCCGTCGCGCAGTTGAGGCCCGTGCAGTGGCCATCGCGGGCGGGCATATAGATTACGAGGCACCGGTTAAACGCTGGTTTCGTAACACTCCTGATGACCAGAAGATCGCACAACGGGTGCTGAGCTGGCTATCCGACATGGATATACGAAGCTATGCAACGACCTATCAGGCTTTCGCAACCGGGGATCGGACCTATGCCAGTAGTTGGACAGAGGTTCAGTGCCCCGTGCTTGCTCTGACAGCAGATGGCGATCCAAATTCCACTCCAGACATGTCTCAGGCGATTGCTGATGCGGCCCCCAATGCCGAAGCGATTGTGATCAAAGGTCATCGGCACATGGTAAGCCTGACAGATCCGCAAGAGGTAAACGCACAGTTGGCCCGTTGGCTTAGACGTGAAACAGATCCTGAGGGGATGTATTGATGGATATGGATCTTCGCAGTCTGCGCGATGCCTTCGGAACCTTTATGACTGGGGTGACGATTGTGACATGCCGTGACAGTTCGGGGCAGCCGGTTGGGTTTACCGCCAATTCCTTTACCAGTGTTTCGCTGGACCCACCACTAGTACTGGTTTGCCTTGCCAATTCATCCAGCAATTACGAGACGATGACATCAGCACAGAGCTTTGCGGTTAACATTCTTTCGGAAGATCAGAAAGATATTTCAAACACCTTTGCCCGCCCATCGGATGATCGTTTTGCAACAGTAAACTGGCAACCCGGCCCCAATGGGTCGCCGATCCTTGCAGATGTCTCCGCCTGGTTTGACTGCGACATGCACAAAATTACGCAGGCTGGTGATCACGCCATCCTGATTGGCCGGGTGAAAGGCTTTGAAGCCACACAAACTCCTGGATTGGGATATGCGCGCGGGGCGTACTTCACTCCATCACTGGAAGCCGCATTGCTTGAGCGCCCCGACAGCCGTGTCATCGTCAGCGCATTAATCGAGAACCACGGTAAAGTTCTGATGCTCGAAGATGACTCAGGTGATCTGATGATCCCACAAGCCTTGGTCGATAAACAGGGCGCAAGTACCTGTCTAGAAGCACTGACAAACAATGCAGGCCTGAATACCGCGCCAGGATTCATCTATTCGGTCTATGAGGACCCGGCTACGGGCAACCATAACATTTGTTTCCTGTGTCATGCCTCAGATGGCCAGCCTAAAATTGGCACATTCCTAGAGCTGGACAGCCAGAGATTAGAAAGCGTTTCCGATCTTGTCCTGCGCGGTATGTTGACGCGCTTTTGCGAAGAAAGCCATGTAGGAAACTTCGGAATCTATTTTGGCGACCGAGAGACCGGAGAAATCAGGCAACTCAACCCAGACAGACAGACAGACAGACAGACAATGAGTCCGTGAACCCAGGTTGAATTGAATAGGATAAAAAATGCAGCACTTTCAGCAGTATATAAACGGTGAATTCAGTGATGGCAGCGCCCGCTTCGAAAGCACAGATCCAGCAACCGGGCAAGCATGGGCCTTGATGCCGGAAGCTCGCGAAACAGATGTAAATATGGCTGTAGACGCCGCAGAACGTGCGTTTAATACCCAGTCTTGGGCCGGATTGACACCGACGCAGCGCGGCAAGCAGCTTTTAAAGCTAGCTGATCTGGTGGAACGAGACGCACAGGACCTTGCGACCCTTGAAACCCGTGACACCGGAAAGATTATCCGTGAAACATCAGCGCAAATCGCCTATGTCGCTGAGTATTACCGGTATTTTTCAGGTATTGCGGACAAGGTTGAGGGATCTCACCTACCGATTGACAAGCCTGATATGGAAGTGTGGCTTCGCCGCGAACCGGTTGGGGTTGTTGCTGCGATTGTTCCATGGAACTCGCAACTTTTCCTGGCGGCAATGAAACTGGCTCCAGCCCTTGCCGCAGGGTGTACAGTTGTCTTGAAAGCTTCCGAAGAGGCGCCTGCTCCGACGCTGGCTTTTGCCAAACTGGTTGATGAGGCTGGGTTCCCACCGGGCGTAGTCAATATTCTGACCGGATATGGCGCCAGCTGCGGGTCAGTTCTGACATCGCATCCCAAAGTTGCCCATGTCGCCTTTACTGGCGGGCCGGATACCGCCCGACACATTGTACGCAACTCGGCGGAAAACCTGGCAAGCACATCCTTGGAACTTGGTGGGAAATCCCCGTTCGTCGTTTTCGAAGATATTGATATCGAAAGTGTTGTAAACGCTCAGATATCCGGGATATTTGCCGCAACAGGTCAAAGTTGCGTGGCCGGATCACGATTGATTATCAGTAATCAGATTAAAGACATATTTCTTAAACGGTTGGTCGAAAAAGCGGGTGCGATCCAGATCGGCATCCCCAATGAAATGGCCACCGAAGTTGGGCCTCTTTGCACGTTAAAACAGCGCGATCATACCGAAAATCTGATTGCCGCCTCGATAGAGGCAGGTGCCAAACTGGTGACTGGCGGTAAAGCCCTTGAACGCGAAGGATTCTATTTTCCGCCAACCATTCTGGATTGCTCTGACGTGCCCAAGGCCCCGTGCGTGACAAATGAATTCTTTGCACCCGTGTTGTCTGTGCTTGGCTTTGATACTGAGGCAGAAGCACTTGAAATCGCCAATGACACCGATTTTGGATTGGCGTCAGGCGTCTTCACGCAAAATCTGACCCGCGCGCACCGGATGATCAAAGGCATTCGGGCTGGGGTGGTCTGGGTCAATACCTACCGCGCGGTAAGCCCGATCGCCCCAGTCGGTGGCCATGGACTTTCGGGGCATGGCCGCGAAGCAGGGGCACAGGCCATGTCGGACTACACCAAGATCAAAACAGTCTGGCTACGCACATCTGATGACTCCATTCCCGATCCATTTGTCATGCGCTAAAGCGAAGATCAAATGTGCATGCCGATACTGGGGCGTGGAAGGCAAATCACCTCCCGGTCGGGTACGATAGGAACCTCAATGCTGTCGTTGGTGCGCTTTCCATGATTGTACCGGCCTCGATTTCTGAAACCGACTGCATCGAATGGCAGCTTAAAATCTACCGGGATATACACGGTTGAACGCTTAACCAAGGGGCATCAACTGCGCTATACATGAACGACGGCTTTCGCCCGCTACTTGGCAATAGGAAGCTTTGCACCGCCGCGGCGAAAGTTGTGCTGCGAGCGTGCGCAACGAGAAACAGGCACTACCGGTGTGGGCTCAAAGCAGCCCAATGCCAGTGCATCAGATGCGGAAGCTCAGGCGTTGCGGAACCGGCCATAGGTAGATCAGGCCAAACCTTTGATTTTGCGCCTTGTTGCAAGACGTGCAGTCGTTCGGAAATCACAAGCTGAGGTTCATGCTTATGGCGGCGAAACCGAACTGTGAGCCCGCTCCGTGAATTCGATTTTCGCGCTACGCGCGCTCGTAGCAAGAAATATGCTGCAACCGCATTATGGATCGCTCCGCATTGCGGCGAAAGGACCGGTCGTTGATGCACATTGCAGCGTGTGTCCGATCGCCAATTCACAGGCCGCGGGACTTTCCCGTCATTTGCCCGTGCAGAACCTTTGCCATACTTATCCCCAATCGCTGACGGCCTTGACCTCGAGGAACTCTTCCAACCCCCAGACCCCGCCTTCACGGCCATTGCCAGATTGCTTCATACCGCCGAATGGAGACCCGGCCCCGCCGGGCTTGCCATTCATCTCGACCATACCAGACCGCAGCCGCCGCGCCACTCGGCGGGCGCGGGACTTGTCAGAGGTCTGGACATAGTTAGTCAGGCCATAGGGCGTGTCATTCGCCAAGGCGATCGCCTCCTCTTCGGAATCGATGGGCGAGATACACAGCACCGGTCCGATGTAAAACGCGGAGCAATATTGGGCCACAGAAGCGGCTGCATATCGCAGTTGTAGCGGAGTAAAAGTCCGCCAGTTTGTGCCCTTCGTTTATTCGGAGGGCGGGAGATGTATTCTGTGGATATTTATAGTCGTGTGCGCCGTGCTTGTTTGAAGGACGGTATGTCTGGCCGAGAAGCGGCGCGGTTTTTCAACATGGCGTAATCAGGATCAGCACTCAGTTACCCCTGTTATTCTGGATGCACATGCAATTGAAAAGGAGACTGACCAATGGAATATTTTGCTGGTTTGGATGTGTCCATGGAAGAGACGCATATCTGCATTCTGGATCGTGAAGGGGCCCTTATTCGTGAAGGAAAAGCGAGCTCAACACCAAAAGCGATCGCTGACTTCCTCGCTTCTGGACCACCATGTGCCAAAGTTGTATTTGAAACGGGACGGATGGCACCAATGCTTTACCATGGGCTGACGGAGCTTGGTGTCCCGGTTGTTTGCATCGAGAGCAGGCAAGCATATCAGGCCCTTAAATCTCTGGCCGGCCACAAGACGGACCGCAATGATGCCCGCGGTTTGGCACACCTGGCGCGGACGGGATTCTACAAGCCGACCCATGTCAAATCACTGTCAGCGCACGCAATCCGGTCGCTGATCGCAGCCCGCAAGAAGCTGGTCGGACAGCGTGTGACGCTCGACAATCAGATCCGCGGTCTGGTCGTCGTCTTCGGCGTGCGGCTGCCACGAGCTTTGTCTCCGGCATTCAAAAACGCGGCGCTAAAAGTTAGCGATGGAGTGCCTGGCCTCCATGCCGCAATTTGCGGACTGTTCGCAGCACGCGAAGCAATCCTCGCGGCGGTTGCAGCCATTGATGGCGACATCAAAAAGATGACCCGCAAATCCGAAGTCTGCCAGCGCCTTATGACGGTACCAGGGGTCGGTCCGATCACAGCATTGGCCTTTGCCGCAGCAATTGATGATCCGTCGCGTTTCAGGAAATCGCGTGATGTGGGGGCGTATCTTGGACTGGTGCCGCGACGGCATCAATCTGGTGAAATCGACTACACGGGCAGCATCTCAAAGCGGGGCGACGTGCGCGTCAGAACGCTTCTCTATGAGGCCGCCAATGTGATGCTGACGCGGTATGCCGCTCCGCTCAAATTGAAGACATGGGCCCTCGCAATCGGTGCGCGCTCAACGATGAGAAAGGCCCGAGTGGCTCTGGCGCGTCGTCTGGCAATCATACTTCATGCCATTATGCGAGACAAAACTGACTTCCAGTCCGCGTAAGGCTTACGAGGCGACAACGAGGATTCCTAAATCAAAGTTCCCATCTGGGACGATGCCCGAGGGAGGGCGTGAGACACGGCGCCGATTCTGTAGCAACAGCCAAGACCAACGGTATGATTGCGGTTTCAACATTGCCGACCCACACCCAGCCAACCCCATCATGAACCTCAGAGTTCGAAGAGAACAAAGGCAACCTCTGACATCAAAAGCAGGAAACTCAGGAAACACGCATTGACAGATTAGAGAACAGAAGCGGCTGCATATCGCAGTTGTAGCGGAGTAAAAGTCCGCCAGTTTGTGCCCTTCGTTTATTCGGAGGGCGGGAGATGTATTCTGTGGATATTTATAGTCGTGTGCGCCGTGCTTGTTTGAAGGACGGTATGTCTGGCCGAGAAGCGGCGCGGTTTTTCAACATGGCGTAATCAGGATCAGCACTCAGTTACCCCTGTTATTCTGGATGCACATGCAATTGAAAAGGAGACTGACCAATGGAATATTTTGCTGGTTTGGATGTGTCCATGGAAGAGACGCATATCTGCATTCTGGATCGTGAAGGGGCCCTTATTCGTGAAGGAAAAGCGAGCTCAACACCAAAAGCGATCGCTGACTTCCTCGCTTCTGGACCACCATGTGCCAAAGTTGTATTTGAAACGGGACGGATGGCACCAATGCTTTACCATGGGCTGACGGAGCTTGGTGTCCCGGTTGTTTGCATCGAGAGCAGGCAAGCATATCAGGCCCTTAAATCTCTGGCCGGCCACAAGACGGACCGCAATGATGCCCGCGGTTTGGCACACCTGGCGCGGACGGGATTCTACAAGCCGACCCATGTCAAATCACTGTCAGCGCACGCAATCCGGTCGCTGATCGCAGCCCGCAAGAAGCTGGTCGGACAGCGTGTGACGCTCGACAATCAGATCCGCGGTCTGGTCGTCGTCTTCGGCGTGCGGCTGCCACGAGCTTTGTCTCCGGCATTCAAAAACGCGGCGCTAAAAGTTAGCGATGGAGTGCCTGGCCTCCATGCCGCAATTTGCGGACTGTTCGCAGCACGCGAAGCAATCCTCGCGGCGGTTGCAGCCATTGATGGCGACATCAAAAAGATGACCCGCAAATCCGAAGTCTGCCAGCGCCTTATGACGGTACCAGGGGTCGGTCCGATCACAGCATTGGCCTTTGCCGCAGCAATTGATGATCCGTCGCGTTTCAGGAAATCGCGTGATGTGGGGGCGTATCTTGGACTGGTGCCGCGACGGCATCAATCTGGTGAAATCGACTACACGGGCAGCATCTCAAAGCGGGGCGACGTGCGCGTCAGAACGCTTCTCTATGAGGCCGCCAATGTGATGCTGACGCGGTATGCCGCTCCGCTCAAATTGAAGACATGGGCCCTCGCAATCGGTGCGCGCTCAACGATGAGAAAGGCCCGAGTGGCTCTGGCGCGTCGTCTGGCAATCATACTTCATGCCATTATGCGAGACAAAACTGACTTCCAGTCCGCGTAAGGCTTACGAGGCGACAACGAGGATTCCTAAATCAAAGTTCCCATCTGGGACGATGCCCGAGGGAGGGCGTGAGACACGGCGCCGATTCTGTAGCAACAGCCAAGACCAACGGTATGATTGCGGTTTCAACATTGCCGACCCACACCCAGCCAACCCCATCATGAACCTCAGAGTTCGAAGAGAACAAAGGCAACCTCTGACATCAAAAGCAGGAAACTCAGGAAACACGCATTGACAGATTAGAGAACAAAGATCGTAAGACGATCGCGAAGATGCTGCGCCATGAACTTCCGCCTGGGTATCGTCGGTCGGAAGCGCCTCGGCGGCCAACGCTTGATGGTTATGTTGGTGTGGTCGATGAGATACTGCGCACAGACAAAGCCCTGATCAAAAAGCAGCGACACACGGCCAAGCGCATCTTTGAACGGCTGCGCGATGAGCATGGATATGCCGGCAGCCTGACCACGGTGACCTATTACGTGCGCGAGCAAAAACGGCGCACCAAAGAGGTGTTTGTGCCGTTGTCGCATCGGCCGGGCCATGCGCAGGTTGATTTTGGTGAGACGCTGGGCGTGATCGGTGGCGTGGAATGCAAGATCCACTTCTTCGTGATGAGCTTGCCACATTCTGATGCGGTGTTTGTGAAGGGATATCCAGCTGAGACAACCGAGGCGTTTTGCGATGGCCATGTGTCCGCCTTTGCATTCTTTGGCGGCATTCCGCAATCCATTCTCTACGACAATACCAAGATCGCCGTGGCTCGGATACTCGGGGATAAGACGCGCATCCGCACACGTCGGTTTACGGAACTGCAGTCGCATTACTTGTTTGATGACAAGTTTGGCAGACCCGCGCGAGGGAACGATAAAGGCAACGTTGAGGGCATGGTTGGATACACCCGCCGCAACTTCATGGTTCCCGCACCTCGCTATGACAGCTTTGATGATCTGAACGCACATTTGGAAGAGAAGTGTTTAGCACGTCAGGACGATACGTTGCGGGGTCACACCCAAACCATAGGCGCACGCCTGATGTCGGATTTGGATGCTCTGATGGGATTGCCCGTCGCAGAATATGAAGCCTGCGATCACGTCAGCACGCGTGCAACGTCGATCTCAATGGTGCGCTATCGCAGCAATGATTACTCGGTGCCAGTAGCCTATGCGCACCACGATGTTCATGTGCGTGGGTTTGTGCATGAGGTTATCATCGGCTGCGGCAATGAGATTATTGCGCGGCACAAACGATCCTACACATCAGCGGATATGGTCTTTGACCCATTGCACTTTTTGCCCCTGCTTGAACAAAAGGTGGGTGCCCTGGATCAGGCCGCGCCTTTGCAGGGTTGGCATTTGCCAGATGTATTTGCCACGCTGCACCGACTGCTTGAAGCCAGAATGGGTAAGCCGGGCAAGCGAGAATACGTTCAAGTCTTGCGCCTTTTGGAGACCTTCGAAATGGATGTTGTGCAAGGCGCAATCCAGCAGGCAATAGATATGGGTGCAATTGGCTATGACGCCGTAAAACACCTTGTACTGTGTCGGGTTGAGAAGCGGCCACCACGATTGGATTTGGACTTCTATCCATACTTGCCCAAGGCCAATGTCGGCACAACACGCCCATCCAGTTACATGAGCTTGATGGGAAGGACCGCGGCATGACCGAAGCCCCTCGGATTCTTCTACGGCATCATCTTAAACAACTGCGACTGCCAACGTTCCAAGGCGAGTATGCCAAACAGGCGCAGCTCTGTGCTGCAGAGAACAAAGATCACATCCACTATCTGGCGCGGCTGTGTGAGATGGAATTGATCGACCGCGAACGCCGGATGATTGAACGGCGCATCAAAGCGGCGAAGTTCCCCAGCACCAAGAGCTTGGATAGCTTTGACTTCAAGATCATGCCAAGCTTGAACAAGCCCCTGACGATGGATCTGGCACGATGCGATTACGTTAATCGCAGGGAGAACATCATCGCGCTCGGCCCGTCAGGCACGGGCAAGACACACATCGCCCTGGGACTTGGGCTGGCTGCATGTCAAAGAGGACTGAAGGTGCGCTTCACAACGGCTGCGGCATTAGTCCATGATCTGATCGAGGCTCAAGATGAGCGGAGATTGCAGCGCCTTCAAAAGCAACTGACCAGCCAGAACCTGTTGATCATTGATGAACTGGGCTTCGTACCGCTCAGCAAATCTGGCGCAGAGCTGCTCTTCGAGGTCATATCCCAATGCTATGAACGCGGCTCCATCATCATAACCTCGAACCTGCCCTTCGATGAATGGACTGAAGTCTTTGGCTCTGAGCGGCTGACCGGTGCGCTACTCGATCGTTTAACCCATCACGTCCACATCCTCGAGATGAATGGCGAAAGCTATCGGCTCAAACACAGTCGCAACAACCGAAAATAACCAGCCCGCAATCACAGTCAGAATAATGCTGGCCTTATGGCCAGCATGCGCTTTGGCACGCTTCAGCTTTGTGACGAGCACGCGTGCAAAAGCGCCACAAAAACATCAACCGAAGTGGCCCATTTTTACGCCGCGACATGGACCCATTTTACTCTGCGATTGACAGTCCGAAGATTTCTTCCTTCCAGATCGTCATTTCCGGCGTGACATCGGCAAAGATCGTGGGGCGAACGAAGTGACCCCGCTTCAGCCCGTCAGGGCGGCCAAGGCCACCCGCGATCAACTTGGCGTGTTCGTCGATGCCGCGCTTGATCAGGTATTGGATCTTGTTGAATTGAGTTTCAGACACAACCGGCCCGATCTGGCGACCTTCGATGTCCGCTGGTCCGACCTCTGTTTTCTCGGCCACCGTACGAGCGGTTTCAATGGCCTGGTCGTAGATAGAGCGTTCCACGAGCATCCGGGTTGGCGCGTTGCAGGACTGTCCGGAGTTGTTGAAGCAGTGGCGCACGCCGCGCGTGACGGCCTTTTCATCGGCATCGGCAAAGATAATGTTGGCCCCTTTTCCACCGAGTTCGAGACTGACGCGCTTAACGGTATCCGCAGCGGACTTAGTTATCGCCGCGCCTGCACGGGTCGAACCGGTGAAGCTGACCATATCCACATCCTGATGCGCCGTGAGATGTGCGCCAACACCGGCACCATCACCGTTCACAAGATTGAACACTCCGGGCGGGAAACCTGCCTCATCGATCATTTCGGCCAGCAGAATGGCACTGAGTGGCGAGAGTTCCGAGGGGTTCAGAACCACCGTGCAACCTGCGGCCAGCGCCGGGGCGACCTTGAGCATCACCTGGTTCATCGGCCAGTTCCATGGGGTGATCAACGCGCAGACGCCCACCGATTCATAGAGGATCATGTCGCCGGGCGCGTGGTCTCCCAAAGGGCGCTCAAAGGCAAAAGCCTTGGCAGCGCGGATAGTATTCTTCAGATGCCCGGCCCCGGCACCCACCTGTGCCGTTTTGGCAAGTGCGATAGGCGCCCCCATTTCGGCGCTGATGGCCTGTGCCATATCCTCTGCCCGCGACTTGTAGATTTCCATCAACCGTTCCAGCGCGGCGATCCGTTCCGAGGGGTCTGTTGCCGCCCAGGCCGGGAATGCGGTCTTTGCTGCGGCGACGGCCGCGTCAGCATCTGCGACGCCACCCAAAGTGATTGTGGCGATCTTCTCTTCAGTGGACGGGTTCTCAACCGCCATTTCGCGCCCGTCGATCGAGGTGACCCATTGGCCGTTGATGTAGTGTTTGGTTGCGTCTTGCATGGATGGTGATCCTTTCGTCATCGGCGCGCGTTTAAATCAGAGGTGACGCAGATTGCCTGTTTCAGATGGTCGGTCGTGCCAAGTTGGTCGACCAGAAAGCCAGCCAAGTCCTCGCGTGGAATGGTTTTGGTGGTAGCTGTGTTGGACGCCAGAACCCGGCCAGTACCCGGTTTTTCGGTCAGCACGGCGGCGCGCACGGCGGTCCAATCTAGTCTCTCTTCGGCAAAGATTTCCTCTTCGCGTGCATGTTCCACCAGAATGGTCTTCAATATCGTGCTGAAAAGGACCTTCGAATACCAAGGTATCCGCGTCCAACTGTCACCGACACCTGCCGCCGAGACAAAGACCAGCCGTTTGACTCCATGCTTCAGCATCGCGTCGCGAATATTCCTAGCGCCCGTGGATAGGGTGACGCGGTCTTTCAACCCGACCGGGCCAAGACAGATCAAGACAGCATCCTGTCTGGCCACCGCTTGGGAAACAGCCTGGGCGTCCAGCACGTCGCCTTGATTTTTGTTGATACTTTCATGTGCGTAGCGGCGCTCGACCGAGCGACCAAAAACCGTAACGTCGTGCTTTGCCGCCACCGCCTTGCGCCAGCAATGATCGCCGGTCTTACCCGTGGCACCGAACACAATAACTTTCATTTCTCTCACTCCAGCTCAGATTTTACTGAAATCGCCCCCACGCCCCTTGCCGCCGGCAAAGCGGGTGGCACCTTGGATGCCCTTGGTGACCTCGGCCTTGCTGCCGCGCCATTCCTGCCGCAGCGCCTCGCGCATCGGCAACCCGTTCTGTGCCTGCACGGACCGGCGATCCGCGCGCAGGCAGCTTTGCGGGAAACGGGCGATTTCATGGGCCAGGGCTTCGGCTTTGGTTCGCGCGTTGCCTTCGGGTGCCACGTATTCGCACAACCCAATCCGCAGGGCCTCTTCTGCATCCACACGGCGACCGGTGAGGATCAGGTCCATCGCACGGCCTTCGCCCACCAAGCGCGGCAGGCGCACCGTGCCACCGTCGATCAGCGGAATGCCCCAACGGCGGCAATAGACACCCATAAAAGCGGTCTCTTCCATCACCCGGATATCGCACCACAGTGCCAGCTCCATGCCACCAGCCACGGCAGGCCCCGCCACGGCAGCGATCACCGGTTTGGACAACTCCAACCGGCTGGGTCCCATGGCCGCCATCGGTGGCTCACCCTCATCGGGAAAGTCGAACGGATCAAGCGCCTCGGCCCCGGTAAGGGAGGCTGCATGCTTCAAATCCCACCCGGCGCAAAAGGCACCGCCTTCGCCCCAGAACACGGCAACGCTGGCGGTATCGTCCGCGTCAAACGACTGGAACGCCTCAAAAAGTGCCTCGGCGCTTTCTGGATCCATGGCGTTTCGTGCCTCGGGGCGGGAATGGATTACAGTCCAGACAGGGCCGTCCCTTTCAATGCGTACGCTCATTAAAGCAGCTCTCCGTAACTGCCTGCGAGGAACTTCTCACGAATGGCGAATTTCTGCACCTTGCCAGAGCCCGTCAAAGGGAAGTCCGGCACATGCACCCAGACCGATGGCGTTTTCTGTGCGGAAAGATGCGCCCGGCAGTGGGTGCGCAGATCGGCCACGTCCAGCGGTTGGTCGGACAGGATGAATGCCACGATCACCTCTCCCCATTTCTCGTCCGGCAGGCCGACCACGGCTACCTGCGCCACGTCAGGGTGGGTGACAAGAGCCGCTTCGATTTCGGCTGGGAAATGGTTTTCACCGCCGCGGATGATCATGTCCTTCACGCGGCCAGTCACCCGCACGAAACCTTGAGCATCCATCGTTCCCAGATCACCGGTATGCAGCCAACCGCTCTCATCGATGGCGGCGGCGGTGGCTTCGGGGTTGTCGTTATAGCCGATCATCACGGCGTAGGACCGCGCGCAAATCTCGCCCACCTCACCGATTGGAAGCACCCGGTTGTCTTCAGGGGAACGGATTGAAACTTCGGTCTGTGGCAGCGGTTGGCCAGCCGTCTCCACGATCTGCTCCAGCGTTGCCTCGACAGGGTTCAGGCAGATCATCGGGCTGTGCTCCGTCTGCCCGAAAGCGCTGAGCAGATGACAGCCCAGACGGTCCTTGACCCGCCGCACCAGATCGGGTGGCACCGGCGCGCCACCCGTCGTGATGACCTCAAGCGAGGACATGTCGCGCGGGGTCCGGTCCAGCGATTCCAGCAAGTTGAACAGCATGGTGGGAACGGCGAAACAGGTTGTAACGCCTTGTTCCTCGATCAATCGCGCAAAGACATCCGCATCGAACCGCTTGATCAACAGCATCTTGCATGCGACCTGGAGGCAGCCCAAGGCCCCCGTCGCGCAGCCCGCCGTGTGAAAGAGCGGCATGAAGTTGGCCCAGACTGAATGCGGCCCAACCTGCTTGCGCGCGCAAAAAAGCCGCGCGTTGTTCACCAGGTTCTTGTGGCTGAGAACCGCGCCTTTTGGGAAACCGGTTGTCCCCGAGGTGTACTGGATCTGCGCGGCATCATCCGGCTGGACATCTGGCAGGATGGTGGGCCGCTCCCCATGGGCGTAAAGCGTGTCCTCATCTTCCAGATTGATGACCTCGCGCAATGCCGTGTTGCCGCTCGTCGCTTCGCGCGCAATTGCCGCCATCGGATTGCCTCGGAAGGTATCAACCATGAACAGGCCGACGGCTCCGGATTGCTCCAGCACATATTTGAGCTCGGAGGCCTGAAAGGACGGATTGGCCGTAACCAGAACCAGCCCCGCCAGACCGCAGGCATATTCCATGAAGATCCATTCAGGGATATTGGGTGCCCAGACGACGACCCTTTCACCCGCCTCAAACCGGGTGACGAGGGCATTCGCAAGGCTCTCGGCCTGCGCCAGCAGCTCGCCATAGGTCCATGACTGGCCGCAGTCACCATTGTCCGCGACATCCACCATCGCGACGGGATCCGGATAGGTGGCAGCCACCTCTCGCAACAACCCGCCAACCGTGATGTCGCGAATTTCCGCATCATTCTGCGCCGGGAAGTGCGAGGTGGAGAGCGTTAGATCATACATTGTCATTCCGCCGCGACCCATTTGGTCGGGATATCCACCAACTTGCCGGGCGGGATCAGGCGGTCGGCGTCATACATCGGCAGGGTGCAGAGCTCACCGCTCTTGGTGGACCCATCAGCGCAGAGCACATCGACCTGCGTTCCGGGACCCCGCGCAGGGTCGTCCATGCGCACGATGCAGACACCGCAGCCCTGATAGGGCGAATGTCCCGAGGAGCAGACCCGGCCGACATTCTTGCCATCAATGGTAATAACACGTCCAAGCTGTGCTACACCGCCGGTTACCCGCATGCCCCACGTGCGGCAGGATTTTTCGGCGGCCTCCAGCGCTTTACGGCCAACAAAGTCACGGTCGTCAAATTCGACAAAACCGCCAAGCCCTGCGTCGAACGGCGTGGTGTCCGCCCCGAAATCCGACCCGGCATTGAGCAACCCGGCTTCGATCCGCCGCGCCCTGAACACCGGCGTTCCGGTCAGCAGGATATCGAAGGCCGCACCAAACTCCACGATCCGGTCGCCGATGGCCGGGATGTCGGTGTCAGGCAGCAAGTAGACTTCCCAGCCCAGTTCATTGGTGAAGCCCGAGCGGCTGATCCAGCAGGTCTGCCCCGCGATGGAAATCTCGGCGCAGTCGAAATAGCGGAAGGGATCGGGCATTGGCCCGTCCAGAACCGCGGCCAGCAGCTCCAGCGACCGTGGCCCCTGGATCTGGCTGACCCAGACATTCGGGTCGTGGATTTTTACGTCCAGACCCTCGGCATGTGCCTTGTACCAACTGAACAGGTCGCCGTCGGCCTGCGCCATCCAGAACCTGTCTTCCGCAAGCCGCAGCAGCACCCCGTCTGTGATCATGCCGCCATCGTGATAGCAAGCAAACTGATACGAACACCGGCCCGGTTTCACCTTGCTGACACTCCGGGTGAACACCTTATTCAACAGGGTTTCAGCGTCCGGCCCGCTAATCTCGATCGGCAACTCGCCGGTATGACGGAAAATGACATTGGTGCGCACGGCCCAATACATCTCGTCATCCGTGGCCGTGTCGAGCTTCTCTGGTGTCAGGCGTGAATTGTAGAGCGTGTATTCGGGATCATACGGCAGCTCCATGTAGCTCAAAGGATGGGCAGGCATGGTGCGTGCCAGTTCGCGCGGGCGCGCCCCTTGATTGGGGAGAGCCTTGGCGACGAAACGATAGTGCGAGAGGTCGGTTGTCATATTATTCACCGTTCAGAGTTGTTAGACGCCTGCGGGTGATCTTCGACAAGGACAGATGGGTACCACGCATCGGTTAGAGGGTATTTGACCACCTGCGCTTGGCGCAAATCTAATGATTTGCACAAGTCGTTCGAAAAAATTAGACAGTAGCCATGCGCTTTCGTTTCTATGATGCCCTCAAGACCTTTGATGCCGTTGCCCGCAATCTGTCGATGACCAGGGCGGCGGAGGAGGTGCATCAGTCGAAAGGGTCGATCAGCTACCAGGTGGGCAAGCTTGAAACTGAGCTCGGCTTTCGCCTGTTCGAGCGCGCGCACGCAAAACTGGAACTGACAGAAGAAGGGCGCAGGTTGTGGCATGTGTCCCAAACGGCCCTGAGCCAGATCGACCGTGAAATCGAAGACCTGCGCGGTCCGACCACAGGTGCCGTGACCGTTGGCGCGCTGACCTATTTCTCGTCACGCTGGGTATCACCAAGACTCACCCGCTTCTTCGAGGCCAATCCCGGTATCAGCTTGCGGATCGAACCGATTAACTCCGTGGAAATGTTGAGATCTGTCAAAGTGGACATGGCCATACTTTGGGGCATTGGCGGCTAGAGAGACTATGAAAGTGAGCTTCTTTTGTCCTTACCTGCTGTCCCAACCGCAAACCGCGCAGTCGCAGAGCAGGTAAGGCAGCTTGGATTGGCCGAGGCGGTCAGGCAACTTCCGCTATTGGGGGACAGTTCTGGCGATGCGGGTTGGCGCGCCTGGCACAAAGCCGCTGGGCTTCCTTACTCGCCCAGCCGGTCCAGCCTCACGATCCCGGATTCCAACAGCCGCGTTCAGGCAGTTGTCGACGGTCAGGGGCTCGCCCTTTGGGATGATCTTGTCGCGCCTGAATTCGACGACGGAACACTTGTCAGATTGTCCGAAGTCAGAGTTGAAAATGCGGGTTACTTTGTCGTCTTTACGGATCACCAGATACCTCAGGGAGCAGAAGCATTCCTGGACTGGTTGCGCGTCGAAAGTGATCGCAGCGAGAGGTTGGTCTGAACTCTTACGGGTTTGCTTATCTTGAACGGCCAGCTTAGAGAAATCTGGCGCTTCGCTGCGTGTTTTGTGCCGCACCTGCGAGCGAATGCTGCGTCAGCACACACACGAAAGAGCTACGGCGGCAAAGTCCGGATTTTGTTCTCTAATCTGTCAATGCGTGTTTCCTGAGTTTCCTGCTTTTGATGTCAGAGGTTGCCTTTGTTCTCTTCGAACTCTGGGGTTCATGATGGGGTTGGCTGGGTGTGGGTCGGCAATGTTGAAACCGCAATCATACCGTTGGTCTTGGCTGTTGCTACAGAATCGGCGCCGTGTCTCACGCCCTCCCTCGGGCATCGTCCCAGATGGGAACTTTGATTTAGGAATCCTCGTTGTCGCCTCGTAAGCCTTACGCGGACTGGAAGTCAGTTTTGTCTCGCATAATGGCATGAAGTATGATTGCCAGACGACGCGCCAGAGCCACTCGGGCCTTTCTCATCGTTGAGCGCGCACCGATTGCGAGGGCCCATGTCTTCAATTTGAGCGGAGCGGCATACCGCGTCAGCATCACATTGGCGGCCTCATAGAGAAGCGTTCTGACGCGCACGTCGCCCCGCTTTGAGATGCTGCCCGTGTAGTCGATTTCACCAGATTGATGCCGTCGCGGCACCAGTCCAAGATACGCCCCCACATCACGCGATTTCCTGAAACGCGACGGATCATCAATTGCTGCGGCAAAGGCCAATGCTGTGATCGGACCGACCCCTGGTACCGTCATAAGGCGCTGGCAGACTTCGGATTTGCGGGTCATCTTTTTGATGTCGCCATCAATGGCTGCAACCGCCGCGAGGATTGCTTCGCGTGCTGCGAACAGTCCGCAAATTGCGGCATGGAGGCCAGGCACTCCATCGCTAACTTTTAGCGCCGCGTTTTTGAATGCCGGAGACAAAGCTCGTGGCAGCCGCACGCCGAAGACGACGACCAGACCGCGGATCTGATTGTTCTCTAATCTGTCAATGCGTGTTTCCTGAGTTTCCTGCTTTTGATGTCAGAGGTTGCCTTTGTTCTCTTCGAACTCTGAGGTTCATGATGGGGTTGGCTGGGTGTGGGTCGGCAATGTTGAAACCGCAATCATACCGTTGGTCTTGGCTGTTGCTACAGAATCGGCGCCGTGTCTCACGCCCTCCCTCGGGCATCGTCCCAGATGGGAACTTTGATTTAGGAATCCTCGTTGTCGCCTCGTAAGCCTTACGCGGACTGGAAGTCAGTTTTGTCTCGCATAATGGCATGAAGTATGATTGCCAGACGACGCGCCAGAGCCACTCGGGCCTTTCTCATCGTTGAGCGCGCACCGATTGCGAGGGCCCATGTCTTCAATTTGAGCGGAGCGGCATACCGCGTCAGCATCACATTGGCGGCCTCATAGAGAAGCGTTCTGACGCGCACGTCGCCCCGCTTTGAGATGCTGCCCGTGTAGTCGATTTCACCAGATTGATGCCGTCGCGGCACCAGTCCAAGATACGCCCCCACATCACGCGATTTCCTGAAACGCGACGGATCATCAATTGCTGCGGCAAAGGCCAATGCTGTGATCGGACCGACCCCTGGTACCGTCATAAGGCGCTGGCAGACTTCGGATTTGCGGGTCATCTTTTTGATGTCGCCATCAATGGCTGCAACCGCCGCGAGGATTGCTTCGCGTGCTGCGAACAGTCCGCAAATTGCGGCATGGAGGCCAGGCACTCCATCGCTAACTTTTAGCGCCGCGTTTTTGAATGCCGGAGACAAAGCTCGTGGCAGCCGCACGCCGAAGACGACGACCAGACCGCGGATCTGATTGTCGAGCGTCACACGCTGTCCGACCAGCTTCTTGCGGGCTGCGATCAGCGACCGGATTGCGTGCGCTGACAGTGATTTGACATGGGTCGGCTTGTAGAATCCCGTCCGCGCCAGGTGTGCCAAACCGCGGGCATCATTGCGGTCCGTCTTGTGGCCGGCCAGAGATTTAAGGGCCTGATATGCTTGCCTGCTCTCGATGCAAACAACCGGGACACCAAGCTCCGTCAGCCCATGGTAAAGCATTGGTGCCATCCGTCCCGTTTCAAATACAACTTTGGCACATGGTGGTCCAGAAGCGAGGAAGTCAGCGATCGCTTTTGGTGTTGAGCTCGCTTTTCCTTCACGAATAAGGGCCCCTTCACGATCCAGAATGCAGATATGCGTCTCTTCCATGGACACATCCAAACCAGCAAAATATTCCATTGGTCAGTCTCCTTTTCAATTGCATGTGCATCCAGAATAACAGGGGTAACTGAGTGCTGATCCTGATTACGCCATGTTGAAAAACTCGAAAATTCTGCTCGCTCATTTTTTCGCCATATTCCGATGCATCAGAAAAGCCCGCCCTGTTTGCGCAGAGGAGGTCACCAGCGTCCTTCACATCGCCAAACCGATGTTTTGGCCGACCCCCTGGCCAAATTTTCCGACTGGCTCTCTATGGTCGATTTTTTCTCCCGTTTTCGGCAAAATCAGAGTTTTTCAACAATATCTCCGCACTGCCGACAATGACCTAGGCCGTAGCGAAAGGCCTGTTTGGGTCAGAAACACTTGACGTTTGGACCAATATTGCATGATGCGGACCTTTAATTGGATGCAGATAATCCGCCGCATTGTGCCTAAGCTGCGAAACGTTCCACACTTGGGCGCTTGAATCTTTAAACGCGGGTGAGGAGATTGACAGAAAACCCGTTTCAACTCGTCACACCGAGTGCAAATCAAACGAAAGGAAAATCTGATCACAGACTTTGAAATAGAATATGCCTTTGCGGGCGACATGAACGCGCAGTTTCAACTCATTAAAGACGCGTTTCACAGCGGAGATGAGCAAGAATTTGAGCAAGCGCTTCGCACCGTATGTGACGCGAGAGATAGCCTTCGTCGCGGAATTCTCGACATGATAAGAGACGCTGATTGAAGCGGACCGCCGCATATATCAAATAACATCCGTATCCTCGTCAACCAAAGTGGGTTCAGAAGATATCTTGTTCAGAAACTGTTCGACGATCTCGCGACGATAGATATTCCGACCATTCTCGTTAGAGCGATCAAGCGGCTCAACCGACGCTTGTTTCAACA
Organism: Roseovarius sp.; assembly: GCA_965207105.1. Lineage (GTDB taxonomy): Bacteria > Pseudomonadota > Alphaproteobacteria > Rhodobacterales > Rhodobacteraceae > Roseovarius. Next base: position 17,717 of record CBDBLS010000026.1, on the reverse strand, counting down.
TGGGTTTGAGCCTTTGCGAATTGAACTTACTCTGCCGTGCCAGATTCCTAAGTGTCACGTAACGCAAATTGAAGCTGTCTAGATCTTCCTGACGCGCAACAGATTGAGATTTTCGCGACGTTGGCGATCTGCTCTTTCGAAGCGGCAGATAACCACTGTCACACAGCCACTTAATGACACAGTCATTGACGCCGAGAAGGCTCTTCATCTCTTTCTTAGTGTGGCCCGCAACGACAGTGGTATGCAATTTTGACATGACCTCATCCACATCAACGACAAGGTTTCGATATGTCCGCTGACCGTTGGTAAAACCCACCCAATCCAGTCCACCTTCAACAATGAGAGTCACGATCTCGCCAGTACTGCAAACAGCCTTTCTGGCCGCTATCTGAATATCGGCATGCGATCGACCCAGATGCCTGACGGGAACCGCCTGCCTCATTAAGCGATGTCGAAATTCCTTCAATGCGATGAGCGAATATCGTGGCTTAGCGCGGGCTCCTGCCCCGGCAATAATGGTGTTGCCCCCGGCGAACAGGACGGGACCGGTAAAACCGGACACCCTGATCGACGCCGCGATCTGCCGGACCTGATCTGCAGAACGGGCACGGGGTTTCAGGGCACGGGGACATCCGGCGGCAGCCGCCCGATCCCCGGACTGCGGGCGGGACCGGGGCACGTCCCGTCGCGCGAAGGTTTTTTTCCGCTGGGCATGCCGGACCTCCCGACGGTTTTTTTTCAGCGCCGGTATCGCGCAAATTCCGGCGCGACCCCTCCGGCGGTTTCCCCGCGCGTTTCGGGAGGGCATTTCGTTTCGAGCCCGGGGGCCATTTCGTTTCAGATGACCCGTCGGAAAAAATTTCCTGAACGGGTACAATCGGTTGTCGGCGGCGCAAATCCGAAACGAAACGAAATGCAAAAAAATCGGCACGCAGACATTGGAAGGTGCGGCACATAACACCCACATGCGTCCCCGCCCGGGAAGGACCCGTGATTTCTGAACAACATGAGCGTCACGCGGTGCCAGCGAACATGCCGTTGGCAAGGCGTTCCATTCGCTCCCGGCGTTTCTTCGTGGTCGCTTCTTTCGGGGGAAGGGGGCGGAGCCCCCGAAATCACCGGGCGGACCAGAACTGTACGGTCGGGCGGATCAAAGTGCAAGCACTCTCGACATCACTGGCTGTTCGTGGGTTTACCTCGTCGGATCAGACCATCGACTGGACTTCGTCCCTGTTTCCGGACAGTTTGATTATGGCTCAATTAGCATTGATTATGCGTGGCGTATTACAGGCAGGATGCCTGCTGCTGCGGCAAGTATCGCGCGCGGCGTTTGGTGGCTCGGAAGGACGGCAAGGTGGAACCACCGAAGGTAGCTGTCCAGGTATTTGGTTGCGATACCCCGATGGCGGCGCAGAAAGGTCTTTAACCGCTCATGCCGACTGTTCACGGTTTGAATGTGCAATTCACCACGGACACGTTCTCCGGCGGTCCGGTTGAGACTTTCATGGCTGACGCCCATTTCTGCGGCGCAGGGCGGGTACCCGGTGCAGCCATCGGTCACCAGGAGAGCGTCCCCATCAAGACGTGGCTGCAGAACCGTTTTGAGATGTTCGGCTGTCACCGCAGGCAAGACAGCACTGATGGTGGTGCCTGATCGGTCGACTGCAACGAGGACCGGAACCTGCTCCTTCGACAATCCGCGTTTTGAGGCCTTTCCCCCGCGTTTGCGGGCTTTTCGAGAGAGATTACGCTCCCCTTTCCGGCTGCGCGGAAAGAACGTCTCGTCGGCTTCGACGATCCCGCACAGCTTGACCGCACCGACCGTTACAGCCTGAAGAAAGCGATGACGCCAACGAAAAGCTGTGGTGTCGGCCACCATACAACGCTCAGCGGACGCCTTTACCGTTTCGCCGTCGCGCAGGGAAGCTGCAAACTCTGCCCACCTGTCCTTGTGGCGCAAGCGGGCAAGCGGCGTCCCGGTCAGCGCGTTGAAGGTTTTGCGACAGCTTTTGCAAAAGAACCTCGTCAGGCCACTTGCATGGCCTCTGATGATCGCACCGCCCGAAGCGCAGTGCGGACAGATACGCCCCTCGCGAACAGTCGCCTCAAGGAGATCGATCACGCTTTCCAGCGACGAAACCCCGGCAACGAGCCGTCCGGTTTCAGCCCGTTGTTTCGATGAAAGGTTGTCGATCTCGTTAAGCCACACCAAAAAAGCCTGATGATCCATGTGCCGCACCCATAATTTTGTTCATGGTGTGTTCTATCACAGGTCGCCACGCATAATAAATGCTAATTGAGCCTTGATTATTGACCCTATGCGGCCATTTTCCAAGTCATATCTTCGAACGCCTGTTGCGGCGTTTGGTATCCGATGGCGGAGTGGCGGCGCTGACGGTTGTGGAAGACCTCGATATATTCGAAGATTGCGGCCTTGGCTTCCGCCCGTGTTTTGAACCTTTGACGGTGAACCAACTCCTTTTTCAATGATGCAAAGAAGCTTTCCATTGGCGCATTGTCCAGGCACTCGCCCTTGCGGCTCATGGATTGCGCAATCCCTGCCTTTTCGATCAGCTTGCGATACTCGCCACCGGCGTACCGGCTCCCCCTGTCGGAGTGGTGGATCGGACCGGGCCCCTGCGACCCAGGGCCATCGTCAGGGCATCACAGCAGAGCCCGGCCCGCATGTGATCCTCCATCGCCCAACCAACGATTTCCCGCGTGGCCATGTCTTTCACGCCGGCCGGATAGAGCCACCCTTCATCCGTATCGATACAGGTGATATCGGCCAACCAAACCGTATTGGGGGTGAGGCGGTGGAACGCCTGTTCCAACAGGTTTGGCGATGGGCTCATTTTGTGATTGCTATCCGTTGTCACGGGCTTGCGGCGCTTGTTCAGGCGTGGAGACACCTTGTTTTCCTTCATGATCCGCGCCACCCGCCGCTCGGAGACGGTTTCGCCATCGGCCACCAGGTCCTGATGGATCCGCTTTGATCCGTAGCATTTCCTGCCGGCTTTGAAGAAAGTCCTGATCCTGGGCAGCAGTTCCAGATCCCGAGCGTCTCGATCTGCTTGCCGCTGATCCCTCGCTGGTTGGCAGGCCGGGAAACCATAAAACCGGCCCCGGGAAATCGCCGGAACCCTGCAAAGCGTGGAAACCGCGTATTGAGCTTTGTGGGCAGTGACGAATCTGCGCTTGTTCGTCATGGTTTCACCGCCCGTGTCGCGAAAAAAGCGGATGCTTTGTGCAAAATCTCCACTTCCTCTGTAAGGTGCCTGTTCTCCTTGCGAAGACGGGCCAGTTCCGCTGCATCCGCCTTCCGCCGCCGCCTGGCTTCAGCTGAGCCGAACGCTTCGATCTCAAGTCGCCAGGTCTTCAACTGTGTGCCGGTGATTCCAGGCTCCCTGGCAACGCTGCCCTGTGTCGCGCCCGGTTCATAAAGTCGCTCAACCGCTGCTGCCTTATACTCGTCCGTATAGTTCCGTCGATGGTGTCCCATTTCGTGCCCCTTTCATGGACAGGGGTAAAGAGACCGGTTCAATTTCAACCAATCCACGCCTACGGGGTTCCAGTAGTTCCGGTTAGTGTTTAAGGTTTTTCGATGCGGGCACGACCGTTTTGTAGTGCGTCAAGCATTGATCGATACGAGACAGAAGGTCCGAGAAACCTGAAAAATCTACGGTTGAAGCGTTTGCGCGTACAACTTTCTCGGCAAAGACAACTTTTCCGTAGGCCGTTTCATCACCATGATCCTTCTTTTTGTCGAAGGGTTTTCCGTCGAGAACAGTCGCCAGCAATGCAGGCTGAAATAATACCAGCGGCCTTAATGTCTGACTCACTTTTGTGATTTCAAATTTACTGCATTTCTGAATCAATGGCCTCCAGAAGCAAGGAGGTGCTCATGGGTGGGGCAGTCAAGATTACGCGCACAGATATGTCCGCGCAAGATTTGCGTTGTGCTGCAAAGCGAACCAGGGATGGTCGTGTTGTCCGTCGAATACTCGCCATAGCGCTGGTGCTTGACGATGTGGACCGCGCAACAGCGGCCCGTAGCAGCGGTATGGATCGCCAAACTCTCGGAGACCGGGTGCATCGCTACAATGCAGAGGGCCCTGGTGGGCTTTCTGATCGGTGTGGCAAGGGTGCAAAGCCACGCCTGTCCCTGGAGCAACAGGCGCTGTTTGTGGCTTGGGTTGAGGCTGGGCCTGACCCGGCAAAAGATGGCGTAGTGCGGTGGCGCTGTGCCGATTTGCAGGTCCGCGTTGAAGAAGAATTCGACGTAAAGCTACATGAACGTACGATTGGCAAGTATCCAGCCAGGCATGGTTTTCGTCGCCTTTCCGTGCGCCCGGAGCATCCCAAAACTGATCCCGCTGCACAGCAGGCTTTTAAAAAAACTTTGCCAGCCTCATAGCCGATACCCTGCCAAAACATGCAAAGGGGAAGCCGCTTGAGGTATGGTTCCAGGATGAAGCCCGCGTCGGGCAGCAAGGAACCCTCACCCGCAAATGGGCCAGGCGTGGAACCCGCCCGCGCGCACCACGTGATACGCGCTGCAAATGGAGCTGTATCTTCGGCGCAGCCTGTCCTGCCTGTGGCACGGCGGCTGGGCTGGTCCTGCCTTACGTCAACGCCGAAGCAATGGGGCTGCATCTCGATGAGATCGCAAAGACAATCGCACCCGGCGCACATGCCTTGCTCATCATCGACGGGGCTGGTTGGCACGGAGCAAAATGCTTGCAGGTGCCAGATAATACTACACTCGTAAAACTGCCCCCATACTCACCGGAATTGAACCCAATGGAAAACGTTTGGGCCTATCTGCGGTCGAACAAACCCGCTGTCTCTGTCTTCGACACATATGAAGAAATCCTCGAAAATGCGCCCAGGCCTGGAACTTCTTTGCGAACGACCCTGAACGCATAACTTCAATCACAGATCGAGAATGGATAAAGGTCAATTAATTGGGCCGTTGGTATTAGGGCCTGTTGAGATTCATCGTGTGCGGATTATTGTCGCTCCGATGTGGATCATGGCTTCGAAACTGGTGTCGGTTTTGCAGGCACGCATTGCTATACGTTTGAATTCTTTGAGTTTCTGAAAGAAGTTTTCGACGAGATGCCTCCACTTATAGATTTCCATATCACATGAAGCTGGGCTTTTGCGGTTGGACTTGGGTGGAATAACGGCTTCAATGCCCCTTTCTGCCAATAACGCCCGAAGCCAATCCGCGTCAAAGGCCTTATCTGCCAACAGATTTCGGCAGCAAACATCTGCCAGCAATTCACGTGTTTTGAGCAGGTCATGCGCCTGTCCGGGCATCAGCCGGAAGTCGATGAGGTTGCCAAAGGCGTCGGTCAGCGCCAGAATTTTGGTGGTCATTCCGCCGCGAGACTTTCCGATGGCCTGATTTTGAGTCCCCCTTTTGCGCCCTGTCCATGACGGTGTACCTTGCAGATCGTGCCATCAATCATCGTATATTCGAAGTCGATATCTTCGGATAACTCATTGAACATACGATGAAATACGTCCCGTTTAACCCAATATCTGAACCGTGTGAAAATCGAATTCCATTTGCCAAATTCAGCCGGCAAGTCCCGCCATGGCGCACCTGTCCGGGCGATCCACAAAACAGCCTCCACAAACAAACGGGCGTCACCTCCAGTCCGCCCCGGATCGCTCTTCTTGCCAAGGCAATGGGGCTCTATAAGATCCCATTGCCCGTCACTTATCAAAAACCGGTCACTCAACATTCTCGCCTCCATTTTGGAAACTTGAATCAGAAATTAATGGAAATGGGAATCCTGTATCTCAACAGGCCCTAGTGAAACCGTAGAGCGCCAGTGACGTCAGCATCGCCATGACAAACGCATTGCCCGCGATGAAAAACACGCCCGCGCCGGGGATCAGGGACCATTGCAATGAAATCGCCAACGCCGCGCCAAAACTGGCCGCCGAAGACAGGCCCAAGGTGAACGGATCGGCCAGCGGGTTGTTGAGGATGGTCTGCATGCCCGCACCCGCCACACCCAACATCGCGCCAATGCACAAAGCCATGAGGGCCACAGGCAGACGCAAATCCCAGATGATGACTTTCTGTTGGGGTGTCGCAACGGACGGGTTCAACAGGACGGACACGACGTCCGTGAATGATAGGCTTGCGGGGCCGGTCATCACATCGACAATGACCAGAACGCACAAGGCGGCGAAAACAAACATCAGCAACATTAATCGGCGGGCGCTGCGGGTTTTGTAGCCTCGCACAAGTGCGGACACAGCCGCGCCTTGGCCTGAACTTAACTCAGCCATTTGGATCAACTTTCAAATTGGGGAAATATGCGGGGCGGTCAGGGAACCGCCCCGCAAAACCGAGAGAATTTACGGAAGGCTCACCCAGAACTGCCCGCCCGCGTCAAACGGCATGAAACGATCATGCAATTCAGCGAAGGTCGCGTCCGGATCGAGGTCTTCGAACTCCTCGGGGTGGATCCACTTAGCCAACTGCTGAATGGCGATAAAGTGGTAAGGGCTGTTGTAAAACTGATGATAGATTGAGTGCATCCGCCCGTCTTGTACGGAGCGCAAATCTGCAAACCCGTTCCGCTCGGACAGGGCCACGAGGCGCGCTTCGTTGTTGGCGGCGTCTCCGTCATAACCCAGCAGGGTTGCCTGAACTTCGGGACGGGCCTCGGACCAGTTTGCGCCTGTTCCAAGCAAGACATCGGGATCAGCCGTAATTAGGGCCTCAAGGCTGACTTCTGCGCGGAACCCCGACGTGACTGTGGAGCCGTAGTTCTGGCCACCCGCCAATTCGATGAAGCGGCCATAGTTGAAGCTGCCAAAGGTGTTGCAGTAGGAATCAGGGTTCCAACCCGCCGCATTTTCCATGAACACCAGCGGGCTTTCGTCTGATGGTAAGGATTGCACGACGTTCGTCACTTTGCGCATTTCACCAACATAAAAATCAATGAACTCTAACGCGCGCGCTTCTTCGCCAAGCACGCGACCCAGCAGCAACATGGACGGTACGGTGTTTGCGGTTGGATCTTGCCGGAAGTCAATGAACACAACAGGCACGCCCGCCTCGTCCAGCTTTCCAATCAAGCCGGTTTCTTCGGCTTTGAACAAGTTGCCTAGTGTTCCGCACCTGACATAGGATTCCCATCGCGTCTCATGCCCCGACAATGACACACAAGACCCCCGATGGGAATCCTATGTCAGGTGCGGAACACTAGATCAAGGATCAGCAAATCAGCTTCATTTTCAAGCACCGCTTCGATGCTGAAATCCCCTGAGTATGGATTGCCGAAATTGACCATGCGCGCCGTGTCTTCGGGGAATACCGTTTCAAAACGGCGGAAGGCATCGGGGTCATACAGGATCAAATCATCCTTCCAACCGACGATGTTTTCGAATGGATCGTCCGTGGCCAGTGGGGCAACCGCATACATCATCCGACCTTCGCCTAAGATGATACGGGATGGATTGTCGGGCAGCGTCACTTCGCGCCCCGCGATGTCTGTAAGGGTCATAGCATCTGCAAAAGCGTGCGGGGCTGTCGCGAAAAACATCGCGGTGGCTGCGGTAGCCAGAGCAAAGCCACGACGCGTAAATGCGTTGTTCATGGCAGTCTCCAGTGTTGAGAAACGAAAGTGTTTCAAGAGGCAATGTCTTTAGCCTGAGTATTTTTGTCAATAATATATTTTGAGAGCATAACCTGAAAGCGCTTGAGCGAATTGTTCATAAAGCCACCTATCGAACAACATGCAGCATCGGAGAGTTTGGGCTGATTGTGTTGAAAAACTCGTCTTTTCTTGCGTTCGAAGATACGCAAGCGCGTTGATTTATTCGGATGTCCGAGGTTGGGCCGCTGTCTTATCCAAAGGCGGGCCCCATGGGCTTTAGTTTGGCCAATTTCCGGAGGTTCTGGGCTGCCGCTGCGAGAGTAAACTCATCTTGGACGCCGCATGGCCCTCGTAATCGTAGTCGTCCCAGCCCAAGGATGCGTTTGAGGTGTGCAAAGAGCATCTCAACTTTCTTGCGTCGCCTCTGCGCTGTCGGATTGAACTCTGACGCAGTGCATTGGCGGGCGAAGTCCCTGACGATTTCATATTTTTCGCGATGGACCGCACGGGGCTCGGAGTTGGGGCAGCACTTTTCCTTCAGCTCACACCCGGTGCAATCGGACTTGCGTGCACGGTAGTTGCGGGCTTTCCAACTTGGTGCATTCCGGGCGGGGTCAGAATAGGTGCGCCAAGTGTGCCGCATCTCTTTGCCGCCCGGACAGATATAGCGGTCGTTATCATCGTCCCACGTGAAGTCGGATCGTGAGAACGTCCCGTCCTTGCGCTCGCCCTTATCGAAGACGGGGATGAAGGGGAGGATTTGGCGCTTTAATGCGAGCCAGACCAGATTGTCTTCTGATCCATATGCGGTGTCCGCAGCAATCCAATCGGGCTTCACGCCAAAGCGTTCTTCGGTGCGGTCGATCATCTTGCGCATGGCCCTGACCTCTGCGGTTTTGTTCGTACGACTGGCGTCCACATCAACGATGATGCTGTGATCGGTATCAATCAGATAATTGGTGGAATAGGCAAAGAAAGCAGGGCCTTTGCGCGCCGCTGTCCACTGGCTAGCGGGGTCGGCGTGAGCTGTGAACTTTGGTTTGACCGTTGTGGCTGCACCAAATGCTTCATCGTCCAAAGTGTCGAGATACTCGCGCACTGCGCGGGGCGCATCGTTGGGGTCAATGTCACGGGCGGCCCAATCGTCAGGATTGCTGGAATTCTGTTTCTGTACGTCAGCGCTGATCAGGCTGGCATCGACGGCGAAGCCTTGACCACCGACAAGCCCTTCCGTCATGCACCGCGCGACCGTCATCTCGAACACATGGCGCAACAGCTCGCTCTCACGGAAGCGACCATGGCGGTTCTTTGAAAAGGTGGAGTGATCCGGGATGCGGTCGGCCAGATCGAGGCGACAAAACCAGCGATAGGCCAGATTCAGATGCACTTCCTCGCAGAGCCGCCGTTCTGACCGGATGCCGAAGTAATAACCAACCAGCAGCATGCGGATCAGTAGCTCAGGGTCGATAGATGGGCGACCAGTGTGGCTATAGAAATCTGCAAGATGGTTCCGAATGCTGTCCAGATCGACGAACCGATCAATCGACCGCAGCAGGTGATCTTGCGGAACATGAGCATCCAGCGAGAACTCGTAAAACAGCGCCGCCTGTGCCTCCTGTTTCGGTCCCATCATCGCCAATCCTCCCATCCGATACAGGAATTGAATCAGCAGTTCTCTCGACGATCAAGGAAGAGTTTTTCAACATGGCGTAATCAGGATCAGCACTCAGTTACCCCTGTTATTCTGGATGCACATGCAATTGAAAAGGAGACTGACCAATGGAATATTTTGCTGGTTTGGATGTGTCCATGGAAGAGACGCATATCTGCATTCTGGATCGTGAAGGGGCCCTTATTCGTGAAGGAAAAGCGAGCTCAACACCAAAAGCGATCGCTGACTTCCTCGCTTCTGGACCACCATGTGCCAAAGTTGTATTTGAAACGGGACGGATGGCACCAATGCTTTACCATGGGCTGACGGAGCTTGGTGTCCCGGTTGTTTGCATCGAGAGCAGGCAAGCATATCAGGCCCTTAAATCTCTGGCCGGCCACAAGACGGACCGCAATGATGCCCGCGGTTTGGCACACCTGGCGCGGACGGGATTCTACAAGCCGACCCATGTCAAATCACTGTCAGCGCACGCAATCCGGTCGCTGATCGCAGCCCGCAAGAAGCTGGTCGGACAGCGTGTGACGCTCGACAATCAGATCCGCGGTCTGGTCGTCGTCTTCGGCGTGCGGCTGCCACGAGCTTTGTCTCCGGCATTCAAAAACGCGGCGCTAAAAGTTAGCGATGGAGTGCCTGGCCTCCATGCCGCAATTTGCGGACTGTTCGCAGCACGCGAAGCAATCCTCGCGGCGGTTGCAGCCATTGATGGCGACATCAAAAAGATGACCCGCAAATCCGAAGTCTGCCAGCGCCTTATGACGGTACCAGGGGTCGGTCCGATCACAGCATTGGCCTTTGCCGCAGCAATTGATGATCCGTCGCGTTTCAGGAAATCGCGTGATGTGGGGGCGTATCTTGGACTGGTGCCGCGACGGCATCAATCTGGTGAAATCGACTACACGGGCAGCATCTCAAAGCGGGGCGACGTGCGCGTCAGAACGCTTCTCTATGAGGCCGCCAATGTGATGCTGACGCGGTATGCCGCTCCGCTCAAATTGAAGACATGGGCCCTCGCAATCGGTGCGCGCTCAACGATGAGAAAGGCCCGAGTGGCTCTGGCGCGTCGTCTGGCAATCATACTTCATGCCATTATGCGAGACAAAACTGACTTCCAGTCCGCGTAAGGCTTACGAGGCGACAACGAGGATTCCTAAATCAAAGTTCCCATCTGGGACGATGCCCGAGGGAGGGCGTGAGACACGGCGCCGATTCTGTAGCAACAGCCAAGACCAACGGTATGATTGCGGTTTCAACATTGCCGACCCACACCCAGCCAACCCCATCATGAACCTCAGAGTTCGAAGAGAACAAAGGCAACCTCTGACATCAAAAGCAGGAAACTCAGGAAACACGCATTGACAGATTAGAGAACTGACTTCCAGTCCGCGTAAGGCTTACGAGGCGACAACGAGGATTCCTAAATCAAAGTTCCCATCTGGGACGATGCCCGAGGGAGGGCGTGAGACACGGCGCCGATTCTGTAGCAACAGCCAAGACCAACGGTATGATTGCGGTTTCAACATTGCCGACCCACACCCAGCCAACCCCATCATGAACCTCAGAGTTCGAAGAGAACAAAGGCAACCTCTGACATCAAAAGCAGGAAACTCAGGAAACACGCATTGACAGATTAGAGAACACAATCGGCTCTTAGTCGCCATTCTCTGCCCTGCAGCATCGTCAACCTTATCGGTCGCTTTAACCGACGCTCACGGCCCTAACCGGACCTTGGCGCTGCTATCGAACGCTGCGATGCAGTTTCCCCAGAGCGGACGTTGGTTGATCGCGCAGCATTTCGATGTGGCCGAGGTCTGCAGTGCGGACATGGACGAAACCGCTCTCGCGGTATTGGCGCTTGTGTCGAGGGTTTCGCGCTGATCGAAGCGCCGTGATTTTGTGAACTGACGATTCTGTTGGACGATTGGGACCTTCTCAATCTGACGATAGGAGGTTTCAATGTCAGACCAATATGTACCTGCACTGCGCCAGCGATTTCTCGAAGATATGCGGATCAAAGGGCTGCAGTCGAAAACGCAGACAATGTATTTGCGAGGGATGCGGGATTTTACGCGGTTTCTGGGTCACGCGCCGGATAGCGCGACACCGGAAGATCTGCGGGCGTTCCAGCTCGATATGAAGGAGCGCGGCATTGGCGCACCGACCTTCAACAACCGGCTGACAGTGTTGAGTTTCTTCTTTGCGACGACGTGCCCGCGTCCCGAGATGAAGCGGCATATGCGCTATCAACGGGCGGCTAAGAAGATCCCCGTTGTGCTCAGCGCCGAGGAAGTCGCGCGTATTATCGAAGCGGCACCTGGGCCTGGGTTACGATACCGCGCGGCCTTCAGCGTGGCCTATGGTGGCGGGCTGCGCGCCAGCGAGGTCACCCATCTCAAAGTTGGCGACATAGATAGCGACCGGATGCTGATCCGGATTGAGCAAGGTAAGGGTCGTAAGGACCGGCAGGTCATGTTGTCGCCGAACCTTCTGAGCCTGTTGCGCGACTATTACCGAGAAGTGCGGCCGAGAGGTTGGATGTTCCCGGGTCGTAACCGGATCGATCCAATCTCGACGCGGCAGTTCAATCGGGCCTTTGGGGTCGCATGCGATTTTGCAGAGATCAAGAAGCAGGTGTCGCCCCACACTCTGCGGCACAGCTTTGCCACGCATCTGCTGGAGGGTGGGACCGACATCCGGGTGATCCAAGTGCTTCTGGGCCATGCCAAGCTGGAAACGACGACGATCTATACCAAGGTGGCAACCAAGACGATCCAGAGTGTCACCAGCCCGTTTGATCTGCTGGTGCGGCGGGAGGCCGGACCCGGTTAAACTAGGCTTCCATGTCTCGCCTCAAGCTGGAGGTCGCAGACATCTTCCGCGCCCATGGTGCTACCTATCGCCTGGCCCACGCCGGACACTTGAACCTACAGCAGTTAAAAGTGATGTCGGCGATAGAGAGCTGCCGGACCGCTGTGCTTGGCGGGCATGTTGCCGCTTGCACCAAATGCAGTCACCAGCACATCGCCTACAACTCGTGCCGCAATCGGCATTGCCCGAAGTGCCAAGGTGCAGCGGCGCAGGACTGGATGCAGGCGCGCATGGAAGACTTGTTGCCCATTGAGTATTTCCACGTGGTCTTCACGCTGCCATCGCAAATCGCCGACATTGCCTTCCAGAACAAAGCGGTGGTCTACGGCCTCCTGTTCAAGGCGGCGGCGCAAACTCTGCTGACAATCGCAGCCGATCCAAAACATCTTGGTGCAAAGATTGGCATGACGAGCGTGCTGCATACATGGGGATCCGCGATGACGCACCACCCGCATGTGCATATCATCGTGCCGGGCGGTGGATTGTCGTCCGATGGCAAGCGCTGGAAGAACTGCCGCTCAGGCTTCTTCCTGCCGGTAAAGGTGCTCGCGCGTTTGTTCCGCCGCCTGTTCCTCGAAGGGCTGAGCGGATTGCACAAAGCAGGCAAGCTGCGCTTCTTCGGCAAACTGGCAAAGCTGGCCGACCCCGATACCTTCGCCGCCCATCTCGCGCCGCTGCGCAAAACCAACTGGGTGGTTTATGCCAAACCACCCTTCGGCGGGCCTGAGGCCGTGCTGGCGTACTTGAGCCGTTACACGCACCGCGTGGCGATCTCAAACCACCGCCTGATCAGCGCTGATGCCAACACTGTGGCCTTCCGGTGGAAAGATTATCGCATCAAACGTGGGGACAGGATGAAGGTCATGCGTCTGCCGACGTCCGAGTTCATCCGTCGCTTCCTGATCCATGTCCTGCCCTCCGGCTTCCACCGCATCCGCCACACAGGCTTCCTCGCGAACGGCATCCGTCGCGACAGGATCGCAAAGATCAGGTCTTTATTGGAGGTTGAAGCAGACGCCATTCCGAAAGCCCATGAGGATCAAGGTGTCGATACCGACGAACGAGACCAGTCCCAGCCGTGCCCCAAATGCGGTGGCGCAATGATCATCATCGAGACCTTCATGCGGGGCCAAACACCCAAGTCCCGCGCACCGCCATGGGAGGACGCCGCATGATACGACTATCAAATCGGGTCCTTCATTACGCGGACGCCGGACCCATCGGTGCGACCATCCCGCCAAAACCTGCGCTACAACAGGCCAATGGCGGCAAAACGGGATATCAATCAGCCAAATCGGGCTGGGAAAATCGACTTATCAGCGCTGCTTGTCATCACGCAGCCGATAGTTCTGCACATCAATCACCGCAGCCATAGTACACAATCCCCATAGCACCGAAATCCGCCCACGCTTTCCTCCTTGTCACCAACTGGGTGGTTTATGCCAAACCACCCTTCGGCGGGCCTGAGGCCGTGCTGGCGTACTTGAGCCGTTACACGCACCGCGTGGCGATCTCAAACCACCGCCTGATCAGCGCTGATGCCAACACTGTGGCCTTCCGGTGGAAAGATTATCGCATCAAACGTGGGGACAGGATGAAGGTCATGCGTCTGCCGACGTCCGAGTTCATCCGTCGCTTCCTGATCCATGTCCTGCCCTCCGGCTTCCACCGCATCCGCCACACAGGCTTCCTCGCGAATGGCATCCGTCGCGACAGGATCGCAAAGATCAGGTCTTTATTGGAGGTTGAAGCAGACGCCATTCCGAAAGCCCATGAGGATCAAGGTGTCGATACCGACGAACGAGACCAGTCCCAGCCGTGCCCCAAATGCGGTGGCGCAATGATCATCATCGAGACCTTCATGCGGGGCCAAACACCCAAGTCCCGCGCACCGCCATGGGAGGACGCCGCATGATACGACTATCAAATCGGGTCCTTCATTACGCGGACGCCGGACCCATCGGTGCGACCATCCCGCCAAAACCTGCGCTACAACAGGCCAATGGCGGCAAAACGGGATATCAATCAGCCAAATCGGGCTGGGAAAATCGACTTATCAGCGCTGCTTGTCATCACGCAGCCGATAGTTCTGCACATCAATCACCGCAGCCATAGTACACAATCCCCATAGCACCGAAATCCGCCCACGCTTTCCTCCTTGTCACCAACTGGGTGGTTTATGCCAAACCACCCAGTTGGTGTAAAACGCGGAGCAATATTGGGCCACAGAAGCGGCTGCATATCGCAGTTGTAGCGGAGTAAAAGTCCGCCAGTTTGTGCCCTTCGTTTATTCGGAGGGCGGGAGATGTATTCTGTGGATATTTATAGTCGTGTGCGCCGTGCTTGTTTGAAGGACGGTATGTCTGGCCGAGAAGCGGCGCGGTTTTTCAACATGGCGTAATCAGGATCAGCACTCAGTTACCCCTGTTATTCTGGATGCACATGCAATTGAAAAGGAGACTGACCAATGGAATATTTTGCTGGTTTGGATGTGTCCATGGAAGAGACGCATATCTGCATTCTGGATCGTGAAGGGGCCCTTATTCGTGAAGGAAAAGCGAGCTCAACACCAAAAGCGATCGCTGACTTCCTCGCTTCTGGACCACCATGTGCCAAAGTTGTATTTGAAACGGGACGGATGGCACCAATGCTTTACCATGGGCTGACGGAGCTTGGTGTCCCGGTTGTTTGCATCGAGAGCAGGCAAGCATATCAGGCCCTTAAATCTCTGGCCGGCCACAAGACGGACCGCAATGATGCCCGCGGTTTGGCACACCTGGCGCGGACGGGATTCTACAAGCCGACCCATGTCAAATCACTGTCAGCGCACGCAATCCGGTCGCTGATCGCAGCCCGCAAGAAGCTGGTCGGACAGCGTGTGACGCTCGACAATCAGATCCGCGGTCTGGTCGTCGTCTTCGGCGTGCGGCTGCCACGAGCTTTGTCTCCGGCATTCAAAAACGCGGCGCTAAAAGTTAGCGATGGAGTGCCTGGCCTCCATGCCGCAATTTGCGGACTGTTCGCAGCACGCGAAGCAATCCTCGCGGCGGTTGCAGCCATTGATGGCGACATCAAAAAGATGACCCGCAAATCCGAAGTCTGCCAGCGCCTTATGACGGTACCAGGGGTCGGTCCGATCACAGCATTGGCCTTTGCCGCAGCAATTGATGATCCGTCGCGTTTCAGGAAATCGCGTGATGTGGGGGCGTATCTTGGACTGGTGCCGCGACGGCATCAATCTGGTGAAATCGACTACACGGGCAGCATCTCAAAGCGGGGCGACGTGCGCGTCAGAACGCTTCTCTATGAGGCCGCCAATGTGATGCTGACGCGGTATGCCGCTCCGCTCAAATTGAAGACATGGGCCCTCGCAATCGGTGCGCGCTCAACGATGAGAAAGGCCCGAGTGGCTCTGGCGCGTCGTCTGGCAATCATACTTCATGCCATTATGCGAGACAAAACTGACTTCCAGTCCGCGTAAGGCTTACGAGGCGACAACGAGGATTCCTAAATCAAAGTTCCCATCTGGGACGATGCCCGAGGGAGGGCGTGAGACACGGCGCCGATTCTGTAGCAACAGCCAAGACCAACGGTATGATTGCGGTTTCAACATTGCCGACCCACACCCAGCCAACCCCATCATGAACCTCAGAGTTCGAAGAGAACAAAGGCAACCTCTGACATCAAAAGCAGGAAACTCAGGAAACACGCATTGACAGATTAGAGAACAAAGATCGTAAGACGATCGCGAAGATGCTGCGCCATGAACTTCCGCCTGGGTATCGTCGGTCGGAAGCGCCTCGGCGGCCAACGCTTGATGGTTATGTTGGTGTGGTCGATGAGATACTGCGCACAGACAAAGCCCTGATCAAAAAGCAGCGACACACGGCCAAGCGCATCTTTGAACGGCTGCGCGATGAGCATGGATATGCCGGCAGCCTGACCACGGTGACCTATTACGTGCGCGAGCAAAAACGGCGCACCAAAGAGGTGTTTGTGCCGTTGTCGCATCGGCCGGGCCATGCGCAGGTTGATTTTGGTGAGACGCTGGGCGTGATCGGTGGCGTGGAATGCAAGATCCACTTCTTCGTGATGAGCTTGCCACATTCTGATGCGGTGTTTGTGAAGGGATATCCAGCTGAGACAACCGAGGCGTTTTGCGATGGCCATGTGTCCGCCTTTGCATTCTTTGGCGGCATTCCGCAATCCATTCTCTACGACAATACCAAGATCGCCGTGGCTCGGATACTCGGGGATAAGACGCGCATCCGCACACGTCGGTTTACGGAACTGCAGTCGCATTACTTGTTTGATGACAAGTTTGGCAGACCCGCGCGAGGGAACGATAAAGGCAACGTTGAGGGCATGGTTGGATACACCCGCCGCAACTTCATGGTTCCCGCACCTCGCTATGACAGCTTTGATGATCTGAACGCACATTTGGAAGAGAAGTGTTTAGCACGTCAGGCCGATACGTTGCGGGGTCACACCCAAACCATAGGCGCACGCCTGATGTCGGATTTGGATGCTCTGATGGGATTGCCCGTCGCAGAATATGAAGCCTGCGATCACGTCAGCACGCGTGCAACGTCGATCTCAATGGTGCGCTATCGCAGCAATGATTACTCGGTGCCAGTAGCCTATGCGCACCACGATGTTCATGTGCGTGGGTTTGTGCATGAGGTTATCATCGGCTGCGGCAATGAGATTATTGCGCGGCACAAACGATCCTACACATCAGCGGATATGGTCTTTGACCCATTGCACTTTTTGCCCCTGCTTGAACAAAAGGTGGGTGCCCTGGATCAGGCCGCGCCTTTGCAGGGTTGGCATTTGCCAGATGTATTTGCCACGCTGCACCGACTGCTTGAAGCCAGAATGGGTAAGCCGGGCAAGCGAGAATACGTTCAAGTCTTGCGCCTTTTGGAGACCTTCGAAATGGATGTTGTGCAAGGCGCAATCCAGCAGGCAATAGATATGGGTGCAATTGGCTATGACGCCGTAAAACACCTTGTACTGTGTCGGGTTGAGAAGCGGCCACCACGATTGGATTTGGACTTCTATCCATACTTGCCCAAGGCCAATGTCGGCACAACACGCCCATCCAGTTACATGAGCTTGATGGGAAGGACCGCGGCATGACCGAAGCCCCTCGGATTCTTCTACGGCATCATCTTAAACAACTGCGACTGCCAACGTTCCAAGGCGAGTATGCCAAACAGGCGCAGCTCTGTGCTGCAGAGAACAAAGATCACATCCACTATCTGGCGCGGCTGTGTGAGATGGAATTGATCGACCGCGAACGCCGGATGATTGAACGGCGCATCAAAGCGGCGAAGTTCCCCAGCACCAAGAGCTTGGATAGCTTTGACTTCAAGATCATGCCAAGCTTGAACAAGCCCCTGACGATGGATCTGGCACGATGCGATTACGTTAATCGCAGGGAGAACATCATCGCGCTCGGCCCGTCAGGCACGGGCAAGACACACATCGCCCTGGGACTTGGGCTGGCTGCATGTCAAAGAGGACTGAAGGTGCGCTTCACAACGGCT
>CBDBLS010000025.1:0-62318 GCA_965207105.1 Roseovarius sp. | reverse complement strand
GCGATGCGGCCTCGCGGCTGTTGGTTGAGCGCAGCGTTTATGACAAGGTCGTCGATCTGGTGACTGAGATTGTGGAAAACACCAAGGTGGATGACCCGATGAAAGAGGGCGATCACATCGGCCCTGTCGTCAACAAGACCCAGTATGAGAATATCCAGCGTCTGATTCAGGCCGGTATTGACGATGGCGCACGCTTGGCCGCTGGTGGTCTTGGGCGCCCGCAGGGCTTTAATGCAGGTTACTATGTACGTCCGACGGTTTTTGTCGATGTGAACAACAATATGAACATCGCCCGTCAAGAGGTGTTTGGCCCGGTGCTGGCGGTTCTGCCTTTTGAGACCGAAGACGAGGCCATCGAGATTGCGAATGACACACCGTATGGGCTGGCCGCATACATTCAATCGACCGATAACGAACGGATACACCGGGTCAGTCGCAAACTCCGCGCGGGTGTTGTGAATGTGAACGGCAATGCCGGGGATTACGATGTGCCGTTTGGCGGATACAAAGAATCCGGCAATGGCAGGGAGGCCGGGCCGATTGGTTTCCACGAGTATCTTGAGACAAAGGCCATCACCATGTGATGGGGATTGCGGTCGCCGTAACGCCGATATCTGCTCTGCCCGTCAGAGCAGGTACCGGCCCTTCCGCCCGTCGCCAAAGCCAAGCTTAGCGCACCAGTTCCTTCATGCCCCGCTCCAGCCCTTCAAGGGTCATCGGCACCATCTGATCCTCGAAAATCTCGCGGATCAGCTGGATGGACTGGGTGTAGTTCCAACTGCGCTCGGGCACCGGGTTGATCCACAGATGCGCAGGCCAGGTGTCGCGGGCGCGTTGCAGCCAGACCTGACCGGCTTCTTCGTTCCAATGCTCATTGGCCCCGCCCACATAGGCGACCTCGTAAGGTGACATGCTGGCGTCACCCACGAAAATACATTTGTAATCAGGCCCGTAGGTGTTCAGCAGATCCCAGGTGGGCGTGACCTCGTTCCAGCGGCGGCGGTTGTCACGCCACACGCCTTCGTACAGGCAGTTGTGGAAATAGTAGGATTCGAGATGCTTGAATTCGGCGCGCGCGGCTGAAAACAGCTCTTCCACCACTTTCACATGTGGGTCCATCGACCCACCGGCATCTAGGAACAACAGCACCTTCACGGCATTGCGCCGCTCGGGGCGGGTTTTGACATCGAGATAGCCATGCTCGGCTGTGGCGCGAATGGTGCCATCAAGGTCTAATTCGTCCGCAGCGCCATCACGTGCCCATTGGCGCAGGCGTTTTAACGCCACCTTGATGTTACGGGTGCCCAGCTCGACCGTGTCATCGAAATTACGAAACTCGCGCTTGTCCCAAACCTTGACGGCGCGCTGGTGACGGGATTTGTCCTGCCCGATGCGCACGCCCTCGGGGTTGTAGCCGTAAGCGCCAAAAGGCGAGGTGCCCGCGGTACCGAACCACTTGTTGCCGCCCTGATGGCGACCCTGCTGTTCCTTCAACCGCTCTTTCAGCGTTTCCATAAGCTTGTCGAACCCACCCAAGGCTTCGATCTCGGCCTTTTCCTCGGCGCTCAGATGTTTCTCGGCCATCTTTTCCAGCCAGTCGGCGGGCAGATCAACGGCCTCAAGCACCTGTTCTGGGCTGATCGCCTCAAGGCCTTCGAAACTGGCGGCAAAAGCGCGGTCGAACCGGTCGATCATCCGTTCGTCTTTGACCATCGCGGAGCGGGCGAGATAGTAGAAGCCTTCGATGTCGTAGGTGACAAGGCCTTTGCCCATCGCCTCAAGAAAGGTCAGGTATTCACGTAAGGAAACGGGGATGCCGGAATTTCGCAGATTCTCAAAAAACGGCTGAAACATCGCACTCAGACCGACAGGCGTTGAATGATCAGCGTGATGAACAGGCCCGCCAGTGCAAACATCAATGCGTAAACAAAGGTATATTGCAGGATGTCAGCCATGCGTCCCTTGCGACGACGCGCCAGAAATCCGCCGGTGAATGCGCCAATGATGGCCCCAAACAAAACGATCATAGATGTGCTTTACCTGTTTGATCCTTTGAGCGGGCTGAGAGATGAGATTTCGCGCAGTTTCGCACGTACCGCCCAATCCGCGCCAAAGCCGTAACGTGCCCAGCCCAGACTGTCCATACGTACCGCCTGCGCTTCTGCGACGCGGCCTGAAAGATCAAGCCCTTCGGCGCGCAACATCAACAATGTGGCCAGCAGGGCTGCGTTTTCATGCCGCTCGGCTGTGGCCAGATGCGGTGCCGTGATGGCCAGGGCCTCTTCGCCGCGCCCTTTGCTGATGGCGTAGGCGGCCAGTTGAGCAGCGGTATAGGCGCGGTGCAGGCTGGTGTCAGGAGCCTGACGGTAGAGCTGTTCGGCAGCGACAAACTGCGATTGCGCAAAGCGCGGATTGCTGGCCCGGGTCAGACGACCAAGGGCGAAGTGGCTGAAGGCACGGCGGTGATCGGTCCATTTCAGGGCGTCAGCGATTTTCAGTGCTTCATCACCGGCGGTGCGACGTTGTCTGGGCGATGATCCGGGCCCCAATGCAGTTTGAACAGCGCGAATCCAGGCACGCGGTGTCGAGGGGGCCAGACGTGGTGCCAGTTGATCCCCTGCAGGGTTCAGACGGCTGAGAATGGTGGGCAGGCGGACCTCGACTTGACCACGGGCCATGCCGTTGTGTAGCTCGGGCGCGTAATATGCCCGCAGGATCAACATATCAAAACCGGTCAGAACGGTGTGGATATTGTCGTCATTAAACACGCTGTCGGACAGGCGATAAAGGTCATTCGGCGGGCCAAGCGCCTGGGCCAGTTCTTCGTGCAGACAATCGCGCACTTCTTGAGGGCTGGCGTCATTGGGCAGAAAGATTGCCAGCTTGCGGCGGGACTTCAGGCTGCTCCAGTTGGTCAGGCGTTGGCGTTTTGCTGACCGGTATTCTGACAGGCTGGAAATGTTAGGGACCACAAAGCAAGCTGCCTTGGGCAGGTGCTTGCGGATCTGCGCGCGCGACACGGCCTCGATGGTAATGTTGGCAGGGCCCGAGCGGCTGCGTGCAATGTCAATCCCGGCTTCGGTGCGCAAACGGTGCAGCAGCCGGTTCAGATCCGTCGTCAGCGTGGGCGGCGGGCTGCCGGTGACCCGCACGGAAACGGGGCCTTCAAACCGGGTGAAGGTGCTCAGCATCCGACCGGATTCCAACTGGAACGACAGGTCCATAAAGTCGCGCTGAATGTCGCGGTTTGAGCGTGTGGGCGGCACGGGGCGGGGCGCAGAAAACGCCTTCATCACGGGCAGAGAACTTTCGGTATAGGTTGCCGCGCGCGTGGGCATGTCAATCGACGCCCCCGGCACACAGGCCCCCAACATAAGGCAAATCGGCAAAATTACGCGGCGCATAAGCCCCCCCAACGATCAAATGTCACCTCACACCCAATTGCCAACACGGCAAAGGGACGGTGTCCTGTTCGGGGGCTGAGACCTGGTTGGCGCTTCTTTTTAAAGCGCGTGCCCGGCACCTGGCCCAAATCCCTAACAGGGTGGGAAGACGTATGATGGCTCATCCTGACCGGGGTAAGGACGATTTAAGGCAAAATTGTGGCAAATGATTCTATTGGCGAATCAGTGACGTGTGTTCGTTTTTTGTTCGCAAAAACAGGTGGCTGCGCCGCAGTGCTAAACCAGGCTACCTTTGTCTGCGCGCCATAAAGGCCAGCCGTTCAAACAGATGCACATCCTGCTCGTTTTTCAGCAGGGCACCATGCAACCGGGGCAGGGCGCCGGCCCCATCGCGGCGCAGATCCTCGGGGGTAAGGGCTTCGGCGAGGATCAGTTTCAACCAATCCAGCACTTCGGAGGTCGAAGGTTTCTTGCGCAGGCCCGCCTGATCGCGAATCTCGTAAAACTGGGTCAGGGCGGTGGTCAGCAGGCTTTCCTTGATGCCCGGATGATGCACGGCGACGATCTTGCGCATGGTTTCGGCATCCGGAAAGCGGATGTAGTGAAAGAAACAGCGACGCAGAAACGCATCCGGCAGTTCTTTTTCATTGTTCGAGGTGATGATCACCACCGGGCGGTTTCGCGCCTTGATGGTCTGGCCCGTTTCGTAGACATGAAATTCCATCTTATCGAGTTCCTGAAGCAGATCGTTCGGGAATTCGATATCGGCCTTATCGACCTCGTCAATCAGCAGCACGACCTTCTTGTCGGCCTCAAAGGTCTGCCAAAGCTTGCCCTTCTTGATGTAATTGCTGACGTCATGCACGCGCGCATCACCGAGCTGACTGTCGCGCAACCGGCTGACGGCGTCATATTCATAAAGGCCTTGCTGGGCCTTGGTGGTGGATTTGATATTCCATTCCAGCATCTCAAGGCCCAGAGCATCGGCCACCTGACGGGCCAGTTCTGTCTTGCCTGTGCCCGGTTCGCCCTTGACCAGAAGGGGGCGTTCCAGCGTCACCGCAGCATTGACAGCAACGGTCAGATCATCGGTGGCGACATAGCTGTCTGTGCCCTGGAATTTCATGATTTATCGTTTCCTTTCAAGGCCGGGTCCGCCCGGTTCGCGCGCACCCTAATGCGAAGGTGAAAACACATCAATGCTCTGTGATTGGCTAGTGACAAACCGATATTGCAGGTGTAGATCAGGCGCGAGACCGCGCCAGATGTCTGAGGAGACCATCATGCCAGACGTTGGCCTTGAAAAGGGAGCCGACATGAAATCGGAAGTATTTCTGCCCGACGATTATCGCCCGGCCGAGGACGAACCTTTCATGAATGACCGCCAGGTTGAGTATTTTCGCCGCAAGTTGTTTGAGTGGCGTGAAGAGTTGCTGGCGGGCAGTCGGGATACGATTGAAGGCCTACAGGATGGCACTCGTGCCATTCCGGATGTGGCTGATCGCGCCTCGGAGGAAACGGACCGCGCACTGGAACTGCGCACACGGGATCGCCAACGCAAGCTGGTTGCCAAGATCGACTCGGCTCTGCGCCGTATCGAAGAGGGCGAATATGGCTATTGCGAAGTCACCGGAGAGCCGATCAGCCTCAAACGGCTGGATGCACGCCCGATCGCCACGATGAGCCTGGAAGCCCAGGAACGTCACGAGCGTCGCGAAAAAGTACACCGCGACGACTGAGGCGAAAGACCACAGAGGATCATGACCGCCGGGGCTTTCGCTCCGGCGTTTTTCGTTTCAAAGTGGGGGTATGAGCATAAAGGGATCCCAAATCTGTGTGATCGGGGCCGGAATCGCGGGCCTGTCCGTGGCCCGCGCGTTGGCGCTGAGAGGGGCCGACGTGACGGTGTTGGAGCAGGCCGATGCGATCCGTGAGGTTGGCGCGGGTCTACAGATCAGTCCGAATGGGTTTGCTGTGCTCAAAGCGCTGGGTTTGGGGCAGGCGGTGGCCGATAAGGCCGTGCTGGGTCGCGCCGTCAGCCTGCGGGATTATCGCAAGGGTGAGGTGCTGCGTCTGGATCTGACTCAGCTGGATGCACAGGATTACCATTTCGTACACCGCGCCGACCTGATCGAGACGTTGGCCACCGGTGCGCGCGAGGCGGGCGTAAAAATCCGCCTTCTGCAACAGGTTGAGGCAGTGACACCCGGATGGCCCGCAACCGTGATGTTGGCCAATGGTGCAACCTTGCAAGCCGATTTGATCATTGGGGCTGATGGCCTGCATTCCAAGCTGCGCCCGGCCCTGAACGGTGCGGCAACACCTTTTTTTACCGGGCAGGTGGCCTGGCGTGCGACGGTGCCGATAGAGACAGAATCTGCCCCTCTTGTGCGCTTGTTCATGGCCCCGCGTCGCCATCTGGTGATCTATCCGCTACGCGGCGGGACAATGTTGAACATCGTGGCGATCCAAGAGAGGGCCGCCTGGGTCGAAGAGGGCTGGAACCTGAAGGACGACCCCAATAGCCTGCGCGCAGCCTTTGGCGATTTTGGGGCAGATGCGCAGGATGTTCTGCGGCGCATTGACGAGGTGCACCTGTGGGGGCTGTTCCGCCATCCGGTGGCGGAGCGTTGGCATGGGGAAGGCGTGGTCATTCTGGGCGACGCGGCCCACCCCACGCTGCCGTTTCTGGCGCAAGGCGCGAGTATGGGGCTGGAAGACGCCTGGGTGCTGGCCGATGAATTGTCCCGGCATGGCATCACTGCGGCGGCGTTGACCACCTACCAAACCCGTCGCCGTGCCCGCGCCGAACGGGTGATCAATGCGGCCAGCGGCAATGCGTGGAAGAATCATCTGTCTTTTGGTCCGATGCGATGGGCGGCCCATATGGGGCTGCGCACGGTCGGGCGACTGGCCCCCAAGGCGATGTTGCAGCAGTTTGATTGGCTTTATGGGTATGACGTGACAGCCGAATAGGACTAAATTTCTTCGAAGAAATTTGGAAAGAAAATTCGAATTTTCTTGGGTCTAGACGTCGAGGTTTATCCAGATCGGGACGTGGTCCGAGGGTTTTCCCCGGGCGCGGATTTCCTTGTCGATCTGGCACTCAGTCATCAGGTCCGCCGCCTGAGGGGTCAACAGGAAATGATCGATCCTGATCCCGTCATCGCGGTTCCACGCGCCGGCCTGATAATCCCAGAACGTGTAATGCCCCGGGCCTTGCGTGCGCGCGCGGAACGCTTCGGTGAAGCCCAGATTGACGATCCGACGAAACGCGGCACGGCTTTCAGGACGGGCTAGCGCATCCTCTTGCCAGACTTCGGGGCGTTTGGCGTCTTCGTCCTGTGGGATGACGTTGTAGTCGCCGGCCATCAGGGCAGGTTCTTCGCTGGCCATCAGCTCTTGTGCGCGGACATAAAGCCGTTCCATCCAGGCGAGTTTATAGTCATATTTCGGTCCCGGGCAGGGATTGCCATTGGGCAGGTACAACCCACAGACCCGCACCGCGCCTTTGTCGCTGATCACCGTCGCTTCGATCCAGCGCGCCTGTTCATCCGTGTCATCTCCGGGCAGGCCACGGGTGACATCCTCAAGCGGCAGCCTGGATAGGATTGCCACCCCGTTGAATCCCTTTTGACCATGGGTTTCGACGCGGTATCCGCGATCCTCAAAAATCTCGCGGGGAAAGGCCTCATCAAGCGATTTGATCTCTTGCAACAGCGCCACGTCGGGCTGCGCCTCATCCAGCCAATCGGGCAGGGCGTTGATCCGGGCCTTGATGCCGTTGATGTTGAAACTGGCGATTTTCATTCGAGGCCCTCTCGTTTGTGCCTAATCTATCGCGCAGGGAAGGGCCGGGTGCAACCTAAAGCGTTTTGCGAAAAACCAGACTTGTTGCTTTTAGCGAAACGCAGCGAAACATTATTATATTGTACGCGTTTCGCCTTCACTGAATGTCTGAGAGTCTGACTCAAAAGTTTATGTTTGAACAGAATGCCTTGCTATCCGCCTTGTCAAGAGACGAATACCGGCAACCAAAACCCATGCTACGGAACTTTCAACGGTTGCCTCCCGATCTTTTGCCAAACGACGGCAACGTCCCGGCCACGCGAATGTTCGCTCGACACCCCGTCTTCGTGGTGGAAGAACGAACCCCTCGGCTTTGTCAGGGCGCTTGACAATCTCCAATGTCCATTTTCCCTGCAGGGCCAAAGCATCCCGAAGCTTTGGCCCTGCATATCCTGCGTCCGCAAAGATGTGCCCCAGCCGCAGGAAGCGGATGCGCAGTGCTTTGAGAACATCCACAGCACCATCCCGATCCTGTATATCGGCGGCGTGAACAAGGATCGGCAACAGGAAACCTTGCGTGTCTGTCACGATGTGACGCTTGCGCCCTTTGATCTTTTTGCCCGCATCAAAGCCTGAAATGCCGCCGCTTTCCGTTGTTTTTACGCTCTGGCTGTCAATAACGCCCGCAGTGGGGCTCGCCTCACGGCCCGACAATTCGCGCGCCGCCATCATTGACAGATGGTTGATCCGGTGTAACAGACCGTTGTCGCGCCAGTCGTAAAAACAGTTCTGCACAGTCGAGACCGCCGGGAAATCCCGCGGGATCATGCGCCACTGACATCCCGTGGTCGCCATATACATAATCGCGTTCACAACACGGCGCGGATTCGTCTTGCGAGGGCGACCACCTCGCTTCGCGGCAGGTAACAGGGGCCGAACAAGCGCCCATTCCTCCATAGTTAAATCGCTTGGATAAAAGCCCGTTTTACGCCTGTGCTCCGCGCGGGTGATGTCTGTCCACGTCATGGGATCCTCCAGGTTCTTTCAAAACCAATGAATCATAAACACTTGATATCAATCAACTACTTTTGGAACAGCCTCTGAGGGTTAAACCGAAACGATTTACATTGAAAAGGATGTGCCACAACCGCAGGAGGACGACGCATTGGGGTTGTCGATGACAAACCGCGCGCCAATCAGTTCTTCGCTGAAATCAATCACGGCCCCCGCCAGAAACGGCAGCGAGACGGAATCGACCACAACCTTTTGCCCGTTGCCTTCCAGCACCAGATCATCCTCGGTCGGGTCATCCAGCTTGATATCATAGTGAAAGCCCGAGCATCCGCCGCCCTCTACCGCCACGCGCAGGGCTTGGCCCTGATCATGGGCACCGATCTCGGCCAGGCGTTCAAACGCGCGCTCGGTCACTTTTGGGGGCAGGTTCATCGGGCTCTCTCCTGACGGTTTCAACTCGTCCTTGGTTGCAATATAAGAGGGATGGGAACAGGCGGCAAGGATACCGGCAAAAATGTATGCGCCATTTGCAATGACGTCGCAGGCCACGCGCGGACGGCGAGTGGCGGAGGAAGAAAGCGCGTTTCGCTCGTGTTTTCAACGTGATCGCGACAGGATCATCCATTCCAGCGCCTTTCGCCGTTTGAAGCACAAAACGCAGGTTTTCGTGGAACATGAGGGCGATTACTTTCGCACCCGGCTGACCCATTCCATCGAAGTGGCGCAGGTGGCACGCACCATCGCCGGCGCGCTGCGCCTGAATGGCGAACTGACTGAGGCGGTGGCCCTGGCCCATGATCTGGGGCACACGCCCTTTGGCCATACGGGTGAGGATGCTTTGGATGCGCTGATGGCCCCTTATGGCGGGTTTGATCACAATGCACAGGCCGTGCGGAGCGTGACCGCGCTGGAGCGGCATTATGCCGGGTTTGACGGCTTGAACCTGACATGGGACACGCTGGAAGGGATTGCCAAACATAACGGCCCCGTCACCGGTGCATTGCCCTATGCATTGGCGGATTACAACGCCCTGCATGACCTGGAGCTGTATACCCACGCCAGCGCCGAAGCGCAGGTGGCCGCTCTGGCCGATGACATTGCCTATAACAATCACGATCTGCATGACGGTTTGCGCGCGGGGCTGTTTCCCGAGGATGACATTCGGACCCTGCCCGTGGTCGGACCCTGTTACAAAGAAGTGGATCGCCTCTATCCCGGGCTTGATCCCTATCGGCGGCGGCACGAGGCGCTGCGCCGGGTGTTTGGGGTTATGGTTGAGGATGTGATCGCCACCTCGAAAATCCTTTTGAAGCAATATGCGCCCGAAACACCTTATGATGTGCGTCATCTGGGCTGTCCGGTGATCCGGTTTTCCGACGCGCTCTGGACCGATCTGAAAGTGATCCGTGCGTTTTTGTTCAAACGTATGTACCGCGCGCCCGAAGTGGTGGCGATGCGCGAGCGTGTCACCTCGGTTGTAGAAGAGCTGTTCCCCTATTACCTCTCGGATCCCAGCCATCTGCCCAAGCGCTGGCAGGCTGATGTAGCGGCAGCAGGCGATCAGACGGCACTGGCCCGGTTGGTCAGTGACTATATCGCCGGCATGACCGACCGTTTTGCACTTCAGGCCCATGCGCAGTTTCTGGGTGGCCCCGGCGGGGCAGGCGAGCGGGGTGGTTCGTGAGGGCACTGCCCCTCTGAACACCTGCCGAATTGTCCCCGCGCCCCAAGGCTGCTAGGCAGCGGACTCATAAAACTCTATCCAGAGCCTGACTGACGCGATTTTGATCATCGACAGGAAGTTGCGTGATGTTTTCTCGTACCGTGTGGCGATGCGGCGGAAGGAGGCCTTGAGGCGACCGAAGAAGCGTTCGATCTTGTTGCGTTCGCGGTAGATTTCAGAGTCGAATTCGGCAGGCAGCTTGCGGTTGGACTTTGGCGGGATCACGTCAATCGCACCCTGTTCCCAGATCATGTCCCTGATCCAGTCTGCGTCATATGCCTTGTCTGCCAGCACATGTTGACCGGGTTGCAAGCTGTCTAAAAGCTGCTTGCACGGCAGCGCGTCATGGGCTTGGCCGGGTGTCAATTCATACCGGATCGGCAACCCGTCCTGATTGGTAAGCGCATGAATTTTCGTGCCTAATCCGCCCCGAGAGCGACCTAAACACCGGCGCGGGTCTTTTTTTTTGAGCGTCGTGGCAGAATGATGGGCACGGATCGTCGTGCCATCCACCATGACCATATCGACGTTGTCAGCGTCGGCGACGGCTTCCATGATCCGATCCCAGTGTCCGGCATAGCTCCAGCGGTTGAAACGGTTATAGACGGTCGTCGGCGGGCCGTATTCGCCGGGCAGATCAGCCCATGGGATACCTGTTCGCAGAACGTAGAAAATACCGTTGATCACCCGCCGGTCATCGACGCGCTTTTTGCCCCGTGTCTTGTTGGGCAAGACCGCCTTGATAAACTCCCACTCCAGATCGCTCATGTCAGAACGCGCCATTTGCTTGCTCCCGCCTGCCGTTTGGGTAGAAATGAATCACAAGCCTATGGGGATGAACAGTAATTAATGAGTGCGCTGCCTAGTCTATTTGGTGGGATGGGTTTTACATACTGAGTTTTCAGGGTGAGTGAGCGTAACACTTTTTACGGCAAAACCGTTTTGCTTGCCGGTGCGGGCTGTCCGACCGGTGATGCCTTGGCGTCTGGTTTTGCAAATGTGGGCGGGCGGGTGATTGCGATTGATCGCGATGAGCGTCGCGTGCTGGGTATCGCCGCGCATAATCCTGACAGGATTGACCCGCTGCGGTTGGATGTTCTTGTGCCGGATCAGACCAGAATGTTCGCAAATGTGTGGGAGGCCGAGCCTCTGGACGTGCTTGTCCATCTTCAACCTCTGCGCCATATAGACGACCTGACCAGCGCGATCGGGTCGATCCTGACGTTGAGCGACCACCTGAGACCGGGATTGAAAGCGGGCCAGGGTTGTATCGTGGTGGCCTTTCAAGAGACGCCGGATGCTGTAAAAACCTTCCAAGGCCAGTATTTGCCAACGCTTGAACAACTGGCCAGGACCTTGCAACCGGCCTTTGACGGCGCCGGTGTCACTGTGAACGCGATCTGCCTGCCTGCTCAAACTGATGCTGATGTCCTGCATGAATTTCTGCGCGTGATCACCTGGCTGACGGCCCCCTCGGCCCCGCTTATTCATAGCACATTGCTGCGGCTTAAAGCGCAGGGCGATTGACCTTCCTGCTGGCAGTGGGTAACCGACGCGCAACGCCACAAAGGAATGTCCGATGAATCTGTTCACCGATATCCGCAGCCTTGTGCTTGATACTCTTCAGGCGATGCAGCAGGCGGGCGATCTGCCCGAGGGTCTGGATTTTGCCAACGTCGCGGTGGAACCGCCCCGCGACGCGGCGCATGGCGACATGGCGACCAATGCGGCGATGGTGCTGGCCAAACCTGCCGGTACCAAGCCCCGCGATATTGCCGAGGCCTTGGCGGTGCGTCTGCTCAGCGATGACCGGATTATCGCCGCGGATGTGGCAGGCCCGGGGTTTCTGAACCTGCGACTGACCCCCGTCGTCTGGCATGGTGTGGTGACGGCGGCGTTGCAGACCGGCGATGGCTTTGGTCGCTCGGACATGGGGCAGGGCCTGAAGGTGAATGTCGAATATGTTTCTGCCAATCCCACCGGGCCTTTGCATGTGGGTCACACACGCGGCGCGGTGTTTGGCGACGCATTGGCCAGTCTGCTGGATTTTGTCGGCTTTGAGGTGACGCGCGAATACTATATCAACGATGGCGGCGGGCAGGTCGATGTGCTGGCCCGCTCGGTCTATCTGCGCTATCTCGAAGCCCACGGTCAGGCCGTGGCCTTTGAGGACGGCACCTATCCGGGCGATTACCTGATCGCGGTGGGTGAGGCGTTGAAAGACAAGGTTGGGGAGGCCTATGTCGATCAACCAGAGAGCGTCTGGCTGGAAGACATACGCGATTTCGCCACCGACGCGATGATGGCGCTGATTAGAGCCGATCTGAAGGCGCTCGGCGTCGAGATGGACAAGTTCTACTCCGAAAAATCGCTCTATGGCACTGGCCGGATCGAGGCGGCTCTGGCCGATCTGGAAGCCAAAGGACTGATCTATGAGGGCGTGCTGGAACCACCCAAGGGCAAGAAGCCCGAAGATTGGGAGCCGCGCGAACAGACCCTGTTCAAATCCACCGAACATGGCGACGATGTGGACCGCCCGGTGAAGAAGTCCGACGGTGCCTGGACTTACTTCGCGCCCGACATCGCCTACCATTATGATAAGGTTTCCAGAGGGTTCGACGCGCTTATTGATGTGTTTGGTGCCGATCATGGAGGCTATGTCAAACGCATGAAAGCAGCCGTGTCTGCTCTCAGCGATGGTAAGGTGTCACTGGATATCAAGCTGACCCAGCTGGTCAAACTGTACAAGAATGGTGAGCCTTTCAAGATGTCCAAACGGGCGGGCACCTTTGTGACCCTGCGCGATGTGGTCGATCAGGTCGGCCCGGATGTTACGCGCTTCCACATGCTGACCCGCAAGAACGACGCGCCGCTGGATTTCGATTTTGACAAGGTGCTGGAACAGTCCAAGGACAACCCGGTGTTTTACGTGCAATACGCCAATGCGCGGGTGAACTCGGTTTTGCGCAAGGCTGGCGAGTCAGGGATTGACACCTCCGACGCCACGCTGGCCGCTGTGGACCTCAGCCAGTTAACGGACGAAGCGCAGCTTTCGGTGGCTAGAAAAATCGCTGAATGGCCCCGCTTGATCGAGATCGCCGGCCGCACCAACGAGCCGCATCGCGTGGCGTTTTACCTCTATGATCTGGCCAGCGAATTGCACAGCTTGTGGAACCGGGGCAATGACCAACCCGCCCTGCGCTTTCTGGATGACACCGATCCGGCTGCTACGCAGGCGAAAATCGCGCTCGCGCGCGCTGTAACCGTTGTTATTTCTGCAGGTCTTGGTATTCTGGGCGTAACTCCGGCAGAAGAGATGCGGTAAAAAACTGCACCGTTCGGGGATGATGAGGCAGAACTTATCCCCGGCGTCCCATAATCGCCGGAGAACAAGAGGCGAGATATGGCGCAGATGCAGGACACGCGGGGCCCCGCGACCGGGCAAAGATCATCTATTTCGACACTGACCAATTTGATGGGCGCAGCCGCCTCTTTGGCGTTGCTGATCGGCATCGGTGTGTGGAGCTATCAGCTGTTGATGCGCGATGTCAGCGGTGTGCCGGTGGTGCGCGCCGCCGATGGGCCGATGCGGGTGCAACCTGAGAGCCCCGGAGGGCAGCAGGCCCAACATCAGGGTCTGAGCGTGAACGGTGTGGCCGCTGAAGGCACTGCGGCAGACCCTGCGGATCGTCTTGTGTTGGCCCCGGCACCGCTGGAACTGACCGTCGAAGACGAGGCGCTGCCGTTGGTCGGGCAGGGCACCATCCAAGAGGCCGCAAGCACGTCCGGCCAACCTGTGGATCAACCGCAGAGCACAGGTGTTCTGAATCCCGAAGACCTGCAATTGGCTGCGGTCGAGCAACTGGCCACGCAACTTGCCGAAGGCGTCATGCCCTTGCAAGAGCTGGAGCCGGTGACCGAAACCGCACCTGAATCCGCAGCAGACATCGACCCCGAGGTGTTGGCCGCGATCACTGCCCAGCCTCGAGTCGAGGGAGGGCTTGCGCGATCTTTGCGCCCCAAGCTGCGCCCCGCCACGCTGAGCAATGTGCAGCAAACCAGTGCGGCGCAACCCGCATCGGGACCCTCCGATATCGATCCGGTCACGATCCCGGCAGGCACCCGTCTGGCGCAGCTGGGCGCGTTTGACAGCCCCGAGGTGGCGCGCGCCGAATGGGACCGGCTGCAGGGTCGATTTGGTGAGTATCTGGAAGGCAAGGACCGCGTGGTGCAAAAAGCCACCAGTGGCGGGCGTACCTTCTATCGCTTGCGCGCCATGGGGTTTGCTGACCTCAGCGATGCGCGGCGGTTCTGCTCGGCCCTCGTGGCTGAAAAAGCGGAATGTATTCCAGTGGTTACACGGTGATCCAATTTGGTGCCACAATTCTGGATGCGGATGAACTGCGTCTGAGGTCGGATGAAAAAGCGCTGTTTCGCGATGTGAACCCGTTTGGGTTTATCCTGTTTGCCCGCAATATCGATACGCCCGATCAGGTTCGCGCGCTGTGCGGTGATCTGCGCGAGGCGGTGGGCCGCGACTGTCCCATTACGATTGATCAGGAAGGTGGGAGGGTCCAACGCCTGCGCGGCCCCCATTGGCGCGAATGGCTGCCCCCGCTGGAGCAGGTTCAGGGCGCGGGCGAAGGTGCCGCTGAAGCAATGTATCTGCGCTATCGCATCATAGCGGATGAGCTGCGCGCGCTGGGCATCGACAGCAATTGCGCGCCCTTGGTCGATGTGGCCGGGCCGGACACGCACCCGTTCCTGCAAAATCGCTGTTATGGGTTCGAAGCCGATGCGGTGGCCGAGATTGGTCGTGCTGTGGCGGATGCGCATCTGGATGGCGGCGTGCTGCCGGTGGTCAAACATATCCCCGGCCATGGCCGCGCGGTGGTGGACAGCCATCTGGACCTGCCGGCGGTCGATGCCGATCCCGAGGATCTTTCGGACACTGATTTTGCGCCTTTCCGCGCGCTGAATGACCTGCCGATGGGGATGACAGCGCATCTGGTCTATTCGCGTCTGGGCAACGGCCCGGCGACGACCTCGTCCACCGTGATGCAGATCATTCGCGAGGATATCGGCTTTGACGGGCTGATCATGACCGATGATATTTCGATGAAGGCGTTGTCGGGTTCGCTGGCTGATATTGCCAAATCCTCACTCTCTGCCGGGTGTGATGTGGTATTGCACTGCAACGGGACATTTGCCGAACGTGTCGCCACCGCCGAGGCGGCGGGCGAGATGAATGAGGCGGCTCAGGACCGCGCCGAACGGGCGCTAGACGCCCGCAAAACCCCTGATGAGGTTGACATTCCCGCGCTAGAGGCAAAGATGTCGGCCATCATGAGCGGGCAGGATGATGTCTGAGGACAGTTTCGAGGAAATGGAGCGGATCGACAACGTCTCCGAGCGGATGGCCGCCGAGGCGCTGATCGTTGATGTGGACGGGTTTGAAGGCCCGCTGGATCTGTTGCTGACGCTGGGGCGCACGCAAAAGGTGGATTTGCGCAAAATCTCGGTTCTGGCTTTGGCCAAGCAGTATCTGGCCTTTGTGGAAAAAGCCAAACAGCTGCGCATCGAACTGGCCGCCGATTATCTGGTGATGGCCGCTTGGCTGGCGTTCTTGAAATCCCGCCTGCTGTTGCCGCCCGACCCCACCGAAGAGGGACCATCGGGCGAAGAGCTGGCCACGCATCTGGCGTTTCAACTGGAACGCTTGCAAGCAATGCGAGAGACGGCTGCGAAGCTGATGGCGCGCGATCAGCTGGGCCGTGATTTCTTTGCGCGCGGCATCCCCGAGGATGTCACGCAGGTGCGCAAGATTAGCTATACCGCGACGCTGCTGGATCTGATGCAAGGCTATGCACGCATCCGCACCAAGGATGAATTCCGCCCTTACGTGATGGATCGTGAGGCGGTGTTCACGCTGGAACAGGCGCTGGAACGGATGCGCGGGCTGATCGGGTTTGCCGGCACCTGGACCGATATTGCGACTTACTTGCCCGACGGATTCACCACGGATCCCGCGCGGCGTCGCAGTGCGACTGCCTCGACTTTCGCAGCCTCGCTGGAACTGGCGAAAGAAGGCAAGGTAGAATTGCGCCAGAGTGAGAATTTCGCGCCGCTGGAGCTGCGGCGTAAGGATTAAGAATATGACAGAAGAATTTGAAGAAAAAGAGGAAAGCCTGTTTGAAGCACCCCCCATGGGTGAACAGGAACGCATGGTTGAAGCCATCCTGTTTGCCACCGCCGAACCGGTGACCAGTCGCGAACTTGAGGCGCGGATGCCCCATGGCAGCGATCCGACCGAGGCACTGGTGCATCTGCGCAAACGCTATGAGGGGCGTGGCGTGAATGTGGTGCGCGTGGGCGATGCCTGGGCGATCCGCACCGCACCAGATCTGGGCTTCCTGATGCAGCGCGAAACGGTTGAGACCCGCAAGCTT
The DNA here is from genome assembly GCA_965207105.1 of Roseovarius sp. Lineage (GTDB taxonomy): Bacteria > Pseudomonadota > Alphaproteobacteria > Rhodobacterales > Rhodobacteraceae > Roseovarius. Next base: position 45,939 of record CBDBLS010000025.1, on the reverse strand, counting down.
AGCCGCGCGGCGATCGAAACGCTGGCGATCATCGCCTATCACCAGCCAGCCACCCGTGCCGAAATTGAAGAAATTCGCGGTGTATCGGTCAGCCGGGGCACGGTCGATCAGCTGCTGGAAATGGAGTGGATTCGCTTTGGCCGCCGCCGCATGACGCCGGGCCGCCCGGTGACCTTTGTGGTCACGCAGGAGTTTCTGGATCATTTCGGGCTGGAAAATGCCCGCGATCTGCCGGGTCTGAAGGAGTTGCGGGCCGCAGGTCTGCTGGAAAACCGCCCGCCGCCTGGGGCGATGCCGCGGCTGGGTGAGGGCGATGTGGACGGCGAAGAAGAGAGCGATGAGGGGCAGAACGAGCTGTTCGAGGATTGATCACCCTGGAAGCGGCGTCGCCGGACATTCCGTATTATGATGTTTTGCCCTGAAAACTCCTTTATTCGATGTTATACCAACGGCCCAATTAATTGACCTTTATCCATTCTCGATCTGTGATTGAAGTTATGCGTTCAGGGTCGTTCGCAAAGAAGTTCCAGGCCTGGGCGCATTTTTCGAGGATTTCTTCATATGTGTCGAAGACAGAGACAGCGAGTTTGTTCGACCGCAGATAGGCCCAAACGTTTTCCATTGGGTTCAATTCCGGTGAGTATGGGGGCAGTTTTACGAGTGTAGTATTATCTGGCACCTGCAAGCATTTTGCTCCGTGCCAACCAGCCCCGTCGATGATGAGCAAGGCATGTGCGCCGGGTGCGATTGTCTTTGCGATCTCATCGAGATGCAGCCCCATTGCTTCGGCGTTGACGTAAGGCAGGACCAGCCCAGCCGCCGTGCCACAGGCAGGACAGGCTGCGCCGAAGATACAGCTCCATTTGCAGCGCGTATCACGTGGTGCGCGCGGGCGGGTTCCACGCCTGGCCCATTTGCGGGTGAGGGTTCCTTGCTGCCCGACGCGGGCTTCATCCTGGAACCATACCTCAAGCGGCTTCCCCTTTGCATGTTTTGGCAGGGTATCGGCTATGAGGCTGGCAAAGTTTTTTTAAAAGCCTGCTGTGCAGCGGGATCAGTTCCGGGATGCTCCGGGCGCACGGAAAGGCGACGAAAACCATGCCTGGCTGGATACTTGCCAATCGTACGTTCATGTAGCTTTACGTCGAATTCTTCTTCAACGCGGACCTGCAAATCGGCACAGCGCCACCGCACTACGCCATCTTTTGCCGGGTCAGGCCCAGCCTCAACCCAAGCCACAAACAGCGCCTGTTGCTCCAGGGACAGGCGTGGTTTTGCACCCTTGCCACACCGATCAGAAAGCCCACCAAGGCCCTCTGCATTGTAGCGATGCACCCGGTCTCTGGGAGTTTGGCGATCCATACCGCTGCTACGGGCCGCTGTTGCGCGATCCACATCGTCAAGCACCAGCGCTATGGCGAGTATTCGACGGACAACACGACCATCCCTGGTTCGCTTTGCAGCACAACGCAAATCTTGCGCGGACATATCTGTGCGCGTAATCTTGACTGCCCCACCCATGAGCACCTCCTTGCTTCTGGAGGCCATTGATTCAGAAATGCAGTAAATTTGAAATCACAAAAGTGAGTCAGACATTAAGGCCGCTGGTATTATGTAGGTCATGAGAAGCAGGCAGAGGAGGGCGCAATGAACGCCAATCAGATTATCAATATGGTCGTGCGACTGGTGATGCGCAAAGTCATGTAAACGCCGGGGTGAACGCAGTGAGCAGCAGAATGTCCAAGGGCAAGAGCAGCGATGCACCGGATCAGGATACTGCGGCCACGCAAAAACGTATGCGTCAGACGATGAAAACCACCCGTCGGATGAGCAAGTTCTAAACTTTGAAGTGTTTCGACAGTTTCAGGCCCTGACCCTGATAGTTCGACGCGATGTCCGTGCCGTAAAGCTGCTCGGGCGTTTCTGACATGCGTTCATAGACCAGCCGTCCGACCACCTGACCGTGCTCCAGCACGAACGGGGCCTCGTGACAGCGCACTTCCAGTACGCCGCGCGACCCGCTGCACCCAGCGGCGTCATAGCCAAAACCGGGGTCAAAGAACCCCGCGTAATGCACCCGGAATTCCCCGACCATCGCCAGATAGGGTGCCATTTCCGCCGCACAATCGGGGGGGATGGCAATCGCCTCGCGGCTGACCAGAATATAGAACGCACCCGGATCAAGGATGATGCGGCCCTCGGTGGTATGCACCTCTTCCCAGTATTCGGCGGGGTCATAATGAGCCAGCTTACTCAGGTCCACGACGCCGCTGTGCCGCTTGGCGCGATAGCCCACCAGATCGCCGGATGTGGGTTTGAGATCAACAGAAAACCCCAACCCGTCCGAGATGATCGCCTCACCCGTCACAATCGGTGTGCGGGCGTGGACAGCGCGCAATTCGTCATCGTCGAGGATCGTTTTGCCTTGACGGAAGATCACCTGATTGAGCAATTGCCCCGGCTGGGCCACGACCGAGAAACTTTGCGGACACAGTTCGGCGTAAAGCGGGCCGTCATAACCTTCGGGCACGCGGTCAAATTCGATCCCCTGATCGGTGATCACACGGGTCATCAAATCCAGCCGCCCGATTGAGCTTTTGGCGCTGGCGGCGGCTGTCATGCCCCGGGGCAGGGACAGGCGCTCCATCAGAGGCACCACATAGACACAGCCCTTTTCCAGCACAGCCCCGCCGGTCAGCGGGATTTTGTGCATGGTCAGTTCGTCCAGCCGGTCGGCCACGCTGGCCTGACCGGGCAGGAAGGACGCGCGCACCCGGTACGCTGTATCCCCAAGGCGCAGGTCAAGCGAGGCGGGTTGAATCTGTTCATTCAGAATGGGCGAGGAGGCGGCAATGCCCCCGCTTGTGATCATCTGTCTGATCTGGCGGTCCGATAACACACCGGTGTTCATGATCATGGGTCCCTTCATGAAAACACCCGCCCGAGACAAGGGCGGGCGATTTTCAAAATGGTCGGGCTAGCAGGACTCGAACCTGCGACCTTCCGTCCCCCAGACGGACGCGCTACCAGGCTGCGCCATAGCCCGAACTTAGGGCGTTCATACTGCTTTTCGCAGCAGGGGCAAGGGGGATATCCCACTTTTTATCCTATGAGCTTCCATCGGAAAGATGTGGGGAAAGCCGATCGCGCAGGTCGGCCAACGTGCTGGCCAGGGTCTCGGAGATCGGACCGTCAAACTCGGCCAGTGCCGCCAGTACTCCAGGGCTGCCGTCAATGTCATCTTTCGGATCGGCAGGCACGTCCACTTTAACAGGCGTCTTGGCGGGAGCCGCTTCAGGTTCGGGGGCGGCCTGTGTGGCGGGGGATGATTTGGTTTCAGGCGAGGGTGTCGCCTCGGCGCTGCGGTGCATAAAGCTGGGCAGTGCGGGGGTCCTTTCCTCCGGCTCAGGTTCGGGCTCGGGTTTCGGCTCGGCATGGGTTTCGGGCGCGGAGGGAGGCGCAGATGCCGGGTCTGGCTTTGCAATCGGCGTGAGCGGTCCCTCGTCGGGTGCAGGCGGGGTGCCCCCTTCTTTGGGTGGGGTGGCAGGCGCGTGGTCTGCGGGTGTCGCTTGCTCTGGCTCTGGTTCGCTGCCGCGTTGGAACGACAGGACCGTGCCGGTGGCTGGCGCGTCATCGATGGGGATGACATCCTCGGCCAATTCGCTGGCTTCTGCTTCGGTCACTTCATCCAGGGCTTGCGAGAGGGCGACCACATGTTTGACGCCATGTTCGCGCAGGATTTTCTGCACGCCCTTGATTGTCATCCCATCATCATGCAGCAGCTTTTTGATGCCGCCCAGCAACTGCATATCGTTCGGGCGGTAATAGCGCCGCCCTCCGGCCTGCTTGACCGGTTTGACCTGGCTGAACTTGCTTTCCCAGAACCGCAAGACATGGGCCGGGGTTTCCAGCCAGTCGGCCACTTCGCTGATTGTGCGGAAGGCATCGGCGGATTTGGGCATAAGGGGTGGCGTTCCTAACGTTTGTTGCCAGCCGCCACGCGCTCTTTCATCAGGTGCGAGGGGCGGAAGGTCAGGACACGGCGCGGATTGATCGGAACCTCTTCGCCGGTTTTCGGATTGCGGCCAACCCGGGCCGACTTGTCGCGCACTGAAAACGTGCCGAAAGAAGAGATCTTGACCTGCCGGCCATCCACCAGCGCATCAGACATGTGGTTCAATACGGTTTCCACCAATTGAGCGCAGTTATTGCGAGACAGGCCCACTTCGCGAAACACCGCTTCGCTCAAATCCATTCTGGTCAACGTCTTATCGCTCATCACATCCCCCTTGGTTTTGGCAACTTTAGGGTGGAAGGATTTTCAGAGTCAACGCATCGCAGGTGAAAATCACCGTTTAAGCGGATGAAAACGGGGATTTTTCGCCGATCACCAGCGTAAAATCACCGAGCCCCAGGCCAAACCGCCGCCAATCGCCTCGGACAGCAGCAGATCACCACGTTTGATTTTACCCTGTTCCACGCCCACAGACAGGGCCAGCGGAATGGAGGCAGCCGAGGTATTCCCGTGATCCTGAACGGTGACAATCACACGCTCCATCGGGATGCCCATCTTCTTGGCGGTGCCCTGAATGATGCGGATATTGGCCTGATGCGGGATGATCCAGTCGATGTCGTCATCTTTCAGGCCGATTTGCTTCAGCGCGGTAAAGGCGGTGCCAGCCAGCCTGTCGACCGCCTGACGAAACAGCGCGTTGCCCTGCATCCGCAGCTTGCCCGACTGGCCTGTGGTGGACACGCCGCCATCCACGAACAGCATGTCGCGATAACGCCCGTCAGAATTGAGGTCTGCGCCCAGAATGCCGCGGTCCGAATTGTCGCCCTTTCCCTCCTGCGCGCTGAGGGCCAGCGCACCAGCGCCATCGCCGAACAACACACAGGTGGAGCGATCCGTCCAATCCATGATCCGGCTGAAGGTTTCGGCGCCGATCACCAGAATGCGTTTGGCCTGACCAGACACGATCATCGCATTGGCCGTGGTCAGCGCATAGACGAACCCGGCGCAAACTGCCTGTACATCAAAGGCAAAGCCCCGTGTCATGCCGATGCCCGATTGCACCATCGTGCCCACAGACGGGAAGGTCAGATCAGGGGTCGAGGTGGCCACGATGATCCCGTCAATATCCTCGGCCGTGCACCCGGCATGGTCCATTGCGGCATTGGCGGCGCGGATGGCCAGATCCGAGGTGGTCTGTCCCTCGGCAGCGAAGCGGCGATTTTCGATACCGGAGCGCGAGCGAATCCATTCATCGGTCGTGTCGAGCGTTTTCTCAAATTCCGAATTCGGAACGATGCGATCCGGCAGGTAATGGCCGACACCTTCGACAACGGCGCGCAAGGTCATATTGGATCACTTTCATTTTCTTCAGCGTCGCTGAGCATTGCAGCCGATGCCACGCGCGCAGCCAGTTTGGCGGAAAATCCGGACTGGGCCAGTTGGAAGGCCAGCTTTACCGCCGCCGACACGCCCGTGGCATCGGCCGAGCCATGTGATTTCACTACAGTGCCATTCAGCCCCAGGAACACGCCGCCATTGACCTGGCGCGGATCAATCCGCTTCTTCAGCCGACGCATCGAGGTATAGGCCAAAAGCGACGCCATGCGCGACCAGATTGTATAGCAAAACGCGTCGCGCAGCAGATCGCCGATCAGATTGGCCGTGCCTTCGCCGGTTTTCAGCGCCACATTGCCGGTAAACCCATCCGTGACGATCACATCACAGACATCACCAGGCAGGTCGCGCCCTTCGACAAAGCCGACAAAGTCGAAGTCGGCATTTTTGGCATTGGCGTTGATCAGCTCATAGGCTTCTTTCAGCTCGGCGCGGCCTTTGTGCTCTTCTGTCCCAACATTCAGCAGACCAACGCGCGGGCGCGTCAGGCCAAAGCCATTGCGCGCATAGGAAATTCCCATCAGCGCATATTGCATCAGGTCCTTGGCATCGGCGCGAATATCCGCACCGCCATCCAGCATCACGTTGAACCCCTGCGGATTGCGTGAGGGCCACAGCACCGCGATGGCAGGGCGATAAACCCCGTCCAGTTTGCGCAGGCGCACGACTGACAGAAGCATCAGGGCACCGGTATTGCCGCAAGAGACACAGACGGTCGCCTCGCCATTGCGCACCGAATCGAGCGCCGACCACATGGAGGTGTTCTTGCCATTGCGCATCACATGGGCAGGCTTGTCCTCCATCGACACCACTTCGGTGGCATCGCGAATTTCACAGCAATCCGCCAGGTTCTTGCGCTTGGCGACCAGTTTTTCCAACTCGTCCCTAGGGCCATGCAGAATAAACCCGATCTCGGGGTTCTTATAGGCCGAACGCGAAATACCGGCAACAACTGTCGCCGGTCCCTCATCGCCACCCATGGCGTCAACTGAGATGATGGTACGCCCTGCGGCCGCCTTGGATGGATCCTTGCGAGCGGTCATGCGGGCGATTGTCCCCAGTCAGCTTATGCTGCGTCTTCGTCCAGATCGATGTCATCAACCAGCGCGATTATTTCGCGATCCGCGTAATGGCCACAGGCCGAGCAGACGTGATGCGGACGCTTGAGTTCGCCACAGTTGGGGCACTCATTGGGGTTCGCTGCAACCAGCGAGTCGTGGGCACGCCGATTGTTGCGGCGGGACTTGGAGACTTTGTTCTGTTGGACAGCCATGTCACAACCTCAATTTAAATGGACCCTCAGGCCCTGTTACGACGGGGTTTCAGCGGCTCTTAATCAGCGAGCAGCCGCCGGTTCAACCCAAAATCCGGTGAGAGCGCGAAAATACAGTGAAATTGTGGCAGAGCAAGCGATTTCTCGTCCTTACTCGTCAGGTTTTTCAAGTTTGTCTTTCAGGGCGGCCAGACCGGCGAATGGCTTGATGTCTTCATCGCGCAGTGGCGTGACACCTTTGGCGGCAAATGTGGCCTGTTCCAGTTCGACATCCTCAGCGCGCGGATAATCCGGCAGGGCCAGAGCCAGGGCCTCGCTAATTACCGCGATCAGGTCGATCTCGGCGGGCAGCGGCTCGGTGCTTTCATCTTCGGGCATTTCCACCTCGTCTGATTCGACCGGAATCTCCAGGTTGCGGACAAACCGGCGGGTGACGGGCTGATCAATGCGGGTGGTCACTGGTTGCAGGGTGATCACGCAAGCTTGAATGGCGGTCGCACCCAGCTTGGCTTCAAGCACCCAGTCATCGCGCCCTTCGGCCCGCAGACGCCCTGCAAAGGAAAGTTTGCGCAATCCAGACAGATCAAGCGCCTCAGCGATCCGCGCACAGGTGTCGGGGTCCGGTGTCAGGGCAAAGCGATGCCCCTTGCGCTGTGGCAGGTCAGCCACGCGCAGGATCGCTTGCGTTTGGGGAATCTCGGTCATGATAACGCGCTTCCTTTCTTGAACCTCTGAGCCACCTTGGTGTAAGCGGGATAAAAGGCAAGTCGGGCCAAGATCAAGGGGGCGCAGATGTTTGGGGTCATCAACCGGGTAAAGGTGATGTTGGCTATTGGCATTGTTGTGCTGACTGCCGGATGTTCTGCCACCTACCAGAACCATGGCTATGTGCCCACCGACAGCGAGTTGCTGGAACTGGTGGAGGGCGTTGATTCCAAGGCGACGGTGGATGATCTGATCGGCCCGCCCTCATCTTCGGGGCTTTTGGCGGGAGGCGATTACTATTATGTGCGCAGCCGGGTCAAGACCTCTGGCATGTTCCGTCCTGAAGTGATCGACCGTCAGATTCTTGCGATCAGTTTTGATGACTCCGACGTGATTGAGAATATAGAACGCTTCAGCCTTCAGGATGGCAATGTGGTTGCCCTTTCGCGCCGGGTGACGGACTCGTCGGTTGTGGGCAATGGTTTCTGGCGTCAGATCCTTGGCAATTTTGGCAATTTCGACGCAGGCAGTTTCCTGAACTAGCGCGTCATTTTGCTGTCATATCCGGTGTGATAAAGCTGAGGTCAAAGCGATAGAAATAAAGGGTCATCCCGACCCGGTGGATCACGCGATGCCGACATTGACCAAAGGGTGTTACAGGGCCCGCATCGCCCGGACCCGCGCCGATATCACGGCGGCTCAGACTTTGCGCGGGCTGGCTTTTGATCTCGCTCCCGATGCCAACAGTCCGGACCGCGATCCGTTTGACGATCAATGCACCCATTTTCTGATCGAAGAACAACAGGGCGGGCGTCTGGTGTGTTGTTTTCGCATCCTGCACCTGCGCGGCGGGGTCGAGATCGGGCGCAGCTATTCCGCGCAGTTCTACGAACTCTCCGCTCTCAACGCGTTTGATGGCCCGATGGTTGAGGTCGGCCGCTTTTGTCTGCACCCCCAGATGCACGATCCGGATATCCTGCGTGTCGCCTGGGGCGCGTTGACCCGCTATGTCGACGACAACGGGATCGAGATGCTGTTTGGTTGCTCGTCTTTTCAGGGCACGGCGCATGATCCCTATCTGGATGCCTTTGCCATGCTCAAAGAGCGTTATTTGGCCCCGCAGCGCTGGTTTCCCCGGGTCAAGGCCCCCTCGGTGTTCCGATTCGCACAGGCATTGCGCTGGCGCAAACCCGATGTGAAACAGGCGATGTTGCGCATGCCGCCCTTGTTGCGCACCTATCTTCTCATGGGCGGCTGGATCAGCGACCATGCGGTGGTCGACCCGCAGATGAACACGCTGCATGTGTTTACAGGCCTTGAGATCAAGGCGATTCCCCCTGCGCGTAAACGTTTGCTGAGGGCGGCTGCGCAATAAAGCGTTTTGCGAAAATCCTGACATACGGATTTTCGTGAAACGCGGTAAAATTCTCATATGTTACGCGCGTTTCGGTCTCAAGCTTAAGACGAAACGCTTTCGCATGTTGACGGCTTGGGCATGTCGGGATAGCCCGGCGCCATGGCCCGTGCACCCCTTTTACAACTGAGCGATGTTTCCCTGACTTTTGGCGGGGATCCTGTATTTGATGACCTCTCTCTGGTGATCCAGCAAGGCGACCGCGTGGCGCTGGTGGGGCGCAATGGGTCAGGCAAATCCACGTTGATGAAGGTCATGGCCGGGCTGGTCGAGATCGATAGCGGCACCCGCACGCTGACCCCCGGAAGAAGCGTTGGCTATATGGGGCAAGACCCGGACATGGCGGGCTTTGCCACCCTGGGTGACTATGCCATCTCGGAGTTGGACCCCAGTGAGATGTATAAGGTCGAACGCGCCGGTGAGGGTCTGAAATTCGATCCTGCGCGCCCGGTCGAGACCGCCTCGGGCGGGGAGCGCCGCCGCGCAGCCCTGGCCAAATTGATGGCCGAAGCGCCCAATCTGATGCTGCTGGACGAGCCGACAAACCACATGGATATCGAGGCAATCGGTTGGCTGGAAAGCGAGTTGAAACAGACTCGGGCTGGCTTTGTTCTGATCAGCCACGACCGCGCATTTCTACGTGCACTGACTCGCGCAACTCTTTGGATTGACAGGGGAATGGCCCGCCGTCAGGAAAAAGGGTTCGAGGCATTCGAAGCGTGGCGTGACACGGTTTGGGAAGAAGAAGATATCCAGCGTCACAAGCTGAACCGCAAGATCAAGGCCGAGGCCCGCTGGGCCGTGGAAGGCATCAGCGCCCGGCGCAAACGCAATCAGGGTCGCGTGCGGGCGTTGCAGGCGCTGCGCTAGGAACGCGCCGGACAGATCAAGCGTCAGGGCACCGCCGCAATGGCGCTTGAGGGCGGGCAGAAATCAGGCCGCAAGGTGATCGAAGCGCGTGAGATCTCCAAATCCTTCGGCGATCTGCCGATCGTGCGCGATTTCTCAATCAAGATCATGCGCGGTGACCGGGTGGGCTTTGTTGGCCCCAACGGCGTGGGCAAGACCACGTTGTTGAATATGCTGATGGGACAGCAAGCCCCGGATTCGGGGCAGGTCAGCCACGGCACCAAGCTGTTGCCGGTGGTGTTCGATCAATCCCGCGCCGCGCTGGACCCGAATATGACCCTTTGGGACAGTCTGACGGGCGACAAGGACATGCGGGTGTCGGGGGAGGCGGACCAGGTGATGGTACGGGGCCAGCCGCGTCATGTGGTTGGCTATCTCAAGGATTTTCTGTTTGACGAAGCTCAGGCGCGCGCGCCGGTTCGCTCACTCTCGGGTGGTGAAAAGGTGCGGTTGCTGCTGGCCAAGCTGATGGCGCGGGAAAGCAACCTTTTGGTGCTGGACGAGCCGACCAATGATCTGGATATCGAAACCCTCGATCTGTTGCAGGAATTGCTGGATGATTACGATGGCACTGTAATGCTGGTCAGCCATGACCGCGATTTTCTGGACCGCGTGGTGACACAGACCATCGCGTTAGAAGGCCGGGGCCGCGCCACCGCCTATGCAGGCGGGTGGAGCGATTACCAGTCGCAAAAACCCGAGGTTGAAGCAGCGTCGGTGACGTCCAAATCTAAATCAAAAACGCTGCAAAAGTCTCAGAAATTGCAAGAGAAATCAGGGCTAAGCTTTACTGAAAAGCACCGTTTGGAAACCTTGCCGGATGAAATTGAGCGCCTTCAGGCCGAGATCCGCAAATTGGAAGAGCTGATGGCCGATCCCGAGCTGTTCACCCGCGAGCCGGTGAAATTCCAAAAAGCGACTGATGCGTTGACCGCACGGCACACCGCCTTGTCGGACGCCGAGGAAGAATGGCTGGAGCTGGCCGAGCGGGCCGAGGGTTAATCGCCCGGCACCTGCTGCGCTGTCAGCGCAAAGGCGATCCCAACGCCAAAGCCCAATGATCCTTCGTCAGTCACATCCAGCCCCATCTTAAAGGCCCGGCGGTCCACCTCGGCCCTACCTGAGGCCTCCGCCATATCGCCCTCAATCGCCAGTTCAAACGGCAACTCGAAGGGCACGGATTCCCCGCGAGTATCCAGATTGCCTTTGGCCATCAAGATATTGTCAATGCTGATAATATCGGCGTCGAAGGTGGCGATGGGATGGGCCGCGCTGCTCAGATATGCCAGTCCCGTGGCCTGATCCGTCACAGTACCCAGGGTCAGTGAGGCCGTGTTGATCTCAACCACCACTTCGCCGTGCTTGCCAGTCTCGTCCGGAGTTTCGGCATATTGAATGCGCGCGCTCCAATCGGCGAACGCACCAGTGATGTCGGCCCCCATTTGAGTGACTGTGATCTCTAACGTGCCATCCTTGACCTGCCAATTACCGCCCTCGGCCGACAGGGTCGTGGGTACGGGCGCGGCGGCTTCGGGCGGGGTGAACCAGCCCAGCATCGCCGCCCCGGCCAGAACTGCGGCCCAAACCGTGACAGCGCCCAAGAACGGTACCACGTGGCCGGGTTGTTCGGCGGTGGGCTTCCCCTCAACATCTCCGGGCCACATCCGGCGCAGGGTGGCATCTCTATCCAACAGATGATGTTTCAACGCGCCCATGATATGCAGGCCAATCGATCCGACCAGCACCCACTGCAGCACATAATGCAGCGTGCTGGTCAGTTCAGACAGGGCGGTGTCTTTGGGCACAAAGGGCAGGGTCTGACCAAACGGCCACCAGATCGGTGCATAGCCGGTTGTGGCGGCATGATGCACCCAACCACTCAGCGGGATCATCACCAGCGAGCCGTAGAGCAGCCAATGCACGGTGCTGGCGGCAAAGGCTTCAAGCCGATTGTCACCGTTGAGCAACCCGGGATGGGGTTGTGCGATGGCCCAGAGAATGCGGGCCAGGGCGACGAAAAATATCGCAACCCCAAGAGTTTTATGCATGGAGAACAACAACGTCGTGCGGTTGATCAGGCCCTGATCCGGCGCGCCGTCGGTCGATGTGATCGCATGGGCCATGTTCTCGGCAATGATGCCTAGGGGAATAATGGCCAGAATCAACAGGGCCGTCAGCCAGTGAAATGTCTTGGCGACGCTGCCATAGCGGGTGGCGGTGTTGTGGCGGGGCATATCGGGCCTCATCGGTTTCAACGTGTCTCTAACATGCGGCGCGCGCTGGCGAAGGGCAATCTTTGCCCGGCGCACAGTGTGGGTGCATTTGTGCAGGGCGTTGCCTATGGGCGCGTTGCAGGATATCCAAGTGGGCAACAAAACGAGGGAGGGGACAGGCAGTCATCATGAGTCGAGCATTTGTATTTCCCGGGCAGGGTGCCCAGACGATTGGTATGGGTCAGGCGCTGGCCGCGGCCTATCCGGCGGCCAGGGCGGTTTTCGACGAGGTAGATGAGGCGTTGGGCGAAGCCTTGTCTGCGCTGATCTGGGAAGGCGAGCAGGATCAACTGACTCTGACCCAGAACGCGCAACCGGCCCTGATGGCCACATCCCTTGCGGCGATGCGCGCGCTGGAGGCCGAGGGGGTTACGCTGGATAAGGCGTCTTTCGTGGCCGGGCATTCCTTGGGTGAGTATTCTGCATTGGCTGCTGCTGGTGCGATCAGCGTGGCGGATACCGCCCGTTTGCTGCGCACCCGCGGAGAGGCGATGCAAAAGGCGGTGCCGGTGGGTGTGGGGGCCATGGCCGCTGTGCTGGGCCTTGACCTGGAGGCGGTCCGCCAACTGGCCGAGGACGCCGCGCAAGGCGAGATCTGTCAGGCGGCCAATGACAATGATCCTGGACAGGTTGTGATCTCGGGCCATGCTGGCGCTGTGCAGCGCGCGGCGGAGATGGCCAAGGAACGTGGTGCCAAACGCGCCATGCTGTTGCCGGTCAGCGCGCCGTTCCATTGCGCGTTGATGGAGCCAGCAGCCGAGGTGATGGAACGCGCCTTGGGCGAGGTCGAAATCACGGCACCTTCCGTGCCGCTGGTGGCCAATGTGGTGGCCGAGGCGGTCACCGATCCGGCGGGTATCCGCGCGTTATTGGTGCAACAGGTCACCGGGTCGGTGCGCTGGCGCGAATCTGTGCAATATATGGCCGCGCAGGGTGTGAGCGAGATCTGGGAGATCGGCGCAGGTAAGGCTCTGTCGGGTATGGTGCGCCGGATTGATCGCGAGGTTGCGACGGGCGCTGTCGGCACGCCTGATGATGTGAAAGCGGCTGCCGAGGCAATGGCTGGATAGACCGCTCTGAATTTTGAAATAAATGAGAGATTACGAATGTTTGACCTGACAGGAAAATGCGCGCTGGTGACCGGCGCATCCGGGGGAATCGGCGGGGCTATTGCCAAGGCGCTGCACGGCGCAGGTGCTACGGTTGGAATCAGCGGGACACGCGTTGATCCGCTGAATGCCCTAGCGGCCGAAATGGGCGAGCGGGTGCATGTACTGCCCTGTAACCTGTCCGACGCGCAGGCAGTGGATGCCCTGCCCAAACAGGCGATCGAGGCGATGGGCAGCGTTGATATTCTGGTCAACAATGCCGGGATCACCCGCGATCAGATTTTCATGCGCATGTCGGATGATGAATGGCAAAGCGTGATTGACGTGAATATGACCTCGACCATGCGCCTGTGCCGTGGAGTGGTGCGCCCGATGATGAAGGCGCGCTGGGGGCGGATCGTCAATATCAGCTCGATTGTTGGTGCGATTGGAAATCCCGGGCAGGCGAATTACGCTGCATCGAAAGCCGGGATGATCGGGCTGACAAAATCCATCGCCCATGAGGTGGCCAGCCGGGGCATCACCGCCAATGCGGTCGCGCCGGGCTTTGTGGCGACGCCGATGACCGAAAAGCTGACGGACGATCAAAAAGACAAGCTGAACGCGCAAATTCCCGCTGCCCGCATGGGCACGCCCGAGGAAATCGCAGCGGCGGTTCTCTATCTTGCCTCGCCCGAAGCAGGGTATGTCACCGGTGCAACCTTGCATGTGAATGGCGGAATGGCGATGCTGTAACACGAGGCTGTCGGGTGGTGCGGATTGATGCCGCCCAGGCCGCTTGCCAGGGGGCCAGCCCTTGCAATCGAAGGGGCTGTTCCCAAGTTGGGAAATGATTTGCCAACGCCGCGCCATGTGCTATAGGCGGCGCAGATTTGTCGGGGCAGACCTGTGATGGCACCCTGACCGTCCGACCAGATCGGACATACTCCAAGGCCGCTCTCCAGAATGGGCAGCGGCAATAACGGGCCAGACGGCCCACGAGAACGATGAGGATTATGACATGAGCGATATCGCAGACCGCGTGAAGAAGATCGTTGTGGAACACCTAGGCGTGGAAGAGGGCAAGGTGAGTGATACCGCCTCGTTCATCGACGATCTGGGCGCAGACAGCCTGGACACGGTCGAGCTGGTCATGGCGTTTGAAGAAGAATTTGGCATCGAGATCCCGGATGACGCTGCCGAAACCATTCAAACCTTCGGCGATGCAGTCACGTTCATCTCAGGCGCATCATCGTAAGCAGTACCTGCTTACGCGCAGTTAGAAAGACCCCGTTTCTACGGGGTCTTTTTGCTTTCTATGGCTGACTGCCTGGGTTCATTTTGCGGGCCATGCGAGAGATAGCTGCCAGCCTTCGTCCCATTCTTTGTACGGACACATGGCATTGCGGTCCAAGCGCTTGGACGACAGCAAGTTATCCGAAAACCAGTATGTTGCCATCTCCCGCCCCGACCTGCAGCGTCCCGGCGTTGCGCTGACCGCGCCATCGCCGTCGGCCCCCGGGCTCGTGTCTTCTCCGCCTCCGCCCCCTCTAAATTCCTCACCTGCGCCGCCAGTCAGAGAATCCTCGCCGAGGCCACCTTGCACGTCGTCGGCCCCGTCATTGCCCATCAGTGAGTCGTCGCCGCTTCCCCCATTCAGCGTGTCGTTGCCAAACCTGACTGTAGAGTTGGTGACACCGCCATCAGAGATCGCGACGGTCTGCATATAGGTATCGCCGGGGTCAAGATTGGCGACGCCATCGGCTGCGAATCTTCTGACCTGCAAGATGAAGTTGCCCGTTTCCGTCCGCTTTGCTGACCGGCGCGTCATCAGCGTCACCAGAACAGTGGATTGACCCCTTTCATTGGAGAGCTGCAATCGCGGCTCAAAGCTCCCGCCGATCAGATGCAACCCATCGTCCAGATCAACCGTCAGCATCTGACCTTCCTCCAGGCTGAAACCGTAGACGTTCGACCCGGCATCCGATTCTGCATAGATTGCCGTTTGTGCGCCGTTGTGATCGGTGGCATTCGCGTCCGGGTTGGTGATCATGTTGAAAGCGTCTGTCCCGCTCATGACTGGTGGAAAGTCGAACGAGGCCCCCAATGACGTTAAAGAAATCAAAGTTGCCGATCAGCGGGTCGTCTCCCTTACCGCGTGACATGACCTGATCCGGGCAAGCGATGGAGTGCCGGAACATGAAATCGCCATCCTGCTCACCGGTCTGTGCCGCGATTTAAAAAACTGCTACCGCTGCCCAGCCTTTCCTGATCAACGACCTCTTGACGTTCATGATCGGTTTGCGGCGCGAATGTTGCCTATCATGCCGATTTAGAGACAGCGTTGGGTTGTGTTATGCTACATCAGAGGTCCGACCGGCAGCTGCGCCGGGGGCTTTATCGTGTTTCAAAGGGACGTGCTGCCATGATCATTTATCCCACACTTGAACTGCATAACGGAAAATGCGTGTCACTGACGCGCGGGCGTCTGGAAGAGCCGATCATCTGGCATCGCGATCCGGTCGAAACGGCGCGGGGCTTTGCTGCGGCTGGGGCCGAATGGATGCATCTGACCGACATCAACGCTCTGATCGGCGACGGTGATAACAACGATCTGTCCGAAGAAATCATCCGCAGTGCGGGTATTCCCGTGCAGATGGGCGGTGGGTTCCGGTCGCGCGAGGCGGTGGAGCGCTGGATCGACAAAGGGGTCGGGCGGGTCGTGATCGGCACATTGGCGACACAAGACCCCGATCTGGTCAAGGAACTGGCCAAGCGCTATCCTGATCAGATCGTTCTGGCGATCGACATTTTTCAGGGTCAGATGATGACCGATGGCTGGCGGCAACCCAGTGCGTTCAGTCCCGAAACCTTTATGGCTGAATTTGACACCGCACCTCTGGCGGGAATCATTCTGACCGACATCGACAGCGATATCGAAGACAGTGATGGCAGCCTGGGCGTGATCTCGGGCCTGGCTGGCAAGACTCGGCATCAGGTGGTGGCGCGCGGTACGGTATCGCGTGCGGATGATGTGGTGCGCCTGAAATACATCCCCAATATCGAAGGCACCCTGATCGGACGCGCGTTGATGGCCAAAGATATCGATCTGGCCGATGTGCTGGAGTTTGCCCGCACGCAGCCGGAACCAACGGCAGAGTTCCAGTAAGAACTCTAAAAATGACGCCCTGTCAGACGCGCGACCCCGCCGATTTGCGGGGCGCGCTCTTGCTCCTCATGGGTAAGGCGCGCTAAGAGCAGCGTGGAACGATGGAGTGTTTTGCAAACCACTCTGAAAAACGAGATGAAAGGGGCAGCATCATGCGGCGCGCTGTTGTGACAGGCCTTGGATTGGTGACACCGCTGGCCTCCGGCGTTGAAGAAAGCTGGAGCCGACTGCTGGACGGTCAATCGGGCGCGGGGCCGATCACCCGCTTTGATGCCTCGGAGGTGGTGACGAGCTATGCGTGCGAAGTGCCTTTGGGCGATGGCACCGATGGCACATTCAACGCCGATGACCACATTTCCCCCAAGGAACGCCGTAAAGTGGATGATTTCATCCTCTATGGCATGGCCGCTGCTGACCAGGCCGTCAAGGACGCGGGCTGGACCCCTGAGGATGAAGAAAGCCTGCTGCGCACGGGCGTGATGATTGGGTCTGGCATTGGTGGTTTGCAGTCGATTGAACAAACCACGCTGCTGATTGCCGAGAAAGGCCCGCGCCGTGTTTCACCCTTCTTTATTCCGGGTGCCCTGATCAACCTGATCAGCGGACAGGTGGGGATTCGTTATGGCTTCAAAGGCCCCAACCACGCGGTTGTGACGGCCTGTTCCACCGGGGCGCATGCCATTGGCGATGCTTCGCGGATGATCATGTTTGGCGATGCCGATGTGATGATCGCAGGCGGGGCCGAGGCCGCGATTTGCCAGATTGGCATCGCCGGGTTCAATGCCTGCAAGGCGCTGTCGACCAAGCGCGCCGATGATCCCAAAGCTGCCAGCCGCCCTTATGATGCGGACCGTGACGGGTTTGTCATGGGCGAGGGTGCCGGAATTGTTGTGCTGGAAGAATACGAACATGCCAAGGCGCGCGGCGCCAAGATTTACGCCGAAGTGGCGGGCTATGGCCTGTCAGGGGATGCCTTTCACATCACCGCGCCGTCCGAAGATGGCGATGGTGGTTTTCGCGCGATGACAGCTGCACTGAAAAATGCCGGGCTGACGCCGGGAGATGTGGATTACATCAACGCCCACGGCACCTCAACAATGGCTGACACGATCGAATTGAAGGCGGTGGAACGGCTTCTGGGCGACAAGGCCGGGCATGCCACGATGAGTTCCACCAAATCCGCCACTGGCCACTTGCTGGGCGCGGCGGGTGCGATTGAGGCGATTTTCTCGATCCTCGCGATCCGCGACCAGGTCGCCCCACCCACGATCAACCTCGACAACCCGGCGGTTGAGACACCAATTGATCTTGCCCCGAATGCCAAGCGTGAGCGGGAAATCAATGTCGCACTGTCCAATTCCTTCGGGTTTGGTGGCACCAATGCGTCGGTCCTGTTCCGAAAGGTGGATTGATCCATGTGGCGTCACATCGCGTCGAATGCGCTGACTTTTCTGGTTGTCGCGGTGTTTCTGGTCGGCGGGGTGATCCTGTGGGGCGAGCGCGAGTATTCCTCGGCTGGTCCGCTGGAGGAACAGATTTGCCTGCGCGTTGAGCGCGGGGCGTCGATGCGTGGTGTCTCGCAGCAGCTGGAAAATGAAAATGCAGTTTCGAACGGAGCGATTTTCCGCGTTGGGGCGGATTACACTGACAAAGCCGCGCAACTGAAAGCCGGCAGTTGGCTGATCCCTGCCGGGGCCAGTATGACCGAGATCACTGACATCATCACCCGTGGCGGAGCCAGCACCTGCGGCACCGAAGTGGTCTATCGCATCGGTGTAACCTGGTCGCTGATCGAAGTGCGCGAGCTGGACCCGGCGACAAACCGCTATGTCGAAAAGGCCGAGTTCAACCCCGCCGTTGACGACGCACCCGTTGAATTCGCCGAGGTGCGCGCCCAGTCTGACACCCGCTACCGGGTGGCCATCGCCGAGGGCGTGACCAGCTGGCAGATCATCGAGGGGCTGAAATCCGTTGATGTTCTGGAAGGCGAGGTGGCCGAGGTCCCCCCCGAGGGCAGCCTGGCACCCGACAGTTATGATGTGTCCAGTGGCGATGCACGCGCCGATCTGATCTCTCAGATGCGCGATAAACAGGACGCCTTCCTAGCCGCCGCCTGGGAAAACCGGGCCGAGGGCCTTCCGTTGGAAAGTGCCTATGAGGCGCTGATCCTGGCCTCGATCATCGAGAAGGAAACCGGCGTTCCGACCGAACGTGGCGAGGTGGCCAGCGTGTTCACCAACCGCCTGAACCGGGGCATGAAGCTGCAGACCGACCCGACCGTGATCTATGGTGTGACCGAAGGTGTCGGTGTCCTGGGACGGGGGTTGCGCCAAAGTGAGCTGCGCCGGGCAACGCCCTGGAATACTTATGTGATTGATGGGTTGCCACCCACGCCGATTGCCAACCCGGGCCGGGCCAGTATCGAGGCGGCGGTGAACCCGCCGGACAGCGATTACATCTTCTTCGTGGCCAAATCCCTGAACCCGCAGGATGGGCATTTATTTGCAGTGATGCTGGACGAGCATAACGCCAACGTGGCGCTTTATCGCGAATTGGAGATCCAGCGCGACGCCAACCAGTAGGGCGGCGCACAACCGTCCCCGCGCGCGCAGGGCTAGACCAGAATATCACGTCACTGCCTTATTTTCTCCAAACTTGCCTGACAGACTTGGTCAAAACAGGTTGAGAAAGAGCAAAACTATGACGGCATGGGCACAGGACGTTGATGTTATCACCAGCAAGCAAAAGATCGATGTTGCATCGCAGCTGACGTCGGCAGCGCGGGAAAGCGGGCGGTCCCCCTTTGCCATCGCGCTGGATTTCCTCAAGCTTCGCAAGCGGCGCGGCAAGCTGAAATTCTATGAGTATTTTCTCTATTCGCTCTATGACACCAAACTGTTCAGCGAAGAAGACCGCGACCGCTTCATCTCGGCCCATATGCATTGGCCTGTCAGCAATGCCTGCAACAACCGCGAATGGTGGGCGGTGACAGAAAACAAGTGGCTCTCATCGGTGTTCCTGAAGCAGAACGGCGTGCCAATCCCGGAAAACTGCGCCATCTTTGACTGCGGCCCGCAGTTCTATCCCGATCTGCCGAGGTTGAAAACTGCGGAAGATCTCAAGGCCTTCTTTGCCTCCTTTGAAAGCTACCCGCTCTTTGCCAAACCCATTGGCGGCATGTGGAGCGCGGGCGCGATGCGCATCTCCCACCACACCGAGACACATGTTCTGGTCGATGGCGGCGAGCCGGTCACTTATGAGCATCTGGCGGACACGGTGTTTGCGGACAAATCCTATATCTTCCAGAGCTGCCTCAAACCGCACAGCTTTTTCGACGGAATCACCGACGCCACGGCGACCATCAGATCGGTGAATATCATCCTCAGGGACGGGCAGCTGAAAGTGCCGTATACGCTTCTGAAATTGCCGATGCAGGGCAATATCGCGGATAATTTCTGGCGGTCGGGCAATGTGCTTTGCGATCTCGACCCAGAGACTGGCGAAGTGCGCAACATCGTGACCGCACAAAACGGACGGCGGACTCCGCTGGAGTCTCTGCCGGGCAATGCACGGGCCTTTATCGGCGAGCGTTTGCCCTGCTGGCAGGAACTCAAGGCGCTGAACGAGCGGGTCGCGCTATTGCACGCCGCAAATCGCTATGGCTCCACCGATATCGCTCTGACCGAGGACGGCCCTGTGGTGGTTGAGGTCAATACCGGTTGTGCGTTCGAGTTGATGCAGATTGCGCGCGGGCAGGGGCTTCTGACCGACGAGATGACCAGCTTTTTCGGGAGTGTGGCGCCAAAGTCTAGGCGCGGCTGCCGACAATTATGGAACCTGTCCAGGCGTTAAAGCGGTGTGCGTGCGGTCTATCACTGCATCCTTAACGCTCCATCGATGCGGATCACCTCGCCATTGAGATAGCCGCATTCGACGATGAACTGCGCGAGGCGCGCGTACTCCGCCGGATCGCCCAGCCGTTTGGGGAAGGTGACATCGGCGGCCAGACTGTCCTGTACCTCTTGGGGCAACCCTTGCAGCATCGGGGTCAGGAAAATGCCCGGCGCAATCGCCATCACGCGAATACCTTCGCGTTGCAGATCCCGCGCCATAGGCAGGCTGAGCCCGGCAATCCCGCCTTTGGAGGCGGCGTAGGCGGCCTGGCCCTTTTGCCCGTCAAAGGCGGCGATGGAGGCGGTGTTGATGATCACCCCGCGCGCGCCATCGGGGGCCGGGTTGTTCTTGGCGATTTCCGCAGCCGCCAATCTGGCAACGTTGAAACTGCCCACCAGATTGATGTCGATCACGCTTTGAAACGTGGATAGCGGATGCGGCCCCTCGCGCCCCAGCGTTTTGACGGCAGGGGCGATTCCGGCGCAGTTCACGGCTGCTGTGATTTTGCCCATGGCGGCCTGCGCCGCTGCGATGCTGTCTTGCACAGATGCTTCGTCGGTCACGTCGGTCTCGAAAAAATTCGCGCCAATCTCATCGGCCACGGCCTGACCGCAGTCGGTATCACGGTCCAGAATGGTCACTTGCGCGCCCTGTTGGCGGAAATGTCGGGCAGTGGCCTCCCCCAGCCCCGAGGCGGCCCCGGTGATGATCGCGGCGGTGTCTTTGATATCCATGGCAGCCTCTCGTAAAGAAATGAACGTATGTTCAAATAACCCGAGGCGCGTGCGCTGTCAAAGCCGGGGTTTTACCCAGCGGGCCGAAAGCACCAGCACGGTGACAGTGATCAGGATACGGCAGATGTGATGCAGGGTGACAATGGCTGGATTCCCCGCGAGACTGAGCGCGATCAGGGTCATCTCGGTCACACCGCCGGGGGCAAAGCTGATCAGCATCATGTCAAAGCTGTGTGCGGTTTGATGACTTAGAAACATCGCGATCCCCGCAGCCAGCACCAGCATCCCGCCGACCGAAAGCAGAGCCAGCCCCGCGCCTTGCACAACGCGCCGCAGGGTGATGCCCTTGAACCGGGCTCCCAACGCCATGCCCACAATGATCAGCGCCAGATTGACCAGCCATTGCGGGATATCGAGATCAATCGCCCCGCTGAGTGACAGGGCGGCCCCCACGGCCATCGGTCCGGTTAATTGACGCGCAGGCAGGCGCAACAACGCCCCCAGCCCGATGCCCAGCACAATGGCGAGGCACACGACAAGCAGGGTCGATATGGGCACATCCGGCTTGGCCAGTGTCATGCCGCCCGCGCTGCCCACGGCTTCGCCCAACCATAGCGACAGGCCGATGGGCACCATCGTGACCACCACAATCAACCGCAGGAATTGTTGCAGCATCAGGCGGGCGGGATCGGCCCCGGCCTCTTCGCCAAAGGCGATACTTTCATAAAGCCCGCCGGGCATGGAGGAGTAAAACGCGGTGGGCCGGTCATAGCGCCCCAGCCTGCGAAATATGATGTAATTGAACGGAATGCTGAGGGTGACAAACAGCATCAGCGCGCCGAGACTTAACAGCAGCTGATGCGTGTCGGTAAACAGATCAGGCGTCACCTGCGCGCCGATCATCACGCCAATCACTGCGATAAAGATAAAGCGCAGGCCGCCCAGATAAGCAAATTCGGCTGGCAGAATTGGCTTGGCCGCCAGACAGACGGTGGCCGAGGCGATCAGTGGACCCAGAAGAAAGGGCAGGGGCATCCCCAAGGGCGCGGCCACCCATGCGGCCAGCGTACAGAGGATGAAGAGAGCAAGAGTGGCCAGAGCGGACTGCATGGGCCTTTCAAACACCGGGGGGCAGGCGCTGCAAGCCCCCGGGGGCTAGACGAAATCGACAAATTTGCTGAATGGCATCTCGCGCAGGCGCTGACCGGTGGCGGCAAAGATTGCCCCGGCAAGAGCGGCAGCAGCAGGGGGGACGGGCGGTTCGCCGATGCCCAGCACCCTGTCGCCGTTTTCGAGCCCGCGCGCCTCGATCCGGGGGCATTGGGCGTGGCGCATTCCTTCAAAGCTGTCGTAATTGCTCTGATCGGCGAGGCCGTCGGTGTAAGTGATCTCGCAATTCATCGCGTGCCCCAGCGCCCAGACGACACCACCCTGCACGTTGTTTTCAAAGTTCACCGGGTCCACAATGGTGCTCACCTCGGTGGCGACCCAGGCATGCTCAAGGCGGATGCCATCCTCGGTGTTGGTCACCTCAATCACCTCGGCACAGGGCACCCCGAACGAGGTGGTCAGCGCCACGCCGCGTCCGCGATTTGCCCCCGGAGCGGGGCCAGACCAGTCCGACATCTCGGCCACGGCTTCAAGCACCTGACGGGTCACATCGTCATTGCACAGGCGCAGACGTTCCGCCATCGGGTCGACCCCGGCCGCATGGATCAGATCGTCCAGCGCGGCGTTATAGAAAAACCCGTTGCTGGACGCCCCGACCGAGCGCCACGAACTGATCGGGGCCAGATCCGGCGCGCGATAGCCGGTGATGCGCTGGTTGGGAATCGCAAATGCCTGTTCAAACGCGCCCGCCACGATCTGACTGTCGGGGCCGGGGGGCGCGCCAGTCTGCCGGCCCAGTTGCGAGCCGATGACCGAGGGCATGGCGATGCCCAGATCCATCGTCTCGACCTTGCCATCCTTCACCGTGCCGCGCAGTCGCGCCATGGCGATCTGTCGCGGGAAGTCATGCATCATGTCTTCTTCGCGCGCATAGGTCAGTTTAACGGGGGTGCCCTTCATTTGCATCGCGATTTCAGTGGCCTGTTTGACCACTTCATCCTCAAGGCGGTGGCCAAAACTGCCGCCCATCATCTGCACATGCAGGGTTATCTTGCCGACGTCGATGCCGGTCAGGCGGCTGATGTTATCCTGTACGAAGCGCGGGATTTGCGTGCCTGTCCAGACCTCGACTGCGTCCTCATCGACGCGGACAATGGCGTTGATCGGCTCAAGCGGGGCATGGGCCAGATAGGGCGCGCGGTACTCGGCTTCAATCACGTTGGCACCTGCTAGCGCGGCGTCCACGTCGCCATCATCGCGCTTGAGGCTGTCGCGGCGGTCCTCGGTGAAGGAGGCGCTCAGCATCCCCCAGTGGTCGTCCATGTCGGCGGGCAGGGGGGATGGCCCCAGTCAAAGCTGATGGCCTGTGCGGCCTGAAAGGCGCGCCAGGTGTTGTCGGCCACAACGCCGCCGCCGCCGGTGATGGGCACTACGGTTTCGACGCCGCGCATGGTCAACGCCTCACTGGCGTCAAAACTGTTGAGGGTACCGCCCTGAGCGGGGTTCAGCGCGACAGTGGCATGGACCATCCCATCGACGGTGACGTCAATGCCATACGTTTGGATGCCAGTGGATTTGGCCACGATATCAACCCGCTGCATCGGTTTTCCGATCAGCCTCCAGGTGGATGGATCGCGCAGGGGCACATCCGTGACAGGCTCGATCTGTGCAGCCTCGGCGGCCAGATCGGTATAGAGCAGGCGGGTGCCATCGGGCAGGATCACCGAGGCCGCTTCGGTCCTGAGAGCGCCGATAGCCACGCCGGTTTTTGCTGCGGCAGCTGCTTTTAACGTCTCGCGGGCACTGGCCCCGGCGGCGCGCAGTTTGACAAAGCCGTCTGGCACGGTGGTCGATCCGCCAGTGATTTGCACGCCGAGAAACTTGACTGCAGCGTCAACCACGCCTTCGGTTACGGAGTTCACCAGACCATCGCCGGGCACCAGGAATGCGGCGGCCTCTTCAGACAGGGCCGTGTTCCAATAGGCGGCCGAGGGCGGGCCGGGATCAAAGCGGATCTGGTCCAGTTCGACATCCAGTTCTTCGGCGATCAAAGCGGTCTGCACCGAATACGCGCCCTGACCTTTATCGGCGCGCGGGGTGATCAGGGTGATGCCATCGGCGGTGATCAGCACATAAGGCGTTAGTGCGGCGGTGCTGTCGGGCAGGTTGTCCAGCAACGGGTTCTTTTCCGGCTGGTGATATTTGTAAACGCCAAAGGCCACGCCGCCGACAACAGCAGCAGACCCAACCAAAAACGTCCGTCGGGCGACTTTTCCAATGCGGCTCATCTCCTATCCTCCGCTCAGCTTGGCAGCGGCGGTTTTGACAGCGGCGCGGATGCGGGGATAGGTGCCACAACGGCACAGGTTGCCATTCATCGCCTCGTCAATCTCGGCCTCGTTGGGATTGGGGATGGTGGCCAGAAGGGCGGCGGCGCTCATCATTTGGCCTGACTGGCAATAACCGCATTGCGCCACCTGATGTTCGATCCAGGCGGCTTGCACCGCATGGAGCGCGTCGGCTGTCCCCAGCCCTTCGATTGTGGTGATCTCGGCCCCGACCGCATCCTCGGCCCAGATCTGGCAGGCGCGCACCGGTTCGCCATTCAGATGCACGGTGCAGGCGCCGCATTGGGCAATCCCGCAGCCATATTTGACGTCGGTGATGCCCAACTCGTCCCGCAGGACCCACAACAGGGGCATCTCGGGTTCCACATCGACATCGTGTTTTGTGCCATTGACGTTAAGTTGCATTCTGCTCTCCGCAACTTGAGGGTGTGTTAACGATACTATCGCAGCAGAGGGGGCAAGGTGAACTTGCAATATGCGCCAAACGACTAACAATATGCGCCAGCACGCGAGCGAGGGCTGGACGGGTTCAGGCCAGAGGTTTTACGTCGCTGATCAAGAGAGGATCCATGCTTCAAAAAGACCGATATCCTGTCGCGGCAGCAATCCGCGCCACAAGCGGTGTGTTGGGCGTCGATCCGGGAGCCGTGTTGCGCCGTGCCGGGCTGCCTGGTGACTTGATGCAAGATGACGGTCAGGGCATTACAGCCACGCAGTTCGGGGCGCTTTGGCGTGCGCTGGAGGTCGAGGTCAGCGATCCAACCCGGCTGATCGCCCTGGCCGCGCATGTGGCCCGTGGGCCGTTTGCGCCGGCGCTGTTTGCTTTTGTGTGTAGCCCGGATGTGTCCACGGGGCTGTCGCGGCTGTCGCTGTTCAAACCGTTGATGGCCCCGGTGACCCTGATCCCGGAGAGGGCTGGGGATGGCGGGCTTGAGGTATCGGTGCAGTCTAACGATCCGGTGGTGCCCCTACCGCCTGCGCTGGCGGTGTTCGAGTTGATCTATCTGGTGGAATGTGCCCGGGCCTATACCGGATCGCCGGTGGTGCCGCGCGCCCTGCATTTGCCGCAGGCCTCGCCCATGGCCGAGTCGCTGGAGGCGTACTTCGGCACGGCCCCTGAGGTGACGGGCACCGCCAGTCTGCATCTGTCGCCCGAGGATGCGGCGCGTCCGCTGACCACCCGAAACGCCGAACTCTGGTCGGTGTTTGAAAAAGACCTGACTCAGCAACTGACCCAACGCGCGCAGGGCGGGACAACTGCGGATCGGGTGCGCGGTGCTTTGCTGGAGCTATTGCCCGGGGGGATGGCAACGATTGAGGCGGTGTGTAAGGCGCTGTTTTGTTCCAGACGCTCGCTGCAACGGCACCTGAAGGACGAAGGGGTCAGTTTCCAGTCAGTGTTGCAAACCACCCGGCGTGATCTGGCGCTGCATTATCTTGCGCAAAAGGAGCTGCGCATTGAAGAGATTTCCTACCTGCTGGCCTACGGCGATCCGAATTCCTTTTACCGGGCCTTTCACGCCTGGACCGGCATTACCCCGGCCGAGGCGCGCGAGCGGGGTCAGACCGCCCTGTTGGAGTGAGGACGCTGCCGCCGACATCTGCAAGGCGGCGTGTTCATATACAATGTCGCCCGGCCAAGCGATGCAGATGGCGACACTGAGAACTAGGACCTCTTTTCTTAAGACAAAACAGGGGGCCAGAATTTCTTTGGGCCTGCGTTTGGGGCGTGGTATCTGGTAGTCAAACACATCATGCTAGCCCGGATAATTCATGAAGCCTGTTTTGTCTGTGCCTGGCTGTTGGTTTCCGCGCCTGTTTTTTTCGGGAGCGCGCGCGTAGTTGGCGTCCGGTTTTTTACGGCGGACGGCGATGTTATCCGGGGCTTTTCAAGTTGATGTTTCAGAGTGGGCGGGGCGCGATGGCTGCTTCATGTCGGGTGTGGCGGTGCAAGTGCATCGAACAGGAGGCGGATGAGGCTCTGGCGTGGACATGAGGCCGGCAGCGTCATAATGATCCGGGTCTTCTTCTCCACGATGGTCGCGGTCGGTTTGACCAGGTGCAACCGCAACGTATCGAACCGGGCTTGCCGCCATGGGGAGCGTTTTGGACAGGCCGCCCGCAACGTCCACCACAGCCAGCAGGCGCAGCCGTGCAGCATGAGCCGCATCCGGTTGGCGCTGGCCTTTGAGCACGACGTGCGGTCGGAAGCGAGATGGCTCTTCCAGCCCTTGATGTGGGTCTCGGCCTGACCGCGTGCGCAGGAGAGTTTCCCGTAAAGGTGCTTGCCACGCCTGCCCATCGGATTGGTCACGATGAAGCGCGTGTCACGCCCCATGGGTCCAACCTCGACCCGGGCGATGACGCGGCGCTCTTTTGACCATGATCGGGCCGCATGGGAGAATGACTTGAACCGGCGCGGTTTCTCGCTTTTGCGCGCATACCGATCTGCCGTGGAGGCCTCCAGAGTCTGCACATGCTCCCGCAGGCGCGCGTTCCTTGACAAGCCAGGCACATAGGGGAGCCCGAGGGTGTCACACAGGTCCAGAACCTCCGGGGTGCCGTAATGGCTGTCAGCCCGCAGCGGGATCCTGGTCGTGGGCCAATGACGGCGGATTTGCCGGATCAGGCGTCGGATGTGTGCTGCGGCCTCTTTGCCCGTCGGGCGCCGTGCCGGGGGCAACACTGCACCCACGAGACGCCCTTCGCCATCGAATACCACAATCGGCTGGAAGCCGTATTCATCGTAACAGGCGTTGAACAGGCGCAGCTGCTGATGGCCGTGGACGGTGTCGAAAGTGTCATCAATGTCGAGCACGATTTGTCGGGGAGCGCGCACAAACGAGGCGCAGTAAAAACGCACCATCCCATGCGCCATCCGGATAAGCGCCCGCATGTCTGCCAGGTTCTCCGTCCGCGGGATCGCAGGCTGGGAGCACAGCGCTCCGCCGGTCTCGGGGGCACGCTCCGGCGCGAGCTTAAAGCTCGGGTCATGGCGCAGATCACCCGCATCGTTACCGTCCTCATATCCAGCCGCGATCATCATGATCCGGAACCGGATGATCTCTTCCAGGCTGTGCCGCACCTTGCCCGGTGCCCGCAGATCGGTGAGACACGATGCAATAGGACCAGCCGGATCGGTCCGGCGCTCGACCTCTCGCAAGAGCATCAGACCAGCATCGGAGCTCATCTGCGCGCCGTCAAAATCGAGCAACACGGGCTTGCCGTTCAGGGGTGACAAAGAGGGACGCGGAAAGGCAGGATTTGGCATGGTGAGGGGGCGTGCTCCGGAAAATGGAATTTTTGGCGGCAGAAGCCGAAAAATACCAAATTCCAATAGCTTACACCACCCTCACCATATCGTCATGAATTATCCGGGCTAGGACTCGGGCAAGAGTCCGGATGGGCAGCGTCGAAGATAAAAGACTATTGAGGTTTGTATGGATATCACCGTTGTCGCCTGTATGAAAAATGAAGGGCCGTTTGTGCTTGAATGGCTGGCCCATCACCGCGCGATTGGCGCCAACAGGTTCATCATCTTTTCAAACGATTGTACCGACGGAACCAAGGAGTTGCTGGATTGTCTGGATGATGCCGGTGTCATCCGCCATCTGGAAAACCCGAATTGTCTGGTGAATTCCAATCAACGCATCAATGTGGCGTTTTCCTATGCCCAGCATCTCAAGGAATATCAGCGGGCCGAGTATGTAGCGCTGATTGATGTTGATGAGTTTATCAACGTCACCTACGGGGATGGTACGCTGCCCACGTTGATTGATGCGCTGGGTCCGCTCGATGTGCTGTCCTTTAACCATGTGAATTTCGGATTTGGCGGCGTCACCGATTTTGACCCCAGCCCGATCACCGGGCAGTTCTTTTTTACCGGCGGGGAGCAGGTCGGTGCCGGAACCAAGTCACGTACCGCGATCAAAAGCCTGCACCGCGTGCGCGATGACATTGTGCCATTCAACCATTTCCCCACGGTTCCGCCCGAGTCATACGCCAACGCGCGGTGGTGCGATGGATCAGGCAATGGTCTGGATATCTCGCCTAAAAAACCACGACGCAAGATGCTTCAGGTGGCGCAGCGCCTCGACAAGGTGCAGCTTAACCACTATGTGCTGCGCTCGGCGGAAAGCTTTCTTGTGAAACATGACCGCGGCAATGTGTTTGGCTTCGACAAGATCGACGCGATGCGATACGCGACCGAATATAATCACAATAGGATCGAGGATCGCTCGATCCTGAAAACCACCACTATCAGAGAGGCCGAAACCCAGGCTTTGCTGGCCATTCCCGGCGTTGCCGCGTGTCATGAAAGCTGCGTCACCCATCACCGCGACCGGATCAAAACCTTGCTGAATAGTGAGGCGGGGGCCGATCTTTTCGTGAAACTGAAGGACTTGATGGCTTCCGAACAGGCATCCCGTGATTGACGCACCGGTGACAGGCCAGCCCCGCCGCGCAATTGGTCGGATTGGGGATGCGAGTAAAACAGATGTTTACCGGCCCGTACGATGAAACGCGCGCATCCCCTTGCAGCCCCTCCGGCGCGACACTAAGACTCCCTTAGGAACTCTTCGTGTAAAACACGGACGCAACGCTGAGGCAGGCAATATGACAGACCCAATCGACACATATATGAACACTCTCGTCCCTATGGTTGTTGAACAAACCAGCCGGGGCGAACGGGCCTATGATATTTTTTCGCGACTGCTGAAAGAGCGGATCATTTTCCTGAGCGGTCCGGTGCATGATGGCATGTCCAGCCTGATCGTGGCGCAATTGCTGCATCTTGAGGCGGAAAATCCCGGCAAAGAGATCGGCATGTATATCAACAGCCCCGGCGGCGTGGTCACCAGCGGTCTGTCGATCTATGACACGATGCAATACATCCGCCCCAAGGTGAGCACGCTGGTGATCGGGCAGGCGGCCTCGATGGGCAGCTTGTTGCTGACTTCGGGTGAACCAGGGATGCGCTTTTCGCTACCCAACAGCCGGATCATGGTGCACCAGCCCTCGGGCGGGTATCAGGGCCAGGCCACGGATATCATGATCCACGCCCAGGAAACCCAGAAACTGAAAACCCGGCTGAACGAGATTTATGTCAAACATACAGGCCAGACCCTGAAGAAAGTCGAAGAGGCGTTGGAGCGTGATAATTTCATGAGCCCCGATGACGCCAAGGACTGGGGCCTGATTGATGAGATCGTGGAAAACCGCGCCAAGGCGGATGAAGACACCGCGTAACCAGGGCGGAAACAAACCGGGCACGCCCGGGGATCAATTTGAGATTGTGGAGCCGCGGCACCTGCCGTAAGCTGACGCGAAACAGCAGGGCCGGTACGGCGACAGAGGACCGAAAGGCAACAATAGGTCATGGCGAATAACTCAGGCGGCGACAGCAAAAACACCCTTTATTGCAGCTTTTGCGGCAAAAGTCAGCACGAGGTACGCAAGCTGATCGCGGGCCCGACAGTGTTCATCTGCGATGAATGCGTCGAACTTTGCATGGATATCATCCGCGAAGAGACCAAAACCGCTGGTTTGAAATCCACAGACGGTGTGCCCACCCCGCGTGAGATTTGTGGCGTGCTTGACGATTATGTCATCGGGCAGGCGATGGCCAAGCGCGTGCTGTCAGTGGCTGTGCACAATCACTACAAACGCCTCGATCATTCCGGCAAGGCCGGTGAGATTGAACTGCAAAAATCCAATATCCTGCTGATCGGCCCAACAGGTTGCGGCAAGACGTTGCTTGCGCAGACCCTGGCCCGCATTCTGGATGTGCCCTTTACCATGGCCGATGCCACCACACTGACCGAGGCGGGCTATGTGGGCGAAGATGTCGAAAACATTATCCTCAAACTGCTGCAATCGTCTGAATACAATGTCGAACGCGCACAGCGTGGCATCGTCTATATCGACGAAGTAGATAAAATTACACGTAAGTCGGAAAACCCCTCGATCACTCGCGATGTGTCGGGCGAGGGTGTGCAGCAGGCGCTGCTGAAACTGATGGAAGGCACCGTGGCTGCTGTGCCGCCGCAAGGTGGGCGCAAGCATCCGCAACAGGAATTCCTGCAGGTGGACACAACGAATATTCTGTTTGTCTGCGGCGGGGCCTTTGTCGGCCTTGACAAGATCATTGCGGCCCGCGGCAAGGGCAGCGCGATGGGCTTTGGCGCGGATGTGCGCGATGTGGACGCTCGTGGCGTCGGCGAGATTTTCACCGATCTGGAACCCGAGGACCTGCTGAAATTCGGGCTGATCCCGGAATTTGTCGGTCGTCTGCCGGTGATCGCGACGCTGGAAGATCTGGATGAAGACGCATTGATCACCATCCTGACAGAGCCAAAGAATGCCCTGGTCAAGCAGTATCAACGCCTGTTTGAGCTTGAGAATGTGCAACTGACCTTTACCGAAGACGCGCTGTCGGCGATCGCTAAACGGGCGATTCAACGCAAAACCGGTGCGCGCGGCCTGCGTTCGATCCTGGAAAGCATTCTGCTGGATACGATGTTCGATCTGCCTGGCATGGACACGGTTGAAGAGGTTGTCGTCAACGAAGAGGCGGCAAATTCCGATGCGGCCCCGCTGATGATCTACGCCGATGCCAAGAAAGAAGGCACCAGCGCCGGTTAAGCGCCCGTCGGTTTCGCGGGCTGACGCCGATCGCGGGACTCAACACCGTTGTCGGCCTCCTGAAGCTGCGTTTCCGAACGGCGTTTTTCCAGCAGTTTTTGCAGGTCACTTTTCTTGTCGACCTCCTCGTTGCCGCGCATGAGTTCGATAAATTCTTTGCTTTTTGATTGCATGCGCTCGGCGCAGCTATTGCCTTCGAGGGACACCCTTTTCGGTCTTTGGCGTTTCGGGCGCGGTCAATGAGGTATTCGCTGTGTCGATGTATTGGACGGCGCCGAGTATGATCGCGACAATAACGATGAGAAAAGCAACGGATAGCATCGCTCCGCTCCTAGGCAGCATAACGGCATCTTAGCAGCGTATAGAACCCGATTTATGGATAAGCGGTGTTTTTCATTCTGACTTTGGTTTTGCCGAGCACATAGGCTACCAGGCAGGATAGGATGTGAACGAATGCGTTTGTTGGGGATCGGTGCCGTGTATGCTCCAGACCCATTTCGGATTTGAGCTTGCCAAAGAGGGTTTCAACGATAAACCGGCTTCGTAACAGCGGCTTATCCATGATCGGCATCAGACAGTTCTTCATGTTTCGACGGATGCCGGTGATCGGGTGCAGCCCCTGTTTCCAAAGTTTTGCGAAGGGTTTCTTCGAGATGCAGCCCTTGTCTGCCAAGAGGTTTCCTTCCAGTCCGGTGACCATTTCCGTCAGTGGTGCACGATCATCCGTGTTGCCCGCATCCGTGTTGCCCGGTGTGATTTTCACGGCCATCAATTCGCCGCGATGGTTCATCACCACGTGTAGTTTGAAGCCAAAGAACCAGCCCATGGTCGAATGCCCGCGTGCGGCAAGGCCCTTGAAGGTCCGGTTACGGCTGATGCGCGGATTGGCACAGACTGCCGGCCTGGTGCTGTCGGCGATGTAGACGCCTGTCTCTTGGCCCGACAGGTTGTGGATCAGCACGCAAAACGGTGCAGGGAGACGCGGCATAAGGGCAACAAAGCGCCCATACGAGGGCAGCTCACCAAAGCAGTCACGATATTTCTGTTCGACTCCATGCACCCGGAAGTGCTTGAAATCCTTGAACGGGGAGAGGTGAAACAGCACCATGATGAACAACATCTCGCCCAATGACAACTTGCCAGCGCGTCGCCTCTTGCGCGATGTCGGAATTAGCCGATGGCGTTCCCGGTCTTCAAAGGTTTCAGCAAAATCGGCGAGACAGCAAAAGAGCGCGGTGGTGGACAGGGACATGGGAGGGATCGACCGTATTGTTGCAGATACGATCTTGAATCACGAGGCGACGCGTTCGTGAACCCCCTCTCAACAAATCAACCTTATCCAGAATCGGGGTTAGGTAATGTCGCTGCACCAGACCTGATTGGGCCGCGTGATTGGCAGACCTCCAGGCAAGTACGGCCAGATCTTGTGCTGCGGGTGCTTCTTGCTGGTGTTTGGCCCTTTGTAGATGGCCTGCAAACCCATGATGCCCATCAGACGACGCACCCGGTGGCGGCCCGCCGTAAACCCTGATTGAGGTAGGTACGCCGCGATCTGACGGCTGCCAGAGAACGGATACTTCGTGTGTGGACGCCCCCGGAAATGCAAGTGTTTTTTACGACAATAATGGGAAATGCGGTCGAGTTCCTACGTGTGTCCGGCCTCTGTATGTGAGTTTTGGTCTCACGGGCCTTTATGGATAGTTCGAAGATCCGGTCCAAATCGTAATGTCGCGGTCACAGCCGCTCGGAGTATCACTGGTTTTCCTGATCTTGTCTCTCGACTTTTCGCCCATAATCCTCCGCTGAAAACCACCGCATTCCCTTGCATCCGCCATCACCGTCAGGCGACGGGCGGAACCCGGTAAATCTCACCTGTCGTCATCAAGGCCCATGCCGTACGTGCCATCTTGTTGGCCAATGCAACGGCAACCAGCATTTTTGGCTTGCAGGTCAACATTCTCGCCAACCATGATCCGTCCGGTGCGCCGCCACGCCTCTCGGCAGCTTGAATCACCGACATCGCTCCGATAATCAGCAACCGCCGGATATCGCGCCGGCCCATTTTCGACGTTCGCCCCAGTCGTGCCTTGCCACCCGTCGAATGCTGCTTTGGGGTCAAACCGGCCCAGGCCGAGAAATCCCTACCTTTGGTAAATGTCGACCCAGGTGGCGCGAGTGTAGCCAATGTTATAGCGCAAATCGGGCCAATACCTGGAATTGTTGTCAAACGACGCATGGTTTTGTTTTTGCGTACCATCGCCTTAACCTGCCTGGTCAGGGCATCAATCTGCGCGCTCAAAGCCAGGATGTGGTCGAAAAAATGGCGACAGAGCGCAATCACCCCCTCTGTCAAACCGTTTCCAGGGTCATCGAGTGCCACCTCAAGTTTCTTCAGATGCACCGGGCCTTTCGGAGCGATGATACCAAATTCGGCCAAATGACCCCGCAATGCATTGATCGTTTGCGTGCGTTGGCCTGTCAGCAAATCACGTGTCTTCAGCACCATCGCCTGGCCCTGCTGACTGGCACTTTTCACCGCAACAAAGCGCATTGTCGGCCGGGATGCAGCCTCAGCGATGGCTGCCGCATCCGCAGCATCATTCTTTTGACGTTTCACATAAGGCTTCACATATTGCGGCGCGATCAGACAAACATCATGACCCAGCTTCTCAATCTCTCGTCCCCGGTAATGGGCAGACGCACAAGCTTCCAACGCGACAAGACACGTGTCAAACCGGGCCAGAAAGTCCAACACCCGAGATCGTGACAGGGCCTTGCGGAAAACAACCGCGCCATCGCCCGATGCCCCGTGAAGGTGAAAAACGTTCTTCGCGATATCAATTCCAATTGTGCTAACCTTGTCCATGGACGTCTCCCTGTAGTTGTTTCATAACGCCACCTTGGCACATTACGATGCCGTAGGGGGCGTCCACCCCATCGGAATGGGGCCGTCGGCAAACAGTCCTTCGAAGGGGGCTCGTGTAATTTAGGTATGATAATGATTGATTTGTCGTCGTTTTGACTAGGGTCTGTTGACAATCATCGTGTTGCAATGAGCATGGCACAGAGGTGCCAGTTGGCAGCGTAGCTTGTATCAGTCTTGTCGTATCGCGTTGCCATGCCTCTGAATTCCTTGATCTTTGCGAAGTAGTTTTCGATGAGATGGCGCCACTTGTACATGTGGGTATCGTAGTCCCGTTGAACTTTTCGGTTCGATTTGGGCGGGATGACAGCGGTTGCGCCACGCTCATCAAGGTCTTGCAGGAGCCAGTCGGCGTCGAAGGCTTTGTCGGCCAGCAACGCCCCAAAGGAAGCCCCCTTGATCAGAGGAGCGACCCCCTTCATGTCGTGTGCCTGTCCCGGCAAAAGCAGAAACCGGAACAGGTTACCGAGCGCATCGACCAAGGCCACGACCTTGGTCGTCAGTCCGCCGCGAGAGCGTCCGATAGCCTGGTGTTGAGTCCCCCTTTTGCGCCCGAAGCCTTCTGATGAGCTTGAACAATCGTCCCGTCGATAAGGGCATATTCCAGGTCCGGCTCGCCACTCATGGCATTGAAAAGACTCTCGAACACGCCGTTCCTGGCCCATCGACGAAATCGCTTGAACTGGCTGTTCCAGTTGCCAAACTCTTTGGGCAAATCCCGCCATGGGGACCCTGTGCGTACGCGCCATAATACTGCTTCCATAAACCGGCGATTATTGCGCGCGGTAACACCCGGATCGCCTGCCTTGCCCGGTATAGGCGGCTCAATCTTCTCCCAAAGCTCATCGGAAACAGCCAAACGATTTGCGTCCATCAACACCTCCATTTTGGAAGCTTGAATCAGACTTCAGGCAAAATGGGAACCCCGAATGTCAACAGGCCCTAGGGCGTGTTGACGATCAGGGTTCCTTTTGGGTGTGAATTCTGATTCAAGCTTCGAACCCATGGGAGCATAAGATGGCACGTTTGATACTGACGGACCGGCAATGGGCATTGATGGAACCGCATTGCCTTGGCAAGAAATCCGACCCTGGCCAAACTGGCGGCGATGGACGAATGTTCATTGAGGCAGTGCTCTGGATCGCCAGAACCGGTGCGCCGTGGCGTGACCTTCCTGCGGAGTTCGGAAACTGGAATTCTGTGTTCAAACGCTTCCGTCACTGGGTGCGTCGGGATGTGTTCACGCGCATTTTCGGTGCATTATCAGAGGGTTTTGATATGGAATACGCGATGGTTGATGGGACACTTATCAAAGTTCACCGACATGGACAGGGAGCAAAAGGGGGACTGAAAGTCAGGCCATAGGCAAGTCACGAGGTGGGATCACGAGTAAAATCCTTGCGCTGACCGATGCTCTGGGGACCCTCGTCGATTTCGTACTGATGCCCGGTCAACGCCACGATATCATCGGTGTCCCCGAACTGATCGAAGGCCACAAATTTGATACGCTGCTCGCCGATAAGGCATTCGATGCAAACTGGCTTTTCGATGAACTGGACCGGCGTGGTGGCGACGCGGTGATCGCTCGGAAAAGCAACCGTCTGGAGCCTCGGAAATTCGACAAGGAAATTTACAAATGGCGTCACCTCGTAGAAAACTTCTTTTGCAAACTCAAGGACTTCAAGCGCATCGCCATGCGGGCTTGCAAGACAGATACGAGCTTCTCTGCGATGATCTACATATGTTCCGCCGCCATCAATTCGAGATGATCGTCAACACGCCCTAATTTTCCGCTGATTTTTTGGGAATATTCGGATTTTTGACGGACTCCTCCCGTTTGTCAGGCGGACAGGATCGGGACCTTTTCGACTCCGGGGCGGGTCAGGCGTTTGAGGTTGTGGCCGATCGCCCGCATCGCCACCTGAAACCGCACCTTGGCCTGCCCTTTATATCGCACACGATTTGAACGTTTGGAAAACACCCGCTCGCAAGGCATGCGCAAATGGGCATACCGGCGATCCCTATCGGCATCCTTGCCTTTCATATTGCGCTTTTTGATCGTCGCATTATGGCAACCCTTGCGCTTTGGCGCTGCCTGTGCCGGTTGGGTGCAATACCCTTTGTCGCCAAAAACCGCACCCTGATCCGGCCAGACATGGCGCACGCCCCGGGCATCCGTCACATTCGCCGGCGTGGCGGCAACCCTGTTGATCAGAGCAGACTGCATATCAACACCGGTGTGCTCTTTGCAGCCATACCGGAATTTGTCCCTGCCCTTGGCCCCAAAGCGCGCCTGTGGGTCCACGGCCACCTGGTCCGCCGTCTCATTGTTGAACTTTTCCAGGCCCCTGGCGATGGCTTTGTCGCGGTCATCCCGGGTAGATAGCTTCGAGACCGACTTGCCGACATCAACAAAGGCAAACACCTCGCGGATCAGGCCTGCCTCTTTCAGGCCGTCGCGCAAACGGTTGAACAGGTCCATCAATCGCTTCGTCCCCGGGCGTTGGCGGAAATCGCCGAAGAATGAATGGTCGGGCGGGCGCTCACTCAAGGCAAA
This sequence comes from Roseovarius sp., assembly GCA_965207105.1. Taxonomy (GTDB): domain Bacteria; phylum Pseudomonadota; class Alphaproteobacteria; order Rhodobacterales; family Rhodobacteraceae; genus Roseovarius. Next base: position 9,487 of record CBDBLS010000025.1, on the reverse strand, counting down.
TGCGCAAAACCACTTGCCCGCCAAATTCTCTCGCATGAACCGTTCCATCCCGCGGTCCGGGAGGTCTTCTATAAACTGCAAAACAAGCATCCGGAACGCGCGTTCAGCCCCCGGTTCGGGCCGCCCGCGATCCGAATAAAGCGCGACCAAAGGGCCGGACAAAACCGCCAGGTCCACCACCGCCTCAAAACGACGATAGGGGTGATCCTCTGAAACCGGCCCATCCAGTGATGTAAACATCTCAACCTGATTACGACCCATAAAATCCTCCGTTCCAACATCAAAATTCATTGAATCAGAACCACAACTATAAATCCACAAAATAAGACACTTTCCCGACAGGCCCATATTGTGCCGCAGGATACCTTGTCGAGCTATGAGTGAATCTGGTGTTCGGGCGGTTTGAATGACGGCGGTGCATCTGGTTGGAATGGCGTTGCCAAATATCCAGGCAACCATTGAGGACGCACCACCATGGACGACACTGCCATTATTGATTTCGCTGGTCGAGACGCCGTCACCGACCCGCTGACCGACCTTTTGCGCAAAGGAGCACGTGAGCTTCTACAGGCGGCTGTTGAAGCGGAGAGAGATGCCTTTCTCGCCGAGTTTGCCGAGCGCCGGACACCAGATGGCCGTGCAGCGGTTGTGCGCGGCGGTTCTGACCCGGAGCGCGCCGTGCAAACCGGGATCGGGCCGATCACGGTCAAAGTGCCGAAGGTGCGGGCGAAGGACGGCAAACCAGTGACGTTTCGTTCGGCACTGGTCCCGCCCTGTGTGCGCAAGGCCAAGTCCATCGAGGCCGCGCTGCCTTGGCTGTATTTGAAAGGCATTTCTACTGGTGAGATGGGCTCGGCACTGAAGATGCTCCTCGGCCCGGACGCCACCGGTTTCTCTGCTGAAACCATTTCGCGGCCGAAAGGCCAATGGGCGGCAGAGTACGACACCTGGCGCAAGGCCGACCTTGGCCGCGATGAATGGGTATATGTCTGGGCCGACGGAATTTACAGCGGCCTGCGCGGCAGTGACGATCGGCTCTGCGTCCTTGTCGTGATCGGCGTCAACGCACGGGGAGAGAAGCATTTTTTGGCAATTGAGGATGGGGTGCGGGAAAGCACCCAGAGCTGGCGCGAGGTTCTGCCAGGTCTCAAAAGCCGGAGGCTCAACGCTCCGAAACTGGCCATCGGTGACGGAGCTCCGGGGTTCCGGGCAGCGCTTGAGGAGATTTTTTCGAACACCAAACAGCAACGCTGCCGGTTCCACAAAACTGGCAATGTCCTCAATTATCTCCCAAAGCGCACCCAGCCCAAGGCCAGGAAAATGTTGCACGACATCTGGCAGGCCGAGACCCGCGAAGATGCACATGCTGCCTTTGATCTCTTCATTGAAACCCTCGAGGCGAAATACCCCAAGGCCACAGAATGCCTGATCAAGGATCGCGACGGGTTGCTGACCTTCCACGACTTCCCGGCACAGCATTGGCAGAGCATTCGGACATCAAACCCCATCGAGAGCGCCTTCGCCACGATCCGCCATAGAACCAAACGCACCAAGGGCTGTCTCAGCAGAGACGGCATGCTCCACATTATGTTCAAACTCGGACAATGCGCTGAAAAAAGCTGGCGCAAACTGCGCGGCTTCGCTCATCTCGCCGACGTCATCGAAGGCGTCGATTTCATCAACGGCATCAAGCCATCAAACCAAGATCAAGCCGCCGCATGAAAATCGCTTGGACACCAGATTTGACAATAACTCCCAGTTTGGTGCCGTCTAAGCTAAATCGCAAATTTCCTATAAGGCCGGTATGGCCCTTCAAGACGGCTACCTCACTAATTTCATTCAACGCATTACGTAACACCGTCAGCGGCTCAGGGCTAAAGTGGCGAGGCCGACCCGATTCTGGGTCGGGTAGTGCTTCCAATGCGACTAGAGCGGCAGTTGTAGGATCCCCAGCAAGAAGTTGGCGATTTGCAATATCTGTCCATAATCGCGATTGTGTAATTTGCGCGTCTCTTAGGTTTTCTTCCGCACTAAGTCTCGCTTTTTCTTCTAAATTCCTTGCTCTTACAGATTCAATTGTTTGCCAAATTGCAGCGCAAGCTAGAATCGCGATAGCGATTGCGGCAGATGTGTAGCGCCCTAGGGTTATTGAGACACTCGTGAAGCTTATGCGGCGGCCTGGATTTTGTCCATTGCGTCACATCTGAACTCGTTTGGCGAACGGTGTCCGTGCCGCTGGATCGGCCATTCTTCGTTGTAGTCCTCCTTGAACTTTTGCAGGGCGGCCTGGAGTTCCTCGATGGTGTCGAAAGTTCTGACCCGGAGCGGGTTTTCCTTCAGGGTTCGAATGAATCGCTCGGCGCGGCCGTTGCCTTCGGGAGCGCGGACAAGGGACGGCGAGGATTTCGCGCCCGGCCAGGCAATCCCGTTCTGGAAGTCGTGGCCGATGTACTGCGAGCCATAACACCTTCGGAATGATGCTGATTGAGAGGCTATGACCGCCTGCGCAGCCCGCCGGGCAATGGTCAACCGCGATGAAGACGGCAACCTGGCGACCTGTGCCAGGAACGGTCCCCGTCATATCCGTGCCCCACATCTCATCGATGTTGTCCGGGATGATCGTGCCGTCATGGGCACGGGGGCCATGGGCGGGCCCATGGCATGGCTTCGCACAAAGCCCGTTCTCCCGCATGAGCCGGAGCACCCGCGCCTTCGAGGTTCGAATGCCCTTGCAGCGCAGACGTGCCCGGATCTTGCGGTGGCCCTCGCCATGGAACCTGCTGTCAGTGATCACTTGTTTGATCCTCTCGACCAGATCAGCGTCAGACATCGCTCCCCGAGGACCAGGGCGGCGGCGCGGCGCGGGTTCCGCCGGAAGCGGGCGCAAGTCACGATACACGCTTGCGCGGCCCACTCCCCAGACCCGGCACACCCGGGAAACGCCGTAGGCTTTGCCCGTGGAGATCGAGATGACGGCACTCATCGTTTCGACCTCCGGCGCCCGAAAGGGTGGCCCGCCTCCATCTTCGCGATCCTCTCATACAGAAGTTCGTTATCCATGGTGATCTCACCCACCCTGGCCCGCAGACGGTCAATCCCCTCATCGCGCACGTCGCGCGGACGGGACTTCAGGTTTGATGACCCTCCTGTCAATCGCAGAGTAAAATGGGTCCATGTCGCGGCGTAAAAATGGGCCACTTCGGTTGATGTTTTTGTGGCGCTTTTGCACGCGTGCTCGTCACAAAGCTGAACCCGGATTATTCATGACGGCTTTGATTTGGGCGCTTATGCGTTGGCTTTCTGGTGTTTTTCACGGTTTGGGCATGGGGCATCGTTTGCGCGGGCTTTGGCGCTTGCGGCTGATTTGTCGGGTTATGGTTTCAGGGTTCATCGGGAGGAGCAGTCGCGGTCTACGGCGCCTGCGCGTGGCTGGCCTGTCTTCCCAGCAGAGTGTCCAGGATGGTGATGAACAAGGCTTTGTCTGGACAGGCTGAAGCGAAGGCAACCCGGATCCGGGATTGGGTTTCAATAACCCGCGCTCCGATTTTCAGGAGACGGCGTTGGATTGTCTCGAAGTCGGATCGCTTCAACCCGGCGGCCTTCGGCATGGCTGAGCGCACCGCCCAGATCATCCAGTAGGCAATGGTGTGGAGGATCAGCCGCATCTGGTTGGCCGTTGCCGAGGAACAGGATGTACGATCGCTCTTCAACTGGGTTTTGTGGAGCTTGATCAAATTCTCCATCTGACCGCGGGCGCAATAGACACGCTCATAGAGCTGCTCCGGGGTGCCGTCGGCGAGTGAGGTCACAATGTATCTGACAGCCATGCCATGCGCCTGGCGTGCCTCAAACCGCGCGATGACCCGGCGCCTGGTCTCACCCCAACTCGCGGCAGCGTATTGGGTCTCACAAAAGCAGCGCAACACAAGCAAGCCTTCTTTCGCGCGCTGAACCGCACAGGCATCCTGAGCGCGTGTAACGACAGGATCACGACGCAAAGCAGAATTGGCTGGCAAGCCAAAGATGAAGTCCACCCCTGCCTGGGCTTCGCACCAGGCCATGACCTCCGGGCGGCCATAATGCCCGTCTCCGCGCAAGGTGATACGGGTCTGCGGCCAATGAGATCGAATGCGCCTGATGAGGCGACGAACATGGCCGCGCGCTTCCACGCCGGATGGCGTGCGCGCAGGGCGCAGGATGAATGCGACTGGTTTTTCGCTCTGGGCTTCGTACACATGGATCGGGGCATAGCCACGCTCACCATGGTAGCCGTTGAAGAGGGTCAGTTGCTGCTGGCCGTGAGCGGCATCAAACGTGTCATCAATATCAAGGGTCACCGATTCAGGTGGCGCGTCGTAGCTGCTACAAAAGATATCCACCATCTCGCGTCCAACCCGGATCAGGGAACGCTGGCCCACACCATTCTCAAATCGCGACATCGTCGGCTGGCTCACCAACCCTACGTCTTCGCCGGGCGCTTTGCCGAGCGCCATCATGAAGGCAGGGTCGTGTCGCAATTCGTCCAGGTCATCACCGTCTTCATAACCGCACGCGATGGCCATGGCCCGCGCGCGAAGAATGTCACACATGCGATGCGTCACCCGCGAAGGATCGCGACCATCGGGGATTACCCCAACCAAACGATCCACGATCCCCAGACGACGCTCCGCCTGAGCAAGAAGCAAAACACCGGCGTCAGAGGTGATCGCACCACCATCAAAACAGCCCGTAACTTTCTTGGAACGAATGGCTGGAAAAGAGAAGGAAGTCCGGGCTATATCACTCATGGCGGCGTTGGCAGTCATTGTCCGGCGTCCGGGATTGATTGTACACATGTTCTATACGCCAAATCAGACACTTACGCCAGCGCTGCCAACAAAAAACAGCACCGTCATGAATAATCCGGGTGAAGCGTGCCAAAGCGCATGCTGGCCATAAGGCCAGCATTATTCTGACTGTGATTGCGGGCTGGTTATTTTCGGTTGTTGCGACTGTGTTTGAGCCGATAGCTTTCGCCATTCATCTCGAGGATGTGGACGTGATGGGTTAAACGATCGAGTAGCGCACCGGTCAGCCGCTCAGAGCCAAAGACTTCAGTCCATTCATCGAAGGGCAGGTTCGAGGTTATGATGATGGAGCCGCGTTCATAGCATTGGGATATGACCTCGAAGAGCAGCTCTGCGCCAGATTTGCTGAGCGGTACGAAGCCCAGTTCATCAATGATCAACAGGTTCTGGCTGGTCAGTTGCTTTTGAAGGCGCTGCAATCTCCGCTCATCTTGAGCCTCGATCAGATCATGGACTAATGCCGCAGCCGTTGTGAAGCGCACCTTCAGTCCTCTTTGACATGCAGCCAGCCCAAGTCCCAGGGCGATGTGTGTCTTGCCCGTGCCTGACGGGCCGAGCGCGATGATGTTCTCCCTGCGATTAACGTAATCGCATCGTGCCAGATCCATCGTCAGGGGCTTGTTCAAGCTTGGCATGATCTTGAAGTCAAAGCTATCCAAGCTCTTGGTGCTGGGGAACTTCGCCGCTTTGATGCGCCGTTCAATCATCCGGCGTTCGCGGTCGATCAATTCCATCTCACACAGCCGCGCCAGATAGTGGATGTGATCTTTGTTCTCTGCAGCACAGAGCTGCGCCTGTTTGGCATACTCGCCTTGGAACGTTGGCAGTCGCAGTTGTTTAAGATGATGCCGTAGAAGAATCCGAGGGGCTTCGGTCATGCCGCGGTCCTTCCCATCAAGCTCATGTAACTGGATGGGCGTGTTGTGCCGACATTGGCCTTGGGCAAGTATGGATAGAAGTCCAAATCCAATCGTGGTGGCCGCTTCTCAACCCGACACAGTACAAGGTGTTTTACGGCGTCATAGCCAATTGCACCCATATCTATTGCCTGCTGGATTGCGCCTTGCACAACATCCATTTCGAAGGTCTCCAAAAGGCGCAAGACTTGAACGTATTCTCGCTTGCCCGGCTTACCCATTCTGGCTTCAAGCAGTCGGTGCAGCGTGGCAAATACATCTGGCAAATGCCAACCCTGCAAAGGCGCGGCCTGATCCAGGGCACCCACCTTTTGTTCAAGCAGGGGCAAAAAGTGCAATGGGTCAAAGACCATATCCGCTGATGTGTAGGATCGTTTGTGCCGCGCAATAATCTCATTGCCGCAGCCGATGATAACCTCATGCACAAACCCACGCACATGAACATCGTGGTGCGCATAGGCTACTGGCACCGAGTAATCATTGCTGCGATAGCGCACCATTGAGATCGACGTTGCACGCGTGCTGACGTGATCGCAGGCTTCATATTCTGCGACGGGCAATCCCATCAGAGCATCCAAATCCGACATCAGGCGTGCGCCTATGGTTTGGGTGTGACCCCGCAACGTATCGGCCTGACGTGCTAAACACTTCTCTTCCAAATGTGCGTTCAGATCATCAAAGCTGTCATAGCGAGGTGCGGGAACCATGAAGTTGCGGCGGGTGTATCCAACCATGCCCTCAACGTTGCCTTTATCGTTCCCTCGCGCGGGTCTGCCAAACTTGTCATCAAACAAGTAATGCGACTGCAGTTCCGTAAACCGACGTGTGCGGATGCGCGTCTTATCCCCGAGTATCCGAGCCACGGCGATCTTGGTATTGTCGTAGAGAATGGATTGCGGAATGCCGCCAAAGAATGCAAAGGCGGACACATGGCCATCGCAAAACGCCTCGGTTGTCTCAGCTGGATATCCCTTCACAAACACCGCATCAGAATGTGGCAAGCTCATCACGAAGAAGTGGATCTTGCATTCCACGCCACCGATCACGCCCAGCGTCTCACCAAAATCAACCTGCGCATGGCCCGGCCGATGCGACAACGGCACAAACACCTCTTTGGTGCGCCGTTTTTGCTCGCGCACGTAATAGGTCACCGTGGTCAGGCTGCCAGCATATCCATGCTCATCGCGCAGCCGTTCAAAGATGCGCTTGGCCGTGTGTCGCTGCTTTTTGATCAGGGCTTTGTCTGTGCGCAGTATCTCATCGACCACACCAACATAACCATCAAGCGTTGGCCGCCGAGGCGCTTCCGACCGACGATACCCAGGCGGAAGTTCATGGCGCAGCATCTTCGCGATCGTCTTACGATCTTTGTTCTCTAATCTGTCAATGCGTGTTTCCTGAGTTTCCTGCTTTTGATGTCAGAGGTTGCCTTTGTTCTCTTCGAACTCTGAGGTTCATGATGGGGTTGGCTGGGTGTGGGTCGGCAATGTTGAAACCGCAATCATACCGTTGGTCTTGGCTGTTGCTACAGAATCGGCGCCGTGTCTCACGCCCTCCCTCGGGCATCGTCCCAGATGGGAACTTTGATTTAGGAATCCTCGTTGTCGCCTCGTAAGCCTTACGCGGACTGGAAGTCAGTTTTGTCTCGCATAATGGCATGAAGTATGATTGCCAGACGACGCGCCAGAGCCACTCGGGCCTTTCTCATCGTTGAGCGCGCACCGATTGCGAGGGCCCATGTCTTCAATTTGAGCGGAGCGGCATACCGCGTCAGCATCACATTGGCGGCCTCATAGAGAAGCGTTCTGACGCGCACGTCGCCCCGCTTTGAGATGCTGCCCGTGTAGTCGATTTCACCAGATTGATGCCGTCGCGGCACCAGTCCAAGATACGCCCCCACATCACGCGATTTCCTGAAACGCGACGGATCATCAATTGCTGCGGCAAAGGCCAATGCTGTGATCGGACCGACCCCTGGTACCGTCATAAGGCGCTGGCAGACTTCGGATTTGCGGGTCATCTTTTTGATGTCGCCATCAATGGCTGCAACCGCCGCGAGGATTGCTTCGCGTGCTGCGAACAGTCCGCAAATTGCGGCATGGAGGCCAGGCACTCCATCGCTAACTTTTAGCGCCGCGTTTTTGAATGCCGGAGACAAAGCTCGTGGCAGCCGCACGCCGAAGACGACGACCAGACCGCGGATCTGATTGTCGAGCGTCACACGCTGTCCGACCAGCTTCTTGCGGGCTGCGATCAGCGACCGGATTGCGTGCGCTGACAGTGATTTGACATGGGTCGGCTTGTAGAATCCCGTCCGCGCCAGGTGTGCCAAACCGCGGGCATCATTGCGGTCCGTCTTGTGGCCGGCCAGAGATTTAAGGGCCTGATATGCTTGCCTGCTCTCGATGCAAACAACCGGGACACCAAGCTCCGTCAGCCCATGGTAAAGCATTGGTGCCATCCGTCCCGTTTCAAATACAACTTTGGCACATGGTGGTCCAGAAGCGAGGAAGTCAGCGATCGCTTTTGGTGTTGAGCTCGCTTTTCCTTCACGAATAAGGGCCCCTTCACGATCCAGAATGCAGATATGCGTCTCTTCCATGGACACATCCAAACCAGCAAAATATTCCATTGGTCAGTCTCCTTTTCAATTGCATGTGCATCCAGAATAACAGGGGTAACTGAGTGCTGATCCTGATTACGCCATGTTGAAAAACCGCGCCGCTTCTCGGCCAGACATACCGTCCTTCAAACAAGCACGGCGCACACGACTATAAATATCCACAGAATACATCTCCCGCCCTCCGAATAAACGAAGGGCACAAACTGGCGGACTTTTACTCCGCTACAACTGCGATATGCAGCCGCTTCTGTGGCCCAATATTGCTCCGCGTTTTACAATCCGGTGCTGTCGCACCAAACGAACGTGCGACCAATTCAACATCTTCGCCGCGAAGAACGCGCGGAACGGCCTCTTGCTTGCGTGTAGCCGTAAGTCTCCGGCGCCGGGCCGGAGCCGGATCCGCTGCGATATGTGAAGTCTCCGCAGCTCCGGATCCTTCGCGCTCAACCTTCCTTTGTTCCGTCATGATACACCTCAATCATCCCCTTGGGTCATGTCTTGAACGGTGTCTCAAAAAACTCTAGGGCGGGGGAGATGTTGCAAGTGTTAGCGCCTTGCGTTGCTGTCGAAGCTCTTCCGAGAACAGTTCGTCTTTAGGAATACCCCTAATTGCGGCAGCGAATTCAGCTGAGCTGTTCAGGAAGCGTCGGTTTCTTTTGGATAATCTTTGTGTTGAATGACGAAATCCTGAAAGATCAACCCACCTAGGCTCGGAACCGTAACATCCAATTAGCGACGCTGGCAGTGGCGTTTCTTGATTCCACAAGAAGTCGCTAGATTTGTTGTCCCACTTCAAGCTTCCCTCGGTAACTGCCAATAGTAGCTTCGAGATAGGCTTGTTTTCCAGCCAAAAAGCGACTTCTTTTTCGACCCACTCAGACCGCGCCGAAGCTGGCGAGCAAAGTAAGATCATGAACTGAGATTGATTTAGGGCATTTTCAATGGATGGCCAGAGTTCTGCGTTAGCTGATAAACTCGCATCATCTCTGAATATTCGAACCGAACGCCGCTGAAAGAACGGCGTTCCAAGGCCCTGGATTACATTTTGCAGGGCTTGGGCGATATGCCGATCACGAGCGTGACTATATGAAATGAAGGCG
>CBDBLS010000024.1:0-13108 GCA_965207105.1 Roseovarius sp. | reverse complement strand
GCCGTTGATGGCCCATCGGCGCATCCGTCTGATGCCGTTGCGTTGGCCGCGTGGTTTGCGGCGACTTTTGAGGCCGGTGAAATGCTGGTGATCGGGACAGAGATGCCGGCAGATGCCCATGTGCCCCTGCGGGCCGTTCCGGTTGGCCAGGCTGACCTCTAGGCCGCTCGGCGTGCAAGAGCTCCGGGAAAGGGCTGGATGACTTATTTTCGCCCATTGGTACAGCACGGGGTCTGTCGACCGCCTGAGGCCCTGTCCCTTGTTGGCGGGCAGCTGTGGTTCACGCATATTGTAGCCATGGCACGTGGTGGTCCGTCACAGGTTGTTCCTGCAACGGACGTCCCGGAGGCAGTCCTGAACCGCCTGACCCGTCCACGGGCTCCCATTGCCGGTCTGACATTTGACCAGCCGGTCCTGATGGGCATTCTCAATGTCACACCGGACAGTTTCTCGGACGGAGGCCGGTATGACGCCCCCGACATGGCGCTGTCCGCCGCATTGGCCATGGTCGGCGATGGGGCGGACCTGATTGATGTGGGGGGCGAATCCACACGTCCCGGGGCCATGCTGGTCCCTGCTGAGGCAGAGATCGCCCGAACGGCACCGGTCATCGCCGCGCTCCGGGCAAGCTCTCCGGTTGCCATTTCCATTGATACCCGCAAGTCAGAGGTGGTTGAGGCGGCTTTGGCGGCGGGCGGTACGCTGATCAACGATGTCTCGGGGTTCACCTTCGATCCGGCGGTTGCGGTTCTGGCGTCCAAAACTCAGACGCCAGTCTGTATCATGCATGCGCTGGGTGATCCGGCGACCATGCAGGATGACCCGGTTTACGACAATGTGCTCCTGGATATCTATGATTTCCTGGAATCCCGCATCGTCGCGCTGGAGGCTCTGGGACTGCCCCGTGATCAGATGCTGGCCGATCCTGGCATTGGCTTTGGCAAGACCATCCAACACAACCTGACACTCTTGCAGAACATCAGCCTGTTTCATGGGCTGGGAGTGCCTCTCTTGTTGGGTGTGAGCCGAAAGGGCTTTATCGGCAAGATCGGCCAGGAACCGCGGGCAGAGGCGCGTGTTCCCGGATCCATTGCCGTGGGTCTTGCAGCGCTGGCTCAGGGCGTGCACATTCTACGTGTGCATGATGTGGCTGAAACGGCCCAGGCGGTCCGTCTGTGGCAGGCTTCACGATAAGGCACCAGGAGCACCACGAAAGGACAGAATGCGCCAGCTGTTTGGAACCGACGGAGTACGCGGCACCGCCAACATCTATCCGACGACGGCCGATCTTGTGTTGCGCATGGGCGCGGCGGTGGGGCGGTACTTCCGCCGGGAGGCCGGAGGTGTGCACCGCGTCGTGATCGGCAAGGACACCCGGCTTTCGGGGTACATGTTCGAAAACGCCCTGACGGCAGGGCTGACATCGACCGGGATGAATGTGCTGCTTTTGGGCCCCGTCCCGACACCAGCTGTGGGGTTGATGACCCGCTCGATGCGCGCGGATCTGGGTATAATGATCTCAGCCTCTCACAATCCTGCCGAAGATAATGGCATCAAGTTCTTTGGCCCGGACGGCTTCAAGCTCTCCGATCAGGCTGAGATCGAGATTGAGGCACTGATCGAAGCGGGAGTCGAGCCAGCCCGGTCCCAGAACATTGGCCGCGCCAAGCGCATCGACGACGCCCGGTTTCGGTATGGAGAACGGGTGAAGTCCTCCTTGAACCGCGATCTGCGGCTTGATGGGCTGAAAGTCGTGATCGATTGCGCCAATGGAGCGGCACACCGCGCCGCCCCCGAGATCCTTTGGGAGATGGGGGCCGATGTGATCCCTGTGGGCACATCTCCGGACGGGCATAACATCAATCGCGGCTGCGGATCGACGCATCCTCAGGTGGCCGCCGAGACCGTTGTGGCGCATGGGGCGGATGTGGGCCTCTGTCTGGATGGTGACGCCGACCGCGTGATCGTGATTGATGCAGCCGGGCAGGTGGCAGATGGCGACCAGCTTATGGCTCTGTTGGCCAGCCGTTGGGCGGCGGACGGCCGCCTGTCGGGCGGTGCCCTGGTGGCGACGGTGATGTCGAACCTGGGTCTGGAGCGGTATCTGGAAGACCTTGGCCTGCGGCTGGAACGCACCGGTGTTGGCGATCGCTATGTTGTGGAACGGATGCGCGCAGGCGGGTTCAATCTGGGTGGTGAACAGTCCGGTCACATCGTGATGACCGATTATGCAACCACGGGCGACGGGTTGATGGCCGGGCTGCATTTCCTGGCCGAGATGGTCCGATCAGACCAGCCAGCCGGTGTATTGGCACGTCAGTTCGATCCGGTGCCACAGCTTTTGGAGAATGTGCGCTACCAGGCCGGTCAGACACCACTGGAGCTGGCGCCCGTGCAGTCAGCCATTGCAGCGGCTGAGGCCACTCTGGCGGGCAAAGGTCGCCTGCTGATCAGGAAATCGGGCACCGAGCCGCTGATCCGGGTCATGGCCGAATGCGAGGATGCGGATGTGATGGAAAAGGCCGTTGCTGGCGTGGTCGATGCCGTCGACGCAGCGCTCAGCGCCGAAACAGTGCCGCCAGCGCCCGTGACTGGCTGAGTGCGACCCCTGCGAGGATCAGCACCATGGCCAGAACCAGCGCGTTTGGCACCGGCTCTCCCAGCAACCACACGCCCAATAACACTGACCAGAGCGGCACCTGATAGTTGGTCAGGCTCATAAAGACCGGTCCCGCGCTGCGCACGACCAGTACACGCAGGACATTGGCCGCCGCAGTTGGGACCAGGCCAAGAAATGCGATGACCCAGAGTGTGCGTGTGTCGGGCAGGGGCGGCGGCCCCTCGACGAGCCAGGCACTGGGAATGGTGATGCAGGTGCCGACAACCACCAGCATCGTACTCAGGCCAATCGGATCAATGGGTGGCAACCGCCGCATCAGGATCGAACTCAATGCGTAACACGTCGCGGCCCCGATACAGGCGATGCGTCCGGGCAGTTCAAGCGACGCGCCTGTGCTCTCAAAGGCCTGTGCGCCGATGAGCGTCACCACACCTGCAAACCCGATGACAAAGCCGATGGCGCGCCGGGGGCCGACTTTTTCTCCCGGAACGAGGAAGTGAGCCAGGGGCAACACCACGAGCGCCACCGAGGCCATTGAAACGCCCGCAAACCCGGCCGTGACATATTGCTGACCCCAGGCCAGCAGAGAGAACGGAATAGCTGAACTCAGCGCGGCAATGATACACAACCGCATCCAGTCGCCGCGAGAGGCAGGCTGCAGAAACAACCGCCCACCCATCATCTGCCAGATTGCGCCTGACACCAGCGCGGCCAATGTGATCCGCGACGCCGCCAGCCAGAATGGTGTGATGCCCTCCAGCGCCACCTCGGTGACCATGAACGTTCCACCCCAGACAAAGCCGAGAAGCCCAACCATGGCCCAGCTTTTCGCGGTGATTTCGGGCGCCTGCGTCATGGGACTCCTGTCATCTGATGGGTTTGCAGTCCCGATCTTACCCCGGGACTGCCTGTCGATGCTTCGAGCCCGGTCGAACCATCAGCTGCGCAGTTTGTGGTGCAGGATGATCGGAACCACAAGGTCCTCCTCATCCGCCAGATGTCGGGCCAGAAACCTGCCAATGCGTCGGCTGGCCTTCAGCACGGTCCCGGTTTGATCCAGCATCTGTTTGGGATCAAGCTGCGCCAGCTGGACAACCCGGTTGGCGCTGCGCGTGAAGTCGTCCAGCACCTGATCAAGCATCAGATGGTCGCCTTCAAGCATCTCAAGCCCGTCGGCAAATCGGGCATCTGCGACGTACAGCTCGGGAAAGAATTTGCGATCCTCCCACGTGTGATGGCCATGAAGGTTTCGCACCAGCAGGTTTCCAAAATGCCCAAGGCGCGCTGCATAATCTTGTGTATCCAGATGGTTGTCCAGAAAGGCTTGGGTCTCACTTTGAGCGATATCGGACAACTGACGAAACATTTGATGAGCGCCCATCCAGTTTTGAACGGAAGCGGCGAAGTTCGGGTTCTCCGGCCAGGTATCGCGCGGATGGTCCCGAAGGAGGGTCTGCATCTCGACCGGCAGGCCCCCTCTTTGGTCAATGTGAAGGTGTGACATGCAGGGCAGATGGGTGGGGTGTTACGGTATAACAATCACCGGTTGCCGCACATCAAGGGTGCGCAGATAGCGGGTCATTTGAAACCCTGGCCCGCCGCACCACAGACAGTGCAATTGGTGCTGCAGACAAGCTGGACCGGCCCCGAGAGAGGGCCGGTCCTTGCGTCGTCAGCAGACGGGATCAGTTCTTGGCTTTGTCGACCATCTTGCCGGCGGAGATCCACGGCATCATGCCGCGCAGAGTTTCGCCGACCTTCTCGATCTGGTGCTCGTCGTTCAGGCGGCGCGTGGCCTTGAACGAGGGTTGTCCCACCGCGTTCTCCAACATGAAGTCGCGCACGAACTTCCCGGTCTGAATGTCGGTCAGAACCGCCTTCATGCGTGCCTTTGTCTCGTCGTAGGGCAGGATGCGCGGACCGCTGACATACTCGCCATATTCAGCGGTGTTGGAAATCGAGTAGTTCATGTTGGCGATGCCGCCTTCGTAGATCAGGTCCACGATCAGTTTGACCTCGTGCAGGCACTCGAAATAGGCCATCTCGGGCTCGTAGCCTGCTTCCACCAGTGTCTCAAAGCCCATCCGGATCAGTTCAACCAGACCGCCGCACAGAACCGCCTGCTCGCCGAACAGATCGGTTTCGCACTCTTCGCGGAAGTTGGTTTCGATGATGCCGGATCGACCGCCACCTATGGCCGAACAATAGGACAGGCCCAGCTCCAGTGCTTTGCCAGACGCATCCTGATCCACCGCCACAAGGCAAGGCACACCGCCACCTTTGCTGTATTCGCCGCGCACAGTGTGGCCGGGGCCTTTGGGGGCCATCATGATGACATCGACGCCGGGTTTGGGCTCAATCAGGCCAAAATGTACGTTCAGGCCATGGGCAAATGCAATCGCGGCCCCTTCGCGTAGGTTGTCGTGCACGTATTTCTTGTAAGTATCGGCCTGCAATTCGTCGGGCATGGTGAACATGATCAGGTCGCACCAGGCGGCTGCTTCCGCAATGCCCATGACCTTCAGGCCTTCACCTTCGGCTTTCTTGGCGCTGGCCGAGCCTTCGCGCAGGGCGACAACAAGGTTCTTGGCGCCGCTGTCGCGCAGGTTCAGCGCATGGGCGTGGCCCTGACTGCCATAGCCAAGAATGGCAACCTTCTTGTCTTTGATCAGGTTGATGTCGCAGTCGCGGTCATAATACACACGCATGTTTGGTCCTCTCGAGTTGTATGCTGGCGGTCATCATAGGGCCGAGGTTGCCCCAAGCCACATCCGTTTGGCCTACTTTTGGAGGTGGAATCGATCTATTCATGCGTTAGGTGGTGTGATACTGCGTGTTTCATGCTTGACGATCATGACCGCCGCATTCTGCGCCACCTGCAACAGGATCCGACCACGTCCGTACCCGATCTGGCGGATACGCTGGGCCTGACCACGTCGCGCGTGGCGCGACGTCTGGAAAAACTGCAATCCCAGGGCGTGATGTTGGGGCAGGAGGCCCTGATCGACTGGGCGGCGCTGGGCTACGCGGTCGAGGTCAGCCTGCGCATCACGCTGGACAAGACCCAGCCCCGCGCCTTTGACGAGTTCATCGAGGCCGCCCGTGCCATCCCCGAGGTCTTGGAAATCCAGACATTCCTGGGCCGCGTCGATACCCGCCTGTCGGTCATCGCCCGCGACATGCCTCATTACCAACAGCTTTATCGCGACCGCATACTGACCTTGCCGCATATCGCAGATATTGAGGCGCTGATGCACATCGCCCGGGTCAAGACCGACGAAGTGCTGCCGGTATGACCCCGCTGGATGAGCTTGACTATGCGCTGCTGCGGGAACTGGCGCGTGATGCGTCCCAGAACGCGGGCGCTCTAGGACGCAAGCTTGGTCTCAGCCAGCCGGCCACCTGGCGGCGCATTCGGCGGCTGGAGGGGGCGGGTATCATCAAGGGCCGCCGCCTGCGGCTGGATCGGGAAAAGCTCGGCTTTGGGGTGACTGTGTTTCTGGGCATCAAGCTGGCGCGCAAAGCACAGGTGCGTCTGGAGGATTTTGAACGCGCTGTCAGCGCCATTCCCGAAGTGCAGACCGTCGAGCATGTTCTTGGCCTTTATGACTACCGCCTGCGGGTCGTCGCCCGCGACCTGCCCGATTTCGAGCGTATCCTGCGCCGCCGGATCATGACCCTGCCCGGCGTGGGGGAGGTCGAGGCCAATGTGCTTCTGACCGAGGAACGGCTGCCCGGGCCTTTGGGCTGAGGAGTGTCTCTGGCCAGACGGCTGGTGTGCGGTGTCAGTTCAACGGACGTTCCTTTCTGCCGGTGGCAACGACCCCGTGCGAAAACGTCTTTTGAAGGAGGAATGTGTCACCAGGAGGTGGGGTTGCGCTGTTGATTTGCATTGAGAACTGACCCGGTAGCCCCACAAATTTTCACTGAGAACTGACCCATGCAACGACGCTACCCTGACGCTTTTGTTCGGGGAGATATGGAGTGATCGACATGGGATTTTCAAGTGTCATTCGACGTTGGGCATTACGTGAAGGGATGCCAATTCGTGAGATAGCCCGGCGTACTGGTCTGTCTCGCAATACCATCAGGAAGTACCTGCGGGAGGGCGCTGTTGAGCCTGGGTTCAAGGTCCCCAAACGACCGAGTAACCTTGATCCGTATGCGGATCGTTTGTCTGCATGGTTGTTGGCTCAGACACGCAAATCGCGCAAGGAGCGGCGTACTGTGAAGCAGATGCACGCCGATTTGGTGAAGTTGGGCTATGCGGGATCCTATGCGCGCGTGGCCGCTTTTGCCCGTGCATGGCGTGAAGACCGGCATCGTGTGGAGCTAACAACTGGACGCGGCACGTTTGTGCCTTTGGTATTCCAACCCGGCGAAGCGTTCCAGTTCGACTGGAGCGAAGACCGGGCCACGATCTGGCGAACGGGTCAAGCTTCAGGTGGCCCATACGAAGCTCTCGCACAGCCGGGCTTTCCTGGTGCGCGCCTATCCATTGCAAACGCATGAGATGCTGTTCGATGCCCATTGGCATGCGTTCCGCGTGTTCGGCGGCGTACCCGGGCGCGGTATCTATGACAACATGAAGACCGCAGTTGATCGCGTTGGCCGTGGCAAACAGCGCGACATCAACGCGCGCTTCAAAGCGATGGCCAGTCACTATGTTTTTGAACCTGGGTTCTGCAACCCAGCGGCAGGCCGGGAGAAAGGCCAGGTCGAGAAGAACGTCCAGGATGCACGCAATCGCATGTGGCAGGTCATGCCTGTCTTTAAGGATCTGGATGAGTTGAACCAGTGGCTGGAAGACCGCTGTATCGCCCTTTGGGCCGAGACACCGCACCGAGTCCTCTCTGGTACCATTGCCGATGCCCGGGAAGCAGAGAAGCCCATGTTGATGGCATTGCCACCAGCCTTCGACGGCTTTGCAGAACACAGTAAGCGAGTGTCACCGACATGTTTGATCACCTTCGAACGCAATCGCTGCAGTGTGCCTGCCGGCTTTGCCAACCGGCGGGTCAGCTTGCATGTTTATCCAGAACGGCTGGTCATAGTGGCCGAGGATGATGAAGATTTTTCGATGCGGGCCACTGCGCAAGTTTTCTGTTCTTGTGCTGACCTTGGCGCGCGTTGACAAATCTCTCAGGGAGGAAGCTGCGGGGTCTGGGCAAGACCTATGGGGAAAGCGCGAGGCCGCAGGGGGTTGGTTTTGACCTTCGCGCATATTGCGCGGACATTTTCTGCGGTTCAAAGGCTTTGGGTCGCATGATCATGGTCTTAATTGCGGTCATTGTCGGTACGTTTTCTGTGTTTGGGGTTGTTTGTGTCAAGACAATGTTCGCCCCGAACGAAGTGCAATTCGGGGCCAGTATAGTACATTTCTGACGTGCATCTCGTCATGCGGCGATCTTTCCGGGTGGTGCGCGGGTTTGCGGTTTCTGGCCGCGCCGGAAGGTCTCGATGATGCGCAACTGTCCGCCGCGGCCGGGGCATGGTTCTCGGAGGGTGAGCGGGATGATCTCGGCGGTTTGTGGGTCATCTTGTTTGATGGGTTCGGACCCGAGCAGGGTGCGGATCTTTGCTATGTTGCTCTTACGGGCGGCGCTGGCAAGCAGGCCGTAGTGACGGATGCGGTGGAACCCATCCGGGAGGACGTGGATCAGAAAGCGGCGGATGAACTCGTTTGTTGCCAAGCGCATTGTCGACTGCCGATCGCGATTCTTGATCCGATAATCCTTCCATCCGAACGCGACGGTGTTGGCATCGGCACTGATCAAGCGGCTGTTCGAGATCGCCACCCGGCGGGTATATCGGCTAAGATACGCGAGCACGGCCTCGGGCCCACCAAAAGGCGGTTTGGCATAAACGACCCATTCTGTTTTGCGCAGGGGGACGAGATATGCCCCGAAACGCTCAGTATCTGACAGCCCGACCAGATCACCGAAGAAGGCCAGTTCACCTGCGCTATGCAGAGCAAGCAGCCCTTCAATGAACAGACGGCGAAACAGCCGCGACAATACCCGCACATGAAGGAAGAAGCCCGGCTTACAGGCGATCCAGCGGGTTCCATCCGGCGACAACCCACCGCCCGGCACGATCATGTGAACATGCGGATGATGCATCAGCGCCGACCCCCAGGTATGCAAGACGCTGGTCATGCCGACCCGTGCGCCCATGCGCTTGGGATCGGCAGCGATTGTCCCGACAGTCTCAGCTGACGCCTTGAATAGTAGCCCATAGACAGCCTTCTTATTCCAATAGGCAATCCGGGCGATCTCGGCTGGCAGTGTGAAGACCACGTGGAAATATTCGACGGGCAGCAGATCTTCGGCGCGCGCCGCCATCCAGTCACGTGCCGCCGGTCCTTGGCACTTTGGACAATGCCGGTTCTTGCACGAATTATAGGCGATGTGACTGTGCCCGCATTTGGCGCACTCGGCCACGTGCCCGCCGAGCGTCTCGGTTCGGCAGGCCTCTATCGCTGACATGACTTTGAGCTGGACTAAGCTGACATGCCCCGCATTGGCTCGGCGATATGCGGAGCCATACTTTTGAAAGATATCAGCAACCTCCAGCGTGCGCCTTGGCACGTGGAGTGATCCGTCAGGTCAGACCCCGCACATGCTCAAACGGGCTGGCAACGTTGCGCAGTGTTTTGGTGGCGACATGGGTGTATCGCGCCGTCGTGGTCAGCTTGGCATGTCCAAGCAGGACTTGGATCACCCGTACATCCGTGTCGGCCTCCAGCAAATGCGTGGCGAAGCTGTGCCGCAACGAATGTAAAGTGGCGGGCTTTTTGATCCCGACCATCGCTTTTGCCGAATTGAACGCCCGATTCAAAGAGCGAGGCGACATCGGCTCAACCCGGCTTTGACCCGGGAACAGCCAGCCTTGCGGGCGGGCCTCGCGCCAATAAGCCCGCAACAACTCTAGCCCGGATTATTCATCAAGCTGCTTGATATGTTTGGCGGGCATGGTTCAAGTTTCTGAAATAGCGTATGATTTTGGTGTTTGAACAAAACATCGGCTACCAGCAGAAAACCCGGCCCGCCATGCAAGAGGATAACCTATTGTTCCCCGGTTTGTCACCTGTGGGACGGCACGAAATATCTGCGCGCTTTGATGGTGGTGCGTTGTCATCGGATGGCGGCGTGCTCGTTCTTCGTCAGATTGAGAAGAGGTTGAACTTTGCCGGCATGATTGCTTCATGTTTGCATGACAAGCGTGACGCAAACCGTACCATCCATGATTATACCACCATGATCCGCTCCCGGATGTTTGCAATTTGCTGTGGCTATGAAGACTGCGATGACCTTGATGAGTTGCGCCGTGATCCGGCGTTGAAGACTGCCTGCGAGCGGTTGCCGGAAAGTGGTCATGCACTGGCTTCCCAACCAACTTTGTCGCGGTTGGAGAACACGCCGTCATGGCGAGAATTGGGGCGTATGGGGTTCATGTTGATTGATCTGTTCTGTGATAGTTTCCGCGCGGTGCCTAATCATATTATCCTTGATATTGATGATACCACCGACCGCACATATGGCGATCAACAGCTTTGCCTGTTCAACACCCATGCACAGGGATACTGCTTTCAACCGATCCATATTTATGATGCAGCAACAGGCAAGCCGGTTTGCTTTGTGCTGCGCCCTGGCAAGCGACCTTCGGGCGAGGAAGCCGCCCGGATTTTACGCCACGTCATTCGTCGCATCCGCCGTAACTGGCCCCGCATCGTCATTACTGTGCGCGGTGACGGACACTATGGAACGCCTGAAGTCATGGATCTTCTGGAGCAACAGGGCTGCTTCTACATTTTCGGCCTGCCCGGAAACAAAAGGCTAAAGGTGCTCTCCCATCTATGGAGTGAGGATGTTGCTGTACGCCTGATATCGAGCGGAAAAGACAAAATCCGCCGTTTCTTCCAAATTCAATACGGTGCCAAAAGCTGGTCGAAGGAGCGCAAGGTAATCGCTCGTGTAGAGGCAACCGGATTGGGCAACGATACCCGTTTCATCGTCACCAACTTAACCGGACGCGGCAAACATCTTTATGAGAAGGTCTATTGTGCACGCGGCAGGATGGAAAACCTGATCAAGGAACACAAACTCTACACCGGATCGGACCGCACCTCCTGCCACCGTTGGGAGGCCAATCAGTTCCGGTTGTTCCTCCACACCGGTGCTTATTGGTTGCTGTTATCATTGCGCCAGGCGGCACCGAAACGTTCGCGGTTTAGAACCGCAACCTTCGAGACTATCCGGCGCACCTTCTTGAAAATAGCCGTGCGTGTTGAACAGCTGAAATCGAGAATTGAAATTGCCCTGCCAACGGCCTGCCCACAGCGGTCAATGCTCATCTTGCTGATGGGGCGCATCAAGGCACAAAGCCCATGACCAACGCGGCATCAGCCGCCGTTCTCACCCCCAACATCAACCTCAAACGCGTCCTCCAAGTTAAGATCAAGTCATCCCCGTCAGCACGGCCAATCCTTCACGTCCGGATGAAATCGGATTAGGCTGATGAATAATTCGGGCTAAATATGGGTTTGGTGCTAATTCACACCATGACCCGTGATGATCTCTTGGACTTGCTCGAAAGAAGCGTGGTGAAAACCGGCCTCTCTGCCAGAAGTATTTCTGAAAACGGCGGAGTTGATCCGAATGTTATCAAAAACATGCGCCGCCATCGCTCTACTGGAAAACCTACAGTCCCAAACTTTGAAAATCTGCAGTCTCTCTGCCGCGCCCTCGGCCTTGAATTCTACATTGGCCCGCCACGGGGCTCCGCGCCCGCCGAATCGGCACCGCCCGCCTGGACCAGCTTTGCGGAGACCACGGCCCCGCACCGGGGGTTTGCGAAATGCTCCATTCAGGGCTGGGGCAAGCCGCAGCCCGAGCGTGATCCTTTACCAACACCGGAGGTTGCCATGGATCAGGATACGTTCTGGCTCTCGGTCACAGGCCAGTCGATGATCCCGGAAGGGATACGCTCCTCGGCCTTTTGCCTTGTGGCACCAGGCACGCAGGCGCGGGAGGGAGACCGGGTCTGGGTACTGGATCATGAGGGCAAGGCGGCGATCAAGCGACTGGTGGCAAAGCGGGAGAACGGCGGTCTCGGGCTGCGCGGCTGGATGCCGGTACGGGACGGGCAGCAGAAAGACTTTGTAGAGGAGCGCTTTGCGGCGGGCCTCCGCGAGGTCTATCCGGTGATTGCGGTCTTTGAGGGCAAGCCCGGATCGGAGACCTGCAGCTATATTCCCGATCCCAGGCCACCCGCCCATGCGGTGCCACCCGCGCCGGAGCGAATCCCCGGGGCAATCACCGGTCTGCCGGGCCTGCCGGAGGGGGCGGCGGTGGAGAAGGTTGTGGCGGCGATACAGGCGCAGCTTGCGAGCCGTGGCACGGCACATGCCACACCCGCAGCGGCACTGGACAGGCGCACGCTGGAGCGCACGCTCAAGGCGCAGACCAAAGCACTGCGGGAGGAGATGGCAGCCACGCTGGACGCGCGTCTGCCGCCTGTTGAATCCGCGCCTGGACGGGCAGAGGTCACGTCTGGCGAATCTGCTGCCCTTGTGTCCAACAGCCCTGCATCTGTTGAGGCACTCTCTGGTGACCGCGCCGCGCCCGCACTGGTGCCTGTGCCTTTCATGCGTGATGTCCAGGCTGCGGCAGGCGCGGGTGTGGATGTGTTTAACGAAGCCACCGACATGCAGGTTCTGGTGCCCACCGACGGGTTGCCGCGTCCGGTACGCACCGACAATCTGGTGGCCCTACGGTCAATTGGCACCTCAATGGAACCCACGCTCCGCAGCGGCGACACGCTTGTTCTGGATCACACGTCTGCAGAGCCTCTTGAGGGTCGCCTTTTCGTGCTGCGCACGTTGACAGGCCTCGTGGTCAAGCGGCTGCGGCAGGAGGCCGGTGCCTGGATCATGGCCAGCGACAATCCGGACTTCCCGCCACGGGCCATGGCCGGGGAGGACCGCATTCTTGGCCGCGTCCTTTGGTTTGGTCCGGAGAAGGCCGCTGTGGCGGGAGGGTGAGTGAAACGGAAATGATGCCTGTTCGATCTTCCGCGATCCGTGCGGTCGGTTAACCGCCCGAGATCAGCAGTTCGGTCCGCTTTCCCCGCCCGCCCGCTTGTTTGCCGATCGTATAGGAGGTCTGCACCTCCTCGACGTCGGCCCAGTCGAACAGGGCGCGGATTTCGGGGTGGTCATTGATCGAGAGGATAAAGCGCCCCTTGAGGCCGTGCAGCTGCTCGGCCATGCGGGTGAAGTCCGCGCGCGCAAACCTGCCCTTGCCGTAGTCGGCCTCATTCCCCCGGTAGGGCGGGTCGAGATAAAACAGCGTATTATCGCTGTCATAACGGGCTATGAAGGGCGCATAATCAAGGCACTCGATGACAACCCCCGCCAGACGCCCGTGCAGATCCTCGAGCATGGGCTCGAGCGTGGTGAGGTTGAAGCGTCCGGGTCTGTCTTTT
>CBDBLS010000023.1:0-151351 GCA_965207105.1 Roseovarius sp. | reverse complement strand
TGCCCAAGTGGCGTATCGGCATCCGCAGCCTTGGCCGCTTGCAGCGCCAGACGGAGGTTCTTTCAGCATCAGATCGGCGGCAAAACCGGGTTGATAGTCATTGTCCGCCGGGGAGGTCGGCCCGATACCGGGGGCAGGGCAGTAGTCATTCATTGTCCAGGAATAGCCCGTAGAGGTTGAGACCACGTCAAACATCGCCTGACGATCCCAGGCCCAGCTTGTCTGCCAGGGCAAAAGCCTCGCAGGTGACAATCATCGTCGCACCCAGGATCATGTTGTTGCAGATTTTGGCAGCTTGCCCGTTGCCGGATGGGCCGCAGTGAACGGCCTTTTGCCCCATAATATCAAATAATTCAGAGGCAATATTAAAGCCTATCTCGTCGCCCCCCACCATAAAGGTCAGTGTGCCGTTTGGTCGCCCCGCCAACACCACCGGACACAGGTGCGTCCAGTGCTGACAGGCCCGCCGCCTGGGCCTGATCTGCCACGGCGCGTGCGCTTTCCACATCCACGGTTGAGCAGTCCAGCAAAACAGCGCCGGATTGCATGACCGGAATGATCTGATCGGCGACAGCGCGCAAAATCTGCCCATTGGGGAGCATGGTGATCACGACGTCCCGGCCCGTGGCGGCCTCGGGCGCTGATGTAGCAGAGGAAACGCCAGTGATATTGACGCCAGCGGTGTCAAACCCGGTGACATGATGCCCTGCTTTGGCAAGGTTAGCGGCCATTGGCCCGCCCATATTGCCCAATCCGATAAAGCCGATATTCATGTGGTTTCCTTCGTGTTCTCAAAGGTTAAGCTATCCGCCCCCAAGGGCATCAGCATTTTGCTGGCGGCGAGGCTTGGAGGAGTCTCAAGGCTGTGTTGCCAGGCCGGTTTGCGGTCCTTGTCGATAACTGCGGCGCGAATGCCTTCCAGAAAGTCGCCATGCTCCATGGCGCGATGGGTAAATCGGTATTCCAGCTCTAACGCCTTGCGAATATCTGCTGTTGGGCCACGCAACCGGTGGATCATCTCAACCGCGCAGGCCATGGACAGAGGTGAGTTGCGGGCCAGTTTTTTCAGGGCGTCAACGGAAAACGGACTGTCGTCAGCGCGCAGAGAATTAAGAATGTCGATCAGGTTTTCGCCCATGAAATGGATGTCGATCTGAGGTTGCAGATCCAGCACAGGATCTTGCGGTGGTGTCGTGCTCTGGGCGTCGATCGCCAAAGGATCACCTGTCTGTTCGAGCGTGGTAATCAGCGACGGCCAATGTAACTCAGATACATAATTATCTGCAAAACCACAATAAATCGCATCCGAGGCATCCATCCGAGCCGCCGTGATGCCCAGATATTCACCCAAACGACCCGGCGCACGGGCGAGGAGCAGCGAGCCGCCCACATCCGGCACAAGGCCAATCCCGACCTCGGGCATGGCGATCTGACTGCTTTCGCCCACCACGCGGTGCGAGCCATGACAGGAAATGCCAACGCCCCCGCCCATCGTGAACCCTTGCATGAAGGCGACATATGGTTTGGGATATTCGGCAATTTTGGCATTCAGGCGATATTCATCGCGCCAGAACCGTTGCCCATAGGCGAAATCCCCGGCGCGGCCGGTGTCATAGAGCTGTTGAATGTCGCCGCCCGCGCAAAACGCCTTGTCCCCCTCGGCATCGATCACGATCAGCTTGACCGTGTCATCTTCGGCGCAAGTGTCCAACGCGGTCTCGATCGCTGTGGCCATGTCATAGGTCATCGCATTCAGTGCTTTTGGGCGGGTCAGGGTGATGCGGCCTGCCTGGCCGGTGATGCGGATGGAGATATCAGGCATATTCAGCATTCCACTTCGCCAAAGCACATTCTGTTTCTTTTTGCACCGCCTCTACTGGGGCGGTGTTGCCCAGGAGGCTTGCAAAACCGGCAAAATACCAAGCAAACATATCACTTATTGTCCGCGCACTGATCGGGCCAGTCGCGATGAAGAAAGCGCCATATGATATCAGGACGATCCCCAGGTTTTTGGTAAAGCTTTCGGGAGGAAAAAGCGCGAAAAAGCCAAGAGTGAACATGAAGATTGGCAAGAAAAACCAAACCAGAGCGAGTGACCCCAGTGGGAAGCAGTACAGCAGATGCGCTGATCGGATCATTTTTGCCACCCAGACGCGGTGTCTTAAAAACGACCCGTAAAGCTGTGTGGCTTCCAGAGCAGAGTACAACTTGCTGATCATGCCTCGGCCAGCAACTGACGCGCCACGATCAGGCGCATGATTTCGTTGGTGCCTTCCAGAATCTCATGCACCCGCAGGTCACGGACCAGTTTTTCGATCCCGTAATCGGCCAGATATCCGTAGCCGCCATGCAGTTGCAGACATTGGTTGGCGGTGTTGCTGCCGGTCTCGGTGACAAAGCGTTTGGCCATGGCGCAGAACTTGGTGGCATCGGGCGCACCGGTGTCCAGTTTCCCATGCCGCCTGGCGCAGGAAAGTGCGCGCGGCCTGCAGTTCGATCTCAAGATCGGCCAGCCGGAATTGCAGGGCCTGGAACTGATCAATCGGCTTCCCAAAGGCTTTGCGCTCCCGCATGTAAGCACGTGTAAAATTGAGCGCGGTTTGCGCGGCCCCCAGCGAACAGGCGGAGATATTTAAACGCCCGCCATCAAGGCCGGACATTGCATATGTGAAACCCTTTCCCTCATTTCCAACCAAGTTTTCGGATAAAATATCGGCAATCGTCGAATTGTACTTGCCGGGTCGGCTGGCTGCGCCACCCCATTTTATCTTCCAACCCGCCAAAGCTGAGCCCGTCTACACCGTCCTCGACATAGACTGTCGAGATGCCTTTCGGCCCGTCTTCGCCGGTACGCACCATCACCACGTAAGCATCGGAATACCCGCCGCCTGAGATGAACGCCTTGGTGCCATTCAGGCGATACCCCTCATTGGTCCGTTCCGCCCGTGTCTTCAACGCGGCGGCGTCTGATCCCGATCCGGGTTCGGTCAGGCAGTAGGACAGTACGGTCTGCATCGACAGCACGTCGGGCAGCAATCGCGCCTTCATCTCGTCGCTGGCATACATGTCGATCATCTTGGCGCACATGTTGTGGATCGACAGGAAGGCGGCGACCGAAGGGCAGGCCATCGACAATGCTTCGAACACCAGCGTGGCATCCAGCCGGGTCAACCCGGACCCGCCGCTTTCCTCAGATACGTAAAGCCCGCCAAACCCCAGTTCGGCAATTTGTGGCCACATCTCTTTCGGGATGGTGCCCTCGCGCTCCCACTGTTGGGCGAAGGGCGCGATATTATCCTGCCCAAAGGCATGGGCCATGTCGAAAATGGCGCTCTGTTCTTCGCTTAATGCGAAATCCATGATTGTCCCCCGGTGTTACTGAATTGAACATCTGTTTAATTACGAAATCTTGCAGGAGTTTTGCAAGAGGCAGCGCCCTTAGAGTCTGACTCAAAGTTTATGTTTGAACAGAATGCCTTGCTATCCGCCTTGTCAAGAGACGAATACCGACAACCAAAACCCATGCTACGGAACTTTCAACGGTTGCCTCCCGATCTTTTGCCAAACGACGGCAACGTCCCGGCCACGCGAATGTTCGCTCGACACCCCATCTTCGTGGTGGGAAGAACGAACCCCTCGGCTTTGTCAGGGCGCTTGACAATCTCCAATGTCCATTTTCCCTGCAGGGCCAAAGCATCCCGAAGCTTTGGCCCTGCATATCCTGCGTCCGCAAAGATGTGCCCCAGCCGCGGGAAGCGGATGCGCAGTGCTTTGAGAACATCCACAGCACCATCCCGATCCTGTATATCGGCGGCGTGAACAAGGATCGGTAACAGGAAACCTTGCGTGTCTGTCACGATGTGACGCTTGCGCCCTTTGATCTTTTTGCCCGCATCAAAGCCTGAAATGCCGCCGCTTTCCGTTGTTTTTACGCTCTGGCTGTCAATAACGCCCGCAGTGGGGGCTCGCCTCACGGCCCGACAATTCGCGCGCCGCCATCATTGACAGATGGTTGATCCGGTGTAACAGAGCGTTGTCGCGCCAGTCGTAAAAACAGTTCTGCACAGTCGAGACCGCCGGGAAATCCCGCAGGATCATGCGCCACTGACATCCCGTGGTCGCCATATACATAATCGCGTTCACAACACGGCGCGGATTCGTCTTGCGAGGGCGACCACCTCGCTTCGCGGCAGGTAACAGGGGCCGAACAAGCGCCCATTCCTCCATAGTTAAATCGCTTGGATAAAAGCCCGTTTTACGCCTGTGCTCCGCGCGGGTGATGTCTGTCCACGTCATGGGATCCTCCAGGTTCTTTCAAAACCAATGAATCATAAACACGTGATATCACTCAACTACTTTTGGAACAGCCTCTTACAGATCGGCGTGATATTCCTCGATCAGATGGCGTACGACGGCACGCAGGGCTCCGGCTGTGTCATCTTCGGCCTCGATGGCATCGGTAAAGGCTTGGCGCTGACGTCCTGCGCTGGAGTGGCTGGTCATCATCTCGCGGGCGGTTTCGATCTCGGCAACCGAGTCGAAAAACAGCGCATCCTCGGCGACCAGTTCAAACATTTCCTCCAGCAATTCGTCAAAGGGAACGATCTCACCACGGCCAAAGTCGATCAGACCGCGGGAGGTGCCATACCGCTGTGCGCGCCAGCGGTTTTCAGCCAGAAGAAAGCTGTCATAGATGCGCCAGCGTTGGTTGTGCTGTGCCAGTCGCCACAGCATCCGGGTCAGGGCCTGGGTCAGAGCGGCCAGGGTCAGCGTATGTTCCAGTCGGGGCTGAACATCGCAAATCCGGCTTTCAAGCGTTGGGAATTTTGACGAGGGTCGCAGATCCCACCAGATTTTTGAGCTGTCTTCGATCACACCCAGAGCAGTCAGAACCTGAATTGAGCGTTCGAATTCGCCAAAGCTGTCCATTCGCGGGGGCAGGCCGGTGCGGGGCAGGTTGTCAAAGACGGTCAACCGATAGCTGGCCAGCCCGGTATCATGCCCCTGCCAGAAGGGCGAAGAGCAACTGAGCGCCAGCAAGTGAGGCAGGAAATAGGACAGTTGGTTCATCAGATCGATGCGCCGGTCGCGGTCACCGACCCCCACATGCACATGCATGCCGCAGATCAGCATCCGTTGCACCACCCCCGCCAGATCCGAGGACAGCGCATTGTAGCGGTCTTTTTGCGTATGGGCCTGATCACGCCAGTCGGAAAACGGATGGCATGAGGCCGCGATTGGCACCAGATTGTGGGCTGCGGCGTGTTTGGGACACACAGGCGCGCAGGCGTTTTGAGATCGTCACGCGCTTCGGCCACGGTTCTGCAGACCTTGGTCCCGATTTCGATCTGGCATTTGAGGAATTCAGGCGCAACCTGATCCTGAAGCTCGTCGGCACAGGGCTCCATCAAGCCGTCGGGTGCCTCGGCCAAGGCCAGACTGTCACGGTCGGACCAGCAAGTATTCTTCCTCGATGCCGATGGTGAAATCGGGGCTGGTGTCGACCATATTGCGTCCTTCGCCGTGGGGGTGTGCCTAGGAAAGCGCGGAATCCGGGATATGCCAAGGGCTAAATGTATCACGCCCCGGTATCGACCTTCCACCATTTGGGGCGCTTGGAGACATTGGAATGTGAAGTTGGGCGCAGGGCAACGGCACCGGGTTTATCAAAAACACCTAAAGTGAGCGCGATGATCGGGTCATCATCAATCGCGCCGATGGTGCTGCCGCAGGTGGCGCAAAAGGCGCGCGAAGATCCCTTGGAGGAGCGCCATTTGGCAGGCTCGCCGCCAAGGCCGGTCCAGGCGACATGGTCGGCCGGAAACTCGACCCATGCAACGGTTAACGCACCGGAATGGCGCTGGCACATGGTGCAGGAACAGGTGTGGGGCCAGTCAGCGGGGGGGTGAGCAACAAAACGGATTTGACCGCACAGACAGCCGCCTTCATAAGGTTTAGGCATTGGAACCTCCTATCAAAAAGGGCCACGACACGATGCGCGGCCCTCCGAACTTGGTTGATTTGTGGGACAGCACCAAGAAAATTCGAATTTTCTTGGCAAATTTCTTGGAAGAAATTTTCGCTCAGTCCATTGCTTTGAAGTTGAACTCGCCACCTTCCTTGATGCCGCTGGGCCAGCGGGCGGTGACGGTTTTGGTGCGCGTGTAGAACTTGAAACTATCGGGCCCGTGCTGGTTCAGATCGCCAAACATGGACTTCTTCCAGCCACCAAAGGTGTGATAGGCCAGCGGCACGGGGATGGGCACGTTGATGCCGACCATGCCGATGTTTATGCGATGCGCAAAGTCGCGCGCCGTGTCGCCATCGCGGGTGTAGATCGCGGTGCCATTGCCATATTCGTGGTCCATGGCCAAGCCAATCGCCTCTTCATAGCTGCCCGCGCGGACAGTCGACAGGACCGGGCCAAAGATTTCCTGCTTGTAGATGTCCATGTCGGGGGTGACACGGTCAAACAGGTGTGGGCCGACGAAAAACCCGTTTTCATAGCCCTGAAGCGAGAAGTCGCGATTGTCCACGACCAGCACGGCGTCCTGATCAACGCCGGACTGGATCAGCCCCAGAATGCGCTGCTTGGCCTCGGCGGTCACGACGGGTCCGAAATCCACGTCCTCGCCATCCGTATAGGGGGCGACGCGCAGCTTTTCGATCCGCGGCACCAGTTTTTCGATCAGACGGTCAGCGGTCTCTTCACCCACTGGAACAGCGACGGAGATCGCCATGCAGCGTTCGCCAGTAGCGCCAAACCCAGCGCCAACAAGGGCGTCAGCGGCCAGGTCCATATCCGCATCGGGCATCACGATCAGGTGGTTCTTCGCGCCACCAAAGCATTGCGCGCGTTTGCCATTCGCCGTGGCGCGCGCATAGATATATTGCGCAATCGGGGTCGAGCCGACGAAAGACACGACGGCGCAATGATCATCCGTGATCCAGTCCAGGATCGCATCGACCGATTCCTTGTCGCCGTTGACGACGTTCAGGATTCAGCCTGCGAGGCAGCACCTGCTTCGACGCATCAGTTCGGCCAGCATCAGATCGGCACCGAAGGATCGCGCTCGGACGGCTTCAGGATGAATGCGTTGCCGCAGACCAGCGCCGGGCAGACACTTCCACATCGGGATCATGGCCGGAAAGTTGAACGGCGTGATTGCCGGCCGCAACACGCCAACGGGCTGGCGCATGCGAGTAACATGTCGATGCCCGGCCCTGCACCGTCCGTGTATTCGCCCTTCAGCAGGTGCGGCGCGCCGATGCAGAACTCGATCAACCTCGAGCCCGCGCTGCACGATCGCCGCTTGGCGTCCGGGATGGTCTTGCCGTGCTCGCGGGACAGCGCCTCGGCCAGCTTGTCCATGTCACGATGCAGCAGGCTGACGATGGCTTCATCATCACCCGGGCGCGACGCTGTGGGTTGGTGGCCCCCCAGGCAACCTGCGCCTTGGCGGCACGTTCGACCACATCATTGGTCTCGGCGGCCGTGGCGATGGGCAGCTTGGCCTGAACCTCGCCGGTGGCGGGGTTGAAAACGTCCGAGAAACGCCCGGATGTGCCTTTGGTCATTGCGCCGTCGATGAAATGGGTCAGCTCTTGCATGGAATCCTCCCTTGGGGTGTTTGGGCGCAGAGTATCCTTGCAAATTTAATTGGAACAGGGGCAATATTCCAAAAGGGCCATGCAAAAATGCAAAGGCAGGGGCGATGAGTGCACAATGGGATGATCTGAAAGTGTTTTTGGCCGTCGCCCGCAGCGAAAGCCTGTCGGGGGCCGGTCGCGTGCTGAAGGTCGACCCGGCCACGGTTGGCCGCCGGGTGGCCCGACTTGAGGCTGATTATGGTACGCCGCTGTTTGGGAAATCCCCGGGGGCTATGCCCTGACCGACGCCGGACAGCGCCTGATCAGCCATGCGGAAAAGGTTGAACAGGCCATGGAAGAGGCCGCCGACGAAATGGCCGGTCAGTCCGGCGGCATGAGTGGGCAGATCCGCATCGGGGCCCCCGGACGGAAGCGCCAATTTCCTTTTGCCGCAGGTCTGCGCCAGGATTTCCGAAGAAAACCCGGATCTGGAAATCCAGATTCTGGCCCTGCCGCGCGTGGTGAATCTGACCCGTCGTGAGGCGGACATGGTGGTCGCCGTCAGCCCGCCCAATGCCGGCCGACTGAGTGTGCAGAAAATCTGTGACTACAAATTGCACCTTGCCGCAGCCGAGGCATATCTGCGGCGCCATCCCCCGATCACCGGCGTTGAAGACCTGAAGGACCATCAGATCATCGGCTATATTCAGGACATGATTTTTGACAAAGAACTGGATTACATGAGCGAGGCGGGGCTGGACCGTGTCGATCTGGCGTCCAACTCCGTGTCGGTTCAGATCAACTGGGTCCGGCAGGGGGCAGGGGTTGGCGTGGTGCATGATTTTTCGCTGCCCTGGACGCAAGGCGTGCAGAAATTGCTGGCCGATCAGATCAGCCTGACACGCAGTTTCTATCTTGTGCGCCATGCCGATGATCGCCGCCTAGAGCGGCAAAACCGCTTTGCCGAGGCATTGGTCAGCGGGGTGCGCGCTGAGGTCGCACGCCTTGAGGCGCTGACTTGACAGACACCAGGATATGGCGGACGCTTGTGCTTAGCCAATCCTGACGGGAGACACATCATGCTGGTCCAACAGATCCTGCAAGCCAAAGACAGCGATGGGGTCGTGACGATCACCCCGGGCACACTGGTGTCGGAGGCTGCAAAAATACTGGCGGAGCGCCGCATCGGCGGCCTTGTGGTGTCGCGAGATGGCGAAAGCGCCGATGGAATCCTGTCGGAACGCGACATCGTACGCTCGCTTGCGGTACGTGGCGCGACCTGTCTGACCGAGAAAATCGATGAAATGATGACCCGCAATCCGGTTTGCTGCACGCCGCAAGACAGTTCGGACGCGGTACTGGCGCAGATGACCGATGGCCGGTTTCGCCACATGCCGGTGGTGGCTGATGGCAGGCTGGTGGGTATCGTGACCATCGGGGATGTGGTCAAGTCCCGTCTGCAAGAACTGTCGATGGAGAAAAATGCCCTTGAGGGCATGATCATGGGCTACTGACCCCGATATATTTTTGAAACAAGGGCGGCAGGGACGCTTGCAATCCGGCAATCGGTATAATTGCCTGCGTGCACGAGAACATGAGAGGCACAAGCATGCGCATTGGTCTTTATCCCGGAACGTTCGATCCGATCACGTTGGGACATATTGATATTATCCGTCGTGCCTCGGCATTGGTGGATCGGCTGGTGATTGGCGTGGCGATAAATCGCGATAAGGGGCCGATGTTCAGCCTTGAAGAGCGCGTTGATCTGATCGAAACCGAATGCGCCAAGCTGAGTGCGCAGACCGGAACCGAGATCGTCGCCCATCCGTTTGAGAACCTGCTAATCAACTGCGCCAAGGATGTGGGCGCGCAGATCATCATCCGGGGCCTGCGGGCTGTCGCTGATTTTGAGTATGAGTTTCAAATGGTTGGAATGAATCGCGCGCTTGATAACAGCGTCGAGACAGTGTTTCTGATGGCCGATGCCAATCATCAGGCAATCGCCAGTAAACTGGTCAAGGAAATCGCCCGGCTGGGATGGCGATATCTCGAAATTCGTCACGCCAACGGTGAAAGCGGCCTTGGCTGAAAAACTGGGATAAAGCGCGCGGCGCTTAGCGTCAGAAGGCCAACCACTCGATCAGGTCGACCAGTTTGCGGCCCAGAAAGACCGTGTTGTCCCATTCGTAAACCGCATAATCCACCCCAAGTCCCAACAGGATCAAGGCCCCAAGGCCGATGGCGAGCGTGTTGGTCATAAAGAGCGGTCCAATGCAAAACGGTCCCGACCGGGTATGCCTGACACGTGCAATTGGTGCAAGATGTGCAGTGCACGGCTAGTCGCCGTGCGCGCCTGTCGAAGTGGGCCGCGACGATGAGAGCAAATCATCCAGCAGAGCGCCCTGGCCCTGGAGCGCGCCACGCCCCGGCACGCCTGCCTTGCGATAAATCGCGTTCAGCTGGGATTTGATCATGCCCTCGGCCGGTCCGCGCAACACCGCGATTTCGGCGATGGACATGCCCTTGATCACAAACCCCACCACATCGCGTTCCGCTGCGGTCAGGCTCCAGTCATCAAACTGGGCCTGCATTACGTCGTGAAACGCCCCGGCGGCGATGGACACCTGTTTTTCCAGATGGGCTCTCTGGTGCCACATCATGCGCAGATAGCGGATTTCAAACAGCACGGCACAGATCAGGCTGAGTGCCGCCAGAAGTTCGATGGACAGGTACGAGGTAAAAAGGCTGCCGGGCGGCGCATTGCGAATATCGATCAGAACATCCAAAAGGAAAAAGGCGGTGCAGATCACCTGCACCGCGATCAACGCGATAACCGCTTTTGGTCCGTCAACGGCATGAGTCTTCATTCCATAATGTTTACGGAGTCGGGCACGCGTTTTCTACCCGTTATCATTGCCACAGGCAGATTGATCCTTGTGCGCAGGCTTTCCCACATCACCGCAGCGATGTGCAAAAAGACCGAAGCAATGGCCCAACCCACCAGGGCCTCATGTGCGTCTTGCAGCCAGCCCGCATCGGGCGGAATCAGATGGCCGGTGATGGCAATTGCCAGAACCGTGCCCAACAGATTCACCACCATTAACGCGCCCAAAGGCGAATGACCCAGCCGGGTCCGGCGGCGGTGGGTGACAATATCGGTTGCCTGATCACGCAGGGCCGTGCGATCCGGCAGGAAACTGGAAAAACGGGCATGATAAGGCCCGACAAAGCCCCATATGATCCGCCCCAGCACCAGGGCTGCCAAGACATAGCCGATCCAGTTATGCAGGGCGCTGGCGTCTTCGACGACGGTGGTGTTGAGCAAAAACCCAACCGCCAGCGCACCGTGAAAGGCCCGGACAAACATATCCCATACTTTATAGCTGTTCATTGTGATCTCCGAAAAGGCAAATGGGTCGGCGCAGGGCCGACCCGTCTGTGGCTTAGAGTCTGACTCAAAAGTTTAGGCTCAATTAGCATTGATTATGCGTGCCAACCTGTGACAGAACACACCATGAACAAAATTATGGGGTGCGGCACATGGATCATCAGGCTTTTCTGGTGTGGCTCAACGAGATCGACGACCTTTCATCGAAACAACGGACTGAAACCGGACGGCTCGTTGCCGGGGTTTCGTCGCTGGAAAGCGTGATCGATCTCCCTGAGGCGACTGTTCGCGAGGGGCGTATCTGTCCGCACTGTGCTTCGGGCGGTGCGATCATCAGGGGCCATGCAAGTGGCCTGGCGAGGTTCTTTTGCAAAGGCTGTCGCAAAACCTTCAACGCGCTGACCGGGACGCCGCTTGCCCGCTTGCGCCACAAGGACAGATGGGCAGGGTTCGCAGCTTCCCTGCGCGACGGCGAAACGGTAAAGGCGTCCGACGGGCGTTGTATGGTGGCCGACACCACAGCTTTTCGCTGGCGTCATCGCTTTCCCGAGGCCGTAACGGTCGGTGCGGTCAAGCTGTGCGGAATCGTCGAAGCCGACGGGACGTTCTTTCCGCGCAGCCGGAAAGGGGACCGTAA
The DNA here is from genome assembly GCA_965207105.1 of Roseovarius sp. Lineage (GTDB taxonomy): Bacteria > Pseudomonadota > Alphaproteobacteria > Rhodobacterales > Rhodobacteraceae > Roseovarius. Next base: position 139,736 of record CBDBLS010000023.1, on the reverse strand, counting down.
TCTCTCTCGAAAAGCCCGCAAACGCGGGGGAAAGGCCTCGAAACGCGGATTGTCGGAGGAGCAGGTTCCGGTCCCCGTTGCGGTCGACCGATCAGGCACCGCCATCAGTGCTGTCTTGCCTGCGGTGACAGCCGGACATCTCAAAACGGTTCTGCAGCCACGTCTTGATGGGAACGCTCTCCCGGTGACCGATGGCTGCACCGGCTACCCGCCCTGCGCCGCAGAAACGGGCGTCAGCCATGAAAGTCTCGACCGGACCGCCGGAGAACGTGTCCGTGGTGAATTGCACATTCAAACCGTGAACAGTCGGCATGAGCGGTTAAAGACCTTTCCGCGCCGCCATCGGGGTATCGCGACCAAATACCTGGACAACTGCCTTCGGTGGTTCCACCCTGCCGTCCTTCCGAGCCACCAAACGCCGCGCGCGATACTTGCCGCCGCCGCAGGCATCCTGCCTGTAACACGCCACGCATAATCAATGCTAATTGAGCCAAAGTTTATGTTTGAACAGAATGCCTTGCTATCCGCCTTGTCAAGAGACGAATACCGGCAACCCAGGGCAATCGCGCTTCAAAAGCCTTTGATTAGTGTTCGCAGGAAATCATTACTCCAGCCCGCTTTTTTGAATTTGCCGCGATTTGATCCTTTTGCAGGATTGGCCTTGATGATGCTCAAGGCAATCCGCCTCAAAGCGGCAAAGTTGGCTGGCGCGTGATCTTTTCGCGCGCGGTGTCGGTCGTCGTTCATCACCACGTCGAGAGACCAATGCAAGCTGTTCCCAATTTGCCAGTGGCCGCGGATCAGTGTGGCGGCCCCCTGAGCCGCGGGACATTTGGAGAGCGGATAAAGCCGTTCGGCGTGACTGGTTTTGTCGCCAACCGCGCGCCTGGAGGCGACATGGACGAAAGCCTGAAGATGCGGCCACTTATGGGTATTGATCAGATATTCCGGCACATCGTGGACGCGGTATGACCGCTCTTCCACACGCCCGTGATCAGCATCAATAGTGCTATATTCATCAACGTAATCAGTAGCCTCGTCTTCCACAAAAGCCCGGACATCGGCCAACATGTCGCTCTGATTGCCTTTGAGTTGAAGGCAGTGGTTACCGCTTTCTTTTACGATCAATTCACAGGTCTCTCGCTGGCAATGTAACGCATCAGCGGTGATGGTGATGCCATGAATGTCAAGCATCTCGATCAACTCGCGCAGGGCCAGGATCTCGCCGCCGCCCCTGGCGCTTTGCTTGATGCCAAGGGTCAGCCGCGCCCCATGTGCAAAGGCCGTGACAATGTTCATATTCGATTGCCCGGCGGCCTTGTCAAAGCTGCGTCGCATCTCTTTGCCATCAATAGCGATGGCTGGTTCCTCTCCACATCCAGCCGTAAAATCGGCACGAAACTTGTCATAAAACGCTTGAAAACCGGTCGGCTTCATCATCCGGAACAGACGGGAACAAGCGTCATGACAGGGTACGCCATGAGGCAATTCGAGAAAATCGCGCAGAAAATCCTCCTTCATATGACCGAAAAACTCCATGTCGACCGCTGTATCGCCGCCGCAAAGCGCGCATAAAAGGCTGATCGTCATAAGATCACAGAACTTATGACGTGGCGCATTGCCGCCGCGTGGGTCATCCATCTCATTGAAACAGCTGTCCAGGTTGGGCATCGCGAAGCTCCATCAAGTGATGAAACCTCCAGAATCCAATTCGCAACCGCTGTCAAACTTTAAGCGCGATTCCCCTGACCGGCAACCAAAACCCATGCTAGGGAACTTTCAACGGTTGCCTCCCGATCTTTTGCCAAACGACGGCAACGTCCCGGCCACGCGAATGTTCGCTCGACACCCCGTCTTCGTGGTGGAAGAACGAACCCCTCGGCTTTGTCAGAGCGCTTGACAATCTCCAATGTCCATTTTCCCTGCAGGGCCAAAGCATCCCGAAGCTTTGGCCCTGCATATCCTGCGTCCGCAAAGATGTGCCCCAGCCGCGGGAAGCGGATGCGCAGTGCTTTGAGACCATCCACAGCACCATCCCGATCCTGTATATCGGCGGCGTGAACAAGGATCGGCAACAGGAAACCTTGCGTGTCTGTCACGATGTGACGCTTGCGCCCTTTGATCTTTTTGCCCGCATCAAAGCCTGAAATGCCGCCGCTTTCCGTTGTTTTTACGCTCTGGCTGTCAATAACGCCCGCAGTGGGGCTCGCCTCACGGCCCGACAATTCGCGCGCCGCCATCATTGACAGATGGTTGATCCGGTGTAACAGACCGTTGTCGCGCCAGTCGTAAAAACAGTTCTGCACAGTCGAGATCGCCGGGAAATCCCGCGGGATCATGCGCCACTGACATCCCGTGGTCGCCATATACATAATCGCGTTCACAACACGGCGCGGATTCGTCTTGCGAGGGCGACCACCTCGCTTCGCGGCAGGTAACAGGGGCCGAACAAGCGCCCATTCCTCCATAGTTAAATCGCTTGGATAAAAGCCCGTTTTACGCCTATGCTCCGCGCGGGTGATGTCTGTCCACGTCATGGGATCCTCCAGGTTCTTTCAAAACCAATGAATCATAAACACGTGATATCACTCAACTACTTTTGGAACAGCCTCTTAATCGTTGTCGTCGTCGTTTTCTTCGATCTCTGTGATAGCCAGATCGGCATTCAGTTCGATTTCAAAAAACGTGCCGTCTTTCATGGCATAGGCTTCAAACCCACCATCTTCTGCTTCGATTTCGGTCACCTGGTAGCCTTGGCCCATCAGTGTCTGTGTGATGGCTTGGGTGGTGGCGTCATCGACCGGCGTGGTCTGACTGTCCGACGCGATGGCGGCTGCGGCACCGGTGCTGATGGCGAGGGCGAGGGCAATAAGGCGTTTCATGGGGCGTATCCTTTCTTGCTTGGTTGCGTGCTAAACAGCTGGGCAGCCACACATGGCGGTGCCATCGCACTTGGGTTGCAAGACGCAGGATCTATAACTGAAGTTTAGGGCGGGTTCTTCTGTATATATTTGAAAAAAAATAAAAAACCCCGGCACATCGCTGCGCCAGGGGTCATCAAAAAAACCGTCGTTAACTTAGGGCAGGTTTATCCCAGCTTGCCCATCGCCACGGCCACATCGGCCATGCGGCAGGAAAAGCCCCATTCGTTGTCATACCAGGCCAGCACCCGCACCAGCCGGTTGCCGATCACCTTGGTCTGCGCCGGTGCAAAGACCGAGCTTTCCTCGGTGTGGTTGAAATCGATCGAAACTTTCGGCTCCGGGTCATAGCCCAGAACACCTTTCATCGGGCCATTGGCGGCGGCTTCCATGGCGGCGTTCACCTCGGCCTCGGTCACATCGCGCGCGGCGACAAAAGTCAGGTCCACGGCTGACACGTTCGGCGTAGGCACGCGGATGGCTGATCCGTCCAGCTTGCCTTTTAGTGCAGGCAGCACCTCGCCCAGGGCTTTGGCCGCCCCGGTTGAGGTAGGAATCATGCTCATCGCGGCGGCGCGCGCGCGGTATAGGTCTTTGTGGCGGCGATCCAGCGTCGGCTGATCACCGGTGTAAGCGTGGATCGTGGTCATGATGCCGCTTTCGATGCCAAAGCTGTCTTGCAGAACCTTGGCAACAGGGGCCAGACAGTTGGTGGTGCAGGACCCGTTTGAGATTATCCGCTCACCGGCTTGCATCTCGGCGTCGTTGACGCCAAACACCACGGTGCGATCGACGTTCTTGCCCGGTGCCGAGAGCAGAACCTTGGCAGCACCTTGCTCCAGATGCTTGCTGGCCTTTTCCCCATCGTTGAACTTGCCGGTGCATTCCAGCAGCACGTCAACGCCGGACCAGTCCAGCTCGTCCAGTTCGTAGGTCGAAAACATCTGCATCGGGCCACGACCCAGATCCATCGTGCCATCGCCCAGCGTGATCTCGTTGGGGAACCGACCATGCACAGAGTCATACTTGATCAGATGCGCGGCGGTTTCCAGCGGGCCGGTTGCGTTGACCTTGACCACTTCGATATCCTCGCGCCCGGTGGCTGCGATATGCGCCAGAGTGCAGCGGCCAATCCGGCCAAACCCGTTGATGCCGACTTTGATGGTCATGGGGCGTCTCCTGAAAAATGCAGATTTTGAGGGCGTAATAGGGCCGCTGACGGGCAGGGGAAAGGGGGAAAGACGCTGGTAGCGATAACCGTTTGCGCAAAACGGGCTGGAACATGGGCGCACTCTGGAGTGTTATAGGGCAAACAGGCGGGAGGGGCGTGTATGAGCGGTTTGATGGCATTGCTGGACGATGTGGCGGGGATCGCCAAAGTGGCGGCGGCCTCGGTCGATGATGTGATGGGGCAGGCGGCCAAAGCCGGATCCAAAGCGGCGGGGGCGGTGATTGATGATGCTGCCGTGTCGCCCAAATATGTGCAGGGCTTTGCGCCCGCGCGCGAATTGCCCATCGTGTGGCGCATCGCCAAGGGATCGCTGAAGAACAAGCTGTTGTTTCTGTTGCCTGCCGGGTTGGCCCTGTCAGCCTGGACCCCATGGATGATCCCGCCGCTGTTGATCCTGGGCGGGTGTTACCTGTGCTTTGAGGGGGCCGAGAAGGTCGCCCATGTGCTTGGCTTTGGCAAGGGGCATGGCGGGCCGGACGGCAGCCATAGCGAGGGCGACAAGGCGCATTTGGAGGAAGAAAAGGTGGCCGGTGCGATCAAGACCGATTTCATCCTCTCGGCAGAGATTATGACCATCGCACTGGCCGCCATTCCGGACAGCAATTTCTGGATGGAAGCCGCTACCTTGGCACTAGTCGCTGTGGGCATCACCGTGCTTGTTTACGGCGCGGTTGCGCTGATTGTGAAGGCCGATGATCTGGGTCTGTTCATGGCGCGCGAAGGCGGCCTTGGTCTGACCCGGCGGCTGGGCCGCGGGATCGTCTGGGGCATGCCCTATTTCATGAAGGCGCTGATGTTCGTCGGCACTGCTGCGATGCTGTGGGTTGGTGGCTCGATCATCCTGCACGCCCTGCACGAAATGGGGTTTCACGCGCCTTATGACTGGGTGCATCACGCTGCTGTTGGCATTGCACACGGTATGGGCGAGGCCGCTGGATTTGCCGAATGGGCGGTGACGGCGGGGCTGGACGGTGTGTTTGGGCTGGCGCTGGGGCTGCTGTTGATCCCGGTCGGCGTGAAGGTAGTCAAGCCGATCTGTGGACCCGGCTGAGCCCGGCGGCATAGGGGCAGGGCAATGCGCGCGCAAACTCCGATAGAGGCATTCGTTGCAGCGGCGTCATCTGCCTATCACAGCCATGTTGAGGATGCGGAAGGCCGTCGGTCAGTCACACAGATTTTCACGGCCCTTGAGGGGGCGTTGCAGGTGCGCGACACGCCGGGGAAACGGTTGCCGGTGTGCAGCCACCTTGACGATGTCTGTGCGCCAGAGGCCTTTTCTGATCTGTCATTGCGCAAGTTGGCGGCGGCATTCCGGGCGATTGAGCCGAGCCTCAACTGGTATCTGAGGGGCGGTGATCAGACCGGGGCCAATGCCGCCTATGCTACAGGCCATGCCAATGCGATGATCATCGGCCCTGGCGGGCTGGTGCGCCACAAGAGCGTTTGGTTAGGGGTGTCTCTGCTGGCCCCAGACGTGCGGTATCCAGACCACAATCATCCGCCGGAAGAAACCTATCTGGTGCTCAGCGAGGGTGATTTCTATCAGGCGGGACGTGACTGGTTCACGCCGGGGATCGGGGGGACCTTCTACAATCCTCCCGGCATTTTGCACGCCATGCGCTCGGGCCGGACGCCGCTGTTGGCGATGTGGGCGCTCAGAACCGCTTGAGCGCAGGTTCAGAACCCGGCTTCGCGCTGTTCCAGAGTGGCAATCGTATAGCGGTCGGCAATCGGCCCATAGAGGCCCGGCGTGAACGTAGGGTCAACTGTGACACAGCCAAGCCCACACAGCAGCGTCGCGGCCCCGTTCTCGCTGCGCCAAAGACGGCCACCGGGCGTGCTGATATACCCGATCACGCCTTCTTCGCGATCCGCACGCAGATCAAACGACGATGGCACCTCGGTATCGAGATCGACGTTATGTGCGCCATGCGAGTGATATGAGGCGAAGACACCAAAAGCCACGCCCGGTTCCGGCGGGAAACAACGGTCGACCATGCCCTGCACCGGCGTTGTGGCGATCACATAGCCAGTCGCATCTCGTCCAAAGACACCACAGAACTCGCGACGCGCCGCGAAGGACCGCACCTGCATTTGATCCAGAAACGCTCTGGCAAAGGCATCCGCTTCCGTTGTTCGCGGACCGGCGATTGTATCGCTCTGAGACCGGGGTGCTTCGCAACTGGCAAGGGCAAGGGTGCTGAAAAGAATGAATAGTTTCTTCATGTTACAGCGTCCCCTGCGAGGATGATTACAGCAGCGATTGCACCTTGTCGGCAACCGCTTCGGCGGTGATGCCGAACTGCTCGTAAAGGGTGCCAGCCGGAGCCGACGCGCCAAAGCTGTCCATCCCGACAAACCCCGCACGCGCCTCGCGGCCCCGCTCGCCGCACAGCCAGCGATCCCAGCCGGTGCGCACAGCCGCCTCGACGCCCACCCGCACGGCCTGCCCGCCGGGCAGAACGCGTTTGCGATAGGCCTCGTCCTGCGCCTCAAACAGCTCCCAGCAGGGCATGGACACAACGCGGGTGCCGATGCCCTTGGTCTGCAACAGATCGCGCGCTTCCATGGCAATCGCCACTTCCGAGCCGGTGGCCAGCAGGATCGCCTCTCGCTTGCCCTCGGCCTCGGCCAGAACATAAGCACCCTGTGCGGTCAGGTTCTTGTTGCGATGCTCCAGCCGCAGGGTGGGTACGCCCTGACGGGTCAGCGACAGAACCGACGGCGTTTCCTTGGAACTGAGCGCCATTTCCCAGGCCTCAGCGGTTTCGACCGTGTCACAGGGGCGGAACACCATGGTGTTGGGGGTCGCGCGGCTGATCGCCAGATGCTCGACTGGCTGGTGGGTGGGGCCATCTTCGCCAAGGCCAATACTGTCATGGGTCATCACGAATACGGTCGGCACTTTCATCAGGGCCGCCAGACGCATTGCGGGGCGCGCGTAATCAGTAAAGCACATGAAGGTTCCACCGTAAGGCCTTATGCCACCATGCAGAACCATACCGTTCATCGCGGCTGCCATGCCATGTTCACGGATACCGTAATGGATATAGCGCCCTTTGCGATTGTCGATGTCAAACACGCTCATATCGCCGGATTTGGTGTTGTTCGAGCCTGACAGGTCAGCCGAGCCGCCGACGGTCTCGGGCATGATCGGGTTGAGCACTTCCAGAACCATCTCGCTGGACTTGCGGGTGGCCACTTTGGGCGCTTCCGTGCTGATCTGTTTCTTCAGCGCCTTGATACGGGCCGACAGCTTGTTGGGAACATCACGGTCAAATATCCGGGCAAACTCTGCCTGGCGTTGCCTGGAGACCTCGGCCAGGCGCCCCTCCCACGCTTCGCGCGCCGGGATGCCGCGTTTGCCGATTTCTTCCCATTGCGCCTTCACGTCACCGGGCACCTCGAACGGGCCGGTGGTCCAACCATAGCCTTTCTTGGCCTCGGACATCTGATCCGCATCGGTCAGCGCGCCGTGGCCCTTGGACGTATCCTGCGCTGCATGGCCCAAAGCGATATGGGTTTTGCAGGCAATCATCGTGGGCTTCTGGGTCGATTTGGCTTTGGTCAGCGCGGCATCAATCGCCTGCGCGTCATGCCCGTCAATTTCCAGAACATGCCAGCCCGACGCCTTGAATCGCTGTACCTGATTGGTGCGATCGGCCAGATCGACAGTGCCGTCGATGGTGATGTTGTTGTTGTCCCACAGCACGATCAGCTTGCCCAGACGATGACGGCCGGCAAGGCCAATTGCCTCCTGACTGACGCCTTCCATCAGACAGCCATCGCCTGCAATCACATAGGTGTGGTGATCGACCAGTTTCTTGCCATAGCGCGCGCGCAGGATTTCTTCGGCCATGGCAAAGCCGACCGCGTTGGAAATTCCCTGACCCAGCGGGCCGGTGGTGGTCTCAATCCCCGTGGCGTGGCCATATTCGGGGTGGCCAGCGGTGATCGCGGCCCATTGGCGGAAATTCTTGACCTGCTCCAGCGTCATGTCGGCGTAGCCGGTCAGGTGCAACAACGAATAAAGTAGCATCGAGCCATGACCCGCTGACAGGATGAACCGATCCCGATCTGGCCAGTTTGGCGCCGAGGCGTCAAATTTCAGGTGCTTTTCATACAGCACAGTCGCCACGTCGGCCATGCCCATCGGCATGCCGGAATGGCCGGAATTGGCGGCATGAACCGCATCCAGTGTCAGGGCGCGGATGGCGGTGGCGCGCATCCAGTGATCGGGGTTGGCGGCGCGCAGGGCAGCGATATCCACGTCGATGTCATCCTTTGATCGGGGCGTCAGATAAGCGCCTGCATATCAGGCGCAGACCAAAGATCAAGCATGCCCCCGGGGCGATCCTGCAAAGGGGGGGCGTTTTCGGCGGTTCTTCTGTAAACTTGGGTGCAAGAGGGGGCAGGGCGATTCGCCGGTGCCGCGAAGACCAAAGGTGAGGTTTAAGGATATGAGCCAGATAGACGAGCTTCAGGGCCGGATCACAGCGGCGCTTGATCGGATCAGTCAGGGGCTGGAGGCCGCAGGGTCATCAGGCGGCGCAGATCCCGAAGAACTGGCAGGGCTGCAACAGCAGTTGGAGGATGAACAGGCCGCCAGTGCGCAGCTGGAAGAGCGCAACAAGCGGCTGAAAGCGCATCTGGATGAGATCGAAGCCAATGCAAAGTCGGCCCAGGACGCCCAAAGCCAGACCATGAAAAAGCTTGATGGCGAGCTTCAGGGCCTGCGCCGTGCCAACCAACAGCTGCGCGGCAATAACAAAGCGCTGCGCGAAGCGATTGAGGCAGGCGTGGCCGAGCCGCATCTGATCAACAAAGCCATGCTCGCCGAGCTGGAAGGGCTGCGGGCCGCGCGCAATGCGGATCGCGCCGAAACTGATGTGGTGCTTGGCGAGCTGACGCGCCTGCTCAACAATCCGGCACAGACCGAATCGGAGGATGCATAATGCCTGAAGTGAGTATCGAGATTGGCGGGCGGACCTTTGATGTGGCCTGTCAGGAAGGCGAAGAACATTACCTGCAATCGGCCGCGAAGATGCTGGATGAGGAGGCCGAGGTGCTGGCCGTCCAGATCGGGCGCATCCCCGAGCAGCGGATGTTGCTGATGGCCGGGCTGATGCTGGCGGACAAAACCGCCGGGTTGCAGGATCGCTTGCGCGAAATGGAAGACCGCATGGCCGAGAAAGAGGCCGAGCTGAACCAGTTGCGCAACCAACCCACCCCTGCGCCCGAGCGGATTGAAGTGCCGGTGGTGCCGTCCAATGTCACCGATGCCCTGGCCGAAATCGCCGCGCGCGCCGAGGCACTGGCCGAGACGGTCGGACCGAGATAGACTGTAGTAATTCAGACTTTATCTGACAGTTGGCCGTTTTTCCGGCGGCGTCTGTCAGGCCAAGTTCAGTTCACTGACTTTTCCTTCCAGATCTGCTTGCCCTCAATCATGGTCTGGAACGGCGTTCCACCGCAACACATTTTGCCCTGATGAGTTCGTTCGGTATTATAGTGTCGCAGCCATTCATCCAGATCAGCCTGCAACTCCTCGATGGATTGATAGACCTTTTTGCGGAACGTGATCTGGTAAAACTCCTGCAGGATCGTCTTGTGAAACCGCTCGCAGATGCCGTTTGTCCGAGGCGATTTCACCTTGGTTTTGGTATGGTCGATGTCGTTAATTGCCAGGAAGAGCTGGAAGTCGTGTTTGTCGACACGCCCGCAATATTCCGTTCCGCGATCTGTCAGGATACGCAGCACTGGCAGGTCGTGCTCTTCGTAGAACGGCAGCACCCGGTCATTGAGCGGATCAGCCGCTGTGATCGGCGTCTTGGTGGTGTAGAGTTTGGCATGCGCCACCTTGCAACAGGTGTCCACATAAGTCTGCTGATAGACCCGCCCAACGCCCTTCAGGGTGCCGACGTAGAACGTGTCCTGTGAACCCGGATAGCCAGGGTGGGCAGTCTCGATCTCACCGCAGGCCTCATCATCCAGCTTCTTCTTTTCCAGTGCCTGCACTTGTGCCTCCGTCAGGATGCCGCCGTCAGCGGCCACTTTGGCCTCCAGTGCCTTGAGCCGGGTTTTGAAGTTTGCCAGATCATGGCGCAGCCAGATCGACCGGACCCCGGATGGCGATACAAACACCCCCGACTTGCGCAACTCGTTCGAGGTGCGGGCCTGGCCGTAAGCCGGGAAGTCGGTGGCGGATTTGATCACCGCCTGTTCGGTGGCGTCATCAACCCGGTTTGCCGGATTGGGTTTGCGCCGGGTGCGTTCGAACAGGGCTTCAACGCCGCCGTCCTCGACCGCAGATTTGTAACGGTAGAACGTGTCCCGGCTGTAGCCCATGACCTGGCAGGCCTTCGAGACATTACCCGGTTCCTCGGCCAGGTTCAGCAGGCCGGTTTTGTGTTTGATGATCTTGTCGGTAGTGTTCAACATGATGGTTTCCTCGTTTTGTGGTTGGTGTGCACCACCATCAAAACGGATAACCATCATCTCCTTCAAGAGATGTGCCGTCCCCTTCTCAGCTAGCTGAGAAGGGGACGGTGTCAGATAAAGTCAGAACTAATACAGATAGACATATCCACAGCCCCGCCAAGGCGAATAAAAAACGCCCGCCGGAGATGATCCTGCGGGCGTTTCTGTTTGCTCTGTCTAAAGCAGTTTACTTGCTGACCGGGCCAATGATCATGATCATCTGGCGGCCTTCCATCTTGGGCATATGTTCGACCTTGCCGTGCTCTTTGGTGTCTTCGGCCACCCGGTCCAGCAATTCGCGACCCAACTGCTGGTGCGCCATTTCCCGCCCGCGAAAGCGCAGGGTGATTTTTACCTTGTCGCCGTTTTCCAGAAACTTAAAGACGTTGCGCATTTTGACGTCATAGTCATGGGTGTCGGTGTTGGGGCGAAACTTCACCTCCTTCACCTCGATCACCTTTTGCTTCTTGCGGGCTTCGGATTCGCGTTTTTGCTGTTCGTATTTATATTTGCCGAAATCCATGATTTCACAGACAGGCGGGGCGGCATTGGGCGAGATTTCGACCAGATCCAACCCGGCCTCGTCGGCCATTTCCATCGCGCGGGCAGGGGTAACCACACCAACATTTTCGCCATCCGCGCCAATCAGGCGGATTTCGTCGGATGTGATACGTTCGTTGATGCGAGGGCCGGTGTCGCGCGTGGGCGGCGCGTTGTGAGGTCTGCGGGCTATGGTTTTCTTCCTTCGGTGGTTCTGAAAAGTTGAAGTTGCAAGGTAGACGCGCGCCCCGTGTGATTCAAGCGAGAATATCGGCTGTTCTGAGCCGAAAACCACGACATTCCCCCTTGCGGCTTTCCTTTTCCGGTTGCATCTGGTTGTCACAACTATAACGGCCCACGATCGTGTTCTGGGCCTCATGTTCTAAGGGGAAAGATTAATGAGAAACGTGCTTTGGATTGTTCTGGCCGTCGTCGTGCTGGGAGGGGGGTATATGCTGTTCACCGGCAAATCGGTGGAAGAGATAAAAGAGACCGTCACCAGTGGTGCTGAAAATGCCGCAGATGCGGCTGGCGATGCCGCTGATGCGGTGGCTGATACTGCGGGCGATGCGGTGGATGCGACGACCGAGGCCGCGAGCGAGGCCGCAGACACGGTGACCGAGGCGGTAGATGCAGCGGCTGATGCGGCTACAGATGCGGTTGATACGGCGACCGAAGCTGCCAGCGATGCGGCGGATGCAGTCACAGACGCCGCGCAGGACGCCGTAGATACGGCCACGGAAGCGGCTACCGGTGCTGCGGATGCGGTGACGGATGCAGCTGATGACGCTATGGAAAGCGTGACCGAAGCTGTCGATGGTGTGACAGGTGCGGCGGATGATGCTGCTGCCGAAGCCACCGACACCGCCACAGAGGCAGCAGATGCAGTGGCTGATACAGCCACCGAAGCCGCAGATACAGCCGCCGATGCGGCTGCGGACACTGCGACCGAAGCTGCCGATACAGCAACTGAGGCGGCAACGGACACGGCCACCGAAGCAGCGGATGCGGCTGCTGATACCGCAGCTGAAGCCACTGAGGCCGCAACCGATACCGCCACCGAAGCAGCAGCCGAAGCTGTCGATGACTCACTGCTGACCGTGGATGGCTTCAACATGGACAAAGTCAACGAAATGATCGCGGGATCGGACATTGGTGATCTGCAAAAGAATGTGCTGACTCAAGGTCTCAAAGCCGCTCAGGACAATCCCGAACTGCTTCAGGCCGCTCTGGACGCCGTGAAGAACGCGTTGGGCCTGTAAGCCCTAAAAAACCTGACAAAGAAACCCGCGCCGGGCAACTGGCGCGGGCTTTTTTATGCGATTTTCTCAAGGGGTGATGGGTGTCCGCTTCGATGAAGGTTTTTCGACGCGGGTCATTGCGCGGGGTTTCGGCACGGTCTGACTGTGGCCCGTGTTGACAAACCTCTCAGGGAGGAAGCCGCGGGGGCTAGGTGCTATCTATGGGGTAAAGAGTGCGGTTGGCTTTGTCTTTGACTGTCACGGACGCACCGGCTTGGGGGTTCAGGCCGGTCGTCTCCGAGTTTTGCCAGAGGATTTGCCTCGGATGGATGTCCTTTTGCGTCGTTCGCGCGGCCTGTCGGGGCGCTGCAGACGAGGTGGCTTGGCCGGCATTGCCGCAGCAACCGGTCTGGGGTGGACGGGATGGACAGGCTTTCGGTCATGCGGCCTGCCTCCGTGGTGGAGCACGAGACCGTGGAAGCTCCCCGCGCCGGAAGGTCTCGATGATGCGCATCCGCCCGCCGCAGTCGGGGCATGGCTCCCGCAATGTCATCGGGATGACATCGGCGGTGGATGCGTCTTGCTGCATTGCTGGTTGCGCGCCGAGCAACGTGCGGGTCCTGGCAAGGTTGCTTTTGCGGGTTGCGCTGGCCAACAGGCCGTAGTGACGAATGCGGTGGAACCCGCCTGGGAGCACATGGATGAGGAACCGGCGCAAGAACTCGTGCGTATCAAGCCGCATGACCTTCATACGGTCTCCACGTTTGATCCGGCAGTCTTTCCAGCGGAACACCACGGTTCGGGCATCAGCGCTGACAGGGCGGCTGTTGGAGATGGCAATCCGATGCGTGTAGCGGCTGAAGTATGCCAGTACGGCTTCGGGTCCGCCGAAGGACGGTTTGGCATAGACCACCCATTCGGACTTGCGAAACGGCGCAAGCCAGGCGGCAAATGCATCAACGTCTGCCAACCCGGCCAGATCGCCGAAGAAGGCGATCTCTCCCGCCCGATGCAACGCGATCAGACCTTCGATGAACAGCCGACGGAACAGTCTGGACAGCACCCGGACATGCAGGAAGAACCCAGGCTTGCAGCCAACCCGACGGACGCCATCTTGCGAGAGCCCGCCTCCTGGTACGATCATGTGGACGTGGGGATGGTGCGTCATTGCCGGTCCCCGGGTGTGGAGCACACTGGTCATACCGACGCGGGCACCCATACGCCTGGGATCGGCGGCGATGGTCGTCACCGTCTCTGCCGATGCTTTGAACAGCAGGCCGTGGGCGGCCTTTTTGTTCCAAAAAGCGATCCGGGCGATCTCGGCTGGCAAGGTGAAGACCAGATGGAAATACTCCACCGGCAGCAGATCATCTGCCCGCGCCGCCATCCAGTCACGCGCGGCTGGTCCCTGGCACTTCGGGCAATGCCGGTTTTTGCAACTGTTGTATGCGATGTGTTGGTGATCGCATTTGGTGCAAGCCGCCACATGCCCGCCGAGCGCTTCCGTCCGGCAAGCCTCAATGGATGACATCACCTTGAGCTGCGAGAGGCTCAGATGCCCTGCATTGGCCCGCCGGTAGGCTGGACCATGCGCACGAAAGATGTCTGCAACCTCCAGCGCGTGCCGCGGCACGCTGACCGATCCGTCAGGCCACATCCCGGATATGCTCGAATGGGCTGGCGACGTTGCGCAGTGTCTTGGCGGCGACATGGGTATATCGCGCCGTCGTGGTCAGCCTGGCGTGGCCAAGCAACACCTGTATTACCCGCACATCCGTATCAGCCTCCGGAAGATGGGTCGCGAAGCTGTGCCGGAGCGAATGCAGCGTCGCAGGCTTTTTTATCCCCACCATTGCTTTTGCCGAGTTGAAAGCCCTGTTCAACGAACGGGGTGACATCGGCTCGACCCGGCTTTGACCCGGGAACAGCCGGCCTTGCGGACGGGCCTCGCGCCAATAGGCCCGCAGCAACTCCAGCAGAGATGGCGACAGCATCACGTCCCGGTCCTTGCCGCCCTTGCCCCGCTCGACGTGGATCAGCATGCGGTCACTGTCGATGTCCCGGACCTTCAGGTTGGTCACCTCGGAGGCGCGCAGACCGGCACCGCAGCCAATGCTCAAAGCAGCCCGATACTTCATACCCGGTCCCGGTGCCGCCGCCGGAACCGCCGAAACCTCCTCGATGCTCAGAACAATCGGGAGCTTGCGCGGCTCGGTGCGGAACTGCATGTACTTCTTCATGTCCTCGCGATCACACGTCATGCCGAAAAAGAACCGCAACGCTGTGATCCGGGCGTTGTAGAGCGAAGGTGTGACCTCAGTGTCCGTCATATGAAGTTGACAGGCGCGCAACTCCTCCGGTTTCGCGGTGTCCGGTGAGCGCCCCGGAAATGCAGTGAAATCCTTGAGCGCCCGGATATGGGCTTTCTGTGACGTCTCCGCCATCCCGCGAATACGCATGTCCTCGATCATCCGCGCACGCAGCGGGCTCATCTTCTCCTGTGTCATGGGAACCTCCTGTCCAATTGAGAAAGCTCAATCGTCAGTCAGATCAGTCACATCGCAAAATGCGCGGCATCAGTGAAGTTGTCGTCCGTTAGCCACACGCGCCAATGCCGCGAGAGCGGCTTAGTCCTTGAGCTCGAAGCTGACATTGCGCCAAGATCGCAACGCTCGCTCTGAAACGATTTTCCTTTGTCTGCCGCATCAATCCAGCAGGGACACCGCATCGCGGGTCACGCGGTTCGGATCCCAGTCTTCCAGCACCCTGGAATTGTCATCGCTGTCGTATTCGCGCAGCGTCCGGCTGCTGACCCGGGGAACCTCCTGAAACTGTTCGGCCAGTTTCTTGGGATACCAGCCGCGTTTGATCTGTCCGGGAAAAAACTGTGCCAACACGCTGGACGTACTCAGCGCGCATTGGGCAGATGGCACTGGGCCGTATTCCATCACCGCGCGCATGATGCCCTCGGCCAGTTCGGGCGACACGTCCAGTGTCTGCACCCGCACATGAAAGCTTTCGCGGGCGTGATAGCGCGTATAACCATCAGCCACCGCCGGAGTGATTCCGAAGACCACATCGTTTCGCTCGGGAATGGTTTCGTGTTTGAACGATCCGGCAGGATCAAAGATCACCCGTTGCGAGGCGTTGATCATCAACGACGTATGTGCGCCCGCGCCCGTGTTGTTGTTGATCATGGTGAACAGCGTGATCCGCAGCGGGCCGTCATGCTTATAGGCTCTCGTGCGAACAAATTCATCCGACGCCCAGGTCGATTCTGAGGCGCATCCTGCAAGCAAGACAAGACAGCCCAATGCTGCAATAATTCTTCGCATGGCGTCCCCCGATCACATGCTTGAAACGGCGAAATAGCCGTTAGCTGTTGACCAGTGCCATGAAAATCAGAACGAAAATTGAAAATGCGGTAACATAGGCCGATGCCTTGACGAAGCCTGCAAAGGTTTTTTGCTGCACTTCGATATTCATTTCACCGTGTTTGTGTTCGGCCATCTTTATCTGTCCCTGTGGTCGATATGTCTAAACTTGTTGAACTGGTTACTGCATTTGCCGGGCGCCGTCACCCTCTTTGGGCTGGAAATTCTTTATCCTCCCCGGGTGCCAAACTGCAGCGGCTCAGCGACGCTCCAGATCCTGCGCCAGACGAAATCCGATACGTGTCGGCTCGGCCTGTTCCACCTGCTTGGGCAGGGCGCGGAGCATGACGTTAAGCTGGCCGTAATGCTGCACCAGCTGGGTTTTGCCACCGGCTGGGTCGCTGCCGTAAAACGTCACGATATCGGGGTCGAAAAATCCCATGCCTTCGATCCGCATCACCCCGGCATCTGTCCCGGTAAAGCCCATCGCCACCTCATGTTCATTATCCAGCGTCTTTTCAAAGCTCTGGATATAGATGATCAGGCGTTCATAGGCCCATTCTGCCGGGCTTTTCTGAGTTACCGGCTGATCTGTCACCGCCTCAGAAAAGTCGGCAGGCGCCTGGGTGTCGGGGCAGGCATGCACCTCATGACAGCGCGGTAAGGCCGCCCCTTCCACCGCTTCCGCTGTGGTTCTGATTTCGTCATCCATCACATGTCTCCCTTTGCCTGCCAAAGCCATGCACCATCGGCCCGGGCCTGGCGGGTAATCGCACCAGACTGATGCAGATGATTGAGGTGCGCAACCGTCTCGACAAGGGCTAAACCGTAAAGCCCCTGATCAATTTTTCGTTTGAACAGCGGCGCAAAACACTCGGACGCCACTTTGGGCGTGTCCAGATGCGCCAGCAGCCGTGTCAGACAGCCACGGTGATTCTCGATCAGCTGCTGCATCCGAAAGGGCAGGCCGGTGAACGGCAGCTTGTGCCCGCTCAGCACCAGATGGTCGTCATGCGCCAGCTTGCCCAGACGTCCACATGCCTCCAGCCAGTCCGAGACCGGATCGGCATCGGGCTCGGTCGGGTAGACGCCGATGTTGGGGCTGATCGAGCTGATGATCTGATCGCCCGCGATCACCAGATTGTCGTCCCGGCTCCACAGTGTCAGATGTTCGGGCGCATGGCCGTTGCCAATATGCACGTCCCAGTCGCGACGAGCCATGCGCAGCACATCATCCTGCTGCACGCGGGTATACCCCACCGGGATTGGGTGGCAGACATCGGCGAAGTTATAGGGGCGGTCAGTCTTGCGCGTCTCATATATTTCGGCGTCCATGCCCGCACTGCGCCAATAGGCCAGCGCCTGTTCGGTCGGGCGCTCCTCTTCGTCAAGGATCAGCATCCGCGCCATCAACCAGGCTGTGCGCGTTGTCAACAATTCAGCCCCGAACCGCGCCATCAACCAACCTGCCATGCCGATATGATCGGGGTGATGGTGGGTCAGGATCACGCGGGAGACCAGTTTGCCCTGCAAAGGCCCTTCCAACACGCTTTCCCACAGTGCGATGGAACGACTCGAATGAATGCCCGTATCCACGATGGTCCAGCTGCCACCCTCGTACAGTGCATAGATATTCACATGATCCAGCGCCATCGGCAGAGGCAGGCGAATCCACAAGACGCCGGTTGCCACCTCGATCGCCTCGCCATGCGCCGGAGGCGCCTCCCAGGGGGTGTGTATCTTGGCCAATGCGGGCGTCCTTCTTACTTTAGCATGACGTGACCCCGACCTGCACCTTGCCGGATCCGAGGTCAACACCACGCACGCTTGGCATTGATGCGGTGGGGCAGTAAGGATGCCGATCATGACCGAGATCCTTTCCCCTGACCCAACCGGGATTGCCCGCGCTGCTGCCCTTCTGGCCAATGGCGATCTGGTCGCGATCCCGACCGAGACGGTCTATGGCCTGGGCGGGGACGCCCGCAATGACACAGCCGTGGCGCGGATATTCGAGGCCAAGACCCGCCCGCAATTCAACCCCTTGATCGTACATCTGGCGACAATTGAACAGGCGCTCGCACTTGTGGAATGGACCGATCTGGCCGACCGTCTGGCGCATGCGTTTTGGCCCGGCCCTTTGACGCTGGTGTTGCCGCTCAAATCCGGTCACGGCCTCTCGCCTCTGGTCACGGCGGGCTTATCCACCGTCGCCATTCGCCTGCCGGCCCATCCGGTGGCGCAGGCCGTGCTCAAGGCCTTCGATGGCCCCATCGCGGCCCCCTCTGCCAACCCCTCGGGCCGGATCAGCCCCACAACAGCAGACCACGTTTTGCAAGGCCTATCTGGACGGATCGCGGCGGTTGTCGATGGCGGCCCCTGCGATGTGGGCCTGGAATCCACTATTATCGGTCTGGCCGATCAGCCCACCTTGATGCGCCCCGGGGGCCTGCCAGCCGAGGTGATCGAAGCTGCGCTGGGTCAGAACCTTACCCAACATGAGGCCAATGATCCCTTAACCGCACCGGGCCAGATGCGCTCGCATTACGCGCCCGGCGCGCCGGTTCGGCTGAACGTAACAGAGCGTAAACCGGATGAGCTTCTACTGGGATTTGGCAAGGTGGTCTGCGATCTCAACCTGTCACCAGCCGGTGATCTGGTCGAGGCTGCGGCCAATCTGTTTGGCCACCTCCACGCACTGGATGCAAATGACAAACCCATTGCCGTCTCGCCGATCCCGGAATCCGGGCTGGGACGCGCCATCAATGACCGCCTGCGCCGCGCCGCCTCGCCCGGACTGATCCCACGAAAAAAGAGCGCGCCGGGTGGCACGCTCTTCATCAAATCAGTCTGAAAAACTTACTTACAGCGTTTCTCGGCCTCTTCCACAGCAGCGGTAAAGCCCATCAGTGAAAAGGAATCCTTGGTCTTGGTCCCACGGGCGGATTGCGCGCTCAGCACCGCATCGGAACCGCGTTTCAGCGCCGCGATGATTTTGGCATCATCCGCCGCACTGGCAGGCCAGGCCCATTCGCCCTCGCTGAACAACTCAAACGAATTGCCGCTGATGTTCAGGTTCACCGTCGAGCCACTGGCAAACGGATAGCCACCAGTGAACGCCACCTGACCCTGCACACCCGCGTCGGGGCGATAGAAGGTCATCAGCAGGATATCCCCGCGCCGCACAGCAACGACGCGTCCGTCGCGCGTGTTTACCGTCTCAGTAGGGGATGACACCGCCCAGCATTCGCGGGGCTGTTGCTCTTCAAACACGCTCCAGGCGGTTTTTGCCGCCACCTGATTGGTGCTTTCTTCCTGTGCCATCGCACCGGTTGCCGCACATGCAAATGCCGCCCCTGCGATCAGACATGAAAAACGTGATACCATATGTCCAGCCTCCAAGCTGTCCTAGCCTCAATTATGCGGGCCGCGCGTATCCTTTGTGGATTTCTTCTTGGCGACGGCCTGTTCTTACTCGACATTGCTACAATAGCCTGAAACAGGCGAGGCGCGAAAGATGCAATTGGCAGATTTCCGCACATTAAGCGGCGTATGAGAGGTCACAATCATGTCAAACCCAGTTCCTTTGACAGAAATCTGGCGCGGGCCAATGATCGAAAGCCTGCATCTGGGCCATGCGGTGATCTGTGATGACACCGGTCAAATCGTGCAGGCCTGGGGCGATCCAGAGCTGGCTATCTACCCGCGCAGCTCGGCGAAAATGATCCAGGCGTTGCCTTTGATCGAAAGCGGGGCGGCGGCCGCGCATGGATTGACGACGGAGCATCTGGCGCTGGCCTGTGCCTCGCATAACGCTGCGGCCATTCACACAGGTCGCGTGCTGGCATGGTTGGCCGACCTAGGGCTATCGGACGATGATTTCCGCTGTGGTCCGCAGGAACCTGATGATATTCCCGCCCGCGATGGCCTGATCCGCGCGGGCAAGACGCCGTGTCAGTATCACAACAACTGCTCGGGCAAGCATTCAGGGTTCCTGACCCTGACCCGTCATCTGGGGGCGGGCCCGGAGTATATAGACATCGACCACCCGGTACAGCGTGCCTGTATTGAGGCATCAGGGCAATCGCGCTTCAAAAGTCTTGGATGAGAGTTTTCAGGACCTCATTGCTCCAGCCCGTTTTTTTGAATTTGCCGCGATTTGATCCTTTTGCAGGATTGGCCTTGATGATGCTCAAGGCAATCCGCCTCAAAGCGGCAAAGCTGGCTGGCGCGTGATCTTTTCGCGCGCGGTGTCGGTCGTCGTTCATCACCACGTCGAGAGACCAATGCAAGCTGTTCCCAATTTGCCACTGGCCGCGGATCAGTGTGGCGGCCCCCTGAGCCGCGGGACATTTGGAGAGCGGATAAAGCCGTTCGGCGTGACTGGTCTTGTCGCCAACCGCGCGCCTGGAGGCGACATGGACGAAAGCCCGAAGAGGCGGCCACTTATGGGTATTGATCAGATATTCCGGCACATCGTGGACGCGGTATGACCGCTCTTCCACACGACCATGATCAGCATCAATTGTGTTATATTCATCAATGTAATCTGTGTCTTCGTCTTCCACGAAAGCCCGGACATCGGCCAACATGCCGCCCTGATTGCCCTTGAGCCGCAGGCAATAATCGCCTCCCTCCCGCACGATCAATTCGCAGGTCCCGCGCTGACAATGCAGTGCGTCTGCGGTGATGGTGATGCCGCGGATATCAAGCATCTCAATCAACTCGCGCTGGGCCAGGATCCCGCCACCGCCCCTGGCGCCCTGAGTAATCCCAAGGGTGAGACGTGCCCCATGTGCCAGGGCAATCGCGTTTGGATTTCTCCTGCCGCATTGAGGTTGAAAAACATCAAAACCTGACCACAAACGCAACGAGAGAGCCAAAAAGTTCATGCTATGTTCGTCAGCGAAGGGCTTAGATTTCCAAATGCGATTGCCCTGCCCCATGTGCAAAGGTCGTGACAATGTTCATATTCGATTGCCCGGCGGCCTTGTCAAAGCCGCGTCGCATCTCTTTGCCATCAATGGCGATGGCAGGGTGCTCACCGGAGCCAGCCGCAAAGTCGGCGCGAAACTTGTCGAAAAAGGCCTGAAAGCCCGTCGGCTTCATCACGCGAAACAGCCGGGAATACGCGTCATGGCAAGGTATCCCGTGAGGCAACTCAGGAAACCCACGCAGGAAATCCCCCTTCATTTGTCCGAAAGGTTCCATGTCCACCGCCGTATCACCACCGCAAAGCGCGCACAAAAGGCCGATCGTCATCAAATCACGGAACTTGTGGCGCGGAGCATTGCCGCCGCGTGGGTCATCCACCGCATTGAAACAGCTGTCTAATCCTGGCATCTCGAAACCCCATCATCTGATGAAACCTCCAGAATCCAATTCTCGGACACTGTCAAACTTTAAGCGCGATTCCCCTGCTTGAGGCATTTGAATCGGTCACGGGGCAGGACAGCCCCGGCCATGGTATAGATGGTTGCTCGGCCCCCAATTTCATCACTACTTTGCATGGTATGGCCCGGGCCATGGCCTATTTCGCCGCCGCGCGGGACGGGGCCGATACCCGTCAAAGCGCCGCCGTGCAGCTGTGGCAGGCGATGGTTGCCCATCCCGATCTGGTCGCCGGAGAGACCCGCGCTTGTACCGAGCTGATGCGTGCCTGCTTAGAACCTGTGGCACTGAAAACCGGGGCCGAGGGGTTTTTCATTGCCATCCTGCCCTCCAGGAAGCTGGGGATCGCCCTCAAAATCGCTGATGGCACGACGCGCGCCGCTGAATGTACCATTGCCGCACTTCTGGTGCGGCTGGGGGTGTTGTCGGTCGATCATCCGACCACACTCCGACCACACGGCGATTCCTGAGAGTCTGACTCAAAAGTTTATGTTTGAACAGAATGCCTTGCTATCCGCCTTGTCAAGAGACGAATACCGGCAACCAAAACCCATGCTACGGAACTTTCAACGGTTGCCTCCCGATCTTTTGCCAAACGACGGCAACGTCCCGGCCACGCGAATGTTCGCTCGACACCCCGTCTTCGTGGTGGAAGAACGAACCCCTCGGCTTTGTCAGGGCGCTTGACAATCTCCAATGTCCATTTTCCCTGCAGGGCCAAAGCATCCCGAAGCTTTGGCCCTGCATATCCTGCGTCCGCAAAGATGTGCCCCAGCCGCGGGAAGCGGATGCGCAGTGCTTTGAGACCATCCACAGCACCATCCCGATCCTGTATATCGGCGGCGTGAACAAGGATCGGCAACAGGAAACCTTGCGTGTCTGTCACGATGTGACGCTTGCGCCCTTTGATCTTTTTGCCCGCATCAAAGCCTGAAATGCCGCCGCTTTCCGTTGTTTTTACGCTCTGGCTGTCAATAACGCCCGCAGTGGGGCTCGCCTCACGGCCCGACAATTCGCGCGCCGCCATCATTGACAGATGGTTGATCCGGTGTAACAGACCGTTGTCGCGCCAGTCGTAAAAACAGTTCTGCACAGTCGAGATCGCCGGGAAATCCCGCGGGATCATGCGCCACTGACATCCCGTGGTCGCCATATACATAATCGCGTTCACAACACGGCGCGGATTCGTCTTGCGAGGGCGACCACCTCGCTTCGCGGCAGGTAACAGGGGCCGAACAAGCGCCCATTCCTCCATAGTTAAATCGCTTGGATAAAAGCCCGTTTTACGCCTATGCTCCGCGCGGGTGATGTCTGTCCACGTCATGGGATCCTCCAGGTTCTTTCAAAACCAATGAATCATAAACACGTGATATCACTCAACTACTTTTGGAACAGCCTCTGAATGCACCGATTCTGAACCGACGAGGGGTAGAGACCGGCACAATCAAACCTGTCGCCGCCCTGCTTTGATCCCTCTTTCTTCATAGACCTGCCGATTGCACCCCGCCCGGTCGGCAGCGTCCCGCCGGGTGCCTGTTCGTGGCAGGCAATCGCGCAATGATCCCCCCTGTTTCGGCCCGTTTTCGCGGTTTTCCGGAGATGCCTGGCGCAGCTACAGACAATCACCGGCACTGCCCCCACCTTCCTGAAACAGAGGTGCAACCGCCCTCTGCCAACTCCATAGGAAGGAGATCTAACATGACTAAAGATCTGATCGCTGCGAGCTTCGCACTTGCCCTGACCCTCCCCGTTGCCGGTTTTGCCGGAGACGCAGCCGCCATGGACGCCGATGGCGATGGCGCTGTCACCATGTCCGAATTCCAGGCGGCACACCCCGAGGCCGAAGTCGGCACCTTTAGCCAGGCCGATGCCAATGCCGACGGGATGCTGACCACGGACGAGATTGCCGACGCACAGGCCCAAGGCGTTCTGCCTGCCACCGACGGCTAACACGCATTTGGTTGGGGCGGGGTGACGTATCCCGCCCCACACCTGTCGCAAAGCCCTGCTTTACAGCGGGGCTTTTCTATTTCAAATTCGGTCCTGTTCTCAGGGCGGGGTGAAATTCCCCACCGGCGGTAAAGGGCCATGCGCCTCAAGCCCGCGAGCGGCCCCGGATACGTTCCGGGGTGTCAGCAGATCTGGTGCAATTCCAGAGCCGACGGTCATAGTCCGGATGGAAGAGAGCGGTAAGGACCAGCAGGGGCCATGCCTCTTATGGTGCCTTTTCGTTTGATGCTCTGGGTGACGTGTCAAAAGGAAAAGGAGCCATGTCATGACACTTCCCCATTATGCGTTTATCAAAGCCAACTGGCATGCCGAGATTGTCGATCAGGCGCTGGTTGGATTTTCGGAATTGATCCCGATGTCCCAGATCGACGTCTTCAACGTGCCCGGTGCGTTCGAGATGCCGCTGCTGGCGCGTGATCTGGCCAGTTCGGGGCGTTATGATGCCGTGGCGGCCGCCGCCTTTGTCGTGGATGGCGGCATTTACCGCCATGATTTTGTGGCGCAGGCCGTGGTGGACGGGTTGATGCGGGCCGGGCTGGACAGCGGTGTGGCGGTCTTGTCCGTGTCGCTGACCCCGCATCACTATCAGGAAACGGATCACCACACGGCGATCTATCGTGACCACTTTGTTGAGAAGGGCCGCGAGGCCGCCCGCGCCGCGCTGATGCTCGGCCAAACCCGCGCCCATATCGCGGCCTGATCTTCGGTTCCCGGGGCTTGCTCCGGGGCCGCTACGCTTTGGCCCCGCGATAGATCGACATCTGGGTGCCATTACCTGTAGGCTCTGATCGGATCAGATCGAATGCCCGCGCCGGGCCACCCTCGGCAAAAAGCCGTTTGCCTTGGCCGAGGGTAACCGGGAAAGTCCACAGCCGGTATTCATCAATCAGGTCTTGGGCCTGCAAAAGCTGGATTAGCTGCCAACTGCCATGGACCTGCAACAAGGGGCCGTCCTGCTGCTTCAGCTTTCCAACCTCAGCGGAGATGTTACCAGACACACCGTGTGCGTTGATCCAGCCCAGGCTATCCGGCGAAGATGTCACAACATATTTCTTGGCCTTATCCATTGGGCCTGACTCGTCATCTTGCGATGCGGCGCGCTTGAAAATGTCATAGGTTCGGCGTCCAAGCAGCATGTCATAGGGCTGGGCCATTGCCGTGCGGCCAACTTGCGCCATGACATCGTCCCAATACGGCTTGGCCCACCCTGCCCCGGTGAAGGCGCCCGAGCGGTCTTCACGGGCTTCGGCGGGCGCCTGCATCACGCCATCCAGCGTTACAAAGGTCAGGATTGCCAATTCTCGCATCAGGTCATGTCCGCCTTAAGAACAAACGCTGTGGTCAAGGCCGCCGCATTTTGAGTTTTGCGGCAACCTTGTGAAGCCTTACATTTCGACAATTGGGGCCACCTCAACGGTGCCTTTGCCGCCGTCGAGGATGGGGCAGCCCTTGGCCATCTCGCAGGCGGCGTCGACATCTGCGGCCTCAACAATGGAATAGCCCGACAACGGATTAGGCCCGCCATCGTCGGCCACACCGCTTGTGCTGACCGTTTTGGACATGCCCACCGGGTTGCCCATATCGGCGCAGGACTCGCCCATGCCGCCCAGCCAGGCCTGCCATTTGGCCATTTCCTTTTCGCCCTCTTCGGGTGTCTCGGGCATTCCGCCGCCGTGATAGGCCAGCATAAACTTTGGCATCTTTCTTTCCTCTCTGTTGAAAGCCTAATCGGCAAGGGCGGTGATATACCGCTCCAAGCGGGTCAGCGGGCCGTTGGCCCAGCCGCTTTCGTGATGGCTGGCCACCTCTTTACTTGGCAAATCACGGTGATCCAGCGTCAGCCGCACGCGACCCTCGTCCAGCGTAGCGATCTTATAGGTGACATGGCTGTCCGCACCACGCACATCGGCATCATCATGCCAGCCCCAGGTGAAGCTGACACTGTGCGGCGGATCAACCTTGGTGACCTGCCCGGACATCTTAAATACTTTACCATCGCTGCCGATCAGGCGCGAGAACCAGGGACCCGTGCGCGAAAAATCCAGCTGATACTCGGGCAGGGTCATCCCATCATGGCCCCACCAGTTCAGCACATCGGACTGGGTGGTGAGTATCTCAAACAGTCGTTCGGCTGTGGTGTTGAAGTCTCGCTCAAGATGCACATCCGCCATGTTCAGTCCTTTTCATCCAATGCCAGAATGGCGTCCAACCTCTCCAACCCCGCCTCCCAGAAGGCGCGGTGGTTCATCGTCCAGTCGGCGACAGCTTTCAGGGCTTCGGGGCGTACGGAGTAAAGCCGCTTCGTGCCCTCGCTACGCTGCACAATCAGCCCTGCTTCGCGCAGCACCTTCAGGTGGCGCGACATGGCTGGCGCGCTCATCCCGGCGCGCTCCACCAAGGCCCCGGCAGGCAGCTCGCCTTCGGCCATCAGCCGTTCAACCACGGCAAAGCGGGTTTCGTCAGACAGCGCGGCAAAGGTGCGACTCAGGGTATTCATGCGAATTAATTAACAGTATTGCTAATTAACTGTAAAGCGAAATTATGATCGGCGTGCCCAGGTCGCCAGAACGCCGGCGGCGACGATCATCGCAATCCCCAGCAAGGTCAGGGGCGATGGCACCTCGTGAAACAAGACCAGACCCCAGATCACAGCATAACCCACATAGGAAAAATCGAACACGCCCAGCACCGACGGCGGCGCGTTTTGATAGGCGATTGCTGTACCGACACCACCGATCACCAGCGCCAGGGACAGCGCCGCCATGATCCGCCAATCGATCTGGCTCAGCGCCACCCAGGATGCCGCTGCATAGCTGTCACCACCTGTTCCCATGGCAATCACAGCGCTGCCCAAAGCTCCGGCAATGATAAACCCGATGGCCAGAAACAGGCCCAGTGCCAGGGGGTGATCTGCACGGCATTTCGCCCGGGTCACGATCATCGCCAGCGCATAAAACATCGCCGAGAGCAGCGGGAGAAACATGTACCCGTTCAACCCTTCAACGCCGGGCCGCAGAATCACGATCACGCCTGCAAAGCCCAGCACCACAGAAAACCAGCCGCGCGCGCTAATGACCTCGCCCAGCGACAAGGCCAGCGTTGTCATCAGTAACACCGCAATAGCCAGTCCGAGCCTGTCACCGTGTGGGATCATCTGCTGTCTCCTTGCGTGAACTGGTAGACGCCGTTGTCGTCAGAATCTGTCAGCAGTCGACAAACTCATCCCGCGAATAGCCCTGCAAGTAAAGCAACGCCGTCAGGTCCCCATGATTGATCCGCACATCGCACTGGGCGGCAACCGAGGGTTTGGCATGCAGCGCCACGCCGGCACCCGCCCGGCCCAACATGCCCAGGTCATTGGCCCCATCACCGACCGCGATGACATCCAGTTCGGTCAGACCACGCCGCGCGCTGATCTTCTCCAAGGCTTCCACCTTGGCCTCGCGCCCCAGAATGGGCCGTCCCACCTCGCCCGTCAGTTTGCCATCCTCGATCAGCAACGTATTGGCGCGGTTTTCATCAAAACCCAGCGTCTCGGCCACCCGCGCGGTGAACGCCGTGAACCCGCCCGAGACCAGCGCGGCATGCGCCCCGTTTGTGCGCATCGTCGCCAACAGGGTCTTGCCGCCCGGCATATAGGTGATCCGCGTGTCCAGCACATGGTCAATCACCGCCGCGTCCAGCCCTTTCAGAAGGCCGACCCGTTCGATCAGCGCGCCTTCAAAATCCAGCTCGCCATTCATCGCCCGCGCGGTGATATCCTTGACATGCGCGCCCACACCGGCCTCGTCAGCCAACTCGTCAATGCATTCCTGCTGGATCATCGTGCCGTCCATATCGGCCAGCAACATCTCTTTACGCCGCCCCCTGGCCGGCTGTACGATCAGGTCCACGCCAAGACCCTGCATCTCGGTCCAGACATCCCAGCGATTCCCCGGCACCTCACCCATGGCAAATTCCGCCGCCTCGTCAGGAGCGAGCCATTGCAGATCCCCCCCACCCCAGGCGTTGCGCAGGCTTTCAGCAAGGGCAGGCTGCAACCCGCCACGGGGTGCTATCAGGGTGGTGACGAACATTCAAAATCCTAATCAGTTTTGACAACGGCATTCTTGAGGACGGTTTCAACAGCCTCATGTAAAGCTTCAACCACGCGCATCAGTTCTTCCACGAATTCAGGAGAAGTGTTGAGTGAATGGTCATTCTGCTTGACCAACTCACCGGTATAAACCTTGTTGCCAGCTTCATCTTCTTGAGCAGCATCGGCGGGCGGTGTGAATTTCTCGGCATTGTCGGTGTCAAAATGCGCAACCGATTTATCTCGGACGGCTCGAAGCAGGCCAATACGCTCTTCCAGTTCCGAAACAGAATAGCCCGTCTTTGCGGCGGCATAAGCTTCGATAGGTCCTCGAAGGTCTACAAATAAATCTTGGTTGCGTGCTTGCCCAGCAACGACGTCGTTACCTTTCGCTGGGCCATACATTTGCAAAAAAGAAACCAGAGCCGCGTTTGTTAGGCCTTCGCGCAAGAAATGGGATGTCGCAAAGCTGCCTAATGAGCTCTGCGACATATGTTCAGAAGGGCACCAATCATCGGCGTTTCCGGCCAGTGTCAGGTAGGCTACTGCATCCCCAAGCGCGCTTCGCCAAGCTAGAAGACGCCAATGCTCTGCATCACTCATCTTGACCCCAAGTAGCGGCTTCGCAGCAGTGATCAGCGCAGTTTCTAAATCTGTAGACATGTTTCCGATCGTGGTCGCAAGGGTCGCATTTGAACGCTCAAGCGGCGTTCTAGCGTCAATTCTGCACTTGCACAACGCGTTGATCCCGCGTAGCTCGGTGAGTGGGACACCCTTCCCCAACGAAGGGCGCTTATCTGGAAGGATAGCAGTAATGGCTATTAATGAACCGGCAACGCGGCCGGCTAACCCGCGTTTTTCCTCTGGCCCCTGTGCCAAACCCCCCACATTCGATCTGACCAAACTGGCCGATGCCCCGCTGGGCCGCAGCCACCGTGTCGCTGTCGGTAAGGCCAAGCTGAAGGCCGCCATTGAGGGCACGCGCGAGGTGCTGGGCATCCCCGCCGATTACAAGATCGGTATTGTGCCCGCCTCGGACACCGGCGCCATGGAAATGGCGATGTGGAACCTGCTGGGCGAGCGGAAGGTCGAAATGCTGGCCTGGGAAAGCTTTGGCGCGGGCTGGGTCACGGACGTGGTCAAACAGCTGAAACTCGATGCCGAGATCAAGACGGCGGATTACGGTGAGATTGTCGATCTCTCGACCGTTGATACCGACAATGACGTGGTCTTCACATGGAACGGCACCACCTCGGGCGTGCGGGTTCCCAATGGCGACTGGATCAAGGCAGATCGCGCTGGGCTGACCATTTGCGATGCCACCTCCGCCGCGTTTGCGCAGGACCTGCCCTGGGACAAGCTGGATGTGACCACGTTCTCCTGGCAAAAAGTGCTGGGCGGCGAAGCGGCCCATGGCATGCTGATCCTGTCCCCCCGCGCGGTGGAGCGGCTGGAAAGCTATACACCCGCATGGCCCCTGCCCAAGATTTTCCGCCTGACCAAAGCTGGCAAGCTGATCGAGGGCGTCTTTGAAGGCGCGACGATCAACACGCCTTCGATGCTGGCCGTCGAGGATTACCTGCTGGCGCTCGATTGGGCACGCTCGGTCGGTGGCCTCTCGGGCCTGATGGCGCGGGCCAATGCCAATGCGGTCGCCGTGGCGGAACTGGTACAGTCCGAACCGTGGATCGAGAACCTCGCCTCCGATCCGGCAACACGCTCGAACACCTCGGTTTGCCTCAAATTCAATGACGCGCGCATCACCGATGGCGCGACATTTGCCAAGGCGGTTGCCAAACGGCTGGACCAGGCCGGTGTGGCTTATGACATCGGTGCCTATCGTGATGCCCCTCCGGGATTGCGCATCTGGTGCGGTGGCACGGTTGAGGTGTCCGACGTGGCCGCCCTGATGCCTTGGATCAAATGGGCGTTTGAGACCGAGATCGCCGCGCTTTCCGAAACCGCATAACGCGTGCCGGGGTAAACCTCAGCCTACCCAAACCGTAGGGCGGGGTTTACCCCGGCACACCTTCCCCGAATTCAAAAGGACCAAAACCATGGCTCCCAAAGTACTCGTCTCTGACAAACTCAGCGAAACCGCCGTTCAGATCTTCCGGGATCGCGGCATTGATGTCGATTTCCAGCCCGATCTGGGCAAGGACAAACTGGCCGAGGTGATCGGCGCATATGATGGCCTTGCAATCCGTTCAGCCACCAAGGTGACCGAGAAAATCCTTGCCGCAGCCGACAATCTCAAGGTCATCGCCCGCGCCGGGATTGGCACCGACAACATCGATAAAGAAGCCGCCTCCAAAAAAGGGGTGATCGTGATGAACACGCCCTTTGGCAACATGATCACCACGGCCGAGCATGCCATCGCGCTGATGTTCGCCGTGGCCCGGCAATTGCCCGAGGCGTCGGCCTCGACCCATGCGGGCAAATGGGAGAAATCCAAGTTCATGGGGGTCGAGCTGACTGGCAAGACCCTGGGCGTGACCGGCGCCGGGAACATCGGCGGCATCGTCTGTGCCCGCGCGCGCGGGCTATCCATGAAAGTGATCGCTTACGATCCGTTTCTTAGCGAAGAAAAAGCCGACAAGATGGGCGTTGAGAAGGTCGAGTTGGACGATCTGCTGACCCGGGCCGATTTCATCACCCTGCACGTGCCGTTGACCGATCAGACCCGCAATATACTGTCGGCCGAAAACCTTGCCAAGACCAAGAAAGGCGTGCGCATCATCAACTGCGCGCGTGGTGGTCTGGTGGACGAAGAGGCACTGGCCGAATTGCTCAAATCCGGCCATGTCGCCGGGGCGGCGTTTGATGTCTTCAAGACTGAGCCCGCCAATGAAAACCCACTGTTCAACCTGCCCAACGTAGTCGTCACGCCCCACCTGGGCGCAGCCACCACCGAGGCACAGGAAAACGTTGCCCTGCAGGTGGCTGAACAGATGTCGGACTATCTGCTGACCGGTGCTGTGACCAACGCGCTCAACATGCCCTCGGTCACTGCTGAAGAGGCCAAGGTAATGGCCCCCTGGATCAAGCTGGCCGGACATGTGGGCAACTTCATCGGTCAGATGACGGATGAACCGATCAAGGCGATCAACATCCTGTACGACGGTGTGGTGTCCGAAATGAATCTCGACGCGCTGACCTGCGCTGCCGTCGCAGGAATCATGAAATCGGTGAACCCCGAGGTGAACATGGTCTCGGCCCCCGTGGTGGCCAAGGAACGCGGCATCAAAATCAGCACCACCAAGCAGGACAAATCCGGTGCGTTTGAAGGCTATATCAAGCTGACGGTTGTGACGGATCAACGCGAACGCTCGATCGGGGGGACGGTGTTCTCGGATGGCAAACCGCGCTTTATTCAGATCAAAGGCATCAATATCGACGCCGAGATCGGTCGCCATATGCTCTACACCACCAATGATGACGAACCCGGCATCATCGGCACCTTGGGGCAGATGATGGGCGAGAACAACGTGAATATCGCTAACTTTACCCTTGGTCGTTCGGCCGCCGGGGGCGAGGCAATTGCCCTGCTTTACGTCGATGCGCCTGTTCCAGCCGATGTGCTGACCAAGCTTGAGGCAACCGGTAAGTTCCAACAGGTCCGCTCGCTGGATTTTGATGTGGTGTGAATAGAAATGGCGTGACCCCAAGAATCTGGGGTCGCGCCGATTATCTCTTTGGAATCAATGTCGCGAGACAACTCTCGTTTGTTGAGTCAAAAACTGGCCAGCCGTTTTTCGGTACGCCCGCCGGGCCATACAACACCCTATCCAAGGTTGCACCTTGTTTGCCTAACCTCTCAGGTGAGTAATTGTAGAGCGATGACTCTCGTCCCTCATGCCGCTCCCTCGCCACTGCAATCAACCAGGGGAATCGCATGAGTTTCACGGCGCGAGGATTTGAAGCGGGAAGCGGTTGTTCCAGCCTGCCTTTTTCCGCATTCCTCCGAGGGAGTTCTCGCTTTTTGCTTTGTTGAGCAAATTCATTGCGATGTGCTTGATGACGGCGAAGTTGGCGGGTGCGTGATCTTTTCGTATCCGGCTGTCGTCATCGCGGAAGGTGACATCAAGCACCCGGTGGAGGCGGTTTTCAATTCCCCGGTGAGAGCGTACGGCATGGGCAAGGCGCGCGGCGTCTTTTGGCAGGGACGGGATGAAGTACGGCGTTTGCCGTGTCGTCTTCCCACCACTTTCCCGAAGCGAGACGACGCGGCCAATGCTGAGCAACCCCTCCCGATGGGGATGGCGCTTTTTCAACCGGCCGATGGCGTCGCATTGGGTGTATGTTCGCGTTTCAATCCTCCCCTTGTCGCCGTCAACCGTCTGTAATGATTCTGTGTTTTCCCGATCCTGTTCTTCGAACCACAGTTTCACGTCTTCATGGAGAAGCCCCTGATTGCCCTTCAGGGCCAGCACATAGTCAGCACCCTTGTCACGGATTTTGCAGGCGATCTCACGTTGGCGCCCCATCGCATCCAGCGTCACGACCGCGCCCTCCAGGAAGAGCAAATCCAGGAGAACGGGGATGTCCCTGATCCCGTTCCTTTTGTGCGCGCTGGCTTGCTGGCCGGGCACGAGGCGTAGATCGTTACACCGGGCCGGGATCAGATGCAGAGGCGTTTCACCACCGGCCCTTGAGCCTCGCGCTGTCTTGCCGTCAATGGCAACGAGCGTTCCTCCAACGCGCCCGGCCAACCCGGACGCCCACGCGGCAAAGGCTGCGTTGAACTCTTCAGGATCAATCGCCCGAAACACCGTCGAAAGCGTGTCACGGGAGGGTATGCCATGCTCAAACGCAGCCAACTTGCGCAGGAAACCCGACTTTTCCTCGCCATAAAGGGCAACATCGACAAAACTCCCACACCCCGACACCACTCCGCACAGGCTCAAAAGCGGAATCCCATCAAGTGGATACAACACCTTCGTCTCCTGGCGGGGATCGGAAATCGACGAGGCAAAAGATTGAAACAACACGGTATTTTCCAAAGCAGCGCCCTCCAGACATAAACTTTGGAAAACTGAATCAGAGATAGAAGATCAAGGCAAACCAAAAGATGCTATTCATGCGATACCCCTGTGCAATCAACCGCTCTGAATCAGCTATAAAATTGTCATAGGTGGTATCCGTTTCGTAACTAAGCCCATCCGCACGCATCTGATCGATTGCTGCGCGAAAGCTCTTACCCTGCTGCGTCGCAACCTCGATGATCCGCGTGGCCTCGGCGTCTGACATGCCCTCGGGCCTACAATCCTTTACGACAGCCGCCGAAGACTCAAAAAGGAGCCCAACTAAAAACGCAGCGGCGGTCAGAGCGACGCGTGCAGCAAAGCCCATGCTTATCCTCAACTGCCCCAAACGTCGCGCGCACCTGCCTGCAATCAAAGACCCCATGGCAAGAGTTGCAAAATCAGTTATTCTTTACGGTTTTGGGGTTTTACCAAGCATAGGCATTCTGCAGCCAAGGGCGCTTGGGGGAATCGGGTGCGGGCCTAAATCACCGCAGCGCTCATTACTCCCCGTACGGGACTCAAACCGTCTTGACCTCTGTAGCGGCCTCCAGAAACGCGTGTGCGCCGTTCTTTTGCCAATCCCAAGCCTGAGCATTGTTGACCCATGTGCGTTTGAGATTGCCCGCACTTTCCCGCTCGATCACGCCCGAGATATCAGACGACGAAAAGCTCCACACCGCATCCACATCCGCATGGGCAGCAAGGTCCTTGGCCAGATCAACATGGGTGCCTGTCAGGATATTGGCCACGCCAGCGGGAACGTCCGAGGTTTCCAGCACTTGCGTGAACTCCAACGCTGCCAGCGGAAACGGCTCGGACGCCACCAGCACCGCACGGTTGCCCATCGCCATGGCGGCACCCAGCACGGTGACCAACCCTAACAAGGGTGCCTCATCGGGGCAGAACGCGCCGATCACACCCACCGGTTCGCGCATCGCTAACGCGACACCACGCAGCGGCACACCACGCGTGGCTCCGTCAAACTTGTCCGCCCAGGCCGCCCATGTGAACAGTCGGTCGATAGAGGCTGCCACCTCGGCCTTGCCAGTGCGCCCGCCGGTCATGGCGTTCAGATGGCTGGCGAATTCAGCCTCGCGCGCTGACAGATTTTCAGCCATGAAATAGAGGATTTGCGCGCGCGTGTGGCCGGTGCTTTTGCCCCAACCCGAGGCTCCCCGCGCGGCCTCAACCGCATTGCGGATGTCTTTGCAGTTGGCCACGGGGGCCTGACCCAGTTAGTTTGCCAGTTTTGCCATAGATGTTGCGGGAATACCCTCCATCAGGGCGTGCCTGTTTGCCGCCGATATACAGCTTGAGGGTCCGGTCAATCCCGTCCGCTGCGCCTTGCCCGGTGAACGCTTCGACCTTTTTCAACGCCTTTGTCTTTCCCTTGGGTTTGGTATAGGCGCGCAGGCCCTCAGAGGCTGTTCCAAAAGTAGTTGAGTGATATCATGTGTTTATGATTCATTGGTTTTGAAAGAGCCTGGAGGATCCCATGACGTGGACAGACATCACCCGCGCGGAGCATAGGCGTAAAACGGGCTTTTATCCAAGCGATTTAACTATGGAGGAATGGGCGCTTGTTCGGCCCCTGTTACCTGCCGCGAAGCGAGGTGGTCGCCCTCGCAAGACGAATCCGCGCCGTGTTGTGAACGCGATTATGTATATGGCGACCACGGGATGTCAGTGGCGCATGATCCCGCAGGATTTCCCGGCGATCTCGACTGTGCAGAACTGTTTTTACGACTGGCGCGACAACGGTCTGTTACACCGGATCAACCATCTGTCAATGATGGCGGCGCGCGAATTGTCGGGCCGTGAGGCGAGCCCCACTGCGGGCGTTATTGACAGCCAGAGCGTAAAAACAACGGAAAGCGGCGGCATTTCAGGCTTTGATGCGGGCAAAAAGATCAAAGGGCGCAAGCGTCACATCGTGACAGACACGCAAGGTTTCCTGTTGCCGATCCTTGTTCACGCCGCCGATATACAGGATCGGGATGGTGCTGTGGATGGTCTCAAAGCACTGCGCATCCGCTTCCCGCGGCTGGGGCACATCTTTGCGGACGCAGGATATGCAGGGCCAAAGCTTCGGGATGCTTTGGCCCTGCAGGGAAAATGGACATTGGAGATTGTCAAGCGCCCTGACAAAGCCGAGGGGTTCGTTCTTCCACCACGAAGACGGGTGTAAAACGCGGAGCAATATTGGGCCACAGAAGCGGCTGCATATCGCAGTTGTAGCGGAGTAAAAGTCCGCCAGTTTGTGCCCTTCGTTTATTCGGAGGGCGGGAGATGTATTCTGTGGATATTTATAGGATATTTATAGTCGTGTGCGCCGTGCTTGTTTGAAGGACGGTATGTCTGGCCGAGAAGCGGCGCGGTTTTTCAACATGGCGTAATCAGGATCAGCACTCAGTTACCCCTGTTATTCTGGATGCACATGCAATTGAAAAGGAGACTGACCAATGGAATATTTTGCTGGTTTGGATGTGTCCATGGAAGAGACGCATATCTGCATTCTGGATCGTGAAGGGGCCCTTATTCGTGAAGGAAAAGCGAGCTCAACACCAAAAGCGATCGCTGACTTCCTCGCTTCTGGACCACCATGTGCCAAAGTTGTATTTGAAACGGGACGGATGGCACCAATGCTTTACCATGGGCTGACGGAGCTTGGTGTCCCGGTTGTTTGCATCGAGAGCAGGCAAGCATATCAGGCCCTTAAATCTCTGGCCGGCCACAAGACGGACCGCAATGATGCCCGCGGTTTGGCACACCTGGCGCGGACGGGATTCTACAAGCCGACCCATGTCAAATCACTGTCAGCGCACGCAATCCGGTCGCTGATCGCAGCCCGCAAGAAGCTGGTCGGACAGCGTGTGACGCTCGACAATCAGATCCGCGGTCTGGTCGTCGTCTTCGGCGTGCGGCTGCCACGAGCTTTGTCTCCGGCATTCAAAAACGCGGCGCTAAAAGTTAGCGATGGAGTGCCTGGCCTCCATGCCGCAATTTGCGGACTGTTCGCAGCACGCGAAGCAATCCTCGCGGCGGTTGCAGCCATTGATGGCGACATCAAAAAGATGACCCGCAAATCCGAAGTCTGCCAGCGCCTTATGACGGTACCAGGGGTCGGTCCGATCACAGCATTGGCCTTTGCCGCAGCAATTGATGATCCGTCGCGTTTCAGGAAATCGCGTGATGTGGGGGCGTATCTTGGACTGGTGCCGCGACGGCATCAATCTGGTGAAATCGACTACACGGGCAGCATCTCAAAGCGGGGCGACGTGCGCGTCAGAACGCTTCTCTATGAGGCCGCCAATGTGATGCTGACGCGGTATGCCGCTCCGCTCAAATTGAAGACATGGGCCCTCGCAATCGGTGCGCGCTCAACGATGAGAAAGGCCCGAGTGGCTCTGGCGCGTCGTCTGGCAATCATACTTCATGCCATTATGCGAGACAAAACTGACTTCCAGTCCGCGTAAGGCTTACGAGGCGACAACGAGGATTCCTAAATCAAAGTTCCCATCTGGGACGATGCCCGAGGGAGGGCGTGAGACACGGCGCCGATTCTGTAGCAACAGCCAAGACCAACGGTATGATTGCGGTTTCAACATTGCCGACCCACACCCAGCCAACCCCATCATGAACCTCAGAGTTCGAAGAGAACAAAGGCAACCTCTGACATCAAAAGCAGGAAACTCAGGAAACACGCATTGACAGATTAGAGAACAAAGATCGTAAGACGATCGCGAAGATGCTGCGCCATGAACTTCCGCCTGGGTATCGTCGGTCGGAAGCGCCTCGGCGGCCAACGCTTGATGGTTATGTTGGTGTGGTCGATGAGATACTGCGCACAGACAAAGCCCTGATCAAAAAGCAGCGACACACGGCCAAGCGCATCTTTGAACGGCTGCGCGATGAGCATGGATATGCCGGCAGCCTGACCACGGTGACCTATTACGTGCGCGAGCAAAAACGGCGCACCAAAGAGGTGTTTGTGCCGTTGTCGCATCGGCCGGGCCATGCGCAGGTTGATTTTGGTGAGACGCTGGGCGTGATCGGTGGCGTGGAATGCAAGATCCACTTCTTCGTGATGAGCTTGCCACATTCTGATGCGGTGTTTGTGAAGGGATATCCAGCTGAGACAACCGAGGCGTTTTGCGATGGCCATGTGTCCGCCTTTGCATTCTTTGGCGGCATTCCGCAATCCATTCTCTACGACAATACCAAGATCGCCGTGGCTCGGATACTCGGGGATAAGACGCGCATCCGCACACGTCGGTTTACGGAACTGCAGTCGCATTACTTGTTTGATGACAAGTTTGGCAGACCCGCGCGAGGGAACGATAAAGGCAACGTTGAGGGCATGGTTGGATACACCCGCCGCAACTTCATGGTTCCCGCACCTCGCTATGACAGCTTTGATGATCTGAACGCACATTTGGAAGAGAAGTGTTTAGCACGTCAGGCCGATACGTTGCGGGGTCACACCCAAACCATAGGCGCACGCCTGATGTCGGATTTGGATGCTCTGATGGGATTGCCCGTCGCAGAATATGAAGCCTGCGATCACGTCAGCACGCGTGCAACGTCGATCTCAATGGTGCGCTATCGCAGCAATGATTACTCGGTGCCAGTAGCCTATGCGCACCACGATGTTCATGTGCGTGGGTTTGTGCATGAGGTTATCATCGGCTGCGGCAATGAGATTATTGCGCGGCACAAACGATCCTACACATCAGCGGATATGGTCTTTGACCCATTGCACTTTTTGCCCCTGCTTGAACAAAAGGTGGGTGCCCTGGATCAGGCCGCGCCTTTGCAGGGTTGGCATTTGCCAGATGTATTTGCCACGCTGCACCGACTGCTTGAAGCCAGAATGGGTAAGCCGGGCAAGCGAGAATACGTTCAAGTCTTGCGCCTTTTGGAGACCTTCGAAATGGATGTTGTGCAAGGCGCAATCCAGCAGGCAATAGATATGGGTGCAATTGGCTATGACGCCGTAAAACACCTTGTACTGTGTCGGGTTGAGAAGCGGCCACCACGATTGGATTTGGACTTCTATCCATACTTGCCCAAGGCCAATGTCGGCACAACACGCCCATCCAGTTACATGAGCTTGATGGGAAGGACCGCGGCATGACCGAAGCCCCTCGGATTCTTCTACGGCATCATCTTAAACAACTGCGACTGCCAACGTTCCAAGGCGAGTATGCCAAACAGGCGCAGCTCTGTGCTGCAGAGAACAAAGATCACATCCACTATCTGGCGCGGCTGTGTGAGATGGAATTGATCGACCGCGAACGCCGGATGATTGAACGGCGCATCAAAGCGGCGAAGTTCCCCAGCACCAAGAGCTTGGATAGCTTTGACTTCAAGATCATGCCAAGCTTGAACAAGCCCCTGACGATGGATCTGGCACGATGCGATTACGTTAATCGCAGGGAGAACATCATCGCGCTCGGCCCGTCAGGCACGGGCAAGACACACATCGCCCTGGGACTTGGGCTGGCTGCATGTCAAAGAGGACTGAAGGTGCGCTTCACAACGGCTGCGGCATTAGTCCATGATCTGATCGAGGCTCAAGATGAGCGGAGATTGCAGCGCCTTCAAAAGCAACTGACCAGCCAGAACCTGTTGATCATTGATGAACTGGGCTTCGTACCGCTCAGCAAATCTGGCGCAGAGCTGCTCTTCGAGGTCATATCCCAATGCTATGAACGCGGCTCCATCATCATAACCTCGAACCTGCCCTTCGATGAATGGACTGAAGTCTTTGGCTCTGAGCGGCTGACCGGTGCGCTACTCGATCGTTTAACCCATCACGTCCACATCCTCGAGATGAATGGCGAAAGCTATCGGCTCAAACACAGTCGCAACAACCGAAAATAACCAGCCCGCAATCACAGTCAGAATAATGCTGGCCTTATGGCCAGCATGCGCTTTGGCACGCTTCAGCTTTGTGACGAGCACGCGTGCAAAAGCGCCACAAAACATCAACCGAAGTGGCCCATTTTTACGCCGCGACATGGACCCATTTTACTCTGCGATTGACACCTGATTTATGTGACCATTATCGTGGACTCTACGCCCCCTATGTTACCGACTGGCGCGAATGGGGCTTTCGCGACTGGCGGGTTTTACGTAGCCTTGCGGCATTGAACGCACAGACAGCGGATATCTGACATGGCCGAGATCCTGATCGTCGACGATGACCCGCAAATCCGCGACGTGCTGCGCATTGCGCTGAAACAGGCCGGGCACAATGTGGCCGAGGCCGGGGACGGGGCCGAGGGGCTGGCCAAAGCGCGCAATGGAAAGGCCGATCTGATCGTGCTGGATATCGGCCTGCCTGAGATGGACGGGCTTGAGCTGTGCCGCCGGCTGCGCGCGGATCGGGAAACGCCGGTCTTGTTTCTGACGGCGCGCGACGATGAAATTGACCGAGTGCTGGGCTTCGAGTTGGGCGGGGATGATTATGTCACCAAGCCGTTCTCGCCGCGCGAACTGCTGGCCCGGATCCGGGCGATCCTGAAACGGGTTGGAGCGGCCCCGACTGTGGGCGAGGCGATGCTGCAACGCGGCGTGCTGCGCCTTGACCCCACGCGCCATCTTTGCCAATTCGCCGACACAGCGATCACCCTGACGGGGCGCGAAATGGCGCTGTTGGCGCACCTGATGCAGCACCCTGATCACGTGGCCACCAAGGCCCAGCTGACCGATGCGGTCTATGGCCATGCGATCCATGTCTCGGACCGTACGCTGGACAGTCATCTGCGCAATCTGCGCGCCAAGCTGGCCGAGGCCGGGTGCGACAATGCGATTGAAACCGTGCACGGTGTCGGCATTCGGATGGGTCCATGCCTCAGCGCATAAGGCAAAAGTGGCGTCCACCCCTGGCGCTGGTGATCGGGGGCACGCTGGCCTCGATCCTGGCGGTGCCGATGATCGGGATCGGGTATTTCAAACTGGCCGGATTCATCCTGGGCTGGGGCGAGACCACGTTGATGTTCTTTGTGCTGGCCTTCGTGTCGACCATCATCCTGGGCTTTCTGCTGTGGCGGCTGGTGCTGAAACCGGTCTACACGCTGACCGCTCATGCCGATGCCATCAAGGAAGGGCGCACCGACGTGCCCCTGCCACCCCAATTCGGCACGCCTGAGATCACTGCGCTGGGTCAGGCGGTGCATGAAATGGGCACCACGCTGATGGATCGCGAGGCAGGTCTGCGGGCCTATACGAACCACGTCACGCATGAGCTGAAATCGCCGTTAACCAGCCTGATCGGGGCAGCGGAATTGCTGGAAGAGGCCGATGACGCCGATCGCGACCAACTGATCGACACCATCCGCACCTCGGCCCGCAATATGGAAACCCAGTTGGACGCCCTGCGCCGTCTCGCCGTCGCGCGTGAGCCGGTGGGCAAGGGTCCGGTGCCGCTTTCGAGCGTTGTGACAGCCCTCGGTGACAGTGGCCCGCTGCCCATAACACTCATCGGTGACGTGGTCCTGCCAATTGACGAAACCGCGATGGCCGCTGTGCTGGGCCATCTGGCAGGCAATGCCGCCGCCCATGGCGCGGAGAACCTGACCCTGACCGGTTTTGAGAGAGGCGTGATCGTTCAGGACGATGGCCCCGGCATTGCGGCGGGCAACCGCGAACGGGTATTTGACCCGTTTTTCACCACCCGCCGGGAGAGCGGCAGCACGGGTATGGGCCTGGCCATCGTGCGCACCATGTTGCAGGCCGTGGGCGGTGAGATCGTATTGACCCCCTCAGAGGAAGGCGCAAAGTTTCAGATCAGCTTTTAAAGAGGTTTGATCCAAGAGAGTGCCTGCGGCACACACTATTGTCAGCTCACCAACCCAAGTGCGACACCCAATGTAGTCAGGGCAGGTTGGATGAGATCGGCGCTGTCATGGCTGGAGGTCGGGCATCCCTGCGCACTCAGCGCGTCGGTATAGGGGACATTCAGAGTCCCTTCGCCAATCACCGCCGCTTGCTGACCCAGCCAATAAGGTTGGGCGGCGGCCAGTTCAGCGCCGATCAGATGACCCGTGATCGCTGACGATTGACCAGACACCTCGGCCACGCGCAATTGCGCAGCAAGGCGTTCAGGGCGGCTGAGACTGTCGGTGATGGCATGGGCGTCGGCGGTTTGCCCGCCTCCCAGCGCCACTAGCAATCGGGGTGTCAGAAAGCTTTGGCTGCTGACAGCCTTGCCCGCGCTGAGATGAATCCAATGGCTGACATCCCCATGCAAGGCGCAGACCACCCCGTCCCATGGCGCGTGACCGGACAGAAACCCGACGATCCACAAACGCACCCAGCCGCTGATAACATCTGCCGGGGTTTCTTGCGTGAACGCCGCCAGGGAGGTGCCATGATCCGGCAAGATCGGGGCGGGTAGTTTGGTCGGCGCGCCTTCACCGACGCGCACAATCGACATGTCCGTGGTATCTTGGGTCTCGGTCAGTGCGCGCCCTTGCATGACAAAGGTCTGGCCGCCGCCGATGACCGCCCAGCGTTCGGTGCTCATCTGCGGTGCTGGTGAAGCTGATGTAAAAGGCCCGACATATCATAGCCAGCGGCTTGGGTGGCGCTCAGGATATCGGCATCGGGCAAGGTGCCATATTGCGCAATCGCCCACAGCATCGCGCAGCGTGTCCCCAAGCGGCAATAGGCCAGCATCGGTCCCGGCATTTCATCCAGAGCAGCGCGGAATGCCTCAAGATCGCTTTGATGGACCCCGCTTGAGACGATAGGCACCCAACACACCTCAAGCCCCTCGGCCTTGGCCACCGCTTCGATACTGGCGAAATCGGGTTGTCCAAATTCCTCGCCATCCGGGCGGTTGCACATCACCGATTTGAACCCGGCCCCGGCTAGGGCATGGATGTCCTCAGGCGTGATCTGGGGCGACACTGAATAGCTTGGGGAAAGCGTGCGCAGGTCCATGGCAAAGGCTCCTCTGTGATCCCTTGTATGGGGCCAAACCGGGGCAGATTTCAATCCGTGACGGGCGTTGACAATCCCCCCTCGCCGCCAAACGTGGCGCGGCACAACATGTAAGGGACGGCCATGAGCGGAGCGTGGGAATTCTGGATCGACCGGGGGGCACCTTTACCGATATCGTGGCCCTGACACCCGAGGGGGATCTGCGCACCCACAAGCTGCTCTCGGAGAACCCCGACCGCTACGCCGATGCCGCCGTACAGGGCATTCGCGATCTCATGGGGGTGACGGGCGCGTTTCCAGATGGTGCGATCCGGGCGGTCAAGATGGGCACCACTGTGGCCACCAATGCCTTGTTGGAGCGCAAGGGCGAGCGGGTGTTTTTGATGATCACCCAAGGGTTCCGTGATCTGCTGCAGATCGGGTATCAGACCCGGCCGCGCCTGTTCGATTTGGAGATCAAGCGACCAGATCTGCTCTATGAAGATGTGGGTGAGGTGATCGAACGGCTGGACGCCGATGGTCAGGTGATAGAGGCACTGGATGTCGAGGCTGCCCGCCAGACTCTGCAAGCGGCTTATGACAAAGATTTGCGTGCCGTCGCCATTGCCGGGCTGCACGCCTATCTGAACCCCGCGCACGAGGCCGAGGTTGCCAAGCTGGCACAGGAAATTGGCTTTATACACCGAGTCCTCGGGCCTCCGAATTTTCACGGGTTGACGTCATAGCGGCGATCGATTCAAGTAGGGTGATGATCCGGCCTGATTTTCTTTCTTCTACAGAGCGCCTTGAGCTTGAGGCCTGCGTTCGCAGGCAGCGCGAGGATCATGGCATAGCCCGGCGCGCAAATGCGATCTTGCCGCTGGATGACGGTGAGAGCTGCGTCCAAATTGCCAAATTTCTATATTTGGACGACGACACCATTCTTGGCTGGCACAAAACCTATCGTGACAGCGGCTGGGACGCACTTACCGTCGACGGCTGGAAAGGTGGTCAATCACGTTTGACGTCGACACAGGAAGCTGCACTATGCATTTGGCTGGAGGGACGCTTTTGCCGCTCGACAGTTGAGATTGGATCGCACATTACGTCTAGATTTTGCCTGGAATATTCACATTCCGGCTGCATCAAGCTTCTGGCTCGGTTGGGCTTCGAGTACCGCAAGCCCAAGCCCTTGCCGAAGGTAGCATCGGCCGACAAGCAGGCCGAGTTCATTGCGATGTATGAACGCCTGATGACCGAGCCTGGAGCGGATGAAGCCGTGTATTTCGCCGATGCCGTCCACCCGGAATATCAGACAAAGCCTGCATACGGCTGGGTCAAGGCCGGATCAAACCCAGCGGTCACCACCACGGCAGGACGTGGCCGCGTGAATATCCATGGTGCGCTCAACCTTGAAACCTTCGACACGCCCTTTGTGGAGCCAACCACCGTTGACGGGGTCAGTGCCGTACAGCTTCTCGCCAAGATCGAGGCTCGCAACCCCGACAAGCGCATCATTCACGTCATCCGGGACAACGCAGCCTATCACAAAGGGCCAGACATCAGGGCTTTCCTCGCAAGGCCAGACTGCCGTATCCACCTGATCCAGTTGCCGCCGTATTGCCCACATCTCAACCCCATTGAACGATTATGGGCCGTCATGCATCAACATGTGACGCACAATCAATACTACCCCTCACAAAAACAGTTTGCGAATGCGATCCTGAAATTCTTTCGCGAAACCATCCCAGATCAGTGGAAGACCTTCCGAAGCCAAGTGTCAGACAGATTCCGCATCGTCACTCACGGGAAATTTCAGGTTTTGACGTAAGGGCTGTATAGCCAGATTTCCACCTCGTCCGACGTCTCGCGACTGGCCAAGCTGGTGGGCCGAGGCGATACAGCCGTGGTGGATGCCTACCTGTCGCCGATCCTGCGGCGCTATGTTGATCAGGTGGCAGGTGCGCTTGATCTGGGTCGGGCCTGTGATGCGCTGCTGTTGAAGCAGTCCTCGGGCGGGTTGACCGATGCGCAGTTGTTTCAGGGTAAGGATGCGATCCTGTCCGGGCCTGCGGGGGGCATCGTTGGCATGGTCAAAACCGGCGCGGCGGCAGGACATGAGCGGTTGATCGGCTTTGATATGGGCGGCACCAGTACGGACGTCAGCCATTACGCGGGCGAATATGAACGCAGCTTTGAAACCGAAGTGGCGGGTGTGCGCATGCGTGCTCCGATGATGGATATTCACACCGTGGCCGCCGGCGGTGGCTCGATCTGTTCGTTCAAGGATGGCCGCTTTCAGGTCGGGCCGGAAAGCGCCG
Source organism: Roseovarius sp. (assembly GCA_965207105.1). GTDB lineage: Bacteria > Pseudomonadota > Alphaproteobacteria > Rhodobacterales > Rhodobacteraceae > Roseovarius. The sequence continues at coordinate 96,197 of CBDBLS010000023.1, read as the reverse complement.
GGGCCGATCCCGGACCGGCCTGTTATCGCCGCAGCGGGCCGCTGGCGGTGACCGACTGCAACGTCATGCTGGGCAAGCTGAACCCGGATCATTTCCCGGCAATCTTTGGCCCCGGAGGCGATGAGCCATTGGATGCCGATGTGGTGCGCGCAAAATTCGAGGCCCTTGCCGAAACCGTCGCGCAAGAGACGGGTGAGGCGCAGCGATCGCCTGAAGATATGGCCGAAGGGTTCCTGCGCATTGCGGTCGATAACATGGCCAACGCGATCAAGAAAATCAGCGTGCAGCGTGGCCATGACGTGACCGGCTACACCCTGCAATGTTTTGGCGGAGCGGGGGGGCAACATGCCTGTCTTGTGGCCGATGCCCTAGGGATGACCCGCGTGCTGATCCATCCTCATGCCGGGGTGCTGTCCGCCTATGGCATGGGCCTTGCCGAGGTGCGCGCCCTGCGCGAGGTGCAGTTGGATGCGCCCCTGTCCGAGATCGCTATGGCCGAAGCCGCTTTGGCCAAAATCACCGATGAGGCGCAGGATGAAGTTGCCAATCAGGGTATCACACGGATCACGCCCCTTCCCCGCGCGCATTTGCGCTATGACGGATCCCATCAGGCGTTGGGAGTGCCGTTTAGCACGCCGGAACAGATGCTGGCCGATTTTGAAGAGGCTCACCGCCAGCGGTTCGGTTTCGTCAGCCCTGAGCGTGCCGTCCTGTTTGATATGCGGAGCGTCGAGGCCGTGGGTGAAACCGGGCAAACCCCCGCTGCCGATCTGCCCAAGGGCAACGGGCAGCCACTTGCGCAAATCTCCATGCATGTGGACAGTGGCTGGCACGATGTCCCGCTCTACCATCGCGATGCGCTTGTCGCTGGTGTGACCGTGCAAGGCCCCGCCGTGATCACCGAACCCACTGGCACCAACGTGGTCGAGCCCGGTTGGTCCGGCAAGTTGGACGATATGGGCAACCTGTTGTTGGAGCGCACCAGCGTGAAGACGCGTGACCATGCCGCTGGAACCAAGGCCGATCCGGTGCTGCTTGAGGTGTTCAACAACCTCTTCATGTCGGTCGCTGATCAGATGGGCGCGACGCTGGCCAACACCAGCTGGTCGGTGAACATCAAAGAACGGCTGGATTTCTCCTGCGCGATCTTTGACGAGGCCGGTGATCTGGTGGCCAATGCACCGCATGTACCGGTGCATCTTGGCTCGATGTCGGACTCGGTCAAGACGATCATGGCGCTGAACCCGGATGTGTGCCCGGGCGATGCCTATATGCTGAATTCGCCTTACAATGGCGGCACGCATTTGCCGGATGTCACTGTGATCACGCCGGTCTTTGTGGGGGATACGCCGGTCTTCTGGCTCGGCTCGCGCGGGCATCACGCCGATATCGGCGGGCGCACCCCCGGCAGCGCGCCGCCCGACAGCACCCATATCGACGAAGAGGGCGTGCTGATCGACAACGTCAAGCTGGTGGATCAGGTCAGATTCCTTGGCGACGTGGCCGAACACACCCTGGCCACCGCCACATATCCCTGCCGTAATATCCCGCAGAACATGGCCGACCTGAAAGCGCAGGTGGCCGCGAACGAAACCGGGCGTCAGGAACTGCTGAAGGTGGTTGAGAACTACGGTATCGAGACAGTCCGCGCCTATATGGGCCATGTGCAGGACAATGCCGAGGAAAGCGTGCGCCGGGTGATTGACCGGCTTAACGACGGCAGTTTCAGCTATCCGATGGATATCGGAACAACGATCAACGTGCGCGTCAGCGTCGATCACGCTAACCGCGCCGCCACGATTGATTTCACCGGCACCTCGCCCCAGAACGCGGGCAATTACAACGCGCCGCGGTCGATCTGTGATGCGGTGGTGCTCTATGTGTTTCGCACGATGGTGGGGGCCGATATTCCGCTCAATCAGGGCTGTCTGAAACCGCTGCAGATCATCGTGCCAGACGGCTCGATGCTGAACCCGGCTTACCCGGCAGCCGTGATCGCGGGGAACACCGAAGTGTCTCAGGCTACCTGCAACGCGCTTTATGGGGCCTTGGGGGTGATTGCCGGCTCACAAGCCACGATGAACAATTTCGTCTGGGGCAATGAGGATTTCCAGAATTACGAAACCATCGCGGGCGGCACCGGGGCCGGGCCGGGATTTGATGGCTGCGATGCGGTGCAATCGCATATGACCAACACCCGCATGACCGACCCCGAGATATTGGAAAAACGGTTCCCCGTACGCCTGGAAGAATTCACCATCCACCATGGGTCGGGTGGAGCAGGCGCATGGAACGGCGGCAGTGGCGTGCTGCGCCGGATGCGGTTTCTTGAGCCGGTCACGGTGACGACGCTGTGCTCGCACCGGATTGTCCCACCCTTCGGAGTAGATGGCGGTGCGCCGGGTCAGGTGGGCTTGAACTGGGCCGAGTTACCGGATGGCACCCGGCGCGACTTGGGCGGCAATGACGAGATTGATTTGCCAGAAGGCGCTGTGTTTGGCATGCAAACCCCGGGCGGGGGAGGCTGGGGTAGTGCTTAGCCGGGCTGGGCGTCGAGTCAGTCGTATCGAAGCTCGGTCGCCTTGCCCCGGAAGATCACGTAAGACAGCACCGAATAGGCCCCGATCATTGGCAGCACAAACAGTGTGCCGATGAAGATGATGAACAGGCTTTCCGGTGCGCTGGCGGCGTCATAGATCGTCAGCGTTTCAGGCACCACATAGGGGTAGAAGGAATAAGCCATCCCGACAAAGCCCAGCGCGAACAAAGCCGTGGTCACCGTAAAGGGCGCCCAGGACAACCGGTCATCCGATTTCGGCATGTCGCGCAAGAGCAGCCAGAGGATCAGCACCAACCCCCCCGCCATCAAGGGCAAAGGCAGCAGCAGGAACATCTCGGGCACGGAAAACCACTTGTCGAAAATCCGCGGGCTGACAAAGGGCGTGGCCAGCGACACTGCCCCCATGCCCAGAACAACACCCCAGATCCCGCCTCTGGACCACGCCACCGCCTTGCGCTGTAACGCGCCATCGGTTTTCAGGATCAGCCAGGTCGCCCCGATGAAGGAATAGGCGACGGTCAGGAACACCGCCGTTACGACGGAAAAGGCAAAGGTGAACCACGTTACCTGCAAGCCCATCACATACATGCCCAGCATGTAGCCCTGCGACAGCGATGTCATCAGGCTGCCATAGTAAAACGCCCGGTTCCACATCGGTTTGTGTGGGGCGGCGCATTTGGCGCGAAATTCAAACGCGACACCGCGCAGGATCAACCCCACCAGCATCACCGCCACAGGCAGGTACAAGACGGTCAGGATCATCCCATGCGCCGCCGGGAACGCCACCAGCAGGATACCAACGGCCAGCACCAGCCATGTTTCATTGGCATCCCAGAACGGACCAATCGAGGCGACCATGCGGTCCTTCTCGGCGTCCTCTGCAAAAGGAAACAGCAGACCAACGCCCAGATCAAAACCGTCAAGGCAGACATAGATCAGGATCGACAGACCCATCAGCGCGGCAAAGGCGACGGGCAACCAGAGTTCGGGGGGGCAAAGAAATCCATGATCTACTCCGCTGCCACGGGCGCTGGGCGCGCCATTCCGGGGCGCAAGACCCCGCGTCCATCGTTCGGCCCGGCCCCGGCATTGCGGGCCAGAAAGAACAGCACACCAATATAGGCCACCAGGAGGGCGACATAGATCGTCAGGTACACCGCCAGTGTTCCGGCCACCATCGGCGCGGGCACATCGGCCACAGCCTCTTTGGTGGTCATTACGCCTGTGACCAACCACGGCTGCCGTCCGATTTCGGTCGTGTACCACCCGGCCAGCGTGGCCAGCCAGCCGGAGAAACCGAACGGCACCATCACCCAGAGCATCGGGCGCGGTAACGCCTCGACCCCGCAGCGACGCCAGACCATCATCGCCACGGCGGCCCAGCTGAGCAACAACATCGCCATGCCGGTTCCGACCATGACGCGGAACGCATAGAACACCGGTGCGACAGGCGGGTGCAGCACCTCGCCCTCCTCGGTGACAAAATCACTCAGGCCGGGTACGACGCCATCCGCCTTGTGGGTCAGGATCAGGGAGGCACCATTGGGGATGGCTATCTCAAGATGGTTCTCGCGGGCGGCTTCATCGGGGACGGTGAATAACACCAGGGGCACGTTGCCTTGCGTCTCCCAATTGCCCTCCATCGCGGCCACTTTGGCAGGCTGGTGTTCCAGCGTGTTCAACCCGTGGAAATCGCCGATCAGAATCTGCACCGGGATCAACATCGCCCCAAGGCTGAGGCCCGTGACCATTGCTGCGCGCACATCATCGCTGCGATCCGCGCGTAGCCAGCGATACGCGCTGATCCCGGCCAGCAGGAACGCCACGGTCAGACCCGAGGCCAAAAGCATGTGGGTCAAACGATAAGGCATCGAGGGGTTGAAAATGATCTCCCACCAATCGGTGGCAAAGACCACGCCATCGCGTATCTCGAACCCGGCGGGCGTGTGCATCCAACTGGACAGCACAAGAATCCAGAAGGCCGACATGGTGGTGCCAAAGGCCACAAGGAAGGTCGCCAATGTGTGTAGCCAGCCCGGAACCCGTGAAAAGCCAAATAGCATGATCCCCAGGAACACCGCCTCAAGGAAAAATGCGGTCAGCACCTCGTACGCCAGCAAGGGCCCCGCCACATTGCCCACGGTTTCCATGAACCCCGGTCAGTTGGTGCCAAACTGGAACGACATGGTGATCCCTGACACAACGCCCAGCGCAAAGCTGAGGGCGAAGACTTTCACCCAGAACCGGTAGGCCTTGATCCATTTTTCGCTACCCGAGCGATTGAAGCGCAGTTTGAACTGAACCTCCTCCGACTAAAGTCAGAGGGTTCAGTGGTTCATGAGCGCCTTCGGCGCACGTTTGACCCGGATTATTCATGACGGTGCTGTTTTTTGTTGGCAGCGCTGGCGTAAGTGTCTGATTTGGCGTATAGAACATGTGTACAATCAATCCCGGACGCCGGACAATGACTGCCAACGCCGCCATGAGTGATATAGCCCGGACTTCCTTCTCTTTTCCAGCCATTCGTTCCAAGAAAGTTACGGGCTGTTTTGATGGTGGTGCGATCACCTCTGACGCCGGTGTTTTGCTTCTTGCTCAGGCGGAGCGTCGTCTGGGGATCGTGGATCGTTTGGTTGGGGTAATCCCCGATGGTCGCGATCCTTCGCGGGTGACGCATCGCATGTGTGACATTCTTCGCGCGCGGGCCATGGCCATCGCGTGCGGTTATGAAGACGGTGATGACCTGGACGAATTGCGACACGACCCTGCCTTCATGATGGCGCTCGGCAAAGCGCCCGGCGAAGACGTAGGGTTGGTGAGCCAGCCGACGATGTCGCGATTTGAGAATGGTGTGGGCCAGCGTTCCCTGATCCGGGTTGGACGCGAGATGGTGGATATCTTTTGTAGCAGCTACGACGCGCCACCTGAATCGGTGACCCTTGATATTGATGACACGTTTGATGCCGCTCACGGCCAGCAGCAACTGACCCTCTTCAACGGCTACCATGGTGAGCGTGGCTATGCCCCGATCCATGTGTACGAAGCCCAGAGCGAAAAACCAGTCGCATTCATCCTGCGCCCTGCGCGCACGCCATCCGGCGTGGAAGCGCGCGGCCATGTTCGTCGCCTCATCAGGCGCATTCGATCTCATTGGCCGCAGACCCGTATCACCTTGCGCGGAGACGGGCATTATGGCCGCCCGGAGGTCATGGCCTGGTGCGAAGCCCAGGCAGGGGTGGACTTCATCTTTGGCTTGCCAGCCAATTCTGCTTTGCGTCGTGATCCTGTCGTTACACGCGCTCAGGATGCCTGTGCGGTTCAGCGCGCGAAAGAAGGCTTGCTTGTGTTGCGCTGCTTTTGTGAGACCCAATACGCTGCCGCGAGTTGGGGTGAGACCAGGCGCCGGGTCATCGCGCGGTTTGAGGCACGCCAGGCGCATGGCATGGCTGTCAGATACATTGTGACCTCACTCGCCGACGGCACCCCGGAGCAGCTCTATGAGCGTGTCTATTGCGCCCGCGGTCAGATGGAGAATTTGATCAAGCTCCACAAAACCCAGTTGAAGAGCGATCGTACATCCTGTTCCTCGGCAACGGCCAACCAGATGCGGCTGATCCTCCACACCATTGCCTACTGGATGATCTGGGCGGTGCGCTCAGCCATGCCGAAGGCCGCCGGGTTGAAGCGATCCGACTTCGAGACAATCCAACGCCGTCTCCTGAAAATCGGAGCGCGGGTTATTGAAACCCAATCCCGGATCCGGGTTGCCTTCGCTTCAGCCTGTCCAGACAAAGCCTTGTTCATCACCATCCTGGACACTCTGCTGGGAAGACAGGCCAGCCACGCGCAGGCGCCGTAGACCGCGACTGCTCCTCCCGATGAACCCTGAAACCATAACCCGACAAATCAGCCGCAAGCGCCAAAGCCCGCGCAAACGATGCCCCATGCCCAAACCGTGAAAAACACCAGAAAGCCAACGCATAAGCGCCCAAATCAAAGCCGTCATGAATAATCCGGGTTGAATGTTTTTCCGACTAAAGTCGGAGGCTTTAGACCAGATTGTGGAAAGTAAAACAGCACCCAGCCCAGAGCGATGGTGATCGTCGGGAATAGAATATGGAACGAGATATTGGCCCCGAACTGAATTCGAGAAAGAAGAAGAGTGTCCATGGTGTCCTGATCAAGTTGTTCGCTGTGATAGATAGTGCGAACAATATCGCTTTCCGGTCACTGCGACCGCAGGGCGCAGGTCACTCCGACTCAGTTAATCTTTCAGATCATTCAGGTGATACCCCTTGAATTCCTTTACTGTTGAGAGGCTTAGCAATGTTTTGGTCTGTGACACTGTCGGAATCTGCGACAGTTTGTTGCGGTAGAGTTCTTCGAAGTCCGATGGCGCGCGCGCAGCAACGCGGATCAGGTAATCAAATTCGCCCGAAATCAGATGGCATTCCAGAATATCCGGCATGGCTGCAATCGCGGCCTCGAACGCCTCGATATCCTCTCGCCGCTGGGAGGCCAGCTTGATTTCGATGAACACCTGCATTTCCAGCCCCAGCGCCTGTCGGCTTAACCGCGCAGCGTAATGCGAAATGACCCCACTGGCCTCAAGCATCTTGACCCGGCGATGGCATGCCGACAGCGACAGTCCCACCTCTTCGGACAGGCGCGCCATCGAGATTTGGCCATCCTGCTGGAGTCTCGAAAGAATTTGTCGATCCAAGCAGTCCATCGGGAAATATTCCTATGTGTAGGTATTTTTTGAGATCATTTCCGAATATTTTCCGAATTCCAACAGTCTTCGCGATTTTTTATCGTGCAACCTCTGTTAGGGCCTGTTGACATTCGGGGTTCCCATTTTGCCTGAAGTCTGATTCAAGCTTCCAAAATGGAGGTGTTGATGGACGCAAATCGTTTGGCTGTTTCCGATGAGCTTTGGGAGAAGATTGAGCCGCTTATACCGGGCAAGGCAGGCGATCCGGGTGTTACCGCGCGCAATAATCGCCGGTTTATGGAAGCAGTATTATGGCGCGTACGCACAGGGTCCCCATGGCGGGATTTGCCCAAAGAGTTTGGCAACTGGAACAGCCAGTTCAAGCGATTTCGTCGATGGGCCAGGAACGGCGTGTTCGAGAGTCTTTTCAATGCCATGAGTGGCGAGCCGGACCTGGAATATGCCCTTATCGACGGGACGATTGTTCAAGCTCATCAGAAGGCTTCGGGCGCAAAAGGGGGACTCAACACCAGGCTATCGGACGCTCTCGCGGCGGACTGACGACCAAGGTCGTGGCCTTGGTCGATGCGCTCGGTAACCTGTTCCGGTTTCTGCTTTTGCCGGGACAGGCACACGACATGAAGGGGGTCGCTCCTCTGATCAAGGGGGCTTCCTTTGGGGCGTTGCTGGCCGACAAAGCCTTCGACGCCGACTGGCTCCTGCAAGACCTTGATGAGCGTGGCGCAACCGCTGTCATCCCGCCCAAATCGAACCGAAAAGTTCAACGGGACTACGATACCCACATGTACAAGTGGCGCCATCTCATCGAAAACTACTTCGCAAAGATCAAGGAATTCAGAGGCATAGCAACGCGATACGACAAGACTGATACAAGCTACGCTGCCAACTGGCACCTCTGTGCCATGCTCATTGCAACACGATGATTGTCAACAGACCCTAGTATCGAGAGGCCTAACAAGGCATCTGACACCATAAGGGAGCACTATAATGTCTGGAAAATTCGTCGTCGGATATGACGGCAGCGCCGCATCCCGCCGCGCATTGGATTTCGCCGTTGACCGCGCTGCGGCACAGGGCGGTTCCATCGTGATCGCACATGTCTTGGAGTGGTCGCCCTATTCTTTCTTAACCCCAAACGAGCTGGAAGAGCGCCACGCACGCCGCAACGAGGAACTTGCACGTGCCAAAAGCTCGCTGATGGACCCAATTGCCGTAGAGTATTCGGGCAAAGGCGCCGAAATCGAAACCACGATCAAATACGGCAAAATTGTCGATGTGCTGTGCAGCGTTGCTTCGGAAACCGATGCAACTCAGGTGTTTGTGGGCCGTGACGGGGAATCCTCGCTCAGCTCGCGTGTCTTCGGGTCGGTTGCCAGTTCGCTGGCGCAATGTTCCCCGGTGCCCTGCACCATCGTTCCATAATAAAAAACAACATATCAGGGATAGTAGAATGTATCACAAATTCAAATGTGCAACCGGCGTTGCAGCGGCCACGAGCCTGCTGGCCAACCCCGCGTTTGCCCAAACGCTGGACGAAAAGGTCAATCAGGTCTTTTCCCGCTCGACAGGTTGGTTCGTCAGCCTGATTTTCAGCCCCTTCCCCGGCACCTCGTTCCCATGGATCGTGGCGTGGCTGGTGGTGGCGGCAACCATCTTCACCGTCTATTTCGGCTTTATTCAGTTCAAGGCGTTCCGCCATTCGATCTCGCTGGTCAAAGGGGATTACTCGGATCCCAATGACGCAGGCGAGGTCAGCCACTTTCAGGCCCTGGCCACGGCGCTTTCGGGCACTGTTGGTCTGGGGAACATCGCCGGTGTGGCGGTGGCCGTGGGCATTGGTGGTCCGGGGGCAACCTTCTGGATGATCCTTGCCGGCCTGATGGGCATGGCGTCGAAATTCACCGAATGTACGCTGGGTGTGAAATACCGGAACGAATACGAAGACGGCACCGTCTCGGGTGGCCCGATGTATTACCTGACCAAAGGGTTTGCCGAACGCGGCGCGCCGGGTGGTCGGTTCCTTGCGATCTTGTTCTCGGTCTTCTGTATTCTTGGCGCACTTGGCGGGGGCAATATGTTCCAGGCCAATCAGGCCCATGCGCAGATCACCAATGTCGTGGGTGACTTTCCCGGCTGGATCACAGGGATCATCTTTGCGGCAATCGTTTTTGCCGTGATCGTTGGTGGCCTGAAATCCATCGCCAGGGTCACAGAAAAAGTCGTGCCGATCATGGGTGTCAATCGCAGAGTAAAATGGGTCCATGTCGCGGCGTAAAAATGGGCCACTTCGGTTGATGTTTTGTGGCGCTTTTGCACGCGTGCTCGTCACAAAGCTGAAGCGTGCCAAAGCGCATGCTGGCCATAAGGCCAGCATTATTCTGACTGTGATTGCGGGCTGGTTATTTTCGGTTGTTGCGACTGTGTTTGAGCCGATAGCTTTCGCCATTCATCTCGAGGATGTGGACGTGATGGGTTAAACGATCGAGTAGCGCACCGGTCAGCCGCTCAGAGCCAAAGACTTCAGTCCATTCATCGAAGGGCAGGTTCGAGGTTATGATGATGGAGCCGCGTTCATAGCATTGGGATATGACCTCGAAGAGCAGCTCTGCGCCAGATTTGCTGAGCGGTACGAAGCCCAGTTCATCAATGATCAACAGGTTCTGGCTGGTCAGTTGCTTTTGAAGGCGCTGCAATCTCCGCTCATCTTGAGCCTCGATCAGATCATGGACTAATGCCGCAGCCGTTGTGAAGCGCACCTTCAGTCCTCTTTGACATGCAGCCAGCCCAAGTCCCAGGGCGATGTGTGTCTTGCCCGTGCCTGACGGGCCGAGCGCGATGATGTTCTCCCTGCGATTAACGTAATCGCATCGTGCCAGATCCATCGTCAGGGGCTTGTTCAAGCTTGGCATGATCTTGAAGTCAAAGCTATCCAAGCTCTTGGTGCTGGGGAACTTCGCCGCTTTGATGCGCCGTTCAATCATCCGGCGTTCGCGGTCGATCAATTCCATCTCACACAGCCGCGCCAGATAGTGGATGTGATCTTTGTTCTCTGCAGCACAGAGCTGCGCCTGTTTGGCATACTCGCCTTGGAACGTTGGCAGTCGCAGTTGTTTAAGATGATGCCGTAGAAGAATCCGAGGGGCTTCGGTCATGCCGCGGTCCTTCCCATCAAGCTCATGTAACTGGATGGGCGTGTTGTGCCGACATTGGCCTTGGGCAAGTATGGATAGAAGTCCAAATCCAATCGTGGTGGCCGCTTCTCAACCCGACACAGTACAAGGTGTTTTACGGCGTCATAGCCAATTGCACCCATATCTATTGCCTGCTGGATTGCGCCTTGCACAACATCCATTTCGAAGGTCTCCAAAAGGCGCAAGACTTGAACGTATTCTCGCTTGCCCGGCTTACCCATTCTGGCTTCAAGCAGTCGGTGCAGCGTGGCAAATACATCTGGCAAATGCCAACCCTGCAAAGGCGCGGCCTGATCCAGGGCACCCACCTTTTGTTCAAGCAGGGGCAAAAAGTGCAATGGGTCAAAGACCATATCCGCTGATGTGTAGGATCGTTTGTGCCGCGCAATAATCTCATTGCCGCAGCCGATGATAACCTCATGCACAAACCCACGCACATGAACATCGTGGTGCGCATAGGCTACTGGCACCGAGTAATCATTGCTGCGATAGCGCACCATTGAGATCGACGTTGCACGCGTGCTGACGTGATCGCAGGCTTCATATTCTGCGACGGGCAATCCCATCAGAGCATCCAAATCCGACATCAGGCGTGCGCCTATGGTTTGGGTGTGACCCCGCAACGTATCGTCCTGACGTGCTAAACACTTCTCTTCCAAATGTGCGTTCAGATCATCAAAGCTGTCATAGCGAGGTGCGGGAACCATGAAGTTGCGGCGGGTGTATCCAACCATGCCCTCAACGTTGCCTTTATCGTTCCCTCGCGCGGGTCTGCCAAACTTGTCATCAAACAAGTAATGCGACTGCAGTTCCGTAAACCGACGTGTGCGGATGCGCGTCTTATCCCCGAGTATCCGAGCCACGGCGATCTTGGTATTGTCGTAGAGAATGGATTGCGGAATGCCGCCAAAGAATGCAAAGGCGGACACATGGCCATCGCAAAACGCCTCGGTTGTCTCAGCTGGATATTCCTTCACAAACACCGCATCAGAATGTGGCAAGCTCATCACGAAGAAGTGGATCTTGCATTCCACGCCACCGATCACGCCCAGCGTCTCACCAAAATCAACCTGCGCATGGCCCGGCCGATGCGACAACGGCACAAACACCTCTTTGGTGCGCCGTTTTTGCTCGCGCACGTAATAGGTCACCGTGGTCAGGCTGCCGGCATATCCATGCTCATCGCGCAGCCGTTCAAAGATGCGCTTGGCCGTGTGTCGCTGCTTTTTGATCAGGGCTTTGTCTGTGCGCAGTATCTCATCGACCACACCAACATAACCATCAAGCGTTGGCCGCCGAGGCGCTTCCGACCGACGATACCCAGGCGGAAGTTCATGGCGCAGCATCTTCGCGATCGTCTTACGATCTTTGTTCTCTAATCTGTCAATGCGTGTTTCCTGAGTTTCCTGCTTTTGATGTCAGAGGTTGCCTTTGTTCTCTAATCTGTCAATGCGTGTTTCCTGAGTTTCCTGCTTTTGATGTCAGAGGTTGCCTTTGTTCTCTTCGAACTCTGAGGTTCATGATGGGGTTGGCTGGGTGTGGGTCGGCAATGTTGAAACCGCAATCATACCGTTGGTCTTGGCTGTTGCTACAGAATCGGCGCCGTGTCTCACGCCCTCCCTCGGGCATCGTCCCAGATGGGAACTTTGATTTAGGAATCCTCGTTGTCGCCTCGTAAGCCTTACGCGGACTGGAAGTCAGTTTTGTCTCGCATAATGGCATGAAGTATGATTGCCAGACGACGCGCCAGAGCCACTCGGGCCTTTCTCATCGTTGAGCGCGCACCGATTGCGAGGGCCCATGTCTTCAATTTGAGCGGAGCGGCATACCGCGTCAGCATCACATTGGCGGCCTCATAGAGAAGCGTTCTGACGCGCACGTCGCCCCGCTTTGAGATGCTGCCCGTGTAGTCGATTTCACCAGATTGATGCCGTCGCGGCACCAGTCCAAGATACGCCCCCACATCACGCGATTTCCTGAAACGCGACGGATCATCAATTGCTGCGGCAAAGGCCAATGCTGTGATCGGACCGACCCCTGGTACCGTCATAAGGCGCTGGCAGACTTCGGATTTGCGGGTCATCTTTTTGATGTCGCCATCAATGGCTGCAACCGCCGCGAGGATTGCTTCGCGTGCTGCGAACAGTCCGCAAATTGCGGCATGGAGGCCAGGCACTCCATCGCTAACTTTTAGCGCCGCGTTTTTGAATGCCGGAGACAAAGCTCGTGGCAGCCGCACGCCGAAGACGACGACCAGACCGCGGATCTGATTGTCGAGCGTCACACGCTGTCCGACCAGCTTCTTGCGGGCTGCGATCAGCGACCGGATTGCGTGCGCTGACAGTGATTTGACATGGGTCGGCTTGTAGAATCCCGTCCGCGCCAGGTGTGCCAAACCGCGGGCATCATTGCGGTCCGTCTTGTGGCCGGCCAGAGATTTAAGGGCCTGATATGCTTGCCTGCTCTCGATGCAAACAACCGGGACACCAAGCTCCGTCAGCCCATGGTAAAGCATTGGTGCCATCCGTCCCGTTTCAAATACAACTTTGGCACATGGTGGTCCAGAAGCGAGGAAGTCAGCGATCGCTTTTGGTGTTGAGCTCGCTTTTCCTTCACGAATAAGGGCCCCTTCACGATCCAGAATGCAGATATGCGTCTCTTCCATGGACACATCCAAACCAGCAAAATATTCCATTGGTCAGTCTCCTTTTCAATTGCATGTGCATCCAGAATAACAGGGGTAACTGAGTGCTGATCCTGATTACGCCATGTTGAAAAACCGCGCCGCTTCTCGGCCAGACATACCGTCCTTCAAACAAGCACGGCGCACACGACTATAAATATCCACAGAATACATCTCCCGCCCTCCGAATAAACGAAGGGCACAAACTGGCGGACTTTTACTCCGCTACAACTGCGATATGCAGCCGCTTCTGTGGCCCAATATTGCTCCGCGTTTTACACACAAATGGCGGGCATTCATCTCACGCAGGAAATTATCGTCTTTCATAGCATCGCCTCCGACTGTCAGGATTTGATCAAAACCCTGACAGGGGCTGCGGGGCCTGTCCAGCGGATTCGGCCCTTCCTCCCCCGTTTGGGGGACAGTCGCCGCACGCAGCCGTGGCATCGGACCGCAGTCGGAGGATTTCCCCGCTGTGGTCTTTGAAAGTCCAAAAAAGTCATCTATTTGAAACGGATAACGGCCCCCAGTCCTACCCGAAAAACGACCCCCAATCCCACCAATGGAGTGCACTATGAATATGTCGATCCCTCTGTGTTTTGGTCTTACTGTGACAACCTTGTTCGCCGCCACATCTGCCATTGCCCAGTCGCGTATTGGATGGAGCGGCGAGGTCAGTGGCCTGACGGCCTATCAGGGCGATGCTGATCTGAATGGGGGGGTGACGTATCATCCACCCGCAATTTTTTGCGCATTGGGGGGCTTGTCTTATGACTTTCCCCGGATTTCATGCGAAGTTTGAGGCGAAGCCAGTCACGCCATATATGGCGTGACTGGCTTCGACGGTCGCTGGATCGTGAGGGGCCTGGTTGTAATGAACCGTTTGATAGTTTGATCAGCCGCCGTCTTCGCATGAGGCCTGAACGGATACGCAGCAGCAGCTGGCTCTGCACGACAGGCACAGGACATCGAAGATAATGAAGGACAGCATCGGGATCGACATCTCCAAAGCGCATTTGGATGTGCATCGGATCAAGACAGGACAACATGCCCAATTCGACAACACCGCTTCCGGCTTTCGCGCGCTCAGGCGCTGGATCGGGAGCGAACAGCCACAAATCGTGGTCTTTGAACCAACGGGTGCTTACCATGCCTCCTTCGAGAAGACGTGCTCAGGCAAATTGCCTCTGGTGAAGATCAATCCACTACAGGCCCGCCGCTTTGCCCAGGCGCATGGAACGCGTGCCAAAACAGATGCCGTTGACGCGCGCATCCTGGCCACGATGGGTTCGGCGTTCGATCCGGTACCGGACAGGCCTTACAACAGGAATGAACGTGAACTCAAAGAGTTGCAGATCGCGCGGATGGCCCTGGTCAAGGACAGAACCCGGCTGTTCTCTAATCTGTCAATGCGTGTTTCCTGAGTTTCCTGCTTTTGATGTCAGAGGTTGCCTTTGTTCTCTTCGAACTCTGAGGTTCATGATGGGGTTGGCTGGGTGTGGGTCGGCAATGTTGAAACCGCAATCATACCGTTGGTCTTGGCTGTTGCTACAGAATCGGCGCCGTGTCTCACGCCCTCCCTCGGGCATCGTCCCAGATGGGAACTTTGATTTAGGAATCCTCGTTGTCGCCTCGTAAGCCTTACGCGGACTGGAAGTCAGTTTTGTCTCGCATAATGGCATGAAGTATGATTGCCAGACGACGCGCCAGAGCCACTCGGGCCTTTCTCATCGTTGAGCGCGCACCGATTGCGAGGGCCCATGTCTTCAATTTGAGCGGAGCGGCATACCGCGTCAGCATCACATTGGCGGCCTCATAGAGAAGCGTTCTGACGCGCACGTCGCCCCGCTTTGAGATGCTGCCCGTGTAGTCGATTTCACCAGATTGATGCCGTCGCGGCACCAGTCCAAGATACGCCCCCACATCACGCGATTTCCTGAAACGCGACGGATCATCAATTGCTGCGGCAAAGGCCAATGCTGTGATCGGACCGACCCCTGGTACCGTCATAAGGCGCTGGCAGACTTCGGATTTGCGGGTCATCTTTTTGATGTCGCCATCAATGGCTGCAACCGCCGCGAGGATTGCTTCGCGTGCTGCGAACAGTCCGCAAATTGCGGCATGGAGGCCAGGCACTCCATCGCTAACTTTTAGCGCCGCGTTTTTGAATGCCGGAGACAAAGCTCGTGGCAGCCGCACGCCGAAGACGACGACCAGACCGCGGATCTGATTGTCGAGCGTCACACGCTGTCCGACCAGCTTCTTGCGGGCTGCGATCAGCGACCGGATTGCGTGCGCTGACAGTGATTTGACATGGGTCGGCTTGTAGAATCCCGTCCGCGCCAGGTGTGCCAAACCGCGGGCATCATTGCGGTCCGTCTTGTGGCCGGCCAGAGATTTAAGGGCCTGATATGCTTGCCTGCTCTCGATGCAAACAACCGGGACACCAAGCTCCGTCAGCCCATGGTAAAGCATTGGTGCCATCCGTCCCGTTTCAAATACAACTTTGGCACATGGTGGTCCAGAAGCGAGGAAGTCAGCGATCGCTTTTGGTGTTGAGCTCGCTTTTCCTTCACGAATAAGGGCCCCTTCACGATCCAGAATGCAGATATGCGTCTCTTCCATGGACACATCCAAACCAGCAAAATATTCCATTGGTCAGTCTCCTTTTCAATTGCATGTGCATCCAGAATAACAGGGGTAACTGAGTGCTGATCCTGATTACGCCATGTTGAAAAACCGCGCCGCTTCTCGGCCAGACATACCGTCCTTCAAACAAGCACGGCGCACACGACTATAAATATCCACAGAATACATCTCCCGCCCTCCGAATAAACGAAGGGCACAAACTGGCGGACTTTTACTCCGCTACAACTGCGATATGCAGCCGCTTCTGTGGCCCAATATTGCTCCGCGTTTTACACACAAATGGCGGGCATTCATCTCACGCAGGAAATTATCGTCTTTCATAGCATCGCCTCCGACTGTCAGGATTTGATCAAAACCCTGACAGGGGCTGCGGGGCCTGTCCAGCGGATTCGGCCCTTCCTCCCCCGTTTGGGGGACAGTCGCCGCACGCAGCCGTGGCATCGGACCGCAGTCGGAGGATTTCCCCGCTGTGGTCTTTGAAAGTCCAAAAAAGTCATCTATTTGAAACGGATAACGGCCCCCAGTCCTACCCGAAAAACGACCCCCAATCCCACCAATGGAGTGCACTATGAATATGTCGATCCCTCTGTGTTTTGGTCTTACTGTGACAACCTTGTTCGCCGCCACATCTGCCATTGCCCAGTCGCGTATTGGATGGAGCGGCGAGGTCAGTGGCCTGACGGCCTATCAGGGCGATGCTGATCTGAATGGGGGGGTGACGTATCATCCACCCGCAATTTTTTGCGCATTGGGGGGCTTGTCTTATGACTTTCCCCGGATTTCATGCGAAGTTTGAGGCGAAGCCAGTCACGCCATATATGGCGTGACTGGCTTCGACGGTCGCTGGATCGTGAGGGGCCTGGTTGTAATGAACCGTTTGATAGTTTGATCAGCCGCCGTCTTCGCATGAGGCCTGAACGGATACGCAGCAGCAGCTGGCTCTGCACGACAGGCACAGGACATCGAAGATAATGAAGGACAGCATCGGGATCGACATCTCCAAAGCGCATTTGGATGTGCATCGGATCAAGACAGGACAACATGCCCAATTCGACAACACCGCTTCCGGCTTTCGCGCGCTCAGGCGCTGGATCGGGAGCGAACAGCCACAAATCGTGGTCTTTGAACCAACGGGTGCTTACCATGCCTCCTTCGAGAAGACGTGCTCAGGCAAATTGCCTCTGGTGAAGATCAATCCACTACAGGCCCGCCGCTTTGCCCAGGCGCATGGAACGCGTGCCAAAACAGATGCCGTTGACGCGCGCATCCTGGCCACGATGGGTTCGGCGTTCGATCCGGTACCGGACAGGCCTTACAACAGGAATGAACGTGAACTCAAAGAGTTGCAGATCGCGCGGATGGCCCTGGTCAAGGACAGAACCCGGCTGTTCTCTAATCTGTCAATGCGTGTTTCCTGAGTTTCCTGCTTTTGATGTCAGAGGTTGCCTTTGTTCTCTTCGAACTCTGAGGTTCATGATGGGGTTGGCTGGGTGTGGGTCGGCAATGTTGAAACCGCAATCATACCGTTGGTCTTGGCTGTTGCTACAGAATCGGCGCCGTGTCTCACGCCCTCCCTCGGGCATCGTCCCAGATGGGAACTTTGATTTAGGAATCCTCGTTGTCGCCTCGTAAGCCTTACGCGGACTGGAAGTCAGTTTTGTCTCGCATAATGGCATGAAGTATGATTGCCAGACGACGCGCCAGAGCCACTCGGGCCTTTCTCATCGTTGAGCGCGCACCGATTGCGAGGGCCCATGTCTTCAATTTGAGCGGAGCGGCATACCGCGTCAGCATCACATTGGCGGCCTCATAGAGAAGCGTTCTGACGCGCACGTCGCCCCGCTTTGAGATGCTGCCCGTGTAGTCGATTTCACCAGATTGATGCCGTCGCGGCACCAGTCCAAGATACGCCCCCACATCACGCGATTTCCTGAAACGCGACGGATCATCAATTGCTGCGGCAAAGGCCAATGCTGTGATCGGACCGACCCCTGGTACCGTCATAAGGCGCTGGCAGACTTCGGATTTGCGGGTCATCTTTTTGATGTCGCCATCAATGGCTGCAACCGCCGCGAGGATTGCTTCGCGTGCTGCGAACAGTCCGCAAATTGCGGCATGGAGGCCAGGCACTCCATCGCTAACTTTTAGCGCCG
Organism: Roseovarius sp.; assembly: GCA_965207105.1. GTDB lineage: Bacteria > Pseudomonadota > Alphaproteobacteria > Rhodobacterales > Rhodobacteraceae > Roseovarius. Next base: position 78,226 of record CBDBLS010000023.1, on the reverse strand, counting down.
CGTTTTTGAATGCCGGAGACAAAGCTCGTGGCAGCCGCACGCCGAAGACGACGACCAGACCGCGGATCTGATTGTCGAGCGTCACACGCTGTCCGACCAGCTTCTTGCGGGCTGCGATCAGCGACCGGATTGCGTGCGCTGACAGTGATTTGACATGGGTCGGCTTGTAGAATCCCGTCCGCGCCAGGTGTGCCAAACCGCGGGCATCATTGCGGTCCGTCTTGTGGCCGGCCAGAGATTTAAGGGCCTGATATGCTTGCCTGCTCTCGATGCAAACAACCGGGACACCAAGCTCCGTCAGCCCATGGTAAAGCATTGGTGCCATCCGTCCCGTTTCAAATACAACTTTGGCACATGGTGGTCCAGAAGCGAGGAAGTCAGCGATCGCTTTTGGTGTTGAGCTCGCTTTTCCTTCACGAATAAGGGCCCCTTCACGATCCAGAATGCAGATATGCGTCTCTTCCATGGACACATCCAAACCAGCAAAATATTCCATTGGTCAGTCTCCTTTTCAATTGCATGTGCATCCAGAATAACAGGGGTAACTGAGTGCTGATCCTGATTACGCCATGTTGAAAAACCGCGCCGCTTCTCGGCCAGACATACCGTCCTTCAAACAAGCACGGCGCACACGACTATAAATATCCACAGAATACATCTCCCGCCCTCCGAATAAACGAAGGGCACAAACTGGCGGACTTTTACTCCGCTACAACTGCGATATGCAGCCGCTTCTGTGGCCCAATATTGCTCCGCGTTTTACACACAAATGGCGGGCATTCATCTCACGCAGGAAATTATCGTCTTTCATAGCATCGCCTCCGACTGTCAGGATTTGATCAAAACCCTGACAGGGGCTGCGGGGCCTGTCCAGCGGATTCGGCCCTTCCTCCCCCGTTTGGGGGACAGTCGCCGCACGCAGCCGTGGCATCGGACCGCAGTCGGAGGATTTCCCCGCTGTGGTCTTTGAAAGTCCAAAAAAGTCATCTATTTGAAACGGATAACGGCCCCCAGTCCTACCCGAAAAACGACCCCCAATCCCACCAATGGAGTGCACTATGAATATGTCGATCCCTCTGTGTTTTGGTCTTACTGTGACAACCTTGTTCGCCGCCACATCTGCCATTGCCCAGTCGCGTATTGGATGGAGCGGCGAGGTCAGTGGCCTGACGGCCTATCAGGGCGATGCTGATCTGAATGGGGGGGTGACGTATCATCCACCCGCAATTTTTTGCGCATTGGGGGGCTTGTCTTATGACTTTCCCCGGATTTCATGCGAAGTTTGAGGCGAAGCCAGTCACGCCATATATGGCGTGACTGGCTTCGACGGTCGCTGGATCGTGAGGGGCCTGGTTGTAATGAACCGTTTGATAGTTTGATCAGCCGCCGTCTTCGCATGAGGCCTGAACGGATACGCAGCAGCAGCTGGCTCTGCACGACAGGCACAGGACATCGAAGATAATGAAGGACAGCATCGGGATCGACATCTCCAAAGCGCATTTGGATGTGCATCGGATCAAGACAGGACAACATGCCCAATTCGACAACACCGCTTCCGGCTTTCGCGCGCTCAGGCGCTGGATCGGGAGCGAACAGCCACAAATCGTGGTCTTTGAACCAACGGGTGCTTACCATGCCTCCTTCGAGAAGACGTGCTCAGGCAAATTGCCTCTGGTGAAGATCAATCCACTACAGGCCCGCCGCTTTGCCCAGGCGCATGGAACGCGTGCCAAAACAGATGCCGTTGACGCGCGCATCCTGGCCACGATGGGTTCGGCGTTCGATCCGGTACCGGACAGGCCTTACAACAGGAATGAACGTGAACTCAAAGAGTTGCAGATCGCGCGGATGGCCCTGGTCAAGGACAGAACCCGGCTGTTGAACCGTGTGAAAACACAGACTCTGGCGTTCACACGCCGCCAGACAAAACCACGCCTGACGCAGGTCAAACGCCAGATCGCGGCTCTTGACGATGAACTCGGGACGCGTCTGCGTGATTGTCGGAAAAGGGCGCGCGCACATGATATTCTCCGCTCCATTCCCGGCATCGGCGAGGTCGCTGCCGTCGCCATCCTGGTCGAATTTCCAGAGATTGGAACACTGGACCGCAGGAAGGCAGCCAGTCCGGCGGGCCCCGCACCCATGACGCGACAGTCCGGGCAATGGCGCGGCAAGGCCTTCATTCAGGGCGGTCGTAAATTCCTGCGCGACGCTCTTTACATGCCGGCTCTCGTCGCGGCACGCCACAACCCTGACCTCGCAAGGAAATACCAGGCCATGATTGCAGCCGGAAAGCCTGCCAAAGTCGCTCTCACCGCGCTCATGAGAAAACTGATCGAGATGGCAAATGCGCTTGTCAAGGCTGACCGCGAATGGTCGCAAAATTCTCCTTGATCAAGACGGATACTATCAGTTTGAAAGCGGCGCAGCCCCGCTTTGGGGGGATATCCGCGCGTTGGCCATCTCGGCGCCGATGCAGTTTACCGTCGGGCAGAACGCCAGTCTCTTTGTCGCCCCGCAAATCAGACGCGCCTATGAATCCGGGGCGAGTATATCAGACAGCACCACCTACGGCGTTTTTGCCGGACTCAGCTGGCAGGTCTCAGACGCCTTGCGCATCGGCCCGGCCTTTGGCGCGTTTTCCGAATTGGAAGGCAGTGATCTTAATGCGTTTCTGGCGCTGATTGTCGATTGGGACATCAATGATCTCTGGAATCTATCCACCGGATCGGGCATCGCCGCCACACAAGGACCCGGCGTCACGCTGTCTTACGGCTACAGTGACGCGCTGAGTATCGGTCTTGGTGTGCGGGTGGAGAGTGCCGAGTTCCGGCTGGACAACAGCGGACTTGCCCCCGGCGGTGTCGGCGAAGATCAAAGTATCCCCGTCGTGCTATCTCTGGATTACGCCCCCAACCCGGGCTTTGCGCTCAGCGGATTTGTGGGCGCAGCGTTTGATGGAGAACTGAAGGTAGACAATGCCGCCGGTGTGCGTGTGAGCCAACAAAGTTATGACACCGCGCCCGTGGCTGGACTGGCATTTCGGTTGCGATTCTAGAGCCGTAGCCCGGAATCAAGGGGCCGGACCGCCCCGGCGGGCCGGCGCACGCCCGCCTGTTAAAACCCCGGCGTCCCGGCATCCTCGGGGTGATCCCGCAAATGCCGCCGCTTGATCGTGGCAGACGTCTCGCGCCTGCCATCATGGCTCCACCCCGGGGGCATCACGCAATACATCAGCCGATCCCGCCAGCTAAGCCCCGGTTGCCGGATGTCCCGCCAGATGCCAACCCATTCGTGAAACGCCACGCGGATCGGATTGAACGTGCCCAGATTGCGCACAAGCCCGTAATCCGGCTTCTCCTCCTCCAACCCGGGCACATAGGTACCAAACATCTTGTCCCAGATGATGAAAACACCGGCATAGTTGGCATCTAAATACCGCGCATTGCGCCCGTGATGCACCCGGTGGTGGCTGGGCGTGTTCATCACCGCCTCGAACCATCTGGGCATCTTGCCGATCGCCTCGGTGTGAATCCAGAACTGGTAGATCAGATTCAATCCCCCGCAAAACAGCACCAGCGCCGGGTGAAACCACAGCAGGATCAGCGGCGCGCGCACCACCATCATGAACGTGAACGTGCCCGTCCATGTCTGCCGCAAAGCGGTGGTCAGGTTGTAGTGCTGGGACGAGTGGTGATTGACGTGGGATGCCCAGACCCAGCGGATGCGATGCCCAAAGCGATGCACCCAGTAATAGCGCAGATCATCCAGCACAAAGCACAGCAGGACCACACCAACGGAGGTGCCTAAGCATCTTTTTTGACTTGTCCCACGGTCTTGCCTGTGATTCAGCCTTCGCATATGTGGGAGGAGCGCAATGGCGGGAACACCGAAGGTCAGAGCAACGCAGGCAGATCGGGATGCGCTCAAAACCTTGTCCGGGAGTTTGGATCGTGGTGAGGCGGATCGGGCGCGGGCTGTTCTTCTGACGCTGGAAGGCTGGACAGCGGGTCGGATTGCGCAGGCTTTTGGTGTTCGCGAGGATACGGTCCGCCAGTGGCGCAGTGATGTCATGAAGGGCGGGATTGATGCGGTGAGGACCCGCAGGGCACCCGGTCCGGAGCCGGTAAAGACACAAACCGCTTTGCGTGTGGCCGCGCCACTGTTTGAAGCATCGGCGCAGGATCGCCCCGACTGGACATTGTCACGGCTGGCCGCCGAGGTTGAGCGGTGTGAGGGCATCCCGATCAGTCGCCCGCAACTGTCGAAGGCTCTCAAAAAGGGGGCTTTGTCTGCAAAAGGCCCCGGCATACCCTGAAAGGCCGACAGGATGCGCAGGCCGTGGATCGTGCGGGGGTACGGCTCAGGCTTTTGAAACAACAGGCAAGGGCCGGAGACATCATGCTTCTTTTTGCTGATGAGAGCGAGGCTTTGACACATCCTTATCTGGCCCGTGCGTGGGCGCGTCGCGGCACTGATTTGCGCATTCCCGCGCCTGGTCAGGCATCAAGGATCGCCATAATGGGCGCGCTTGATTATGCCGCGAACCGACTCACCGTCACCACGTCGCGCACCAGGCGTTCAAGTGATTTCATTGACTTGCCGGCTGAACTGGATCGGCTTTTTGCTCCGGCACCGGGCAGGCCGGAGAAGCCTGTTGTACCGGTTCTGGACAACGGACCGGTCCATACCGGCAAGCTGACCCGCACGGCGCTGGAAGAACGTGATCATTGGCTTACCGTTGAATGGCTGCCTGAATATGCTCCCGAGCTCAACGACATCGAACCGGCATGGAAAGCGCTCAAAGCGACCGAACCGGCACACCAGACGTTCAGCGATGTCGACGACCTCGAAAACACCATTCACCACAGCGTCAAAAACCGAAATAGCGAGCGCAAAGGCCATCCGTGGGACAAGTCAAGAATCTCTGCTTAGGTTCAGCGGCGTGATCTCCCATAATAACAGGAAGAACGCCCAGGCGATAAAGCCCAGCAGAATGCCGCTGGCCACGTTGCCCGCGCCCATGATCAGGCTGGTCACCGCATCGCGGGTTTCGTACCGCCCGCCGCGACGCCTGATCACGATCCAGACCAGCTCGATCAGGATTGCGGCGATAAAGAACGGCACCGCCATCTGGGTGACATCCGGGTAGCTGATCATATCGGTCATGGGGTCGTCTCCATCAGCGTCGGCCAACTCGCCACCTCTTCTGCGTCTAGCTGGAGGTCAATCCGGGGGGCCGTATAATCCGGCAAGTCGATCCTGAGGCCCGTCGCCGTACGCGTCACTGTCGCCCCGTCCAGATACCGTGCGGTGCTGTCCGCCCCCATTGGCCAAACGATCCCGTGGCCCTTTTCGGTATCTATTAAAGCGGCCAGATGATCATGGCTGAGCGCCACGCGGGTTGGCACATCCTCAGGGAACTCATCCAGCCACGCGACACGGGCCTCGGCCACATCGCCAAACAGCTTGCGCTGTGACAGGCCCAGCACATGCAACAACAGCGCGATACCCGCGATGCCCAGCACGACCATCGGAACAAGTATGGTTAGTGACATGATCTGTCCTTCATGCCGTCAGTTACGCAAAATCATCGCCGCCAAATCAAGGGTGACGTTAAGCCCCTGCACGTTCCAGCGCCTGATCAAGATCGCGGATCAGATCCCCTGCATCCTCGATCCCGATGCTCAGACGCAACAGCCGGGGTGCACCGGAAAGCCCTCGCCTGAGACGGTCTTGCGATGCTCAATCAGGCTTTCGAGGCCGCCCAGTGACGTGGCCGGATAAAACACCTCGCAGAACCGGGTGACATCAATCGCGGTCTGTTCGCTGCCCTTGACGATGATCGACAACATCCCGCCATAGGCCCCGCCGGTCTGGCGTTTGGCAATCTCATGGCCGGGGTGCGACGGCAGACCGGGATACATGACCGCCTCGACGCCTGCGTGCGCTTCCAGATGCGCGGCCACAGCCAGCGCATTCTCGGTCGCACGCTCAAAGCGCAGCATCAGCGTGCGCATCCCACGGATCAATAACCACGCATCAAAGGAATGCAGAACCGTGCCGTGCAGTTTGCGCACATGCTCGATTTCGTCCCAATACGCCCCGGTCTGTTTGACCGACAACACCCCGGCAGTCACGTCCGAATGGCCGTTGAGATATTTGGTCGCCGAATGAAACGAGATATCCGCGCCCAGCTCTAACGCCCGAACAGCACAAGGTGGCGTGCCGGTGCAATCGGTGAACAGCTTGGCTCCCACGCCATGGGCAATCTCGGCAGCGGCAGCAATATCGGTCACGTCCCAATTGGGGTTGTTCGGCGTCTCGGCCCAGACCAGCGCGGTTTCACCCTGACGCAGCTTGCTGGCCATGTCGTCCAAATCACCAGCGGCATAATAGCTGACATCCAGCCGGTCCTTGGCGGCAAATGTCTGAAACTGATCCAACACGCCGTGATACACCACCTTGGGCACCACCACATGGGCATGGGCGGGCAGATGTTCGATCACCGCCGTGCAGGCCGACATCCCCGAGGCAAACAGCATCGCGCTTTGTGCCCCTTCCAGATCGGCGATGATCGCCTCGGCCTGTTCGGTCGTCGCATTGCTATCGCGGCGATACATATAGGTTTTGCGCAACTCGTAGTTGGCATCACGCGCATAGGTCGCCGAGGGCTGAATAGCAGGCACAATTGCGCCTGTTTCATCATCGAGATAGCGCAGGGCCTGCGCCAGTTTGGTGGCGGGCGACAGGGTGTGATTGCTGCGTGACATGGGGCTCTCCTCCGGGGGCAGACTGGGCGACCCTAGCCGCCAATCACCGCGTCTTCAACCGCCCCTCACGCCAGACCAAAAGCCCCGCGCCCGCCAGGATGATCAACGCCCCAATCACAGAGATCGCATCGGGAATCACGCCAAACACCGCAGCATCATAAAGCGCCGCAAACGCCAGCGCGGCATAAAAGAACGGTGCGACGAAACTGGCATCGGCCCGCGCCATCGCATTGACGAAACACGCCTGCGCGCCGGCCATCAGAAAACCGATCCCCGCCAGAGCCGCCCATTGGGCTGGCGTCGGTACCTGCCAGACAAACAGCACCGCGACCGTGGCAATGATCAACCCGATCACATTGTTGATCAGCAGGATCTGCACCGGGTTTTCGCGCCCTGACAGCAACTTGATTGCAATCAGCTCGCTGCCCAGCAGGATCGCCGCCCCCAGCGCCAGCAAAGCGCCAAACTCCAGCGCGCCACCACCGGGCCGCGTCAGCACCACGGCACCGATCAGGGCAATCACCGCCGCACCCCACCGCACGGGGTCCACCTTTTCGCCCAACAGAGGAATCGCCAGCATCATCCCGAAGACCGGGTTAAGAAAACTGATCGCGGTGGCATCTGACAGAGGGATGAAGGCAGCAGCGGCAAACATCAGGCTGACCCCGCCCCAGCCAAGGCCCGAGCGGATCACATGCAGCTTCAGATGCACACGTGTGAAACGGGGCCGCATCACCGCCGTCACCGCGCCAATTGCGATCAACGCAAACAGGAACCGCCCATGGCTGATCTGTAACGCATGCATCTCGGGTCCCACTGCGCCGGTGCCCAGGGCTTTGGCCAAGAGGGTGGTGCCTGCGGCAAACGCCGCTGCAGCCAGGGTCAAAAGGGCAGCAAGCCCGGGGTTCTGATCGCGCGGCGTGTACATGATCTGCCCATCGCACAGCGTGCTGGTTCAGGCAATCGCTCTATTGCGCGGGATCAAGGTAGCGGAGGCCCACAAGGTATATACTTATTCCCCGCCCCCAACAGGAGAGACCCACCATGCCCGCTGCCACAACCAAGGCCGACCTGATCGCTGTGACCGAAAAGGAATTTGCCAAACTGCATGAATTGATCGCCAACCTGTCCGATGCGCAGGCCATGCAAAAGCGCGACGATGACTGCTCATTCAAAGATATCATCGCCCACCGTGCCCATTGGATACAGCTGTTCTTTGGCTGGTACGCCGATGGTAAAGTCGGAAAAGAGGTGCATTTTCCCGCCGCCGGATACAAGTGGTCTGATCTCAAGGCCTATAATGCCGATCTCAGGGCGCAACAGAACGGGCTTGATTGGGATCATGCGCGTCATCATCTTGCCGCGTCGCATCAGGCCTTACTGACCTTCCTGCAAATGCACAGCGACGAGGCACTTTATAGCGGACCGATGAAGGGCGCGAATAACTATTGGACGCCGGGCCGATGGGCCGAAGCGGCGGGCCCTTCGCATTATCGCTCGGCCGCGAAATGGATTCGGGCCTGCCTGCGGGCGGACACAAGCTAGGGGGGAGTGCGACGGTTTTTCGCTTCCCTTTCGCGGCCCAACCTTCTATCAGCTCCGCATGATCGAACGTTTTGCACATATTGAAACCCGACGCCGACGCAGCTAACGCCCGTCGTCTTGTTTCTGTTTGATCCCGGCGTATTCGCGCCAAAACCCCCAAATGATTGACTTGAAGCTGCCCTTGCGGCACTCACATGGCTTCTGATTTGAAGGATACCGATATGATCCCGTCCGTTCTGCCCACCTATGCACGTGCACCCCTGACCTTTGTCAAAGGCGAAGGAAGCTGGTTGATCGAGGCGGATGGCCGACGTTTTCTGGATTTGGGGGCCGGGATTGCCGTCAATGCGTTAGGACATGCACATCCTGCGCTGGTCGAGGCGTTGACCACTCAGGCGAATGCGCTTTGGCACACCTCGAACCTCTATCACATCCCCCAGCAGCAAGCGCTTGCTGACAAGCTGGTTGATGCCACCTTTGCCGACACGGTGTTCTTCACCAATTCCGGGACTGAGTCCTGCGAGTTGGCCGTCAAAATGACCCGCAAGTACTTCTATGAAAAAGGCCAGCCCGAGCGGGTGAATATCCTGACCTTTGAGGGCTCGTTCCATGGCCGCTCGTCCGCTGGGATTTCAGCCGCCGGGTCCGAAAAGATGACCAAAGGCTTCGGCCCTCTTCTGCCCGGATTTGTCCATCTGCCCTGGGGCGATCATGATGCGCTGGAGGCGACCATTGACGACACCACCGCCGCCATTCTGGTTGAGCCTGTGCAGGGCGAAGGTGGCATCCGCCCTCTGCCTGATCAATGTCTGAAGGGCTTGCGTGATCTGTGTGACCAACACGGGCTGCTTTTGGTTTTGGACGAAGTGCAATGCGGCATGGGCCGCACGGGCAAGCTGTTTGCCCATGAATGGGCGGGGATTGAGCCTGATATCATGATGGTCGCCAAAGGCATTGGCGGCGGCTTCCCCCTGGGTGCGGTGCTGGCCACCGAAGACGCCGCCTCGGGCATGACAGCCGGTACGCATGGCTCCACCTATGGCGGCAACCCGCTGGCCTGCGCGGTAGGCTGTGCGGTGATGGATCATGTCGCCACGCCCGACTCCCTCGCCCACGTCACGCGCATCTCTGGTCAGTTCCGTCAGGGCCTTGAAGGGCTGATTGCCGCCCACCCAGATGTGTTCGAAGAGGTGCGCGGCACCGGCCTGATCCTTGGGCTGAAATGCAAGGCGGCCAACATGGACGTGCTGAACGCCTGCTATGATGCCGATCTCATCACCGTGCCTGCTGCGGACAACGTGATCCGCCTGCTGCCGCCTCTGAACATCTCGGAAGACGAGGTGACCGAGGCGCTGAGCCGACTGGACACCGCCGCGCGCCAAGTAAACACCGCCTGACCTTTCATTGTTCTCTAAATACTCACATTTCACGGCCTGTCCGAAAGCACTCCCATGACTCATTTTCTTGATATCCACAAAACCGACCCCGCCGATCTGCGGGGCATCATCGACAACGCCCAGGCGATGAAGACGGCCCGCGCGGGTCGCCCGTGCGGTGCCGTGGATGATGATGAACCCCTCAAAGGGCATATGGTTGCCCTGATCTTTGAAAAACCCTCGACCCGCACCCGGGTCAGCTTTGATGTCGGTGTGCGCCAGATGGGTGGCGAAACCATGCTGCTGTCCGGCGCGGATATGCAACTGGGCCACGGCGAAAACATCGCCGACACCGCCCGCGTACTCAGCCGGTATGTTGATCTGATCATGATCCGTACCTTCGATGAATCCGTGCTGCTGGAAATGGCTGAATACGCCGACGTGCCGGTGATCAACGGGCTAACCGACCGCACCCATCCCTGTCAGATTATGGCCGACGTCATGACCTACGAGGAACATCGCGGCCCGATCAAAGGCAAAAAGATTGTCTGGTCCGGGGACGGTAACAACGTCTGCTCCTCCTTCCTGCATGCTGCCGGGCAATTCGGCTTTGACCTGACCTACACTGGCCCGGCACAGCTGGACCCCGAGGATGAATTCATGGGGCTGGCCCGCAAGGCCGGCAGCAAGATCATCATCGAACGCGACCCGCATAAGGCGGTTGAGGGTGCCGATCTGGTGGTCACTGATACCTGGGTGTCGATGCATGACAGCCAGTCCACCAAGGAACGTCGCCACAATATGCTGCGAGGCTATCAGGTGAACGAAGAGCTGATGCGCCACGCCAAGCCAGATGCGCTGTTCATGCATTGCCTGCCCGCCCATCGCGAGGAAGAGGCCACAAGTGCGGTGATGGACGGTCCCCATTCGGTGATCTTTGACGAGGCCGAAAACCGTCTGCATGCGCAAAAGGCGATCATGCGCTGGTGCCTCGGGGTGTGAAACAGGCCCGGCGGCTCGCCTTGTTCAGGCTGGATGACGCGCTGACCGCCAAGGGATCAAAGCTGCCACCCTTTTCAGCGCACTCAAAAAGAAAGGGGGCCGTTGAACCGGCCCCTCATTCCATCCTGCCATGTGTTCGGAAAACTCAGAGTGCCGGGATCACCAGTTCCAGCCCGGCCTGTAAGTGATTGGGCGAGGTCAGAACCCCGCGATTGGCGTTATAGATGTCCAGTGCTTGTGCGGTGCTGCCATAGAAGCGATAGGAAATCGCCGCCAGACTGTCTCCGGGTTGCACGGTATAGGCCTCATCGACGCCTGCTTCCAACCCGCTTTTCTGCAGGACCGACAGCAGCGAGGTTGTATCGACACGGCCATCTTCGGTGATCATCGACACGGCCATCTTCGGTGATCAGCGTCTCGGGCACCTCGACCTTGCCTTTGGTTGCCGCATCATTCACCAGCGCATCGATATAGGCATCAGACTGGCCCTGGGTCAGCGCGGTGATCACCAGCTGCTCCAGCCCGTCTTCGGGGGTCGGGGCGGCGGTAAAGGGGACAGCCACAGGTTTGGGCGCGGGTATCAGCTCGGGTTTGGGGATGATCGCAGCGGGTGTCGCGGGAGCCACGGCGGCATAGACCGGCGTGATCTCAATGCCCGGTGCGGTGTCCTCGACACCTTCGTTGATCAACGACAGGCTGTCGGCCAAGGCATCATAGGCCTCGTATTCGGTCCCAGCCCGGGTGACGATATTGTCGTCTGGTGCGGAGGCGGTTTGGGACGCGGGTTCGGATGCAGGTTGTAAGATGATCAGGATCAACGTGATGCACAGAAACCCAAAAGACACGATTGCGGCGCGGATCATGTTACCACCTACCCCCTGAAACCAAAGGGGAGCCGTTCCGGATGCCTGCATAAAGCATGTGTCTGACAGTCTCAGGCCGATATGCCTGATCTGCCTGTGCATTGCCGTCAAACTCACGGCTATTTCCCCCAAAACCCCTGGCGCGCTTATCTGTCGAACAAATCTCGCGCTGTGATTGCTGTCACAAGATATAGGCGAAGAGAAACGAATCGGTCAACATGAAGTGATTCGGTTTTGTGTCACAGGGCTCGATTTTTGCGGGTTCTCACGAAAAAAGCGCTCTTATACCAACGGCCCAATTAATTGACCTTTATCCATTCTCGATCTGTGATTGAAGTTATGCGTTCAGGGTCGTTCGCAAAGAAGTTCCAGGCCTGGGCGCATTTTCGAGGATTTCTTCATATGTGTCGAAGACAGAGACAGCGAGTTTGTTCGACCGCAGATAGGCCCAAACGTTTTCCATTGGGTTCAATTCCGGTGAGTATGGGGGCAGTTTTACGAGTGTAGTATTATCTGGCACCTGCAAGCATTTTGCTCCGTGCCAACCAGCCCCGTCGATGATGAGCAAGGCATGTGCGCCGGGTGCGATTGTCTTTGCGATCTCATCGAGATGCAGCCCCATTGCTTCGGCGTTGACGTAAGGCAGGACCAGCCCAGCCGCCGTGCCACAGGCAGGACAGGCTGCGCCGAAGATACAGCTCCATTTGCAGCGCGTATCACGTGGTGCGCGCGGGCGGGTTCCACGCCTGGCCCATTTGCGGGTGAGGGTTCCTTGCTGCCCGACGCGGGCTTCATCCTGGAACCATACCTCAAGCGGCTTCCCCTTTGCATGTTTTGGCAGGGTATCGGCTATGAGGCTGGCAAAGTTTTTTTAAAAGCCTGCTGTGCAGCGGGATCAGTTCCGGGATGCTCCGGGCGCACGGAAAGGCGACGAAAACCATGCCTGGCTGGATACTTGCCAATCGTACGTTCATGTAGCTTTACGTCGAATTCTTCTTCAACGCGGACCTGCAAATCGGCACAGCGCCACCGCACTACGCCATCTTTTGCCGGGTCAGGCCCAGCCTCAACCCAAGCCACAAACAGCGCCTGTTGCTCCAGGGACAGGCGTGGTTTTGCACCCTTGCCACACCGATCAGAAAGCCCACCAGGGCCCTCTGCATTGTAGCGATGCACCCGGTCTCTGGGAGTTTGGCGATCCATACCGCTGCTACGGGCCGCTGTTGCGCGATCCACATCGTCAAGCACCAGCGCTATGGCGAGTATTCGACGGACAACACGACCATCCCTGGTTCGCTTTGCAGCACAACGCAAATCTTGCGCGGACATATCTGTGCGCGTAATCTTGACTGCCCCACCCATGAGCACCTCCTTGCTTCTGGAGGCCATTGATTCAGAAATGCAGTAAATTTGAAATCACAAAAGTGAGTCAGACATTAAGGCCGCTGGTATTATGTCACCCATCAGCCGTTTTCGCGCAGGATGTTCCCGGCAAGGTAGAGTGAGCCGCAAATCAGAATGCGACTGTTTGGGTCTTGGGCAATGATCTGGCGTATGGCGACCTCGACACTGTCGGCCTCGCGTGCGGGTAATCCGCAATCCCGGGCGGCGCGCGCGGTGTCCGCGGCGGGCAATGTACTGGCCTCACCGGGGATCGACACGGCGCTCAAGCTTTGTGCCTGTTTGGCCAGCGGCGACAGATAGCCGGTGACGTCCTTGGTGTTCAGCATTCCACAGACCAGATGCGTGGGTCGCTGCGGCAGGGTGGCAAGATGTCTGGCCAGCGCCTGACCGGCGGCGGCATTGTGTCCGCCATCCAGCCACAGATCGGCACCGCCCGCAGCCTCGATCAGCGGCCCGGTTTTCAGGCGCTGCATCCGGGCAGGCCAGTTGGCCCCGGTCATTGCGCCTTCACAGGCCGCCTCACCCATCTGCAAATGACGCAGGGCGGCCAGCGCAGCGCCGGCATTTTCAATCTGATGCGCGCCGGGAAGCGCGGGCCGGGGCAGGTCCAGAAGGCCATCTTCGTCTTGAAAGACCAGCCGCCCGCGTTCCTCGGACACATGCCAGTGCTGACCATGCGCCATGATCGGTGCGCCAAGGCTGCGTGCGCGCGTCTCGATCACCTCTTCGGCGCCCTCATGCTGCGGGCCGACAATACAGGGTATACCACGTTTGATGATCCCCGCCTTTTCGCCTGCGATCTTGGCAATGGTGTCGCCCAGAAACTGCTCGTGGTCCATGGAGATGGGCGTGATGATCGTCAGCGCGGGTTTCTCAATCACATTGGTGGCATCCAACCGCCCGCCAAGGCCGACCTCAAGCAGTGTGACATCGGCGGGTGCGCGGGCCATGGCCAGCAAGGCGGCGCAGGTGGTGATCTCAAAATAGGTGATGGTCTCGCCGCCATTGGCGGCATAGCATTCATCCAGCACCTTGGTCAGGTGATCCTCGGAGATCAGGTCGCCCGCCAGGCGGATGCGCTCATGAAACCGTGCCAGATGCGGCGAGGTATAGGCATGCACGCGTTTGCCAGCCGCCTCAAACCCCGCGCGGATTATCGCCTGGGTCGAGCCTTTGCCATTGGTGCCCGCGATATGGATCACCGGGGGCAGATCATTTTGCGGATTGCTCAACGCGTCCAGCAGGCGCCAGACGCGGTCCAGTGTCAGGTCGATGATCTTGGGGTGCAGCGCCATCATCCTCTCGAGGATGAGGTCAGACTTGGCCCCGCTCATTCCTTTGCCGGCTCCTCAGAGGCGGGTGCCTCGGCTGTCTCTTCACTGGGCGGCGACAGATCGCCCGCCACGGCAGGGGGCAGGCCCAGCAACATGCGGGTGATGGTGATCAATTCGTCGCGCATATGGGTGCGGCGGGTGACGCGGTCCAGCATACCATGATCCAGCAGGTATTCGGCGCGTTGGAACCCTTCGGGTAGTTTTTCGCGGATGGTCTGTTCGATCACCCGCGGCCCGGCGAAACAGATCAGCGCGTTGGGCTCGGCAATATGCACATCGCCCAGCATCGCATAAGACGCGGTGACGCCCCCGGTGGTGGGATGGGTCAGTACGACGATATAAGGCAACCCGGCCTCTTTGAGCATTTGAACGGCCACCGTGGTGCGCGGCATTTGCATCAGGCTGAGAATGCCTTCCTGCATGCGCGCGCCGCCCGCAGCGGAAAACAGGATCAGTGGGCGTTTTAGTTTTACTGCCTGTTCAGCGGCCGTGATGATCGCATTGCCCACATACATACCCATGGATCCGGCCATGAAGGAAAAGTCCTGCGCGGCGGCCACGATGGGCGTGCGGCCGATTTCGCCAGTGGCGACCAGCATCGCCTCTTTCTCGCCGGTGTCCCTTTGGGCGGCTTTCATCCGGTCGGGGTATTTCTTTTGATCGCGGAATTGCAGCGGATCGGCCTTTGGCTCGGGCACGGCGATCTCGGCGAAGGTGCCGCCATCAAAAAGGGCCGTGAAGCGATCCCGTGGGCTGATCGCCATGTGATGGCCGCAGCTGGTGCAGACATGCAGGTTCTCGCTCAGCTCGCGGTGAAACAGCATCGTGCCGCACTCATCGCATTTGGACCACAGGTTTTCCGGTATTTCACGGCGTGAAAAGATCGAGTTGATCCGTGGGCGCACGTAGTTGGTGATCCAGTTCATGCGGGATGAACCCTTTGGCATTGTTGCCGGACCGAAATAATCCTGTGCGGCGGAAATTGCAATCAGCAGCGCAATGTAAGGCGCGCCACCAGCCAGGTGCACAGCAGTATCATCATTTCAACCGGCATCCAGGCCAGCATGATATCGGCATCGGACACGGAAAACGGATAGATATAAAGCGCCAGCCCATCAAAGTTGTCTTCCGGCGCCGTCAGGGCGATGGCGAGTATGTTGTTGGTCAGGTGCAGCGCAATGGCGGGGCCTAATGTGCCCGAGCGCGCTGTCAGATCGGCGGCAGCCATACCAAAACATCCGGCCCAGATCACGATCAGCCAGGCTGAGCGTCCCAGCACCTCGGGATCGTAATGCAGCATGGCAAACAGCATCGAGGGCAGGACGATCCAGACCACGGGGTTGGAAAACCGCGCGGCCAACTGGCTTTGCAGATAGCCGCGAAACACCAGTTCTTCGGCCGAGGTCTGGATCAGCAGGCCGAGCAGGGTCAGGGGCAGCAGCAAAAGCCATGTGCCAAAATCCATGTTGAGCGTGGTTTGCAGCGGTTCGGGCATGGGCAGGAATGCGGTCAAAACATAGACCGCGATGTAGAGGCCGACCAGCGCGCGGGCCACCAGCCAGAATTGCCAGATTGCAAGCGGTGGATACCCGATCAGGCTGATCAGGGATCGCGAATGGATCATCCGCAACACGATAGCCAGAGAGAGAGTCATCAGCCCAAAGAAAAACAGGTTCACCAAAGTCGAGGCTGGCGTGGTGCTGGTGATCAGATCCTGACGCAACTGGTTTGACACATCCGGCGGCAGCACCGCGCGTTCTACCCCGGTATAGACCATGCCCAGCAGAATAAAGACCACCACCACCGAAACAGCGCCGATGATCAGCCGGATCACCTCATTCGTCGGGCGGGCAGGGGCGACAAGGTTTTCGTGGGGGAGATAGGACATGGCTTTCACGCTATCGGCGGGCGGCAGGGGGTGCAATGCAAGACCCTCCAAGCCTCTGAAAAATCGAAGATCAAGGCTGCCGACCGCTTGTGTCGCGCGCGCCAACGTCCTATTCCGGTGCGCAAGTATTTCAGGGGAGCCGCCATGACCAAGTTTGACAAAGCCAAACTGCCCAGCCGTTACGTGACCGAAGGCCCATCCAAGGCCCCGCACCGGTCTTACTACTACGCGATGGGCATGACCGAGGAAGAGATTCACCAGCCATTGGTCGGCGTCGCCACCTGCTGGAACGAGGCCGCGCCCTGCAACATCTCGCTGAATCGTCAGGCGCAGGCGGTGAAGATGGGTGTGAAGCAGGCGCTGGGCACCCCGCGCGAGTTCACCACCATCACCGTTACCGACGGGATCGCCATGGGGCATGAGGGGATGCGCAGCTCGCTGGCCAGCCGGGAGGCGATTGCCGACACGGTTGAGCTGACCATGCGCGGCCATTGCTATGACGCGATTGTTGGCCTTGCGGGCTGTGACAAGTCGCTGCCAGGTATGATGATGGCGATGGTGCGGCTGAACACTCCGTCGGTGTTCATCTATGGCGGGTCGATCCTGCCGGGCCGCGCGCCTGACGTGACCTCGGTGCCCGAGGAATACAAAAACCGCGACCTGACCGTGCAGGATATGTTCGAGGCGGTGGGCCGCCATCAGAACGGTACCCTGTCCGAGGAAGCCCTGACCGTGCTGGAGCGTGTTGCTTGCCCCTCCGCCGGGGCTTGTGGCGGGCAGTTCACCGCCAACACTATGGCTTGCGTGTCCGAGGCGATTGGCCTTGCCCTGATGAACAGCTCAGGCATGCCCGCCCCTTATGAAAGCCGCGATCAATATGGCGAGGCGTCGGGCCGTGCCGTGATGACATTGCTTGAGAAAAACATCCGCGCCCGTGATGTGGTGACGCTGAAATCCCTGCAAAATGCCGCCCGCGTGGTGGCCTGTACCGGCGGGTCCACCAATGCCGGGCTGCACCTGCCCGCGATTGCCAACGAGGCCGGGATCGAGTTCTACCTCGATGACGTCTGCGAGATTTTCCATGACACGCCCTATTTCGTCGATCTGAAACCGGGCGGGGCCTATGTGGCCAAAGATCTCTACGATGCCGGTGGCATTCCGGTGGTGATGAAAGAGCTGCGCAAGGCCGGGCTGATTCATGAAGATTGCATCACCGCCTCGGGGCGCGCCATCGGCGAGGAACTGGACCTGATCGACCGCGAAGCGGACGGCAAAGTGATTTATCCGATTGATGCCCCACTGACCAAAACCGGCGGTGTTGTTGGCCTGAAAGGCAATCTGGCCCCCGAAGGCGCGATTGTGAAAGTGGCCGGCATCCCCAGTCAGAACCAGGTGTTCACTGGCCCGGCGCGGGTTTTTGAATGCGAAGAAGACGCGTTCAAGGCGGTGCAGGAACGTGGTTACGCCGAAGGCGAAGTGATCGTGATCCGCAACGAAGGCCCCTCGGGCGGTCCAGGGATGCGCGAAATGCTGGCCACGACAGCGGCCCTGTCGGGGCAAGGCATGGGCAAGAAGGTGGCGCTGATCACCGATGGCCGGTTCTCGGGCGCGACGCGTGGCTTCTGCGTGGGTCATGTTGGCCCTGAAGCGGCGCATTGTGGGCCGATCGCCCTGCTGCAAAATGGCGATGTGATCACCATTGATGCCATCAAAGGCACGCTCAGCGTTGATCTGTCCAATGAGGAGCTGACCAAGCGCAAAGACGCGTGGAAAGGCCCGCGTGAAACCATGTATGCCTCGGGCGCATTGTGGAAGTTTGCTCAGCAGGTTGGGGCGACATACAAAGGTGCCGTCACCCATCCCGGTGGGAAAGCCGAACGCCATGTCTACATGGATATCTAAAGCGTTTCGCGAAAAACCAGTCTCATTGCTTTTCGCGAAACACCGTGCAATACAACTAAGTTGCGTGCGTCTTGCCTTAACAAAGCGCGTCTGGGTTAGGGCGAGACGCTTTAGCTGGGCTGCCCCGGGGCTTGCGCTTGGGTTGACTCTGCCATTGGCAGCCTGTATCGGCGAGGGCACAGAGGGCGGTTTTGGGTTTTTAGGCGCGCCCAAATCGGAGCCCTCGGGTCCGCCCCCTTTCAAACAAGTGACCTTGTTTCGCGGTAATGTCGTGGTTGAGGGGCCGCCGGGCTATTGTATCGACCGGCAAAGCCTGCGCCGGGGTGTCGATGGAAGCTTTGCCCTGATTGCAAGCTGCGAAAGCCTGACGGGCACCATCGGTACAGCGGTGGCTCCGGCAGTCATCACCGTATCGATCTTGCCACGTGGCCTTGGAGCAGCGCAGCCCAGTGCCGCCGGTCTCAGCGCCCTTGCCGCCTCTGCCAAGATGTTGGCGCAAGAGGATGGCGACGGGATTTCGTATGTACATTTGTCAGAGGGCGGCAATGCCGTATTGGCCGACGGCGATCCGCGCTATTGGCGAAGGGGCATGCTGATCAATGGCCATGTGGTGGGGGTGGCGGTCTATGGACCCAAGGGAAGCTCTTTGGCCGGGGATGATGGCCGACGTCTGATTCTGCGGATGGCCGGGATCCTGCGCGACCTCAGCCCGGTCAAAGACTTTACGCCCGCAACGCCAGTTCCCGCAGCCGAGTGAAAACCCAAAACGGTCCAAGAAAAACCTGACACACAGATTTTCACGCAACGTGCACGGCATTTTGGCTGTTGCGCTCGTTCTGAGTTAACGTGGTGCCTCAGGGTGAATTCGAAACGTTTTGAAGCGTTTGGTCGCGTTACGGGTGGATTGTTTCCAGAATGTGATTAATGCTATGGAAAGCCCGGCCCGTTAGACCGGGGTAGGGACAAGACGGATCCGAGCATATGAAACTGCGTTCATCACTACTGGACTGGATGGTTCATCGCCGGGGTCTGCGCCGCTGGGGCCGCGCTGCGCGCAATTCGTCGACGATGAAGCATTCGCTTTTGCGGCTGGAACGCTCGCGCGCGCCAGCTAAGGTATTTACTGAACGAAGTTATTTCGGTTTCAGATAATCGGCTTGCGCTGCCGATGATCGGCTCGAACGCCTTTCCCAAACCGCATGGGACCGATTGGTCCTGGCGTCCTGCATTGTGGCGCGAACCGCTGGCGATGCCGGGTATGTCGTCGGTCGAAAGCAAATCCATGCTGGGCAGCGAAGTTGCATTGTTTCACGATTGTATACAATCTGAACTGACGCTGCGCCAGGTGCGTAACAGCCGCGAGGCCGATCTGGCCCCTTACGGGCTGCGCATGGACGTGTTTAACTTTGATGGCTCGTTCCTGTCGCTGGTGTTGGATATGCCCGAAACTGCGGTGCAGGGGCTGCAAAAGCGGCACCTGATCCGCATGGATACGATTGTTGAAATGGAAAAGCCGCTGGAAATCTTTGCCCGGCTGAACATCAAACACGGTCCCAATACCGAACAGATCGTGCGCGAACTTCCTCTGAATGAAGTGGACTGTATGGTCGAATTTGATCTGGCCTATTCCAATCTGAACGAAAAACGGCTGGAACGCGCCTGGATCGACCTGATTTTCGAGAACCCGCAGATGAGCCAGGTGACCCTGCGCGATCTGACCTTTAGCCGCAGCCCGCGGGCGGAACTGTAGGTCCACAGCTTTGACGGAGACGCTGCAATGAGTGATGTGACACTGACCAAGACCCGCCTGTTTGAGGGCGTGTGGGAGGGGGTGCTGACCTATGACGGGGCCGGAAATTTCCAGCCCGAGATCGAGGTGACGCATCTGCAAAGCCCGGTGGACAATGTCGAGGTGGTTGAAAAGCCCGAGGAGAACCTGTGGGTTGTGCGGGTACCGATCCCGGCCGACCTGATTGCTGACGGGGTGCAGACGTTTCTGATCCGCGACAAGCGGAGCGGTGATACGCTTAACAGTTTTGCGCTGATGTCCGGTGAGGCGCTCAGCTATGATATTCGCGCCGAAGTGACCTTGTTGCGCGAAGAACTGGACATGCTGAAACGCGCGTTCCGGCGGCATTGCCTTGAGACGATGTAGACAAAGACCCGCGCGCAACTGCCTTCAAAAGGTGAGCAAGTCTTTGCCGGAAACTGTTCTGAGCGTCGCTTTCTATCTTGTCGATGTCGTTTAAGGCTTTGGAATTCGTCAATTCGCGCGCATCATGACGTATGGTTCATTTGAAGACCATATCAGTTAGGCCATGTCAGCGCCTGCGGACCAATCCAACCAAGATCGGATGGACCCGTTTTTTGAAACGATTCGATTGACTTGATCTCCCCACGTTATGCGCGAGGGGGGCCGCTGACATCTGCCTGAAACAGAGGGAGAGTGTTTATGATCCAACACAAGAAAAATGGGTTCAGTGGGCCGATTGCCGTGGCGGCGATTCTGGCCTCAACGCTGAGCATGGCTCAGGCGCAGGAAAGTGAGGGGACCGCGACAACCCTGCCTGCCGCCGTTCCGGCACCCGAGATCGTGTTTACGTTCTGGACCGGGCCTTACATGTGCAGCCAGATGCTGGGGTTTGTGCGCCCCTACGAGGCGGAGACCGGCGCGCGCGTGCATGTTGAACATTACAATGGTGGCATTGCCGAAATCCGTGATCAGGTCGAAAGTGCCAATGTGGTTTGGGATGTGGTCGACCTGACCCAGGCTGATTCCCTGCGCGCCTGCGAAGAGGGCCTGCTGGAAAACCTGTCGGACATTGATCTGCCCGCCGGTGCGGATGGCACGGCGGCGACGGATGATTTCGTCGATGGTGCGCTGAATGATTGCGGCGTTGGCGTGATCGTCTGGGCCACGGCCTTTGCCCATAGCAGCTCGGCTTTTGCTGACAGCCCGCCCGGCAGCATCGAAGACTTCTTCGACACTGAAACCTATCCCGGCGCGCGGGCCATTCGCGATGATCCAACGGTGATCATGGAATGGGCTCTGATGGCCGATGGCGTGGCGCGCGAGGATGTCTATGCAACATTGGAAACCTCCGAAGGGGTCGAACAGGCCCTGGCCAAGATGGATGAAATCCGACCCGGTCTGCAGCTTTGGCAATCGGGGCGCCAACCGGTACGGATGTTGAATGCGGGCGATGTGTCCATGTCGATGATCTGGGCCACGACCGGGGCAACGGCGTCTCAGGAAGAGGGGGCCGATTTTGAGGTGAAGATGGATGGCAGGGTGATCGAACTTGATCTGTTCGGTATCCCGAAAGGCAGCCGCAACAAGGACGCGGCGGTCGAGTTTATCCGCTATGCCTCAAGCACCGAGGCGCTGGCGAATATGGTCTCGCATCTGCCCAATGGTCCGACCCGCAATTCGTCTCTGGCGTTACTGTCTGATGACACATTGGCCCAAATCCCGAACGGGCCAGCCTATGACGACAAACTTTTCATCCTGTCCGACGCCGAATGGTGGGCCGCCAATCATGGCCGTCTGGAAGAGGCGTTTGATATCTGGAAAGCAGCCGGGGCGCGCCAAGGTGCCGCCGGAACGGTTCGTTAAGCCGGAACAATGGGACAGAAAGGTTAGAA
This sequence comes from Roseovarius sp., assembly GCA_965207105.1. Classification (GTDB taxonomy): domain Bacteria; phylum Pseudomonadota; class Alphaproteobacteria; order Rhodobacterales; family Rhodobacteraceae; genus Roseovarius. The sequence continues at coordinate 56,494 of CBDBLS010000023.1, read as the reverse complement.
AAATGAGTGATATACTCCTCCGCCTGAATTGACCTGAGAATTTTTGTCGGTGAGTCGATTCGCCGCATATCGTTTTGTATCGGGACGTGCATCCTCCTGGCATGGTCAAACATCATAAGACATTCAGCCTCACATGCGGGGACCGCGCGGCGCCTGAAGCGATTTGTCGTCGCCGTAAAGTGGACGCACTCGTGTGGAAGCGTGCCCGTGCGTTTTTGCTTCTGGATGCGGGCTATGATGCCAAATTGGTCTGCGGGATACTTGATATTGGCCCGACAGTTTTGACGGAGTGGCGATTTGCCTTTTCCGGTGCGGGGCTGTCGTTCTTTGGCCTGAAAGATTACAGCCAGCGGCAGGGACACTTGAGTGTTACGCAGGAGCAGGGGCTGAAAGCCCGTTTCACCGAAAACCCGGCACGGAACGTAGACGAGGTCTGTGCGTATGTTCCGGCGGAATACGGGCAGAGCTACAGTCCCTCGGGGGCCGCGAGATTGATGCGTCGTCCGGGGTTTGAGTATAAAAAGCCACGATTGCCGCCTGCACAGGCCGATGAAGTCAAACAGGCGGCGTTTATCGCCATGTATGAAGCTTTGCTGTCCGGGTTGGGGGCGGATGGGATGGTGGTCTTCTCCGATGCTGTACATCCGGAGCATCGGAGCCGTCCCGCCCATGGCTGGTTCCCGAAGGGGCAAAAGACGGCCCTGAAGGCAACATCGGGGCGCAGGCGCCTCAATATTCAGGGCGCGCTTGATCTTGAAACGTTCCGGTTCACCTTTGTGGAAGGCGGGAAGATCAATGCCCGAACAACACGGGCCATGCTGGAAAAGCCGGAGCGCAACAATCCAACCAAAACAACCATCCATGTTTTTGTCGACAATGCGCGTTATCACCACGCCAAAATACTCCAGCCCTGGCTCGAGAGTTCTGAACGCCGTGTAAAGCTGCACTTTTTGCCGCCATATGCACCCCACCTCAATCCGATTGAACGTCTCCGGGGCGTCATGCACAAATGGGTCACCCACAATCGTCACTACGCCACATTCGATCAGTTCACAGAGGCCATTCCTGATTTCTTCCGAAAAACCTTACCGGCAAAATGGACCGGGTTCCGAGACACCGTCACAGACAACTTCCGCGTTGTCCCGTTCAAGGATTACAAACTGATCCCGGCTCAAAATCTCAGGCCAATTCAGGCGAAGGAGTATACAACGACAAACAAGCCTGATAATCTTGTTAAGACCTCTGCATAATTCAGGGTTCCGCCAAACTTTAGATTTTGATATCTTTAGGCCAATCGGATTTGGATGGCGATATGGATCTGTTTTTACGTGAAGCGACGGATCGGATTGGATTTGAAGACCCGCTTTTCAAGATCGATGCGCTTTTGGACTGGGGTGAGTTTTCCGCCATTCTGAACCGCGGTCCTGGACGGTCTGGTTTGGGTCCTTCCGGCTATACACCTCTTGTTTTGTTCAAGTGCCTGTTAGTGGGTCAGTGGCATGGCTTGTCGGACCCGAAGCTTGAACGTGCCTTAAAGGTCCGGCTGGATTTCATGCTGTTTTGCGGGCTTGATCTACATGGCCCTGTGCCAGATGAGACCACCCACTGTCGATTTCGCAATGCATTGGTTCACGCTGGTGTCTATGATGATCTTCTCGCCGAGGTTTGCCGACAGATCGAGAAACACGGCCTCAAGCTCCAGGAAGCCGAGGCGGCGATTATCGACGCAACCCTGATAGAGAGCGCCGCCCGCCCGCGGACCCATATCGAGGCGCCGCAGGATCGCGAAGAAGGCGACACACAGGAGAACCCGGATGTGCACTACAGCGCAGATAAGGATGCCCGCTGGGTGAAGAAGGGCTCAAAGTGCACGCTGGGCTTCAAGGGTTTTGCCCGCACAGACGAAGAGGGGTACATCGACAAGGTGCATGTCACGCCCGCCAATGCGGGCGAAAGCCCGGAGTTCAAAACGATGATCAAGGGGGCCAGTGCGCAGCGCGTATTGGCCGACAAGGCCTACGCGGGCAAAGCCAACAGAGCCGCCCTGAAAGGACAGCACCGCGATGGCATCATGCGCAAGGCTGCACGGAACCGCCCTTTGCGCCAGTTCGAGAAACGTTTCAACAAGCAAATCTCCAAACGTCGGTTCCGGGTTGAGCAGTGCTTTGGCACGATGAAACGTCTCTTCGGTCTACACCGCGCGCGCTACTTTGGTGTCGCTAAAACCCATGCGCAGATGGTCATGGCCGCCATCTCGCAGAACCTCCTCAAGGCCGCAAACAAAATAACTCTCAACCAACAAACCCAGGCAATCGCGTAAACCAAACCCGCAAAACCAATCCGCCTCAAATCCAGAGGCGGAACCCAAAAGCCGGCTCAAAAATCAATAAATCCCCAAATAGCGCAATCACGCAGAGGTCTTTTGTTGCGAAATCCGGCCTCTTCAAGGGGATGAACCCGTTGATGGGCATCATGTCGATGGTGATGATCATCGGTTTTGTGGCGTATACGATCATGGATGTGGAACGCTCCAGCGCGGTCTTCGCCTCGGGGAAAGACTTTATCATCAATACGATGGACTGGTTCTATGTGATTGTGGTGAATGCCGCGCTGTTCTTTGTGATCTGGCTGATGGTCAGCCGCTTTGGCGATGTGAAATTGGGCAAGGACGATGACGAGCCGGATTTCTCCACCTTCTCCTGGATCTGTATGCTGTTCAGCGCGGGCCTTGGCTCGGCTCTGATCTATTGGGGCGTCGCCGAGCCGATGTTCCACATCCAGGGTAGCCCCTTTATGGAGCGTGCCGGGCTTGAGGCCGGAAGTGTGGATGCCGCCATTTCGGCCGTCACGGTGACCAACTTTCACTGGGGCTTCCATGGTTGGGGGCTTTACGTGCTGGTCGGGCTTAGTCTTGCCTATTTCTCTTACCGGTACGACTTGCCGCTGACCCTGCGCACGGCGCTTTATCCGGTACTGAAGGAACGCATCTATGGGCCATGGGGCCATCTGGTGGACCTGATCGGGGTGTTTGGAACGATCTTTGGTCTGGCGACCTCGCTGGGCCTTGGGGTGACACCAATTGCGGCGGGCTTGGAAAACCTTGGCTGGATGTCCAATACCCAGACCAATCAGTTGATCTTGGTTGCGATTATCACCTGCCTCGGCGGCGTCGGGCGTGGGCAAGGGCGTGCGCATCCTATCGGAATGCAACGTCATGGCCTCAATCGGGTTGCTGATCCTGTTCATCATCCTTGGGCCGACTGCCTTCCTGCTTGGAATCTCCATCTCGGGCATGGGTGATTACCTGTGGAATGTCATTCCGATGGGGTTCTGGATCAACGGTGACCCGGAGGTGCAGTGGCAGGGCTGGTGGACCATCTTCTACTGGGGCTGGTGGATCGCGTGGTGTCCGTTTGTGGGCCTGTTCATTGCCCGTGTTTCCAAGGGCCGGACGATCAAGCAGTTCTGCTTCTGCGTTCTGCTGATCCCGACCTCGGTCGTGATGCTTTGGATGGGTGTCTTTGGCGGTGCTGCTGCCGGGGTGGACCTGTTCTATGGCGCAGGTGTCGTCGATGCGGTGAACAATGATTATGCTGCGGGCGTCTTCACCATGGTGCAGGGCTTTGGCTACTCATGGCTGACCTATCCGATCACGGTGCTGATCACGATCCTTCTGATCTCGTGGTTTGTCACCTCGTCGGATTCAGGGACCTTGGTGATGTGCACCATGTTGTCGATGGGCGATGAGCACCCGCCGGTGAAGTTCCGCATCTTCTGGGGTCTGACCTCGGGGATTGTGGCCGGTGTGCTGATGCTGGCCGGAGGATTGAGCGCGCTGCAAACCGCCTCGATTGTCGCGGGCCTTCCCATCGCGGTGATCCTGCTGTTCATGATCTACGGGATCGTGAAATCGCTGCACGAGGATCACCCGGCGCCGGATGTCGAGGACAAGTACGAGCTTGAATTCCTCAACCGGTAAGCTCCGGCTATCTGAAAAACCAGCGGGGGGCGTGTTCAGCGCCTCCCGTTTTCGTTTGGATTGGAGCATTTCCAATCCAAATGCATTCACCCCGCATCCCGAACGCGCATGCTTCGCAAACGCTGCCTCGGGGTGCGGGGCGAATTCTTTAATCCGGTCAGATTGGAAATGCTCTAGCTGTCTTTGCTGATCGGCACGATGGTCGGGTCGGGTTCGGGGGCCAGTTCCTCGAAATCGAAATTGTCCAGCCGCTTGGCGCGCCGCCCGGCTTTGTCTGCTGAAATCTTGATGTCCGAGATGTCCTTGGACGCCTGATTGAAATGCCGGTCCAGATTCTCCACCCGCGTGCCCAGTCGTTCAACATCGCCAAAGAGCAGGCCCAATTCGCGACGGATCGCGCCCGCCTGTTCGCGCATCCGCGCATCTTTCAGGATCGCGCGCATGGTGTGCAGCGTGGCCATGCAGGTGGTGGGTGACACAATCCAGACCCGCGCCTCAAAGCCGGTGCGCACCAGTTCCGGGAAGTTGGCGTGAAGCTCGGCATAGACCGCCTCAGACGGCAGGAACATCAGCGCACCATCGGCGGTTTCGCCATCAAGGATGTATTTCTCGGAAATGTCCTTGATGTGTTTTTTCACCGACGTGCGTAGGAATTTCGCGGCCTCGTTCGCCTCCCAATCCGTGTTGGCATTGCGCAGGGCCTCATAGGCTTCCAGCGGGAATTTGCTGTCGATACAGATCGGCCCCGGCGGGTTGGGCAGGTGGATCAGGCAATCAGCGCGTTTGCCGTTGGACAGCGTGTGCTGCAATTCATAGCTGTCTTTGGGCAAGGCCTTGGACACAATATCGTTGAGCTGAATTTCTCCAAATGCCCCGCGGGTTTGTTTGTTCGACAGGATGTCTTGCAGGGTCAGCACATCGCCCGACAGCTTGGTGATATTGTCCTGCGCCTTGTCGATGGCCTGCAGCCGCTGTTGCAGATCGCCAAGGCTCTGCGCCGTGCGCCGGGCCGAGCCGTGCAGGTTCTCATTCATCTTCTCTGAGACCTGGGTTAGCCGCTGTTCCATCAGGTTCAGCATATTGGCCTGAGACGCGGCTTGCGCCTCGGAGACATGGTTCAACCCGCCAGCAAGTTGTTGTTGTCCGTCGTTCAGGCCCTGAACGCGGGTGCCCAGATGGGTGATCTGCTGCGCCAGAGGTTCGGTCAACCGGGCAGACCGCCCCGCCGCGCGCACCGCCATCGCCAACAGGATCAGCACGAGCAAAACGATCGCCCCGCCTGCCAGCGCGGCCAGAACCACAGGGTCACCCAGGGCATATGTGCTTTCGCCAATCTGGATCATGTGCGCCCGAAAAGCCGTTCGATATCGGACAGCTTCAGCTCCACATAGGTGGGTCGACCATGGTTGCATTGGCCGGAATGAGGCGTCGCCTCCATCTCGCGCAGCAATGCGTTCATCTCATCCGCCTGCATCCGGCGGCCTGACCGGATCGAGCCGTGACAGGCGACGCGACTGAGGATCGCCTCGATCTTGGATTGCACCATCTGGCTGCTGCCCTGATCGACCAGCTCATCCAGAATATCCAGTACGAGGGCCTGCGCATTGACCTGCCCCAGAATGGCGGGGGTTTCGCGCACGGCGATGGAACCCGCACCAAAGGGTTCGATGACCAGACCAAAGCGGGCCAACTCATCCGCGTGCTCTAGCAGGCGGGTCGCATCGCCCTCGGATAGTTCAATGATTTCGGGGATCAGAAGGGCTTGCGCGGCGACGCCATTTTCTGCCATCTGGATTTTGAGCTTTTCATAGACGAGCCGTTCATGGGCCGCGTGCTGATCCACCAGAACCATGCCCGTCTCGGTCTGGGCGATGATGTAATTCTCATGCACCTGAGCGCGGGCGACCCCCAACGGCAAAGACTGCAGGGGTGGGGTATCGTCGGCCTCCACCACGGGCTCTTCAATGCGTCCGCTATAGGCCTGTTGCATGTCGGCAAAGCCGGGGGCCTGCGCCTTGTAGCTTTCCGCGCGGGCAAATCCCGATGGGCGATTCATTTGATAGACGCGCGCGTTGGTGGGTTCGGGACGCATCGCCCCCAGTGTGGCATCGGCAACGGTGGTCGACGCACGGTGCCTGGCCTCGGCCAGCCCATGGCGTAGCGCAGACACGATCAGGCCGCGTGCAACACCGGGATCGCGAAAGCGGACCTCGGACTTTGCCGGGTGCACGTTCACATCGACCAGAGTGGGATCGCATTCCAGAAACAGTGCTGCCGCCGGGTGTCGATCCCGGCTGAGGAAATCGCGATAGGCCCCGCGCAGCGCACCCACCAGCATCTTGTCACGCACCGGGCGGCCATTGACAAAGAGGTATTGAGCAATGGCCGAGCCACGCGAATAGGTGGGCAGGGCGGCATATCCGGTCAGGGCAATGCCATCACGCTCGGCATCAATCGCCAGTGCATTATCGGCGAAATCCCGGCCCAGAATCCGGGTCAACCGCCCGCGTAACGCATCAAACAGATCGCCGGTTTCGGGGTCCGCTCGAAAGGTCACGCGCCCCTCGCCCCCGTCCGACACGTCACGCAGGGTGAGACCCACGAAGGGTTCGGCCATGGCGAGGCGCTTGATCACATCGGTGATGGCCTGCGCCTCGGCCCGGTCGGTGCGCATGAATTTCAGCCTTGCAGGGGTGGCATAAAACAGATCGCGCAGGGTGACGATGGTGCCGCCATTCAGCGCGGCGGGTTTCACGGCACTCATCTTGCCACCGGACACGGTGATCTCGGCGGCGTCATGGCCCTTCGCGCGCGATATGATGCTCAGCCGTCCAACCGCGCCCAGCGAGGGCAGCGCCTCGCCGCGAAACCCAAAGGTGTGAATATTGAGCAGGTCAGAGCCGTCGATTTTCGAGGTGGCGTGCCGGGCCAGTGCCAGCGGCAGATCATCGGGCGCGATCCCACACCCGTCATCGGTGACGCGGATCAGGGTCTTGCCGCCATCGCCGTAGGCCACTTCGATCCGGGTGGCGCCAGCGTCCAAAGCGTTCTCGACCAGTTCCTTGACGGCCGAGGCCGGGCGTTCCACCACTTCACCGGCTGCGATGCGATTGACGGCCGCTTCGTCCAACTGCCGGATAACAGGGCGGTTTTCGCCTATCTGGGGGTTTCTTTGCACCATACCACAAGACTTAGCATGTTGGTGCGCGATTCGGCCACTGGATTGCTGTGGCATGGTGGTGATTTCCACGCTAGTTTGCCGGGCAAACCCAAACAGCAAGAATGAGGCCGATATGAAGACCGAAACCGTAGGAGACGCCCGCCTTGAAACTTGGAGCGTAGACGAGGTGGCCACTGCCTGGGCGGCCAATCAAATCGTGCTGATTGATGTGCGCACGGTGCAGGAATACTCGTTTGAACATATCGGTGGTGCGTTGCTGATGCCGATGTCGTTCTTTGAGGCCGAGAAACTGCCGGGTCAAAGCGACAAGCAGATCGTGCTGATGTGTGGCTCTGGCATCCGGTCCGAGAAAATGGCGCGGGTGGCGATTGAGGCAGGCATTGACTATATCGCCCATATGGAGGGTGGATTTGGCGCGTGGAAAGCGGCCAAGCTGCCATTGATCACCACCAATATGGCCACCGGCGCACCGCAAGCGGTGAACATATAAAAACCCCGGGCGCGAACGCCCGGGGCCGGTTTTCTTTTCAGGGATGGCTTAGCCTTTGGAGAACTCTGGGTAGGCTTCCATGCCCAGTTCTGAGACATCCAGGCCGTTGATCTCGGCCTCTTCGTCCACCCGGATGCCCATGGTGGCTTTCAGGATGAACCAGACTACTGCCGAGGCAACGCAGACGAACACACCGACAACCACGATCGAGTAAAGCTGGGTGAACAGGTTCGCGTCCGGGTTGGTCAGAACCACCGCGATGGTGCCCCAGATACCGGCAAACAGGTGCACCGGGATCGCGCCGACAACATCGTCGATTTTCAGCTTGTCCAGCATCGGAACCGCGAAGACCACGATCACGCCACCAATACCACCGATCAGGGTCGCCATGCCAAGGGACGGCGTCAGCGGTTCTGCGGTGATCGACACCAGACCAGCAAGGGCGCCGTTCAGTACCATTGTCAGGTCAGGCTTTTTGTAGAGAACCTGTGTCAGGATCAGGGCGACAATGGCACCACCAGCCGCAGCGGCATTGGTGTTGGCAAAGATGCGGCTTACGTCCGCGATGTCACCGATCGAGCCCATCGCCAGCTGCGAGCCGCCGTTAAAGCCGAACCAGCCGAGCCACAGGATGAACATACCCAAGGTCGCCAGCGCCAGATTGGAGCCAGGCATCGGGTTGATCTTGCCCTCTTTGGTATATTTGCCAAGGCGCGGCCCAAGGATGATCGCCCCGACCAGAGCGGCCCAGCCACCCACCGAGTGCACAACAGTCGACCCGGCAAAGTCGAGGAAGCCCGCTTCGTCAAGGAAACCACCGCCCCATTTCCACGAGGCCTGCAGCGGATAGATGACACCGGTCAGCAGGATCACGAAGATCAGGAAGGGCCACAGTTTGATCCGCTCGGCCAAGGTGCCCGAGACGATCGACGCGGTGGCGGCACAGAACATCAGCTGAAAGAAGAAGTCCGACCCGGTCGAGGCATATTCGGCGTCATCCGCACCAGCCAGGTCGATGCCGACCGCCTCCAGTACGCCCGGCCCAATCACGCCCGACAGGACGCCTTCGACCGACCAGGTTCCCAGCGGGTACATCAGGTTATAGCCGATGGCCCAGTAAAAGATCGTGGCCAGCGAAAACAGCGCCACGTTCTTGGTCATCTGCATGGTGACGTTTTTCGACCGCACCAATCCGCCTTCAAGCATCGCAAAGCCAGCGGCCATGAAGAACACCAGAAAGCCGCCGATAAGAAACAGCAGCGTGTTCATGATCCAGACCATTTCGGCAGTGACGGCCGCTGCGGTCTCGTCCTGGGCAAGCGCCACTGACGGGATCGTCAGCAGGGCCGCGCCAAGCGCCAAAGAGTTTAGTTTTTTCATGAGTATGCCCTCTTCCCCGGCGCGCTTACAGCGCGTCCTCATTGGTTTCGCCGGTGCGCACGCGCATGGCTTGGTCTATGTCCAGAACGAAAATCTTGCCGTCGCCGATCTTGCCGGTGCGGGCGGTGTCGCTGATGATGGTAATGACCTGATCGGCCATCGCAGCGGGTACGGCGATTTCCAGCTTTATCTTGGGAACGAAGTTGACCGCGTATTCGGCCCCGCGATAGATTTTGGTATGGCCTGACTGAGCGCCAAAGCCTTTGATTTCGGTGACCATCATGCCACTCACGCCGGCTTCGGTCAGTGCGGTACGCACTTCGCCCAGTTTGAATGGTTTGATCGTTGCAATGATGAGTTTCACATCTTCCCCTTTCGGTTATCTGCCGATCGACAGCTATTGTGCTGGTGCAGAAAAACCGTCCCCGGCCGGGAAGGTCAGCCTGAGGGCGGCAAAAAACCGAAAAGAATCTGCATTTATGCACAAAAAAATAGCAAGTTTTGGGGATTGCCTGATTATTAAGCGCACCATAAAAGCCCAAAGAATTGCTTTCTAGGGTCTGTTGACAATCATCGTGTTGCAATGAGCATGGCACAGAGGTGCCAGTTGGCAGCGTAGCTTGTATCAGTCTTGTCGTATCGCGTTGCTATGCCTCTGAATTCCTTGATCTTTGCGAAGTAGTTTTCGATGAGATGGCGCCACTTGTACATGTGGGTATCGTAGTCCCGTTGAACTTTTCGGTTCGATTTGGGCGGGATGACAGCGGTTGCGCCACGCTCATCAAGGTCTTGCAGGAGCCAGTCGGCGTCGAAGGCTTTGTCGGCCAGCAACGCCCCAAAGGAAGCCCCCTTGATCAGAGGAGCGACCCCCTTCATGTCGTGTGCCTGTCCCGGCAAAAGCAGAAACCGGAACAGGTTACCGAGCGCATCGACCAAGGCCACGACCTTGGTCGTCAGTCCGCCGCGAGAGCGTCCGATAGCCTGGTGTTGAGTCCCCCTTTTGCGCCGGAAGCCTTCTGATGAGCTTGAACAATCGTCCCGTCGATAAGGGCATATTCCAGGTCCGGCTCGCCACTCATGGCATTGAAAAGACTCTCGAACACGCCGTTCCTGGCCCATCGACGAAATCGCTTGAACTGGCTGTTCCAGTTGCCAAACTCTTTGGGCAAATCCCGCCATGGGGACCCTGTGCGTACGCGCCATAATACTGCTTCCATAAACCGGCGATTATTGCGCGCGGTAACACCCGGATCGCCTGCCTTGCCCGGTATAAGCGGCTCAATCTTCTCCCAAAGCTCATCGGAAACAGCCAAACGATTTGCGTCCATCAACACCTCCATTTTGGAAGCTTGAATCAGACTTCAGGCAAAATGGGAACCCCGAATGTCAACAGGCCCTAGAGGGTCTACTTTTGCAGTGCGGCACGATAGTATGAAAAAAACAGCAGGCCTCGGGCAGACAGAGCATGAGTAACACGGGTCGCAAGAAACCCCGATTGGTGGCACCTAAACGCACACCAAAGAAGACAGCGGCGCCCAAACGCAAGGCGCGCGCCGCCAAACCTGCGCGCCGTCGCACTGCGCGCAAACGCAATCCCATCGTGGCATTTTTTCTTGGCATCATTCGGTGGATTTTGCGGCTGATCTGGAAAGTCACGTCACGCGTGACTGCTGTGGTGATGTTGGTTCTTGGTCTGATGGTGGCCTACACCTATACCACGCTGCCCGATGTCAGCGAGTTTCTGGACGGGCGCGCGCGCGGCTCGGTCACCATGCTGGATCGCGAGGGCGAAGTTTACGCCTGGCGGGGCGATCAGTTTGGTGGCGTGGTCACGGCCCAAACCGTCAGCCCGCATCTTAAAAACGCCGTGGTCGCGACCGAGGACAAACGGTTTTACCGCCATTTCGGCCTTAGCCCGCGGGGCATTGCCAGCGCCGTGCGCATCAACCTGCGCGAAGGGCGCGGGCCATTATCGGGTCATGGCGGCTCCACGATCACGCAGCAAACCGCAAAGCTTCTGTGTCTGGGCGTGGTCTATGACAAATCCCAATGGGAGAGCGAGCAGGACTACGTGCGCGATTGCCGTCGCGGATCGCTGGCGCGCAAGGCCAAAGAGGCGATTTTCTCGCTGGCGATGGAGGTGAAATACTCCAAGGACGAGATTCTCTCGATCTATATGAACCGCGCCTATATGGGCGCGGGGGCGTACGGCGTCGAGGCGGCATCGCAACGCTATTTCGGCAAACCGGCAGCAACTGTGACCGCGCCCGAGGCGGCGATCATGGCCGGGTTGTTGACTGCACCGACGCGGCTGGCTCCCACCACCAATCTCAAACGCTCGCAGGATCGTGCGGCCACGGTGCTGCGCCTGATGAATGATCAGGGCTATCTGAGCGATCAGGACATGGCCGTGGCCCAAGCCAATCCCGCCACCTTGTCTGACGCCGCCGAGGCGCAGACCGGCGGGTACTTCGCCGATTGGGTGATGGAATCAGGCCCCGAGTTCTTCACCCGCGACACCACCGAGGACGTGATTATCAAGACCACGCTGGATCAACGCCTGCAGGCCGCTGCCGAAGAGGCTCTGGTCTATATCTTCGAAGAAAAGGTGCGCGACGGATCCAAGGCCGAGGCGGCAATTGTGGTGATGTCTGCCGACGGTGCTGTGCGGGCCATGGTGGGGGGGCGACAGTCGAAAGTGTCGGGCGCGTTCAACCGTGCGACCATGGCGAAACGTCAGACCGGCTCGTCATTCAAGCCCTTCGTTTATGCCACCGCGCTAGAACTGGGATACAGCCATGACAGTATCGTCGTGGACGAGCCCTATTGCATCAATATTGCAGGCTCGGGCCGCTGGTGCCCGAAGAACTACTCCAGAAAACATTATGGCCCCGTCACCCTGACCGAAGCGCTGCGCCGATCGTTGAATGTCCCAGCCGTCAAGGTCGCAGAAAGCGTCGGGCTTGATCTGGTGCGCAAGGTGGCCAGTGAGTTTGGCATCGAAAGTGATCTTGCGGCTGGCCCGGCCCTGGCCCTTGGCGCGTCGGAAAGCACGCTGATCGAGATGACGGGCGCTTATGCGGGTATCCTGAATGGCGGCTCGTCGGTGACGCCTTATGGATTGATCGAGTTGCGATTGCTGGGCGATGACACTGCCCTGATGGGCACGGCAGGCGGGATAGGCGAGCGCGTGATCCGCAAAGATGCCGCTGAAGAGATGATCTATATGATGCACAAGGTCGTTGCCGAAGGTACTGGTACGAAGGCGCGACTGGATGGGCGCGAAGCAGCGGGCAAGACCGGCACCACACAGGCCGCGCGCGATGCGTGGTTTCTGGGTTTCACTGCTGATTATGTGACCGGGGTCTGGATGGGCTATGACGACAACACACCGCTGACAGGGGTCACGGGTGCCGGGCTGCCAGCCGAGATCTGGCACGAAACCATGACGGGGGTGCACGAGGGCGTTCCGGTGCGGCCCCTGCCGATGTTGCGCAATCCGGGCCGGGGCACGGGGCAGAATGTTGATTTCGACCCCGTTCCGCAGGTCAGGATCAAGCCGGTGTCAGCAATTGAAGGCATCCTGCGCGATCTGCTGGGGTCAGGCCCAACCGGCCCCGGGAAGGACATCACAGGCCGCGACCGCTAGATCAGTGCTGCGTGCGTTTTGCTGAGCTGCCTGTCAAAAGGCTAAGGCAAAACGCCTTAGCCCGCCTTGCGCAGGTCCGTGATAAATGCGTTGATATCGCCATTGCGACGATCCAGCATCGAGCCGATTTCGGTGCGTTCACTCAAACGCAGGCTGACGCCTTCGATGACCATGTCAAAGAACAGGTCCTTGCCGGACCGGTCTGACACCAGGAAGCGCACTTCGAAGGGCGGTTCACCCTGGAGATAAGCGGTCGAGCTGACCTCGTACCAGGATTTCACCTTGCGCGTGCCTTTGACTTCGATCCGCCCGCCGATAAATTCGCGAAAGCGTTTGCCGTATTTGCGGGCGACATAGCTGCGGAACGCCTCGGTATAGGCATTCATCTGGCTGGAACTTAGGCGCTTGGAATCGGCCCCAAGCGTTGAGCGGGCGATAATGTTCACATCGGCATATGTGCGGAAGATGCGTTCAAAATCCTTGATCATCGCGGACTGGGATTTGCCAGACGCGATCACCTTGTTGATGTCGGTCACAACCTTATCAACCAGGGATTTCGCCTTGGCATCGTTGAGGGCAAAGGCGCTGGCAGGGATCACGGCGGTGCCTGTGGCAGCCAGACCGGTAGCAAGAAAGTTACGGCGTGTCAGGTCACTTATCATAAGGGTCCTCTAGCTCGAATACAGTTCCATAGGGATCGTCATATGGGTCTACATAAATATCAGTCCGTATTCTGCCTAGCTCGAAGTTTCTGTTTTGCAGGTACAATGAGCGGGTTTGCGCGTAGCTATCCGCACTTTCATAGAGGATCGAGTCCAGCGTATCGGCAAAACGGCCGCGATCACCCAGCCGCGAGGCGACCGACGCCCCGGTGCCATAGTGGCGTTCTGGCGTGGGCAGAACATAGCTGAGCGGGTTGGTAAACAGGTCAACGAACTTGCCCACTGCGTCCCGCTCAGTGGACGGCCCCAGGAACGGTAGCTCAACATAGGCGCCTGATTTCACGCCCCAGGCGTGCAAGGTCTGACCGAAATCGGCATCCGAGGCGGCAGGCATGTTCAGTTCTGTTGCCGGATCAAACACCCCACCCAAACCCAATGTGCTGTTGACGACAAAGCGATACAGATCCTCTGTCGCTGCCTTCATATTGCCGCGCAGGACGTTATTCACCACCGAGCTGGGGATGGACAGATTGTAAGCAAAACGGCCGATGCCGGACTCGATATCGTCAGGCACAAAACTGCTGTACCCTTTGCCCGCAGGGCGGATAAGCGCGCGGTCAACGGATTTGTTGAACTCATGCATCTTGCGGTTTTCGGCTTCAAACGGGTCGAACGGCTGACTGATCTCATGTGCCTGGCGGGGCCCGCAGGCCACAAGCATGGCAAGCCCGGCAGCCAAAAGGCTCAGGCGGGCAAGATGAGGTCGGGTATGGTGCTTGGTATCAGACAATGTTTTGATGAATTTCAGTAAACGACTGGATGCTACATAAAGCATCTCATCATACTGCCCACTGTCGATAATGACGACCCCGATATTTGTGGCAGAATGGTGACATTCGCGTTAAGTCGACAATACCAACCATGATCGATTGGCCGGTAACCTGTTGTGCGCGATAAAGGACAACCCATGGATAAGAAGCAGTACAAGAGCGGGTTGGACGAGTTGCGTGCGGTACGCAAAGAAAGCCGCGCGCTGTACTGGTTTGTTGGCGTCTTCAGCTTTTTTGTGAATCTCCTGATGCTGACCGGGCCACTTTACATGCTGCAGGTTTATGATCGCGTGTTGGGCAGCGGCTCGGTCGAGACGCTGATCGCGCTGTCGATCCTTGTTACCTTTCTTTTTGCGATGATGGGCATTCTGGATTACGCGCGAGGTCGTGTCATGAGCAAGGTCGCGGCGCGCTTTCAGTCGCGTCTGGATGGGCGGGTTTTCGATGCGGTGATCCGGAAAACGGCCCTTGGCCCCGACCCGTCGGCCAATACGGGCTTGCGTGATCTTGAATCGGTACAGCGCCTGTTGTCGTCACCTGTGCTCACGGCGATGTTTGACCTCCCGTGGACCCCGGTTTTCATCATCGCGATCTGGATATTTCACCCGTGGCTGGGCATCCTTGCAGTCATCGGCGGATTGCTGCTGATTATGATTACGATCCTCAATCAACTGGTGACCCGCCGACCGGTTGAACGGATGAACCAAGCCACCGCCGCAGCCGACGAGGTGATGACCCAGATTCGCACCGAATCGGAAATGGTGCGCGCCATGGGGATGAGCGAAGCCGCCCATAACCGTTGGTACAAGGCCCGTGGCACCGCCCTGAATGAACAGATCGGCGCGTCGGACATGGGCGGCACCTTCACCACGCTCTCGCGGACCTTTCGGCTGTTTCTGCAATCGGCGATGTTGGGCGTTGGTGCCTTTCTGGTGCTGCGTGGAGAGCTGACGCCAGGTGCCATGATCGCCGGGTCGATCCTGCTGGGCCGGGCATTGGCACCGATTGAGCAGGTCATCGGACAATGGTCGTTTGTGCAACGCGCGATGCAGGCATGGGACAACCTGGCCCTGCTGCTTGGGCAGGTGCCCCCGGTGCAGCCAAAGACCCAGCTGCCCAAACCCAAGGCGCTGCTGGAAGTGCAACAGCTTGTCGTGGCCCCCCCGGGGGAACAGCAGGCCGCCTTGAAGGGGGTCAGCTTTGCCGTCAAACCCGGCCAGGCGGTCGGCGTGATCGGGGCCTCGGGCGCGGGGAAATCCACTCTGGCGCGCGCGCTGACCGGTGTCTGGCCCCCGGCCAATGGCAAAATCCGGCTGGATGGTGCCGCGTTGGATCAGTTTGACAATAGCGTCCTGGGGCAGCATGTCGGATATCTGCCGCAACGCGTCCAGTTGTTTGACGGCACCATCGCCGAGAACATCGCGCGACTGGCGAATGCCCCGGACGATGAACAGGTGGTATTGGCGGCCCGCCGGGCGGATGCACATGACATGATACTACGTTTGTCAGACGGGTATGACACGCGGGTCACGGCCGGGGGCGGGCGGCTTTCGGGTGGGCAATTACAACGCATCGGGCTGGCCCGGGCGATGTATGGCGATCCCGTCATCCTGGTTCTGGACGAACCGAATTCCAATCTGGACAATGAAGGCAGCGAGGCGGTGAACGTGGCCATTCGCGGCTTCAAATCGGCAGGGAAGTCGATCCTGATTATGGCGCACCGCCCGGCGGCAATCAAAGAATGTGATTTACTGTTGATGCTTGAGCATGGCCGCGTCCGTGCCTTTGGCCCCAAGGACAAGGTGCTGCGCGAAGTTCTCGCCAACCACGAAGATGTCACTGCCCCCAGTGGTCCCGGAGGTGTGCAATGAACGATCAACCCATTACCTGGTCGCCCCGAAGGCCCTTGTTGATTGGGCTTATCGGGCTGCTTGTGCTGGTCGGTGGGTTTGGCACCTGGTCCGCAACCACGCAGATATCGGGAGCGATCATCGCGCCAGGGCGCATTGAGGTCGATCAGAACCGTCAGGTCGTGCAGCATCCCGATGGCGGCGTGGTGGCCGCGATTGAAGTGGATGAAGGCGACCGCGTCGAGGTTGGTCAGACCCTGTTGCGGCTGGACGAAACCGATCTGATATCGCGATTGGCGATCACCGAAAGCCAATTGTTCGAGTTGATGGCGCGTCGTGGCCGACTTGAGGCGGAACGCGACGGCAACAGCGTCACAACATTTGATCCGCTTCTGCTTGAGATCGCCGAGTCCAACCCGGATGTTGCGGGCCTGATTGCCGGACAGGAACGCCTGCTTGTCGCGCGCGCCGCTTCGGTGGCACAGGAAAGTGACCAACTCGGCAAGCGGAGCGGACAGATTGTCGATCAGATCATTGGCATTGAAGCCCAGCAAGAAGCGATCACACGCCAGCTTGAACTGCTCGAAGAAGAGTTGAAAGCTCAACAATCGCTGCTGGACCGCGGTCTGGCCCAGGCCGCGCGGGTGTTGTCATTGCAACGCGAACGCGCCCGGCTGAGCGGCGTTGAAGGCGAATTGCGCGCCCAGAAAGCGCAGGCCGCCGGGCGGATCACCGAACTTGATGTGGAGATCCTCAAACTGGCGACCCAGAGACGGGAAGAGGCGATCACCAACCTGCGCGACCTGCAGTTTCGCGAGCTGGAACTGCGCGAAGAACGCAACGCCCTGATTGGCCAGATCGAAAGGCTTGAGATCACCGCGCCGGTCGCGGGTGTGGTTTACGGGCTTCAGGTGTTTGCCCTGCGGTCTGTTGTTCGCCCCGCCGATCCGGTGATGTTCCTGGTGCCGCAGGACCGACCGCTGATCATCAATGCCGAGGTGCCGCCCATTCACATCGACAAATTGCGGCTGGGTCAGGACGTGACCCTGCGCTTTTCGGCGCTGGATCAGCGCAACACCCCCGAGCTCACCGGCAAAGTCGTGCAAATCTCGGCCGATGCCTTTCAGGATGAAAGCACGCAACAGGCCTTTTACCGCGCCGAGATCGTGCTGAGCGAAGGCGAGCAGGCAAAGCTGCCCGAAGGCACCACCCTGATCCCCGGCATGCCGGTTGAGGCGTATATTCGCACCGAGAATCGCACGCCGATTGCCTATCTGGTCAAACCCCTGACCGACTACTTCAACAAGGCCCTGCGGGAATAGACGCGGCAAGGCAACTTTTCGATTCCCTTCCCCGAGCCCGGGCTGTAGCGTCGCGCCAACTTTGATTTTGGGAGGAATATGACATGGGACAATTCGAGACACGACTGGCCGATCTTGGGGTGACATTGCCCGATGCCCCGGCCCCGGCGGCCAATTATGTGCCCTATGTTCAGGTGGGCGATATCCTGTATGTCTCGGGCCAGATTTCCAAGGATGGCGATACGATGCTGACCGGCAAACTGGGCGATGATATGGAAACGCCTGCAGGCGCGGCGGCGGCCAAGATTTGCGCCATATCGCTGCTGGCGCAGCTCAAGGCGGCCTGTGGCGGTGATCTGGACCGTCTGGTGCGGGTGATCAAACTGACCGGTTTTGTGAACTCGACCGCTGATTATGGCGAACAGCCGGCCGTGGTGAATGGCGCGTCCGACTTTCTGGGTGAGGCGTTGGGCGAGGCAGGCAAGCATTCCCGCTCGGCCGTCTCGGCGGCATCCTTGCCCTTTGGCGTTGCCGTTGAAATCGAAGGCATTTTCCAGATCAAATGACGGCGCTGCCTGAGGTCTTTCTGACCACACCCTTCGCCCATCGCGCCTTGCATGACGTGGCCGATGGGCGCCCCGAAAACGCGCGTGCGGCGATCCGGGCGGCTATGGCGGCAGGCTATGGCGTCGAGATTGATCTGCAACTCAGCCGCGATGGCGTGGCGATGGTGTTTCACGACTATCATCTGGGTCGCCTGACGGAAGAGAAAGGCCCGATCCGGCAACGCGATGCCGCCGAATTGGCCACCATCCCGTTGACCGGTGGAACCGAAGGCATTCCGAACTTCGCCGAGGTGCTGGCCCTGGTCGCAGGCAAGGTGCCTTTGCTGGTTGAGCTGAAAGACCAGCACGGCGAAATGGGTGTGACAGACGGGGTTCTGGAACGCGCAGTTGCCAAAGATCTGGAGGGCTATACGGGCCCATTGGCGTTGATGTCATTCAATCCGCATTCCGTGATGCAGTTGGCCGATCTGGCCCCGCATCTGCCACGAGGGATTGTCACCTGCCACTATCCGCCCGAAGACTGGCCCATGGTGCCCGAATCCACCCGTGCCCATCTACGCTCGATCCCGGATTACGAGCGGGCCGGGGCCAGTTTCATCAGTCACGAACTGGCCGACCTAGACAGTGCGCATGTGGCGCGGCTGAAACGCGGTGGCGCACATGTTCTGACATGGACGGTGCGTTCGCCCAAAGATGAGGTAGAGGCGCGCAAAGTGGCCGACAATATCACCTTTGAACGCTATCTGGCCGCGTTTCCGACTTGATCCCTGCCGCGCCTACCACAGATAACACTTTGTAATCACGGGCAGGACGTATGGCCGAGGCGCAGATCACCATCAGCACGCATGAGAGTCTTTCGGCCATTGGCGAGGCTGTTTGGGATGCCTGCGCCTGCCCCGAGGCGGCGGGGGGTGGACGGCCCAATGACCCCTTCACAACCTACCGGTTTCTGAAGGCGCTGGAAGACAGCGGCTCGGTTGGGGTGGGTACGGGGTGGCAACCGCTGTATCTGACCGCCGAGCTGGACGGAGAGGTGATTGGCTGTGCGCCGCTCTATGGCAAGAATCACAGCCAGGGCGAATACATCTTTGATCACAATTGGGCCAATGCCTATGAACGCGCGGGTGGGCGTTACTATCCGAAACTGCAGATGGCAGTGCCGTTTACGCCGGTCACCGGGCGGCGTCTTTTGGTGAAGTCCGGGCATGAAGAGGCAGGGCAGGCGGCCCTGATTCAGGGGGCCGTGCAGGTGGCGGATCGCAATGATCTGTCGTCCTTGCACCTGACCTTCTGCACCCCGGCCGAGGCCGAGGCGGGGGTACAAATGGGCCTGTTCCAGCGCAGTTCGCAGCAATTTCACTGGGAAAACCGCGACTATGCCGATTTTGATGATTTCCTGAGTGATCTGAGTTCTCGCAAACGCAAGAACATCCGCAAGGAACGTGATCGTGCCCAAGGATTTGGCGGTGAGATCAGAACGCTGACCGGCGATCAGATCGAGCCGCATCATTGGGATGCGGTTTGGGAGTTTTATCAAGATACCGGCGCGCGCAAATGGGGCACGCCCTATCTGACGCGCCACTTTTTCGACATCGCCCACGAAACGCTGCGCGATGATATCGTGTTGATCATGGCCGAGCGGGACGGGGTGCCCATCGCGGGCGCGTTGAACATGGTGGGGGCGCAGGCCATTTATGGCCGATATTGGGGCTGCAACGAAGATCACCCCTGCCTGCACTTTGAGCTATGTTACTACAAAGCCATCGATTTTGCGATTGCTGAGGGGCTGAAAACCGTGGAGGCTGGCGCGCAGGGCGAGCATAAACTGGCGCGGGGCTACCTGCCTGTCACGACCCATTCGCTGCATTGGGTGCGAGATGCCGGATTTGCCCGTGCGATTGGCGAATATCTTGAGGCCGAGCGCCGCGCAGTCGAACAAGACGTTGAAATACTGACAAGTTTCGGACCGTTCCGTAAATCCAATCAGGAGGATCACCAGTGAGTGAGAAACTAAGCGACACCGCCCGTAAGACCACGCTGGAGCCGTTGATGGAAACCGGCTGGGCGATGGATGAACAACGTGACGCCATCAAGAAGACGTTCAAGTTCAAGAATTTCGCCGATGCGTTCGGGTTTATGACCCGGGCTGCGATTTGGTCGGAAAAATGGGACCATCACCCCGAATGGTTCAATGTCTACAACCGGGTCGAGGTGACGCTAACCACCCATGATGTGCAGGGTCTCAGCGCGCTGGATGTGAAGCTGGCCCGCAAGATGGACACTCTGATCGGATAAGCGTCTGCAAACAAGGATATTGACAGAACCGGGATCGGCGGCGTTGGCTGTGCTCAAGTCATGCCAGCGCGGAGCCAAGCGATGTCCAACGATCCCCTTCTGCAACCCTATCAGCTCAAGCATCTGACCCTGCGCAACCGGCTGATGACGTCCTCTCACGAACCGGCCTATACCGAAGACGGGATGCCGAAAGAACGGTATCGGCTTTACCACGAAGAACGCGCCAAGGGCGGGCTGGCACTGACCATGACCGGGGGCTCGGCTGTGGTATCGCGCGACAGCCCGGCGGTGTTTGGCAATATCCTGGCGTATCGCGACGAGGTGGTGGGCTGGATGCGGGAACTCAGTGACGCCTGTCACGACCATGGCTGTGCGGTGATGATCCAGCTGACCCACCTGGGTCGGCGATCGCGCTGGGACACCGGCGACTGGCTGCCCTCGCTTGGGGCCGGGCCTGCCCGCGAACCGGCCCACCGGGCCTTTCCGAAGGTGATCGAGGATTGGGATATCGCACGGATCATCGAGGATTACGCCGATGCCACCGAACGGATGCAGGCCGCCGGGTTGGACGGTGTCGAATATATCTCATACGGGCACCTGCCCGATCAGTTTCTCAGCCCCCTGACAAATGCCATGGATGCGCCCTATGGCGGTGATTTTGAGAACCGCATGCGCTTTGCCGTCGAGATGCTGACGGCGTGCCGCAAACGGGTTGGGCCTAAGTTTATCATGGGCATTCGCTATGTCGCGGATGAGGTCACGCCGGGCGGCATTTCGGTTGAGGAGGGCGTGGAATTTGCCCGCCGCCTCAAGGATGCCGGGCTGATTGATTTCATGAACATCATCAAGGGGCGCATTCACACTGATGCGGCCCTTGCTGATGTGATCCCGGTGCAGGGCATGACATCGGCCCCGCATCTGGATTTCGCCGGGCGTATCCGGCACGAGGTGGGGTTGACCACGCTGCGTGCGGCCAAAATTCAGGATGTGGCCACTGCCCGTCACGCCGTGCAGGCTGGCCTGTTGGACATGGTCGGGATGACCCGCGCACATATCGCCGATCCCCATATAGCGCGCAAGATTATCGAGGGGCGTGAGGCCGATATCCGGCCCTGCGTTGGGGCCACGTTCTGTCTTGGTCGCGCGTATTATGGCGAGGCGGCCCTGTGCATTCACAACCCCTCGACCGGGCGCGAAGCCACCCTGCCGCACGAGATTGAGGCGGCGGACAAGCGCAAACATGTGGTTGTGGTGGGCGCTGGCCCCGGAGGTTTGGAAGCGGCGCGCGTGGCGGCAGAACGCGGGCACGAGGTGACGGTGTTCGAGGCCGCAGATCAACCCGGCGGGCAGGTGCGCCTGACCGCGAAAACCAAGCAGCGCGCCGAGATGATCGGCATTATCGAGTGGCGCATGGCACAATGCGAGGCCAAGGGCGTGACCTTCCATTTCAACACCTATGCCGGGCGCGAAGATGTTCTGGCCCTGGCCCCTGATGTGGTGGTGATCGCCACCGGCGGGATGGCGCGCGAGGACAGCCTTGCCAGCGGCAATGACCTGAAGGCGATCATCGGCTCGGACTACGGCGATGTCACGCAGGAAAGGTTGGTGGATCAGGTGGTGGTGAACCACGGCACACAGCCGCTGGACGAGCTGTATTTTGAGATCAAACCGCTGTTGCATAACCGGGGTGCCGTGGATTACGACGCGTTGATTGCCGGTGAGGCGCAACCGTCCGGTGAGGGTTTCGCTCTGTATCGCGTGCGCGATGCGGTGTCATCCCGCAACACCCACGCGGCTATCTTTGATGAGATGCGTCTGATGCGCACCGTCTAAGGCTTACATGCTGGCCAGCAGCGCCTCGCCGCCCGACACTTCGCAGACGCCGGGGTTTTCTTCTGCCTGCAACAGCGTCACGGTGCCATCTTCAACCAGCATCGCGTAGCGTTTTGAGCGATCGATCAGACCCACAGGCGGGGCGGTGAAATCCATGCCAATAGCCTTTGTAAACGCGGCATCTGCATCGCCCAGCATGGTGATGCCTGCGGCACTGGCCCCGGTGGTTTCGCCCCAGGCACCCATCACGAAGGGATCGTTGACGGATACGCACATCACCTCGTCCACTCCCTTGGCTGTCAACTGATCCATGGTGCGTACAAAGCTGGGCACATGCGCCGAATGACAGGTCGGTATATAGGCACCGGGCACGGCAAAGATCACCACCTTGCGCCCGGCCAACCTGTCGGCCAGCTGCACCTGTTCAGGCCCATCGGCCCCCATATGACCCAATGTCGCTTCGGGAAGTTTGTCGCCGGTAGAAATACTCATTGTCGCATCCTGTCTATCGTTTGCGTTTCATCTGGGTGTAGATATAGGCGCAAAGCGTAGATGCGCCAGAAGGAAAAGAAAGGGACTGTGATGTCGGGGGTTGTGGTTGTCGGGGCCGGGCAGGCCGGATCGTCCTGCGTGGTCAAGCTGCGCGGACTGGGATACGAGGGCAAGATCACCCTGATTGGTGAAGAATCTGCGCCACCCTATCAACGCCCGCCGCTCAGCAAGAAATACCTGCTGGGCGATATGGAGCTTGAGCGGTTGTATCTGCGCCCACAGGCGTTTTACGGCGAGAACGGAATTGATCTGCACCTGAACGAACGGGTGGACGCAATTGACCGCGCCAACAAGGTGGTGATCGCAGGCGGTCAGTCGGTTCCTTACGATCATCTGGTGCTGACAACGGGCTCGGTTCCGCGCCGTTTGCCGCCAGCGATTGGCGGGGCGCTAGAGGGTGTCTATGTGGTGCGTGACCTCAAGGATGTCGACAGCATGGCGCCCGAGTTTCGCGAAGGCGCGCGGGTTCTGATCGTCGGGGGCGGCTATATCGGGCTTGAGGCCGCCGCAGTGGCCGCCAGCAAGGGGTTGAACGTTGTTCTGGTCGAGATGGCGGACCGCATCCTGCAACGGGTGGCGGCCAGGGAAACTTCGGACTATTTCCGCACTCTGCATACCGGCCATGGCGTTGATATCCGCGAAGGCGTTGGGCTTGAGACCTTGCTTGGCGAAGGTCGTGTCAGCGGTGCGCGCCTGAGTGACGGATCTGAGCTGGACGTAGATTTCGTGATCGTCGGTGTCGGGATCGCCCCTGCCACGGCCTTGGCCGAAGCCGCCGGGCTTGAGATCGACAACGGCATCAAAACCGACGCGCATGGCCGCACCAGTGATCCGCATATCTGGGCGGCGGGTGATTGTGCCTCCTTCCCGCATCAGGGCGGGCGCTTGCGGCTGGAATCGGTGCCCAACGCGATTGATATGGCCGAATGCGTGGCCGAAAATATCATGGGTGAGGGCAAGACTTATGTGCCGCAACCGTGGTTCTGGTCGGATCAATATGACGTCAAATTGCAGATCGCAGGGCTGAGCACCGGGTTTGACCGCATTGTCACCCGCCCGGGCGACACCGAGGGCCATGTCTCATTCTGGTATTACAAAGGCACGCAGTTGCTCGCGGTGGACGCCATGAACGAGCCGCGCGCCTACATGGTGGGCAAGCGTCTGATAGATAATGGGAAATCCCCTGATCCTGATGAGATTGCCAATCCCGATACCGATCTCAAGGCGCTGCTGAAAGCGTGAGGATCATCGGCGGAGAGTTTCGCGGACGCCGACTTGCCAGTGTCGGCAAGGGCGATACGACCGCGCATTTGCGTCCCACGTCCGACAGGGTGCGCGAAAGCCTGTTCAACATTCTGGGCAGCTATGGGGTGATCGAGGGCGCGCATGTGCTGGACCTGTTTGCCGGGACGGGCGCGCTGGGGCTTGAGGCGCTGTCGCGCGGAGCCGAACGTGTCACTTTTGTCGAAAATGGCCGTGCGGGCCAAAAGCTGTTGGGTGAAAATATTGCACTGTGCCGCGCCGGAGGCCGTACCAAGGTTCTGCCCCGCGATGTGCGGCGGATCGCGGCGGGCGCGCCCCATGACCTGATTTTTCTTGACCCGCCATATGGCAAGGCGCTGGGCGAGGCCGCGCTTGAGGCGGCTATGGCGGGTGGCTGGCTGGCCCCCGGTGCGCTGGTGGTCTGGGAAGAAAGCGCCGAGGTTGTCGCCCCCGCCGGCCTGACCCGTCAGGACGAGCGGCGATATGGCGACACGGTGATACGGATATTCACGCTGGATTAACCGCAATCGGCCAGTGTGCTGGGACCTGATATGGAAAGGCCCCAGATGCTGACGAACCGCCATCCTGCCGATGAACTGGCCGCGCTACGTGCGCAAATCCACGAGCTGAAAGCGCGCGAAGGTGAGTTGCGTCGCGCTTTGCTGCATGGCACCTGTGGGCTGCAGGGTGATGACCACCGTGTGGTGATGCGCAAACAGCGCCGCCGTGTGTTCTTGAAAGACCGGTTGCCTGAACGCGTTTTGTCCGATCCCGACCTTTGGGAAACGCGTTATGTGACCGAACAAAAGCCTGCATTGCGGGCAGTGCGCCCCGGTGATCCTGTACTGATGCACGAGGTGAGCGAAGATTGGGGTACGCCCAGCTTCGAGGTGATTGAGGGCGACCGCTCAGCGCATCAATTCGGGTAGTTCACCTGTCAGGCCAGCGGCCTCGCGAATGAAGGAGCGGCGCAGCCCGGGCATCGCATTCAGCGCCCCCATGCCGATATCCCGTACAGCGCGCAGGATTGGATTGTCGTTGGAAAACAGGCGATTGGTCAGGTCTGTCGTGATTGCCAAAGTCGCGGTGTCAAACCGGCGCCATTGTTGATAGCGGGCCAGCACATCCGTCGCGCCAATGTCTTCGCCGCGCCGTAGGGCATGAGTGGTGACCTCGGCCAGAGCCCCGACATCGCGTAACCCGGCATTCAATCCTTGCCCCGCAATCGGGTGCATCCCATGCGCCGCATCCCCGATCAACGCCAGGCGATCCGCGATAAAACTGTTGGCGACGGTCAGGTTCAGCGGATAGGTGAACCGCTTGCCTTGCAGCTTGATTGCGCCCAGGAAATCGCCGAACCGGGGGCGCAGCACCTCCATGAAATCCGCGTCCGACAGGGCAGCAAACTGGGCCGCAGTCTCATCCGTTTCCGACCACACGATCGAACTGACATTGCCGGGCAGGGGCAGGATCGCCAGCGGGCCGGGGGGCATGAAAAACTGATGCGCGATACCGTTATGGGGCAATTCATGTTCAATCGCGGCCACCAGCGCAGTCTGTCCATAACTCCAACCTGTGCGGCTGATCCCGGCGCGTTCGGCGGTGCCGGAACGACGCCCGTCCGAGCCAATGAGCAGACGACCCGACAAGGTCTTGCCCGAGGCCAAAGTCAGGGTGACACCCTGTGGCGTGACCTCTTGCGCCACAACTTCTTTGCCCGACAGATGGGTGATCGACTTGTCTTCTTTCATCGCGTCCAGAAACGCGGTGCGTAAAAAGCGATCTTCCAGCATATGGCCCATCGGGCCTTCCTCGATCTCGGCATGATCGAAATGCAGAAAAAATGGCGCGGCCCCTTCGCCTGCGCGCCCGTCTGAGACCTTGATTTCCAGCATAGGCTGCGCATGTTCCGCCACACGCTCCCAGATACCGATGGCCGACAGCAGCCGGACCGAGGCCAGCGCCAACGCATAGGCGCGCCCATCAAAGGCGGCGTTCTTGCGGGCCTTGATCGTCAGCGCATCAATCACTGTCACGCTGAGTCCCGATTGCGCAAATGCCAGCGCCAGAGCCGGGCCATTCAACCCGCCGCCAACAATCAAAATATCCGAGTCGTATGTCATGCCTCTTCTTAGGGCGGTCATTCCGGGATTGTCCATGCGCCTAAGCGCCGCTAGCGTGGTTTGACCAAGCTAGGGGGAAGCGATGCAAGACTGGCTGAGCATGACAGCGGCAGATTTAGGGCGTGGTATTGGCGCGGGCGCTATTGACCCGGTGGCTTTGGCCCACACCTATCTGGATGCCATTGAGGCGCATCGCCATAAAGACAAGATTTATTCGGCTGTGACCGCAGATCGCGCCATGGCCGAGGCTGAGGCAGCCAAAGAGCGCGCCGATGCCAAACTGCGCCTGGGGCCGCTTGATGGTGTACCAATCAGCTGGAAGGATTTGTTCGACAGCGCAGGCACTGCCACCGAAGCGGGCAGTGCTCTGTTGAAAGGCCGGGTGCCCGCGCGCGATGCCACCGTGTTGCGTACCGCGACGATGGCAGGGCTGGTGTGCTTGGGCAAAACCCATATGAGCGAGTTGGCGTTTTCCGGTTTGGGGCTGAACCCGTCCACCGCCACGCCGCCTTGTGTGAACGACGAAAATGCGGTGCCGGGAGGTTCATCTTCGGGGGCCGCAGCATCGGTGGCCTTTGATCTCGCAGCCTGCGGGATTGGCAGCGACACGGGCGGATCGGTGCGCATCCCGTCGGCGTGGAATGAGCTTGTTGGATTGAAAACCACGTCGGGTCGGGTGTCTTTGGGCGGTGTTGTGCCGCTATGCGCACGGTTTGACACGGTTGGTCCGCTGTCGCGGTCTGTCGAGGATTGCGCGCTGATGCTGTCCGCTCTGGAAGGGGGCAAACCTGCGGATTTACGGGGCGCATCGTTGAAAGGCGTGCGGCTGGCAGCACTACAGACGGTGGTTTTGGACGACCTGCGCGAGGGGCCGATGGCCGCCTACAACAGTGCTGTGATGCGCCTTGAGGCGGCAGGTGCGACCGTTGAAAAAATAGAAGCACCTGAGGTGACCGAGGCGATGCCGATGTCTGGAATCCTATTCACCTCAGAAGCTTACGGCACATGGTCCGACGTGATCGAGGCCGTGCCAGACAAAATGTTCGCCCCGATTTTGGAGCGATTCCGCTCGGGCAAAGGCTTCACCGCCGCCGATTATGTCGCGGCTTGGCAAACGCTGGATGCGCTGCGGGTCCAGTGGCACGCACGGGTGGCCGGGTATGACGCGGTGCTGATGCCAACCGCCCCGATCCTGCCGCCGGATCAGGACCGTTTGATGCGCGATGACGACTACTACACCACCGAAAACCTGCTGGCGTTGCGCAATACGCGGGTGGGCAATCTGATGGGGCTGAGCGCGATCAGCCTGCCCACTGGAACACCCAGTTGCGGGATCATGCTGTGCGGCAAACCTTTTGCTGAAGAGGCGCTTTTGCGCGTGGCTGCTGCGGTCGAGACGGCATTGAGCGCGGCTTAACCATTTGGAATCAGGTATTTTTGCCTGAAAAGACCGATATTTGGCAAAAAGGGCACAATTCGTCCGGGCGAGGCGGTTTTTGTTGGACGCCGCCGGGCATTTTCGGTAATTTTGGGGAAACGGGGCGATAAACGACCCCGAAACCGAGGCAGTTTTAGATGTTTCCCGAGCGGTTTTCGAACCTACCGGCCTATGCGTTTCCGCGTCTGCGGAGCCTTCTCGACGTCCATGAACCGGGCGGCGAGGTGATGCATATGACCATCGGCGAACCGAAACATGCCTTTCCGCCCTGGGTGATGGATGTGATTACCGAACATAGCGCGGGGTTTGGCCAATATCCGGTGAATGAAGGCCACGCGGGCCTGTTGCGCGCGATCTGTGACTGGGTGAACCGGCGTTATGGCGTGGCGCTCACGCAGGAAAACGTAATGGCGCTGAATGGCACGCGCGAGGGGCTGTATAACGCGATGATGGCGCTATGCCCTGAAACCAAGGGCGGGACGCCTAAGGTGCTGCTGCCCAATCCGTTTTATCAGGTCTATATGGTCGCCGCGATCTCGGTGGGTGCCGAGCCGGTGTTTTTGCCCGCCACGCGTGAGACCGGGTATCTGCCTGAATTCTCGACCCTGTCTGATGACGTGCTGAACAAGGCGGCGGTGGCCTATCTGTGTTCGCCCAGCAATCCGCAGGGGGCGGTGGCCTCTCGCGCCTATTGGCAAGAGCTGATCACATTGGCGGAACGCTTTGATTTCAAGATCTTCGCCGACGAGTGTTATTCCGAGATTTACCGCGACACGCCCCCGGTGGGGGCCTTGCAGGTGGCCCGTGAAATGGGTGCTGACCCGGAACGCGTGCTGATCTTCCACAGCCTGTCCAAACGCTCGAACCTGCCCGGGTTGCGCAGCGGCTTTGCGGCGGGAGGCCCCGAAAGCATCAAACGCCTGCGCCAGTTACGTAATTACGCAGGCGCGCCCCTGCCAATGCCGCTGCAATACGCGGCCGAAAAGGTCTGGGATGACGAGGCGCATGTGGTCGAAAATCGCCGCCTTTATCAGGAAAAATACGCCCGCGCCGATGCGATCATGGGCAATGTGCCGGGCTATACCAGCCCAGAGGCCGGGTTTTTCCTGTGGCTTCCGGTCGAGGATGGCGAGGCGGCAACACTCAAAGCATGGCAAAAGACAGGCGTGCGGGTTCTGCCCGGTGCCTATCTGAGCCGCGAGCCCGGGGGGCAAAACCCGGGCCATGGATATATTCGGGCCGCCCTGGTGGCCCCAACAGACGAGATGGAGCGCGGTCTGACCCGACTGCGCGACTGTCTCTGGCAATAAAGGACGAGGGACGAGATGGCATATCAGGCACGCGGCGGGCGCGACCCGCTTTTGGACAGCAACATGGCCGAGGCAATTGAAAAACGCGGCAAGGAGTTGCTGGGTTTGGTGCTGATGGTTGTGGCGGCTGCGGCTGCGGCGATGATTGCGTCTTACCACCCGGATGATCCCAGTTGGATGAGTGCCACAGATGCCGCTGTGCACAATTGGATGGGCGCGACGGGGGCGGCGATTGCCGCGCCTCTGTTCATGATTGTCGGTTGGGGCGCCTGGGGTCTGGCCATTGTCCTGGGGGCCTGGGGCCTTCGGTTTGCTTTGCACAAAGGGCAGGAACGCGCCATCGGGCGGCTGATTTTCGCGCCGATCTGGATCGCGCTTTTGTCGCTTTATGCCTCGTCGCTGACCCCCGGAGAGGCCTGGGCCAGCACCCACAGCTTTGGGCTGGGAGGGTTGTTTGGGGATACCGTTCTGGGGGCGATCTTAGGTATTTTACCTGTTGGCGCGGCGCTGGGGTTGAAGTTGGTTTCACTGATGCTGGGCGCTTTGATGCTGTTCCTGGGTGCATTCGTGCTGGGGTTCACCCGGTTTGAAGTGATGCGTCTGGGCCGGTTCATGGTGGTGGGTCTGATCATGACCTATGCCACGATCATGGCCGTGCTGGGCTGCGGGGCGCATGGGGCCACCTATGCGGCACAAGGGTTGAAGGCGCGTAATGACGAACGCCGTGCTTTGCGCGCGGAAGAGGCCGAAATACGGGCCGCCGAACAGGCCGTGGCCCAACCGGCTCGCGTATTGCGCGCTGCTGAGCCGGTGTTGACGGCGGGTGATGTACCTCACGCCGCTCCAACCTATCGCTTGCCCGAAGAAGAAGTTGAGAAACCCGGTGGTTTGCGCGCGCTGATGCCATCCCTGATGCGCAAACCCGATCCTATGCCCGAGCCTGAATTGGTGGAAAACGGTGTGGTCGATCATGATGCCGAGGCCCCCGGAGAAGATCGGATCAAGGCGCGGATTTCGGATGTGATCAGAACCCGCGTGCGTCAAAGCCCACATGTGCAGGTCGATAGCGTTGCGCCCCTGACCAGGGGCCGCGGTCGTGGCCCGCAGCCTCTGGTTCTGAACACCGACGTGCCGACGGCGCCGGACCTTCCGCCTGAACCGCCGTTGACGGCCGCGCAGGTCGCTCTTCCCCCCGAACCGCCGCTGAGTGCGTCGCAAGCACCTATCGAGGTGATCGACGAGCAGCCCTATGTCGCCGAGCCCGCGATGCAGGTTACCGATGTGGCCCGGCCGATGGCCATTCCCACCGCCGAGCCGCGCAAAGTGGTGCAGCATCCGCCACGCAAACCCGTGCAACCCTCTCAAAAAGCCAAGGCCGAGGCCCAGCTCGCCCTGCAGTTTGAGGAAAAACCCGGAGTAGAATACGAGCTTCCGCCGCTTAATCTGCTGTCGAACCCGAGCGTGGTGCAGCGCCACCATCTGAGCGATGACGCGTTGGAAGAAAACGCCCGTATGCTGGAAAACGTGCTGGATGACTACGGCGTCAAAGGCGAGATTGTCAGCGTGCGCCCCGGCCCTGTGGTGACAATGTACGAGCTGGAACCGGCCCCGGGTTTGAAAGCCTCACGTGTGATTGGTCTTTCCGATGATATCGCGCGCTCAATGTCTGCACTGTCCGCACGGGTCTCGACGGTGCCCGGTCGCAGTGTGATCGGCATCGAACTGCCCAATGAAAACCGCGAGATGGTGCTGCTGCGCGAATTGCTGTCCACTCGCGATTTCGGCGACAGCAACATGAAACTGCCGCTAGCGCTGGGCAAGGATATCGGCGGCGACCCGGTCGTGTCGTCTTTGGCCAAGATGCCTCACCTGCTGATTGCGGGGACCACCGGCTCGGGTAAATCCGTGGCGATTAACACGATGATCCTCAGCCTGCTGTACAAGCTGACGCCGGATGAGTGCCGGTTGATCATGATCGACCCCAAGATGCTGGAACTCAGCGTTTATGACGGTATTCCCCATCTGCTCAGCCCGGTTGTGACCGATCCGAAAAAGGCGGTCGTGGCCCTGAAGTGGACAGTCGGTGAGATGGAAGAACGCTATCGCAAGATGTCCAAAATGGGCGTGCGCAATATCGACGGTTACAATGGGCGCGTCGCCGAGGCGCTGAGCAAAAACGAAACCTTCAGTCGCACGGTGCAGACCGGCTTTGATGACGAGACGGGCGAACCGGTGTTCGAGACCGAGGAAATCATCCCCGAAAAGATGCCCTATATCGTCGTGATCGTCGACGAGATGGCCGATTTGATGATGGTCGCAGGCAAAGAGATCGAAGCCTGCATTCAGCGTCTGGCACAGATGGCGCGGGCCTCAGGTATCCACCTGATTATGGCCACGCAGCGCCCGTCAGTGGATGTGATCACCGGCACGATCAAGGCCAACTTCCCGACGCGGATTTCGTTTCAGGTGACCAGCAAGATCGACAGCCGCACCATCCTTGGTGAAATGGGCGCCGAGCAACTGCTGGGCATGGGTGACATGCTCTACATGGCGGGGGGTGGTAAAATCACCCGTTGCCACGGGCCGTTTGTGAGTGACGAAGAAGTCGAAGAAGTGGTGAACAACCTCAAGGCCTATGGTCCGCCGGAATACCTGAGCGGTGTGGTGGATGGCCCGGAGGACGACAAGGTCGGCAACATTGATGCCGTTCTGGGGCTGAACACCGGTGGCAATACCGATGGCGAAGATGCGCTTTATGACACGGCCGTGCAGATCGCCATCACCGACCGCAAATGCTCCACCTCGTATATTCAGCGTAAACTGGCGATTGGCTATAACAAAGCTGCACGTCTGGTTGAACAGATGGAGGATGAAGGTATCGTTTCAGCCGCCAACCATGTTGGTAAACGCGAAATTCTGGTGCCTGAACAGCATTAAGGGGTTTTGCCTTAAACTTGAGGCCCTCACTTAGAGTCTGACTCAAAAGTTTATGTTTGAACAGAATGCCTTGCTATCCGCCTTGTCAAGAGACGAATACCGGCAACCAAAACCCATGCTACGGAACTTTCAACGGTTGCCTCCCGATCTTTTGCCAAACGACGGCAACGTCCCGGCCACGCGAATGTTCGCTCGACACCCCGTCTTCGTGGTGGAAGAACGAACCCCTCGGCTTTGTCAGGGCGCTTGACAATCTCCAATGTCCATTTTCCCTGCAGGGCCAAAGCATCCCGAAGCTTTGGCCCTGCATATCCTGCGTCCGCAAAGATGTGCCCCAGCCGCGGGAAGCGGATGCGCAGTGCTTTGAGACCATCCACAGCACCATCCCGATCCTGTATATCGGCGGCGTGAACAAGGATCGGTAACAGGAAACCTTGCGTGTCTGTCACGATGTGACGCTTGCGCCCTTTGATCTTTTTGCCCGCATCGAAGCCTGAAATGCCGCCGCTTTCCGTTGTTTTTACGCTCTGGCTGTCAATAACGCCCGCAGTGGGGCTCGCCTCACGGCCCGACAATTCGCGCGCCGCCATCATTGACAGATGGTTGATCCGGTGTAACAGAGCGTTGTCGCGCCAGTCGTAAAAACAGTTCTGCACAGTCGAGACCGCCGGGAAATCCCGCGGGATCATGCGCCACTGACATCCCGTGGTCGCCATATACATAATCGCGTTCACAACACGGCGCGGATTCGTCTTGCGAGGGCGACCACCTCGCTTCGCGGCAGGTAACAGGGGCCGAACAAGCGCCCATTCCTCCATAGTTAAATCGCTTGGATAAAAGCCCGTTTTACGCCTATGCTCCGCGCGGGTGATGTCTGTCCACGTCATGGGATCCTCCAGGTTCTTTCAAAACCAATGAATCATAAACACGTGATATCACTCAACTACTTTTGGAACAGCCTCTGAGGGTGAAACGCGTTTGATAACTGATAACACCGGGCACGATATCGCCTAACGGGGAGAGATCGGGCAGGATTCCCGGTAATCCGGGGGTGTAATCCCCTGCCCACAGACATAGGTTCACGCTATGACTTTGTTTCGCATGATAATCGCGGTTGCCCTGGTGGCGGCCAGTCCGGCAGCAGCAGAAAAACTGTCACTGAACCAGATTTCGCAGTATTTGAACGGGTTCAACACCGCCACGGGCGAGTTTACCCAGATCAATGATGACGGCACCATCAGCACCGGGCAGATTTACATTAAGCGCCCGGGCCGGGTGCGGTTTGAATACAACCCGCCTGAACAAATTCTGGTGGTGGCCGATGGCAACACCGTGGGCGTGGTTGACGGCAAATCAAACACCAAGCCCGAGGGTTATCCGCTGCATCGTACGCCACTCAAGATCATCCTGGCGCGGAATGTGAACCTTGCGCAGGAAAAGATGGTGATTGGTCATACCAGTGACGGGACCTCGACCACGGTCAAGGCCCAGGATCCGGACAACCCGGAATACGGCAGTATCGAGCTGGTCTTTACCGGCAATCCGGTCGAGCTGCGTCAATGGGTGATCAATGACGATGCTGGCAGCCGGACCACGGTTGTTCTGGGGGATCTTGAAAAAGGCGGACGATTGGCGAACAAGATATTTGTGACCCCCGGCATTAGCGATGGCACCAGACGACAGGATTAAGCGCCTAGAGGCATTGCTCTAAAATTTGATCAAAAGATAAGAATTGGCGATTTGCGTCGCCTTATCTGCGGGTTGCGACAAGATGACATGCCCGCTTTGTGGCTGGGTTATTGCGGCTTCGCGCGCGTGTACCACCACTCTGGATTATAATATTTTATTTACTTTCCACAATCTGGTCTAAAGCCTCCGACTTTAGTCGGAAAAACATTCAAACGTGCGCCGAAGGCGCTCATGAACCACTGAACCCTCTGACTTTAGTCGGAGGAGGTTCAGTATCAGGTAGTTGCCGATATTCATCGGATGCCTGTTCCTGCGTGGTCGCGGCTGTTTTCCATTTGGGGCACCCGACCTTGATCTTTACGGCAGGTCTGTCCACATTAGTCTTACAGATTTGATCATAAATTGAGGTGCCCCATGCCATCGCTTTCCAGAAGACAGACCCTGTTGTCCGGTTCGGCCTTGCTGGCCACGCCCTTGATCCCGCGTCGCGGCAATGCGGCCTCAACTGACGTGGTGGTGATCGGGGCCGGGGCCGCCGGTATTTCGACCGCCCGCGAACTGACCGCCCGGGGGGTAAGCGTTACGGTGATCGAAGCTTCGGGCCGGGTCGGCGGTCGTGTCTGGACAGAAACCGAGACATTCGGCGTGCCCTATGATGTGGGCGCGCACTGGCTGCATTATCGCGAAAAGAACCCTTTTGCCGATTACGGCATCGAGAACGGGTTCGATATCTATCGCGCCCCGGATGATGGGGTGATGTATGTTGGAGACCGCGAGGCCACAGATGCCGAATGGCGCGCGTATGAAAAGGCAGAAACCAACGCGTACAAAGCGATATCCAAGGCGGGGCGAAAGGGCAAAGATGTCTCGCCCGCCAGCGTGATGCCGGATTTGGGCGAGTGGGGCACCACTGCTCATATGTTGATCGGACCTTACGAGTTGGCCAAGGATTTCGACCACTTTTCCTGCAAGAATTGGTGGACGGCTGAAGATGGTACAGATTTCTATTGTCGCGAAGGCTTTGGCACATTGTTTGCCCACAGTGCGCAAGATGTGCCGGTTTCGCTGAACACCACGGCCCAGACCATTCATTGGGGCGGTACGGGGGTACAGGTTGATACCGATCAGGGCACGATCTCGGCTCGCGCGGTGGTGGTGACCGTGTCCATGGGGGTTCTGAAAGGGGGCAATATCGCCTTTGATCCGCCCCTGCCCGAGCGCAAGCAAGAGGCCATAAATGTGCTGACCATGGGTCATTACAACCATGTCGCCCTGCAGTTCAAAGAGAACTTTTTTGGCACTGGAGAAGACGGTTATTACAGCTACAAAGTTGAAAAAGAAGTCGACGGTGTGCCGCATGGATTTGCCGCCCTTGTGGACGCGGCTGGAACTGGCATCGCCTATTGCGATCTGGGCGGAGATTTCGCACGTCAGATGGCCGACGCAGGGGCAGGCGCCTCGATCGACTTTGTCATCAGTGAGCTGAAGAAAGTGTTTGGCTCAAGCGTTGAAAACGCATTGGTGGAACAGGCTTTTTACGATTGGTCGTTCGATCCGTTCACCCAGGGTGCCTATGCCTCGGCCGAGCCAGGTGGAGCATGGAGCCGCAAGGAATTGCGCAAGGCAGAGGCTGACAGGCTTTGGTTTGCGGGCGAGGCGCTGAGCCAGGATGACTGGGCCACCGTGGCCGGGGGCCATAAGTCGGGCAAAAGGACCGCCAAGAAGGTTGCGAAAACCCTGGGCGGTTAACCGAAACAGCTGAGAGAAGTCCTGACGAGGGCCGAGGCCCTCGCCATAGATTTACCGGCACCGGCGCAATTGCCCGCGGTACATTTGCGAGCGTTCCTCGACCTTGCCGGAGACACGCAATAACCACGGTTTGCTGTTATACGTTCCACGCGAATAGCCGGTGCGCCCTTCATGGTAGGCCAGATATTGGTTGCGCGCATCCGACAGCGGAATATTCAGCCGCTCACGCGTTTCGGTCATGTACCAACCCATGAAATCCGTAGCGTCGCGGATATTGTCCCGCTGTGCGCCGCGCTTGCCGGTATCTTTGAGGTATTCATCCCAGGTGCCGTCCAGAGCCTGACTATAGCCAAACGCCGAGCTTTGCCGACCCATCGGAATCACGCCCAGCACGTAGCGGAACGGGGTGCGCGCATCCGAGACAAATTTGCTTTCTTGATGGATGGTGGCCATCTGCACATGCATCGGTACGCCCCAGCGCCGTTCGGCGGCGCGGAAGGCGCGTTTGTATTCGGGTTTTGAGCGCAAAATGGAGCAAGCATCATCCAACATGTTCGACGACGGCGGAGGACCGCCGCGCCCGCCGCAGGATGCAACCAGCAAAAGCACCAATATTGCGCGAAGAGTTCTGCTCATCTGCCTCTCGCTTTCTTTTTCCGACCATTTTAGCGTAAAGCGCTCATCGTGGGAATCGCCAATTCGCCAAATAAACCCGGACGTGGCGGATTTTCCCCCACTTGTCTTACAAATAACCCGGCTCTCATGTGATTGTGGAGCCACTGCCCGGCACGTCGTTTATGACGGGCAGTGGCGGGGTCGGACCGTTCCCCTCCCGGTCGTTGTGGACCGTCGCCGAGTATGGTCGCCCCCGTCTTTTCTGCTGACCTGAACGGATACATGGGCTTTGGGCTCGCATGACAGGACGAGGTAAGGAAAAGACATATGAACGATACCATTGGAGTCGACATCTCGAAAGATACGCTGGACGCCTTTTGGCTTTCAAAACGGAAACACAAGCAATTTGCCGACACCAAAACAGGCTTGAGGGCTCTCACCGGCTGGATACGAGAGGCAGAAGTGTCTTCAGTCGTGTTCGAGGCCACCGGCATTTACCACCGGCTGCCGGAAACCAGCCTTGCAGAGCATGACTTTTCTTTTGCACGGGTAGAATCCCCGCCAGGCACGTCGCTTCGCCGAAGGCACCGGGACACTGGCCAAAACGGATCGGGTTGATGCAGCAATGCTGGCCAGAATGGGGTCTCTTCCGGAGTTGCAAGCTGACAAGCCAAAAAGCGAAATGCTTCATAATCTCAAAGGGATGACAACCGCCCGACAGGCTCCAATCAAGGATCGGACGGCCGCAGGGACTCGGCTTGCAACCGCAACACACCCGTTGCTCGGGAAGCAGGCCACTCTGCGCCTGCGCCAGGTTGAGCGTGACATTGCGCAAATAGATGCAGCGATTGAGACGACAATCCCGGCTGACAAAGCACTCTCCGAAAAGGCTGATATGCTCATCAGCATTCCCGGCATTGCGAAAGTCACTGCATTTGCGATACTGATCGAAATGCCTGAGCCGGGCAGCTTGAGCGGCAAGCAAGCCGCGAGTCTGGCAGGTCTTGCCCCAATCTCCCGGCAATCCGGCAAATGGCAAGGCAAAGAGCGCATCCAGGGCGGGCGGGCCTGCCTGCGAAGAGCGGTCTACCTGCCTGCCGTTGTCGCCACGCGCTTCAATCCGGATATGAAAGCAAAATATCACGAGCTGATTGCCAAAGGGAAATGCAGGAAACTTGCGATTACTGCGGTCATGCGCAAGCTTGTGGTCATGGCAAATGCGTTGCTGCGTGACAGTCGGAAATGGACTGAAACACGGACTTGACCAATACGGATACTCAGCGTTCAAATTATTGCGAGGCAACCCCAGGGCTGTTAGATTGCAGACTGTTTCCGCAAAATTTGACGTCAATATTGGACAAACCCGGCGTGAAATGATTAGTGTGCGGGTCGAGGGGCTTACTGTAATGATGTTAAAAACGCGCGCAAAGTATCATTTGGGACAGGTTGTCCGGCACAAAAAGCATCCGTTTCGCGGGGTGGTTTTTGATGTGGATCCTGAATTCTCGAATACTGAAGAATGGTATGATGCGATTCCCGAAGACAGCCGCCCTTTGAAAGAGCAGCCATTCTATCACCTGCTGGCCGAAAACGACCAAAGCTATTATGTGGCGTATGTGAGCGAGCAGAACCTGGTGGCGGATTATTCGGGCGAGCCGGTGGATCATCCCGATATCCCCGATCTGTTCGGCCCATTTCAGGACGGGCACTACCCGCTGCATTTCCAACTGAACTAGGCGCTTGGCGGGGTGAACCCCGCCCTACATCCCTTAATACCCCAATGCACATCCATCTTTACGTGGATCGCTGGATCCTTCCAGCACGCCGGTCTTGCGAATGGTGATAGATTGTGCGCCGCCAATGGGTTCATGCGGCGTAATCAACCCCGATTCTGGATAAGGTTGATTTGTTGAGAGGGGGTTCACGAACGCGTCGCGTCGTGATTCAAGATCGTATCTGCAACAATACGGTCGATCCCTCCCATGTCCCTGTCCACCACCGCGCTCTTTTGCTGTCTCGCCGATTTTGCTGAAACCTTTGAAGACCGGGAACGCCATCGGCTAATTCCGACATCGCGCAAGAGGCGACGCGCTGGCAAGTTGTCATTGGGCGAGACGTTGTTCATCATGGTGCTGTTTCACCTCTCCCCGTTCAAGGATTTCAAGCACTTCCGGGTGCATGGAGTCGAACAGAAATATCGTGACTGCTTTGGTGAGCTGCCCTCGTATGGGCGCTTTGTTGCCCTTATGCCGCGTCTCCCTGCACCGTTTTGCGTGCTGATCCACAACCTGTCGGGCCAAGAGACAGGCGTCTACATCGCCGACAGCACCAGGCCGGCAGTCTGTGCCAATCCGCGCATCAGCCGTAACCGGACCTTCAAGGGCCTTGCCGCACGCGGGCATTCGACCATGGGCTGGTTCTTTGGCTTCAAACTACACGTGGTGATGAACCATCGCGGCGAATTGATGGCCGTGAAAATCACACCGGGCAACACGGATGCGGGCAACACGGATGATCGTGCACCACTGACGGAAATGGTCACCGGACTGGAAGGAAAACTCTTGGCAGACAAGGGCTGCATCTCGAAGAAACCCTTCGCAAAACTTTGGAAACAGGGGCTGCACCCGATCACCGGCATCCGTCGAAACATGAAGAACTGTCTGATGCCGATCATGGATAAGCCGCTGTTACGAAGCCGGTTTATCGTTGAAACCCTCTTTGGCAAGCTCAAATCCGAAATGGGTCTGGAGCATACACGGCACCGATCCCCAACAAACGCATTCGTTCACATCCTATCCTGCCTGGTAGCCTATGTGCCCGGCAAAACCAAAGTCAGAATGAAAAACATCGCTTATCCATAACTCGGGTTAATCAGGCTGTGGCCCATATCGGCCAGGGTCTGTCTGCTGGCGTCGCTATAGCCACGCTCGATCTTCAGACCATCCGCATCGGCAAAACAGCGCGGTGCATCATTGGCGCTTTGCAGGTCCATTCCGAAATCCAGCATGTTCGACATAAACCGGGCATGCCCGCAAGGTTGATAGGCCCCGCCCATCACGCCGAAGGTCGTGCTGACATGGCCGCCCTGACCCAGCATGGCCGGGATAATCGTGTGCAGGGGACGTTTGCCCGGGGCCAGTTCGTTCGGGTGACCCGGGGCAAGGTTGAATCCCGCGCCTCGATTTTGCAGCAAAATGCCGAACTTTTCCGACGCAATCCCCGACCCGAAGCCATGAAAGATTGAATAGATCAGCGACACGGCCATGCGATCCTTGTCGACGACGGTGATGTAGATCGTGTCCTTGTGCACCGCTTCTGCCAGGGGGGGCGCGCTGGGCATGGCCTTGGCCGGATCAATCAAAGCAGCCAGCTGCGCGGCGGTTTCGGGCGACAGCATATGCTCCAGCCGCCCGGTGGTATCGGGATCGGCCAGAAACCGGTTGCGGGCATCATAGGCAAGCTTGGTGGCTTCGGCCTCAATATGCGCACGTTGTGGGCCAAGCGGGTTCATGGCCGCAATGTCGAAATGGGCCAGGATGTTCAGCAACAGGATCGCCGTGGCGCCCTGGCCGTTAGGCGGATGCTCGATCAGATCCGTGCCTTTGTAGGGGCCGCTGATCGGGGTGGTGTAGTCAACCGAGCGACTTGCGAAATCCTGGGCCGTATGAACGCCGCCAAATGCGGTCAGCGCGGCCAGCATATCGCCGGCCACCTCGCCTTCATAAAACGCCGACGCGCCATTTTTCGCGATGCGACGCAGCACCTCTGCCTGCCCAGGAGAGCGGAATATATCGCCGGTTTTCAGTACTTTACCGTTATTGGAATAGTGGGTGATCCCATGGCCCTGCAGCATCTTTGCGTCCTCTGGCCAATCCAGCGCAACGCGCGGGGCGACTGGGACGCCTTGCTCGACGTAGTGGATGGAAGGCGCAAGCAGCGCATCAAGGCCAAGCCTGCCGTGATCTTCTGAAAGTTGGCAAAACGCTTCAATCGCGCAGGGAATCGTAACGGCATGAGGGCTTGTCTTATGACTTTCCCTGGGTTTCATGCGAAGTTTGAGGCGAAGCCAGTCACGCCATATATGGCGTGACTGGCTTCGACGGTCGCTGGATCGTGAGGGGCCTGGTTGTAATGAACCGTGCTACAGTTTGATCAGCCACCGTCTTCGCATGAGGCCTGAACGGATACGCAGCAGCTGCTGGCTCTGCACGACAGGCACAGGACATCGAAGATAATGAAGACAGCATCGGGATCGACATCTCCAAAGCGCATTTGGATGTGCATCGGATCAAGACAGGACAACATGCCCAATTCGACAACACCGCTTCCGGCTTTCGCGCGCTCAGGCGCTGGATCGGGAGCGAACAGCCACAAATCGTGGTCTTTGAACCAACGGGTGCTTACCATGCCTCCTTTGAGAAGACGTTCCCGGGCAAATTGCCTCTGGTGAAGATCAATCCACTACAGGCCCGCCGCTTTGCCCAGGCGCATGGAACGCGTGCCAAAACAGATGCCGTTGACGCGCGCATCCTGGCCACGATGGGCTCGGCGTTCGATCCGGTACCGGACAGGCCTTACAACAGGAATGAACGTGAACTCAAAGAGTTGCAGATCGCGCGGATGGCCCTGGTCAAGGACAGAACCCGGCTGTTGAACCGTGTGAAAACACAGACTCTGGCGTTCACACGCCGCCAGACAAAAGCACCCCTGACGCAGGTCAAACGCCAGATCGCGGCTCTTGACGATGAACTCGGGACGCGTCTGCGTGATTGTCGAAAAAGGGCGCGCGCACATGATATTCTCCGCTCCATTCCCGGCATCGGCGAGGTCGCTGCCGTCGCCATCCTGGTCGAATTTCCAGAGATCGGAACACTGGACCGCAGGAAGGCAGCCAGTCCGGCGGGCCCCGCACCCATGACGCGACAGTCCGGGCAATGGCGCGGCAAGGCCTTCATTCAGGGCGGTCGTAAATTCCTGCGCGACGCTCTTTACATGCCGGCTCTCGTCGCGGCACGCCACAACCCTGACCTCACAAGGAAATACCAGGCCATGATGGCAGCCGGGAAGCCTGCCAAAGTCGCTCTCACCGCGCTCATGAGAAAGCTGATCGAGATGGCAAATGCGCTTGTCAAGGCTGACCGCGAATGGTCGTAAAATTCTCCTTGATCAAGACGGATACTGTAGAGCGGTACAGTGTTGTGGCCACCCTCGCGCAGGGCCTCAGCCGAGGCAGCTGCGGGTGCACGGCCTGATCCATTCAGCGCCTTCACTCCGATTGCGCCAGGGTCTGTGAAAAGCACAAAGCAGTCGCCGCCGATCCCTGTCATTTGCGGTTCGCAAAAGCCCAGAAGGACCGCCCCAGCAATTGCGGCATCCATCGCGTTGCCACCCCGCGCCAGAATATCAATGGCGGTGCGGGCTGCCAGGGGGTGCGACGTCGCGCAGAGGCCATTGCTGGCAAAAGCCGCCGAGCGGCCCGGTTGGTGAAAATCGCGCATGATGCCTCCTGAAACTGCCTTCGGCGGACAGTAAGGCGTTTCGGTTTGGCACTGCAAGAGTATGGCCAAGAACAAACAAGGTTGACCAAACGGTCCTGCCCACGTGGAGGGGCAACGCGGCTCGGTGCGCATCAACACGGTCTGTCGAAAGCGTCGAAAATAAGGATGGGAATGTAGTTCCTCGGCGTCGCGCACTGGGTGGGGGCTGTTTCAGCGCGACGCCGAGGGAAGCATATTGCAGCTACCCGATCAGAATGCCTGAGATTTCAGGCGGATTTTCGCGTGAATTATGGCATTTCAACGACATTTCGGACCTTGAACAGCAACAATTATTCTGGATCGATGGGATTGATCGCGAAAACAAGGGTTAGGCGGTTTTCGTTCTCCTTGCGCGTGTATTCCACCGTTTCGGTCAGATCCTGAATCAGGAACCAGCCGAATCCACCTTCCGGCAAGCTGTCGAGCGGGCCTGACGCATCCGGCAGAGCACGCTTGGGAAGATCAAGACCGGGCAGGGGGTGACCGGTATCGCGTGTTTTGATCACCAGACGGCCCTCACCCAGCTGAACGTCGAGCCACAACGGCCCTGCAAATCCAGGGGCATAGGCATGTTCGATGATATTGTTCAACGCCTCGGCCATCGCAATTTCTACCGTTCCGCAATGATCTTCGTCGACGCCAAGGGCCTGCACCCGGGCGCGCAGATCGCCGAGAATCTCGCGTACAGTTTCCGGCGTGCCCATTGCCTCCAGATGAAAACTGCGCTGTGTATCTGAACCTGTCAACAAACGCTCCTGCGTCAGAAAGGGTGCAAGGTTAGCCAGCAGCGCGCAGATCAGTGGCGTCTTCGACCGAACGATAAATGCTAAACACAGAATCCATCCGTGTCAGGTGAAACACCTTGTCGACACAGGGCAATCGCGCTTCAAAAGTCTTGGATGAGAGTTTTCAGGACCTCATTGCTCCAGCCCGCTTTTTTGAATTTGCCGCGATTTGATCCTTTTGCAGGATTGGCCTTGATGATGCTCAAGGCAATCCGCCCCAAAGCGGCAAAGCTGGCTGGCGCGTGATCTTTTCGCGCGCGGTGTCGGTCGTCGTTCATCACCACGTCGAGAGACCAATGCAAGCTGTTCCCAATTTGCCACTGGCCGCGGATCAGTGTGGCGGCCCCCTGAGCCGCGGGACATTTGGAGAGCGGATAAAGCCGTTGGGCGTGACTGGTGTCAACGGCGGAGTAAAATCCGGCCACTGGGGCGGAGCAAAAGTCGGCCAGTTTGTGGAGTGCGCCTTGGGGCGTGTGGCCACCAATCAGCAAGCACGTTCCAAGGCGCATTGGCCGTCAGGCCGATTGTTCAGTTGTCAGGTTGAAGGGTTGGCAATACGTGCGCGGCTCTGATTGAGGCGGTAGCTTTCGCCGTTCATCTCGAGGATGTTGACGTGATGTGTCAGCCGGTCCGGGAGCGCGCCGGTCAAGCGTTCGGTGCCGAATGTCTCGGTCCATTCCTCGAAGGGCAGGTTCGATGTGATCAGGGTTGAGCCACGCTCGCAGCGCTGAGAGATCAGCTCGAACAGAAGCTCGGCGCCGGTTTTGCTCAAGGGGACGAAACCCGGCTCGTCGATGATCAGCAGTTTGACCTTGGCCCGTTTGCGCTGAAGCTGCAGGAGGCGTTTCTCGTCGCGGGCCTCCATCATCCCGTGCACGAGAGCTGCGGCGGTTACG
This sequence comes from Roseovarius sp., assembly GCA_965207105.1. Classification (GTDB taxonomy): domain Bacteria; phylum Pseudomonadota; class Alphaproteobacteria; order Rhodobacterales; family Rhodobacteraceae; genus Roseovarius. The sequence continues at coordinate 13,584 of CBDBLS010000023.1, read as the reverse complement.
AAGGCGACAGGCAACCCTTTCTGGCAGGCGGTCAGCCCCAACCCGAGAGCGACATGGGTTTTGCCGGTTCCCGACAAGCCAACGACAGACTGCCCGCTTTCCGGGATCTGAGGTTCGGATTTGTTATCCGTTTCATCCTCGGGCGGGACAGGTGGTGCAGGTGGTCGCGCGATCGTGTCGTGGTGGAGCCGCGCATCTGACGATTGTTCAATGTGACGGAACGCTGGCAAAGATCCCCGCCTGGATGACCGAGGAGGGATCGGGAGAGGCGGTGGTCGTTCGTGATCCTGCGCTTTCGGTTGCGGCGCTCCTCGAGGCCCGCGCAATAGTGGATCGCTCCTTACGCTTGCCGGGCGGGGAATCATCCCCGGACAACGGAGGCGAGAATGACAGCAACCAATCCTCTTCAACTGCATCTGTTCGATGCCAGCCCCGATCCCGCAACGATCCCGCAACGATCCCGCTGGACCGCCGACGGCGTCTGCTGACGCTCACGGGAGCGCTTCTGAGCGAAGCCGCGCGCGACATGACGGACCTGGAAGACCCGTCTGCGGCGAGGGAGACACAGGATGAGTAACGTTGGCTCTGATCATCTGGCGCGCCAGGCCATCGTGTATGTCCGGCAATCGACCGCGGGCCAGGTCGCGCATAACCTTGAAAGCAAACGGCGCCAGTACGCTCTTGTGGAGCACGCCCGCCAGCTTGGATGGACCGATGTAGAGGTCATCGACGATGATCTTGGCCGCTCGGGTTCCGGCGTCGCACGGCCCGGTTTCGAGAAGCTTCTCGCCCGGATCTGCGAGGGCCGTGTTGGTGCGGTGGTGTCGATCGAAGCCTCGCGGTTGGCGCGCAATGGCCGCGATTGGCACACGCTGCTGGAGTTTTGCGGTCTGGTTTCCACGCTCATTGTCGATGAAGATGGGGTCTATGATCCGCGCCATCCCAATGACCGCCTGCTGCTCGGTATGAAAGGGACCATGAGCGAGATGGAACTGTCGATCCTTCGGCAACGGTCCCACGAGGCGCTCCGCCGGAAGGCACGCCGCGGTGAGCTGTTCATGACGGTTGCCATTGGCTACGTGCGCATCGGCCGGGATCGGATCGACAAGGACCCTGACCGGCGGGTCCAGGACGCCATTGGATTGGTGTTTGCCAAATTCGACGGGATGCGGTCCGTCCGGCAGGTACATGTGTGGCTCCGGCAAGAACAGATCTCGCTCCCGGCGGTTGTCCACGGATCGGCCGGGCGCGAAATCCGGTGGAAACTGCCCGTCTACAACACGGTCCTGCACATCCTCAACAACCCGATCTATGCCGGGGCCTATGTGTTTGGCCGCACCGGCTCGCGCACGGTGATCGAGGACGGACGCAAGCGTGTGATTCAGGGGATACGCAAGCCACAGGAAGACTGGGATGTTTTGATCCCCGATCATCATGATGGTTATATCAGCTGGAATACCTACGAGAGGAACCAGCGATTGATTGCGGACAACGCCACAGGAAAGTTCGGCCCGGGGCGCGGTGCCGTACGGCGTGGCGAAGCTCTTCTGGCCGGGCTTCCGAGATGCGGCCATTGCGGGCGCAAACTTCACGTCGCCTATTCGGGCAAGGGCGGCAACACCGGCCGCTATCATTGCCGCGGCAGCCAGTTCAATCACGGTGGCGCGCGCTGCATCTCGTTTGGTGGCATGCGGGTCGATCAGGCAATCGGCGCCGAAATCATCGCGCGGTTGCAACCGCTCGGCATCGAGGCGGCACTCGAGGCAGAGGTGGCCCAGGGTCAGGCACATGGGGAGAAGCGCCATCAGCTTGAGCTGAGCCTGAAGCAGGCGCGCTACGAGGCCTCCCGTGCCCGGCGCCAGTACGATGCGGTCGATCCCGACAATCGTCTGGTGGCGGGAGAACTGGAAGCGCGCTGGAATGCGCGGCTTGGCGCGGTCACCGCGCTCGAGGATCAGATCAAGGCGCATGATGCGGCGGCCCTGTCGCAAAAGGCGAGCACCGCAGATCGCGACAGGCTGTTGAGCCTAGGGGCCGATCTTGAGCGTGCGTGGACAAGCCCAGGTGCTGCACCTGCCACCAGGAAACAGATCATTCGCACTCTGGTCGAGGAGATCATTGCCCGCGTTGACGGAGAGACGATCGAGCTTGTTGTCCGCTGGCAAGGCGGCGCACATTCCGCTCTGGCTGTCCGCAAGAACCGCAGCGGCCAGCACCGCTGGAGTACCGACCGGGATATCGTCGATCTCGCACGTGCGCTGGCCCGTCTCATGCCTGACAAGCTGATTGCCGCAACTCTCAACCGGGCAGGCAAGGTGACCGGCCGCAGTCACGGATGGACGCAATCGCGGGTATGCAGTCTGCGCAATCACCATCAGATCGATGTCTATCGTGAAGGCGAACGCCAGGAGCGCGGTGAGATGAGACTTGACGAAGCAGCCGAGGTCTTGGCAATCAGTGCATCAAGCGTCCGCCGCCTGATCCAGGAAGGCCGGCTGCCGGCGCAACAATTCTGCAAAGGTGCCCCCTGGATCATCAAAATGGACGAACCGGGCAGGAACGATGTCATTGAAGCAGCGGACAAAAGGCGCGGCAGCCGCCCGCCGTCTCAAAATCCGCATCAAAAAACACTTGTCTTATAGAGACATAGCGAGGTGGGCATTATGAATCAGGATCGGACGGGCCGAGCGCGATGACGTTCTCCCTGCGCTCGATCCATTCACAGCGCGCCAGTTCCAGCACCATCATCTTGTTCAGACCGGGGATGGCCGTAAAGTCGAAGCTGTCGAGGCTTTTGACGGTTGGAAACTTTGCCGCCTTGATCCGGCGCTCGACCATGCGCCTCTCCCGATCGATTGGTTCCAGCTCGGTCAGCCGGGCTGGATAGCGCACATGATCCAGGCCTTCCGCCGCACAAATGCGCGCTTGCTTGTCATGCTCGCGCAGGAAGGTGGGCAGGCGCAGAGTCTTGAGGTGGTGTGTCAGCGGCAGTTCGGGTGCATCCGTCATGCGTCACCTCCTGACAGAAGGCTCATACAGGAAGAAGCCGAGGTGGTGGCGATGTTGGTTCCGGGCAGGAACGGATAGACATCCAAATCCAACCTCGGGGGCCTTCGCTCGACGCGGCACAGGACGAGGTGCTTGATCGCATCGAAGCTGACCGCCCCCATTCGCAGGGCGTCTTTGACGGCAAGATGCAGCACCTCCAGCTCGAACCGTTCCGACAGGCGCAGGACCTGGACATACTCCCTTTTGCCCGCCTTGCCCTGCCGGGCTTCCAGCAAGCGCCGGAGCGTGGCGAAGGCGTCAGGCAGTTCCCAACCCTGCAAGGGCGCAGCCTGATCGAAGGACATGATCCTGCGCTCGATCAGCGGCAGGTAATGCAGCGGGTCGAACACCATGTCACCGCTGTCATAAGAGCGGGGATGATCGGCGATCACCTCAGTGGCGCAACCGATAACGACGCGGATCACGAAGCCCTTGATCCAGACCGCGCGGGGGCCATATGCGACCGGTACCGAGTAGTCGTTACCGCGATACCGCAGCACCGATGTCGATGTGACCTGGCCACTTTGCAACTCACAGGCCTCGAAGGGTGCGCCGGGCAAATCCTGCATTGCCGCCGGATCGGCTTGCAGCCGTTCGCCGATGCTGGCCTTGTGTCCGCGCAGGACATCGTCCTGCCGTTTGCGGCATTGCTCTTCCAGGTGAGCGTTGAACGCATCCCGGTCCGGAAAGGACGGGATCGGCACCATGAAGTCGCGCCGCCCGTAGCCGACCAACCCCTCGACCGCTCCCTTGTCGTTCCCCTTGCCGGGACGGCCGTAGCGATCCCGGACCACATAATGCGACAGCATTGCGCTGAACCGTTGGGTTCTTTGCCGGGTGCCGTCCGGCAGGATCCGCGCCACCAGGCAGCGGTCATTGTCATAGAGGATCGACAGGGGAACCGCCCCAAAGAAAGCAAAGGCATGCACATGCCCATCCAGCCAGGCCTCGGTGGTTGCCGCAGTGTAAAACACGCATCGCTCTGCGGCAGATCAAAGGCGAAGAAGTGCGCCTTCCGCTCAACGCCGCCAATCACGACAGGCGCTTCACCAAAATCCGCCTGCGCATGCCCGGGCGGATGGCTGAGCGGCACGAACATCTCTTTGCCAGAGCGCTTCCTGGCCCGGACGCAGTCTTTGACGATTGTGTATCCGCCATCAAAGCCGCACTCGTCGCGCAGCCTCTCAAAGATACGCTTTGCGGTGTGGCGCTGCTTGCGCGGACGCGCTTTGTCCTCAGTAAGCCATTGGTCGATCTGGCAGGTGAACGCATCCAGCTTCGGGCGCCTAACCGGCGCTGTCCGCCGATACCCCGGTGGCTCCGAATAGGCCAACATCTTCGCAACACTGTCTCGGCCAATCCCAAAATCCCGGGCAATCCGACGCCCGCTCAACCCATCCTGAAAATGAGCCCGACGCACCTTCAAATACAATTCCACGGTGAAAATCCCCCGGCCCTCCCATCAAACGAAAGGGCAAAAGTGGACGACTTTTACGCCGCCCGCGACAACACAACGACGCCGCTACACGTGGCCGAGTATTGCTCCGCCGATTACAGTGCTGAGCTTCATTTTTTGCCTCCGCCAGCTAAAGCGTTTGCAAAAAACTGAACCACAGCTTTTTGCGAAACGTCGTGGGAAATATGTACGTTGCGCGCGCGTCGCTTAGACCGAGTGACACATGTCCAAGGCGAAACGCATTAAGTAGAACTACGCGTAGGCTAGACCCCATTCCTTACCATTCGGTATGTAAGGGGCAGATAATTTCAGGAGGACGCCATGAAAGAAGTGATCATCGCAGGGGCGGCCCGCACGCCGATGGGTGGATTTCAGGGCGATTTCGACGATGTCGAGGCCAGCGCATTGGGGGGTGCTGCGATCCGTGCTGCTTTGGCGGATGCCGGGACTAACACAGTCGATGAACTCTTGATGGGCTGCGTTTTGCCTGCTGGGCAGGGGCAGGCACCTGCGCGACAGGCCGGGTTTGCCGGCGGTCTGGGCGAAGAGGTGCCAGCCACGACTCTGAACAAGATGTGCGGATCGGGCATGAAGGCGGCGATGATGGGGTTTGACCAGATTGCCCTTGGCCACGCCGATACGATGATCACGGGCGGGATGGAAAGCATGTCGAACGCGCCTTACATGTTGCCCAAGATGCGCGGCGGTGCACGGATCGGACACACCGAGGTCAAGGATCACATGTTCCTTGATGGGCTTGAGGATGCCTATGACAAGGGCCGCCTGATGGGCACATTCGCCGAAGATTGCGCCGAAAAGTTCCAGTTCACCCGCGAGGCGCAGGATCAATACGCCTTGGCGTCGCTTTCCAACGCGCTTGAGGCCGAGCGCAGCGGTGCCTTTGAGGGCGAGATCACGCCTGTGACCCTGCACACTCGGCGTGGCGAAGCCGTGATCACGACGGATGAGCAACCCGGCAAAGCCCGACCCGAGAAAATCCCCACTCTGAAGCCGGCGTTTCGCAAGGACGGCACGGTGACGGCGGCCAATGCGTCCTCCATCTCGGATGGTGCGGCGGCGTTGGTTCTGGCATCGCGAGAGGCGGCAGAAACGCGGGGATTGAACATCCGGGCACGGATCGTGGGCCATGCCAGCCATGCGCAGGCGCCGGGCTGGTTCACCACAGCCCCCGTGCCCGCAGCACAAAAGCTGCTCACGCAAATAGGTTGGAGCGTCGGAGATGTGGACCTGTGGGAAGTGAACGAAGCCTTTGCCGTGGTGCCCATGGCCTTCATGCATGAAATGGGTGTGGCTCGCGATCAGCTGAACGTGAATGGCGGGGCCTGCGCGCTGGGCCATCCCATCGGGGCCAGCGGTGCGCGGATCATGGTAACCTTGCTGAACGCGCTGGAGAAACGTGGGCTAAAGCGCGGTGTCGCGGCGATTTGTATTGGCGGTGGCGAAGGCACGGCGATTGCCGTTGAGTTGGTTTGATCGCTTAAGAGGTTTGATATGGCGGTCGCTTCCGATTTGGAAAAGCTTCGAGCGTTCGAGGAAGAGCTCAAATCTGCCGATGGTGTAACCGTCGAGAGGTTGCAACGGTGGTTGGCCGAATTCTACTCAGGAGAACGAAGCCAGTCCGACCTCGACGATTATAGGGTCGGTAAGCGGCCTTGGAAAAAGCTACGAGAAGAAATTTCGCCAGTCCGTAAGTTCCTTGTGTCCCAGTCATTTTCCGGGCGGGTTAGGTTTCCTTTGGATAGTGATTTTCCAGACTGCTGGTATACTGATGGGAATGGTGAATGGCAGGGCATTGAAGTCACGATATCACTTGGTCGCGCGGACTTTGAGAGCAAGAGGCAACTCGTCGAGGAAGGTAGTTCCGGCGGAGCCATTGAGTTTATTCCCAATCGGTCACCTCAGTCTGCTTTCGACGAAGCACGAGCAAGGGCGCGCGCTATGTTTTCACCGGAAGAGTGGGTTAATGCCAACTACGATGGCATTCGGCAAAGCTTGTTAAACAAGCTGGACTCCAAGTATTCAGGCATGTGGTTGTTGATAGCGGTGCGTATGGCGGCAATGCGCGATGATTGTTGAATGTCACTGAGAACTGACCCGGTAGCCCCATAAATTGTCACTGAGAATTGACCCATGTGAACACATTACCCTGACGGTTTTGGTCAGGGGGACATGGAGTGATCGACATGGGATTTTTGAGTGTCATTCGACGCTGGGCATTGCGTGACAAAATGCCGATACGTGAGATAGCGCGGCGCACTGGGCTGTCTCGCAACACCATCAAAAAGTATCTTCGTGAAGATGCTGTAGAGCCAAGGTTCAAGACGCCATCGCGTCCAGGCAAGTTGGATCCTTGCGCGGATCGGTTGTCAGCCTGGCTTTTGGCGCAGACGCGTAAGTCTCGTAAAGAGCGGCGTAACGTTAAGCTGATGTATGAAGATCCGGTCAAGCCTGGCTACGATGGATCCTATGAGCGTGTGGCGGCCTTTGCGCGTGCTTGGCGCGCTGATCGGCATCGCGCAGAACAAACGACTGGGCGTGGGACATTTGTGCCTTTGGTGTTCCAACCAGGTGAAGCGTTCCAGTTCGACTGGAGCGAAGACTGGGCCACGATCGGTGGCGAACGCGTCAAACTGCAAGTGGCGCACACCAAGCTCTCACATAGCCGCGCCTTTATTGTCCGAGCCTATCCTCTCCAAACGCATGAGATGTTGTTCGATGCCCACTGGCATGCCTTCCGCGTCTTTGGCGGCGTTCCGGGGCGAGGCATCTATGACAATATGAAGACAGCGCTCGACCGTGTTGGTCGTGGCAAGCAGCGCGATGTCAACGCACGCTTCAAAGCGATGGCCAGCCATTACGTCTTTGAACCTGAGTTCTGCAATCCAGCAGCGGGTTGGGAGAAGGGCCAGGTTGAGAAGAACGTCCGGGATGCCCGGAACCGGTTGTGGCAGGTCATGCCTGTCTTCAAGGATCCGGGAGAACTGAACCAGTGGCTTGAAGATCGTTGCATCGCGCTCTGGTCAGAGACGGCGCACCGGGAATTGCCGGGCTCAATCGCCGATGCCCGGGAAGCTGAGAAGCCTGTGCTGATGGTTCCACCACCAGCCTTTGACGGGTTTGTCGAACACAGCAAGCGTGTGTCACCAACATGCCTGATCACCTTCGAACGCAACCGCTACAGCGTGCCTGCCAGCTTTGCGAACCGCCCTGCAGGCCTTCGTGTCTATCCAGAACGGCTGGTCATTGTTGCTGAAGGTCAAACTGTCTGCTCACATGAGCGCATCATTGATCGATCCCACCGCAAGCCTGGCAAAGTCATCTATGAGTGGCGCCATTATCTGGCGGTCATCCAGCGCAAACCGGGGGCCCTGCGCAATGGTGCACCGTTTACCGAGATGCCTGACACCTTCCGTCGGCTGCAGGATCACATGCTACGCAAAGAAGGTGGAGACCGCGAGATGGTCGACATCCTGTCCTTGGTTTTACACCATGACGAAAGCGCTGTGCCACGGGCGGTGGAGATGGCGCTGGAAGCTGGGGTACCAACCAAAACACATATCCTGAACCTGCTGCACAGGCTGATAGATCCAAAGCAGACAGATCACCCTGAGATCGATCCACCAGATGCCTTGGCTTTGGAAACAGCACCGAAGGCAAACGTAGATCGGTATGACGGTCTCAGACAAACAAGGGAGAACCGCAATGCGTCATGATCCTGCAGGGGCTTCCATTATCATCATGCTGCGCAGTCTCAAGCTGCATGGCATGGCGCATGCGGTCGATGACCTGGTTACACAAGGTGCTCCAGCGTTTGAGGCGGCCACCCCAATGTTGTCCCAACTGCTCAAGGCGGAAATGGCGGAACGAGAGGTGCGATCAATTGCCTGCCACACCAAGGTGGCGCGCTTCCCATCCTGCAAGGACCTCACGGGTTTTGACTTCGCGTCGAGCGAGATCAATGAGGCCACAGTCCGGCAACTCCATCGCGGCGAGTTCATCGAGAATGCAGAAAACGTCGTGCTTATTGGCGGACCCGGGACTGGCAAAAGCCATGTCGCCACGGCTATCGGCGTGCAGGCAATCGAGCATCATCGACGCAAAGTGCGCTTCTACTCGAGCGTCGAACCGGTCAACGCGTCAGAGCGGGAAAAGGCCCTTGGAAAAGCTGGTAAACCGGCTGAGATGTTGACCAAAACTGACTTGGTCATCCTCGACGAACCCGGCTACCTGCCGTTCAGCCAATCCGGTGGCGCATTACTGTTCCACCTTCTGAGCAAACTCTATGAGCGCACCGGCGTCGTCATCACAACCAACCTCAGCTTCAGTGAATGGGCGCAGGTCTTCGGCGACGCAAAGATGACAACAGCACTCCTCGATCGGCTCACTCACCGCTGCCACATCCTCGAGACTGGCAACGACAGCTACCGCTTCAAAGCCAGTTCAGAGGCTGCAAGGAAAACCACAAAGGAGGCCACCACATTGACCAAAACGTAACTGCTGATAAAAAATAAAGGCGGGTCAAATCTCGGTGACAATACCGGGTCAGTTCTCAATGACATTCAACAGAAACGGCCTCGAAAGTCTCATGGGCGATACGCAAAATCCATCTTCCGCATTGGTCTCGACGAAATCGGAAGGTTCCTGCGAACCCAGCCGGAACAAGCCTTCCGACACTGGACTGGCCCAAAATCAGGCAGAAAATCGCATGAGTCGTGTACAGGGCGCTTGAGCACGTCGGGCGCAAGATAAGGCATACCAACCTCTCATCGCCGGGGAAATGGCCACGCTGGACAATCCAAAGGCGCAAAATATCGCGCGACGTATCAAAGCTCAAACCAAACAGCGTTGATGTTTGCGGAAGGCTCAATTAGCATTGATTATGCGTGGCGTGTTACAGGCAGGATGCCTGCGGCGGCGGCAAGTATCGTGCGCGGCGTTTGGTGGCTCGGAAGGACGGCAGGGTGGAACCACCGAAGGCAGTTGTCCAGGTATCTGGTCGCGATACCCCGATGGCGGCGCGGAAAGGTCTTTAACCGCTCATGCCGACTGTTCACGGTTTGAATGTGCAATTCACCACGGACACGTTCTCCGGCGGTCCGGTCGAGACTTTCATGGCTGACGCCCGTTTCTGCGGCGCAGGGCGGGTAGCCGGTGCAGCCATCGGTCACCGGGAGAGCGTTCCCATCAAGACGTGGCTGCAGAACCGTTTTGAGATGTCCGGCTGTCACCGCAGGCAAGACAGCACTGATGGCGGTGCCTGATCGGTCGACCGCAACGAGGACCGGAACCTGCTCCTTCGACAATCCGCGTTTTGAGGCCTTTCCCCCGCGTTTGCGGGCTTTTCGAGAGAGATTACGGTCCCCTTTCCGGCTGCGCGGAAAGAACGTCCCGTCGGCTTCGACGATTCCGCACAGCCTGACCGCACCGACCGTTACCGCCTCGGGAAAGCGATGACGCCAACGAAAAGCTGTGGTGTCGGCCACCATACAACGCCCGTCGGACGCCTTTACCGTTTCGCCGTCGCGCAGGGAAGCTGCGAACCCTGCCCATCTGTCCCTGTGGCGCAAGCGGGCAAGCGGCGTCCCGGTCAGCGCGTTGAAGGTTTTGCGACAGCCTTTGCAAAAGAACCTCGTCAGGCCACTTGCATGGCCCCTGATGATCGCACCGCCCGAAGCACAGTGCGGACAGATACGCCCCTCGCGAACATTCGCCTCAGGGAGATCGATCACGCTTTCCAGCGACGATACCCCGGCAACGAGCCGTCCGGTTTCAGCCCGTTGTTTCGATGAAAGGTCGTCGATCTCGTTGAGCCACACCAGAAAAGCCTGATGATCCATGTGCCGCACCCCATAATTTTGTTCATGGTGTGTTCAGTCACAGGTCGGCACGCATAATCAATGCTGATTGAGCCTTGCGGAATTGGGTCATTGCGTCCCCTCAAGTCAGCCATTCATCGAGTTTGGACCAACGCCGCCGTCCCGAGACATTTTTGACACCGATCGCCACTGCTTTCTTTTGCCCAACCAAAACCACCAGCTTCTTGCCGCGCGTGACGCCGGTGTAGATCAGGTTGCGTTGCAACATCGCATAATGCTGGGTCATCACCGGGATGACAACGGCCGGGTATTCCGAGCCCTGGCTTTTGTGAATCGTGGCTGCATAGGCCGGTACAAGGGTATCGAGCTCACCGAAGACGAAGCTCACCGTGCGTCCGTCGAAGTCGACCGCGATCTCGCCCTCGTCCAGATCGACATCCCCGATCAGACCGATGTCGCCGTTGTAGACGTCCTTGTCGTAGTCATTCACGATCTGCATGACCTTGTCCCCAGGGGCGTAGGTCCAGCCGAAGCGCTCGACGCGTTTTTCTCCGGCAGGGTTCAGCGCGGCCTGCAGCTCGATGTTTAGTGAGCGGGTTCCGACGCCACCCCGGTTCATCGGACAAAGCACCTGGATATCTCTGACGGGGTCGAAGCCGAAGCGGCGCGGGATGCGTTTTGACACGAGTTCGACGATCCGTGGCACCGCCTGTTCCGGATCGGCGGCCGGCACGAAGTAGAAATCCGCTTCGCCATCGGGCGGCGCGAGGTCGGGCATGTGCCCCGCGTTGATCGCATGGGCGGTTGTGATAATCTTGCTCTGCGCCGCCTGCCGGAATACCTCGGTCAGCCGCACCACATGCACAGCGCCCGAACCGATGACGTCTGCGAGCACTTGCCCGGGGCCAACCGATGGCAACTGGTCGATGTCGCCGACGATCAGAAGGGCAGCATTGCCCGGGACAGCCTTCAGCAGCGATTGCATCAGCAACACATCCACCATCGAGCTTTCGTCGATCACCAACAGATCGCAGTCCAGCGGGTTTTCCCCGTTGCGCTTGAAGCCGAACGCCTTCGGGTCGAATTCGAGCAATCGATGGATGGTCCTGGCCTCCATACCCGTGGCTTCCGTCATGCGCCTGGCGGCCCGGCCGGTGGGCGCGCAGAGCAGGAGCCTGACGCCTTTCGCCGCCAGAATGCGCAGGATTGAATTCACGATGGTCGTCTTGCCGACGCCTGGACCGCCGGTGATCACCATGGTTTTGGATTGAAGTGCAAGGCGAACCGCCCCGGCCTGGCTGGCCGCGAGTGTGAGACCAGTCTTCTGCTCGATCCAGGGAAGTGCCTTGTCGGCGTCGATCTCTGGCCAGGGCAGTTGTCCCTCGCGGATCCGGCCAAGTTGCTCGGCGATCCCGCGCTCTGCGTGGTAGAGCCCGCTTAGAAAAATGCAGTCGGTGTCGCCGACGCTGTCGGCCGTCACCGTCTCTTCGGAAAGTTCCTCCAGCACAGCGCTCTCGATCAACGGGGCCGGGACATCCAACAACTGGCCGGCCAAACCAATGAGATCCGCGCGCGGCAGTCCGCAATGACCATCCCCCATGGCTTCCGTCAGGGCGAAGGAAATCCCGGCCCGCACGCGGATCATCGCAGTCTTCCCGATCCCAAGCTTTTCCGCGATCTGATCGGCCATGCGGAACCCGATCCCGCGTATATCCTTTGCCAGTCGATAGGGGTTTTCGCTCATGACCTGCACGGCATCGGTGCCATAGGTCTTGAAGATTCTCACGGCCCGTGCTGTGCCGACGCCGTGCTGGTGCAAAAAGACCATGATCTCGCGGATGACTTTCTGATCGGCCCAGCCTGCGGTGATCTTTTCCGCGCGCCTGGGGCCAATCCCGTCGACCTCCCGCAGCCGTTCGGGTGCAGCCTCGATGATGTCGAAGACGTCCTTGCCGAACATCTTCACAAGGCGCTTCGCATAAACCGGGCCGATTCCGCGGATCATCCCGGATCCGAGGTATTTCTCGATGCCGTCGAGCGTTGATGGCGCGTGCGTTTTTAGAAAATGCGCCTTGAACTGAAGCCCGTGGTTTCGGTCATTTACCCAGGTGCCGGAGGCGGTGATCCACTCGCCGGCGGAGATCATCGCCGCATGCCCCACGGTGGTGACCAGGTCGCGCTGACCGCGCGCCTTGACGCGCAGCACGCAGAATCCGCTTTCCGTGCTGTGGAAGGTCACCCGTTCCACAAGGCCCGCAAGGACCTCGGTTTCGGGCGTGGCACCTGTCACTCAACCGCCTTGATCGTCGAACTGCCTTCGCGGGCGAGGTCGGCCATGGCTTTGTCAAATTCAGATCGTGGCAGATTGACCAGGGCGAAGCGCCTCTTCTCCGATGGCCGATCATGATCCTCAGCCTCGATGACTAACTCCACCGTGCTAACGTTGGCGTAGACCTCGACCTTGATCCTGGCCTCTTCAAAGCCAACTTCGTGTCGCCGTCCGTTGTTCCCTCGTATAATGGCGTAGCTCACAGTCTCAAATCTCCCGCGCAAAATCACCGAATCCTTCCGATGAAGTTAATCTCATCGACGGTGCGTTCATACTGATAGTGTCCGTAATCTGCTGTAAATTCGCGGCGTGGGATTTTGTGTCGGCCATCGCGGCTCTCCGATCAGGTTTGGCGATATCAACGACGTCAACCACAGGAGATATGACGATGGCCGATTGCGAGATTAAACTGCCAGAGGAGCTTTTGTCGAGCCTGATGAGCGAGAGCACGGGCTTCGCGCAACTGTTGGGCTCGGTTTTGAACCAGGTACTTGAGGCGCGGGCAACAGAGCAGATCGGGGCCGATCGATACGACCGCAATCCAGAGCGGGGAGGCTACAGAAACGGGGTGAGGCCCAGAGTTGAGCTATGCCGAAAAGTTGGTGACGGCAGTCATCAGGCGGCGATTTCAACTTGCTTGATCCCATCCTTGAACTCAACCCCCTGAATGTTCTCGGGCAGGCGGTTTGGGCTGGAGATCTTCCGCCACTTCTTCCTGGCTGACATCATCAGCCTGAAGACCATGGCCAGAGCGGTCTTTCGGTTCAGGCACCCTTTGGTTTTGCGGGTGCGGTTCCTGACTGTAGCAAAGACGCTTTTGATCGGGTTTGTAGTTCTGATGTGTTTCCAGTGCCCGGTCGGGAAGTCGTAGAAGGCCAGCAATTCGTCGCGGTCTTTGGTCAGCTTTTTGACAG
>CBDBLS010000022.1:0-28989 GCA_965207105.1 Roseovarius sp. | reverse complement strand
AATTCCCCTTGGAATGGGAATTATATACGATAGTGCCCACTACCCCCCACAGTCCGATTTGGTCCGCTAACATGGTTACGATTTTTCCTTTTCAGTGTGATCGCGTCGCCTCGCACCACCGCACATCACAGCTTTAGCCAGACGCTCTGGCTTCACTGGTACGCTGACATCCTTTTCCATGTCAGCTTTAGAAGGCTGATAGTATCCGTCTTGATCAAGGAGAATTTTGCGACCATTCGCGGTCAGCCTTGACAAGCGCATTTGCCATCTCGATCAGTTTTCTCATGAGCGCGGTGAGAGCGACTTTGGCAGGTTTCCCGGCTGCCATCATGGCCTGGTATTTCCTTGCGAGGTCAGGGTTGTGGCGTGCCGCGACGAGAGCCGGCATGTAAAGAGCGTCGCGCAGGAATTTACGACCGCCCTGAATGAAGGCCTTGCCGCGCCATTGCCGGACTGTCGCGTCATGGGTGCGAGGCCCGCCGGACTGGCTGCCTCCCTGCGGTCCAGTGTTCCAATCTCTGGAAATTCGACCAGGATGGCGACGGCAGCGACCTCGCCGATGCCGGGAATGGAGCGGAGAATATCATGTGCGCGCGCCCTTTTCCGACAATCACGCAGACGCGTCCCGAGTTCATCGTCAAGAGCTGCGATCTGGCGTTTGACCTGCGTCAGGCGTGCTTTTGTCTGGCGGCGTGTGAACGCCAGAGTCTGTGTTTTCACACGGTTCAACAGCCGGGTTCTGTCCTTGACCAGGGCCATCCGCGCAATCTGCAACTCTTTGAGTTCACGTTCATTCCCGTCGATGGGCCTGTCCGGTACCGGATCGAACGCCGAACCCATCGTGGCCAGGATGCGCGCGTCAACGGCATCTGTTTTGGCACGCGTTCCATGCGCCTGGGCAAAGCGGCGGGCCTGTAGTGGATTGATCTTCACCAGAGGCAATTTGCCCGGGATCGTCTTCTCGAAGGAGGCATGGTAAGGACCCGTTGGTTCAAAGACCACGATTTGTGGCTGTTCGCTCCCGATCCAGCGCCTGAGCGCGCGAAAGCCGGAAGCGGTGTTGTCGAATTGGGCATGTTGTCCTGTCTTGATCCGATGCACATCCAAATGCGCTTTGGAGATGTCGATCCCGATGCTGTCCTTCATTATCTTCGATGTCCTGTGCCTGTCGTGCAGAGCCAGCAGCTGCTGCGTATCCGTTCAGGCCTCATGCGAAGACGGTGGCTGATCAAACTATCAAACGGTTCATTACAACCAGGCCCCTCACGATCCAGCGACCGTCGAAGCCAGTCACGCCATATATGGCGTGACTGGCTTCGCCTCAAACTTCGCATGAAACCCGGGGAAAGTCATAAGACAAGCTCCTGTCCATGACCTTGCCGTGGTATTCGGATTTCTTGTGTTTTTCAGTCATTTTGATTTCCTGATATTTTTTTCCCAGTAATATCGGGAGGTTTTCAATGTCGCTCATGTCGTTCAATGTCTTGGTAATTTTGAACTTTATGGATTGACCTTCCGCCATACGCACGAGTTTACCAGCGTTTCCTTCTGCAACATCACCTTTTCGCCACATATTAAACACAATTCTTTCGGGGCAGATGCCCAGGCACAGTAAGTAATTGTATTGCCGGGAATGTCCGAAGCTCTGTGTATGGGGTTTGGCCCATGCGGTTAAAACGGGTCATCTGTTGAACCGTTCCGGGTATAGGATAGCGAACCGGTTTCGTGCCGCAACCCATTCTCTGACACATCGACCGGATTTTTCGAAGTTGCGGATGGCCAGATAGATCAGCTTTGTTGCAGCATCATCGGTTGGAAGGCCGCCGCGGGTTTTGGTAGTTTTCCGGATGACCCGGTTCAGGCTTTCTATGGCGTTGGTGGTATAGATGATCTTGCGCACATCCGGGGGGAAGGCGAAGAACGGGATCACCTCCTGCCATGCCCGCCGCCAGCCCGGGGCGATCGAGGGGTATTTTTGCCCCATTCATCCTCGAAAGCATCAAGGGCTTTGGCGGCCTCCCCGTCGTTTACGGCCTGATAAATCTGCTTCAGGCTTCTGGCCCCTTCCTTGCGATCTTTCCAGCCGCAGAAGTTCAATGAATGGCGCACCGGATGTACAATACATGTTTGCACGGTGGTATCTGGATAGGCCGCGTTGACAGCGTCGGGGAAACCCTTGAGGCCATCCACAACGGCGATCAGGATGTCCTCCAGCCCCCGGTTTTTGAGATTGCTCATAATGGACAGCCAGAATTTGGCCCCTTCATTGGCGGCAATCCACAGGCCCGGAACCTCACGCTCACCATCAGGGGTGACGCCCAGGGCCACGTATACGGCCCTGTTCTTGACCTGACGGCTCTCGGCATCGCGGATTTCAACACGTAGGGCATCAAGGAAAACGATCGGGTAAACCGGCTCCAAAGCCCGGTTTTGCCAGTCCGGGACCTCCTCCAGAACAGCATCGGCGACACGGCTGATCAGGTCGGCAGAGACCCGTAACCCATAGACTTCCTCAAGGTGGCTGCTGATATCACGGGTTGATAAACCAGCTGCGTAAAGCCCGGTAGTCTTGTCATCCATCCCGTCGATCCGGGTCTGGCCTTTCTGGATAAGTTCCGGCTCAAAACTGCCGTCACGGTCACGTGGGATATCAATCGGCACCGCCCCGTCATTGCCCTTCAGCACCTTGCGCGTCGCTCCGTTGCGCCGGTTGGTCTGCTGGCTGGCAGGTCACCGTGTGGTTCATAGCCCGGATGCTCGGTCAACTCAGCCCCCAACATCCGCTCCATCGGCCGGACCTTACAGCTCTTTCATCAGACCCTTGTCGCCAAGTAAATCTTTGGGTCGTTCAACACCGCTAGGCAGCTCGTCCGGTAGTTCCTTGGAAATCGTCATTATCGTCATGCTCCTTCAGTTTGGAAGCATGGACCGAATTACTCATACACAGAAGACAGGACACTCTCATGATTTGATCAACTCTGTCCCTGCCAGATCCAGCCGCCGCCCAGGATGCGGCTGCCGGCGGTTTCGTAAAACACGCAGGCCTGACCGGGCGACACCCCTTCTTCTGGGGTCAGCAATTCCACTTCGGCCTCTGTCTCGGACAGAGGACGGATGATCGCTTCGCGAGGCGGACGGGTTGAGCGGACTTTGACTGAAACGTGCCATTCGGGCTGGCTGGTCAGCGAGGTATCGCCCAACCAGTTGATTTCGCGCACAGGGATGGTGCGGGTCGACAGCATCGCTTTCGGCCCAACAATCACTTGCTTGGCATCCACATTCAGCTTCACCACATACAGCGGATCAGCCAGGCCCCCGATGCCGAGGCCCCGGCGTTGCCCGATCGTATAGTGGATCACGCCATTGTGTTGGGCCAGTACATTGCCCTCGATATCAACAATCTCACCCGGTTCGGCGGCACCGGGCCGCAGTTTTTCGATCACGCTGGCATAGTTGCCATTTGGCACAAAACAGATGTCCTGACTGTCGGGCTTGTCCGCCACCACCAGCCCGTATTTCGCCGCCAGCGCACGGGTGGCCTCTTTCGAGGGCAGATGCCCCAACGGGAAGCGCAGAAAACTGAGTTGCTCGGGCGTGGTGGAAAACAGGAAATAGCTTTGATCGCGCGCGGCGTCCTCGGCGCTGTGCAATTCGGGGCCATTGGCGCCGTCCTTGCGCTGAATGTAATGCCCGGTCGCCATGCAATCAGCATCCAGATCGCGGGCGGTTTCCAGCAGATCCTTGAACTTCACCCGCTCATTACAGCGGATGCAGGGCACAGGCGTTGCGCCAGCCAGATAGCTGTCGGCGAACTCATCAATCACAGCATCCTTAAAAATGTTCTCATAATCCAGCACGTAATGCGGGAAGCCCATATCCTCGGCCACCCGGCGCGCATCATGGATATCCACACCCGCGCAGCAGGCACCTTTCTTGGCCAGGCCCGCGCCATGATCATAGAGTTGCAGGGTCACGCCAACCACATCATAGCCTTCTTCGGCCAGTTGCGCGGCCACAACAGAGCTGTCCACGCCGCCCGACATCGCAACAACTACACGCGTTTGCGAGACCGGCTTGGCAAACCCAAGCGAGTTCAGGGGGTGATCCAGTGACATCCAATCCTCCGGGTGCATCTGCGGGGCTATATAGGGTGGATTGGGGCAGGGGGGAAGAGTGCGGCGGACGCATGGCTTTTGGCGAAAATGCTAATCATTCAAAATCGTCATTTCATCCCGTGTTAAACCTGACGGCGCAGGGTGCATTCAGAGCATGAGCAAAGGTGCCAAGGATGTATCTCAAAAAAGTGGATGGGCCCCGCATGGTGACCCTGCCGGATGGCAAAACCATGACACAGGCGGATTTGCCCAAGGGAAATACCGGGCGATGGGTCGCCTCTCGCAAGCTCGCCGTGGTACGCGGCGTGGTCTATGGGCTGATTTCTCAGGCTGAGGCGCTCAAACGCTATGATCTCAGCGAAGAGGAGTTTCTTGAGTGGGTTAGGGCGGTTAGCCTGCATGGCGAAGAGGCGCTTAAAGCCACCGCTGTGAAAAACTATAGACAACCATAAGTAGAATTCGCTAAATGTTCTCCTAAGGTAACCAGTAGTTAACCCGAGTTATGGATAAGCGGTGTTTTTCATTCTGACTTTGGTTTTGCCGGGCACATAGGCTACCAGGCAGGATAGGATGTGAACGAATGCGTTTGTTGGGGATCGGTGCCGTGTATGCTCCAGACCCATTTCGGATTTGAGCTTGCCAAAGAGGGTTTCAACGATAAACCGGCTTCGTAACAGCGGCTTATCCATGATCGGCATCAGACATTTCTTCATGTTTCGACGGATGCCGGTGATCGGGTGCAGCCCCTGTTTCCAAAGTTTCGCGAAGGGTTTCTTCGAGATGCAGCCCTTGTCCGCCAAGAGGTTTCCTTCCAGTCCGGTGACCATTTCCGTCAGTGGTGCACGATCATCCGTGTTGCCCGGTGTGATTTTCACGGCCATCAATTCGCCGCGATGGTTCATCACCACGTGTAGTTTGAAGCCAAAGAACCAGCCCATGGTCGAATGCCCGCGTGCGGCAAGGCCCTTGAAGGTCCGGTTACGGCTGATGCGCGGATTGGCACAGACTGTCGGCCTGGTGCTGTCGGCGATGTAGACGCCTGTCTCTTGGCCCGACAGGTTGTGGATCAGCACGCAAAACGGTGCAGGGAGACGCGGCATAAGGGCAACAAAGCGCCCATACGAGGGCAGCTCACCAAAGCAGTCACGATATTTCTGTTCGACTCCATGCACCCGGAAGTGCTTGAAATCCTTGAACGGGGAGAGGTGAAACAGCACCATGATGAACAACATCTCGCCCAATGACAACTTGCCAGCGCGTCGCCTCTTGCGCGATGTCGGAATTAGCCGATGGCGTTCCCGGTCTTCAAAGGTTTCAGCAAAATCGGCGAGACAGCAAAAGAGCGCGGTGGTGGACAGGGACATGGGAGGGATCGACCGTATTGTTGCAGATACGATCTTGAATCACGACGCGACGCGTTCGTGAACCCCCTCTCAACAAATCAACCTTATCCAGAATCGGGGTTAGTTATACACCGAGTCCTCGGGCCTCCGAATTTTCACGGGTTGACGTCATAGCGGCGATCGATTCAAGTAGGGTGATGATCCGGCCTGATTTTCTTTCTTCTACAGAGCGCCTTGAGCTTGAGGCCTGCGTTCGCAGGCAGCGCGAGGATCATGGCATAGCCCGGCGCGCAAATGCGATCTTGCCGCTGGATGACGGTGAGAGCTGCGTCCAAATTGCCAAATTTCTATATTTGGACGACGACACCATTCTTGGCTGGCACAAAACCTATCGTGACAGCGGCTGGGACGCACTTACCGTCGACGGCTGGAAAGGTGGTCAATCACGTTTGACGTCGACACAGGAAGCTGCACTATGCATTTGGCTGGAGGGACGCTTTTGCCGCTCGACAGTTGAGATTGGATCGCACATTACGTCTAGATTTTGCCTGGAATATTCACATTCCGGCTGCATCAAGCTTCTGGCTCGGTTGGGCTTCGAGTACCGCAAGCCCAAGCCCTTGCCGAAGGTAGCATCGGCCGACAAGCAGGCCGAGTTCATTGCGATGTATGAACGCCTGATGACCGAGCCTGGAGCGGATGAAGCCGTGTATTTCGCCGATGCCGTCCACCCGGAATATCAGACAAAGCCTGCATACGGCTGGGTCAAGGCCGGATCAAACCCAGCGGTCACCACCACGGCAGGACGTGGCCGCGTGAATATCCATGGTGCGCTCAACCTTGAAACCTTCGACACGCCCTTTGTGGAGCCAACCACCGTTGACGGGGTCAGTGCCGTACAGCTTCTCGCCAAGATCGAGGCTCGCAACCCCGACAAGCGCATCATTCACGTCATCCGGGACAACGCAGCCTATCACAAAGGGCCAGACATCAGGGCTTTCCTCGCAAGGCCAGACTGCCGTATCCACCTGATCCAGTTGCCGGGTATTGCCATGTGTGGACGGTTCCTGTTTTGCAAGGTTTTTTTGACGCCGTGATCATAGCGGGTTGCGGTCATGTGTCCGGCCTGTTTTTGCGGCAATAAGGCCGCTGGCCCTGATGAAGTCCGCGTGCCAGTTCCCTATCAAGTTGCCGGACTACTTGTATCCTGGCAATACCTCGGGGTGTTCTGACTGCGGCTTGCTTTGATCATCATCACGTCTATTGCCCTTGCATCCTGAAGCGCAGTTTTGGTGCTCGGTCTTCCGAGCGCGCTTATGTGGCTTGGTACGTTCCTCCTCTTGCCAGGAGCGCCCATACGATCCGCGCAGTTTTGTTGGCCATTGCGACACTAACCAATCGCGGTGCCTTGCGTTCCAGCAGGCTGCGGATCCAGGCAGCGGTGCGGGTTTGTGTATCAGCAACATGCCTGAGAATGGCCGTTGCCCCAACCACCAGGAGTTTGCGCAAATAACCATCACCCATCTTGGTAATCCGCCCCAACCGCTCTTTTCCGCCCGAAGAGTTTTGCCGGGGGACCAGCCCGAGAAAGGCTGCGAACTGGCGTCCGGACCGGAATTGCGAAGGGTCCGTGACAGAAGCTGCCAGGGCTGTCGCTGTCAGCACGCCAACTCCTGGAATGGTTGCCAGGCGCTGACTGGTATCGTTCTGGCGGTGCCACACAAGGATCTCACTATCAAGTGCGCGGATCTGCTGGTTCAGGTTTGCGCGCTGATCGGCCAGGCTCAGCAAAGCGGTTCTCGCTATTTGTGGGATGTCTTCATTGGCACCCTCTTCAAGCTGTAGCAGCAATCGGGAAATATTTTCTGGCCTTTGAGGCGCAATGATCCCCAGCTCAGCCATGTGGGCGCGCAGCGCATTTATCAGCATCGTGCGTTGCCGTACCAGAAGATCGCGCGCCCGATGCAGCATCATAACTGCCTGCTGATCCACGCTCTTTATGGCCACAAAATGCATGTTCGGGCGCGTAACAGCCTCACAGATCGCCTCAGCATCCGCCGCATCATTCTTTTGTCGCTTCACGTATGGTTTTACATAGGCGGGAGGGATGAGCTTCACCTCGTGGCCGAGTGCTGTGATCTCACGCGACCAATGGTGGGACGTCGCACAGGCTTCAATGCCGATCAGGCAAGGTGGCAATTTAGCCAGAGTATCTAGGACTGCGTTCCGGCGAAGCTTCTTCTGTAGAACGGTTTGTCCTGTCGCATCGATCCCGTGAAACTGGAAAACTGACTTTGCAATGTCGATCCCTATCGTTGTAATTTCCATCTGGGCGGTTCCTTTCAAAGCTGGTTCATACCCCAGCACTTTGGCACATTGCGATGCCGGTGGGTGGAACCGTCCAACTCATCAAGTTGTTGGCGGCCGCTTGTGAGGCATTAGAAAAGGCAGGGTTATGCCGCCATTTCGGCGGTGTAATCGGCCCAGAGGCTGAACGCATCGCTGCGGGCGTGGCGGTATGAGGTTGCGGTGAGTTGATAGCGGCGGGGACGGAAAATCAGGTTGATCCGGTCATGCGCAGACAGAAACCTCTGAGCTTGTCGGTGGGATTTGAACCGCCCGAATATCTTCTCCCGTTTGCGGGTCGGCCGGTGCGATACTTCGACCGCGTTGTCGAGGCCTTTGTGGGCGCGATGGTCAGCGTCCGGGGCCAGTGTTTTGATCGGCTTGATGCAGCTGCGCAATTTGTCGGTGATGACGACCCCCGGTTCGCCGAACCGGGCAACCAATCGTTGAAAAAACCGCTTCGCCGCTTTGGAATTCCGACGCGTTTGTACAAGAATATCAAGAACATCTCCATTTGCGTCGATTGCGCGCCACAGCCAGTGCCTCTTGCCACGGATCGTGATTACGACTTCATCCATGTGCCACTTGTCGTTCGGTCGCGGTCGATCCCGGCGGATGCAATCTGCAAAGTGTTGACCAAAGCGATTGACCCACAGTCGGACCGTTTCCCGGCTGACAATAATACCCCGCGCAGCCAACAAGTCCTCAACATCAGCCGTGCTCGGCGCGAACCGGTGGTACGCCCAAACAGCGTACGCAATGATCTCACGCGGATAGCGGAAGCCTTTTAGGCGCGGCATAATGGTTGGGATGCTCATAGGATCAGTCTAACCTGATCATAACCACCGAACAACTTGATGAGTTGGACGGTTCCACCCACCGGCATCGCAATGTGCCAAAGTGCTGGGGTATGAACCAGCTTTGAAAGGAACCGCCCAGATGGAAATTACAACGATAGGGATCGACATTGCAAAGTCAGTTTTCCAGTTTCACGGGATCGATGCGACAGGACAAACCGTTCTACAAGAAGAAGCTTCGCCGGAACGCAGTCCTGGATACTCTGGCTAAATTGCCACCTTGCCTGATCGGCATTGAAGCCTGTGCGACGTCCCACCATTGGTCGCGTGAGATCACAGCACTCGGCCACGAGGTGAAGCTCATCCCTCCAGCCTATGTAAAACCATACGTGAAGCGACAAAAGAATGATGCGGCGGATGCTGAGGCGATCTGTGAGGCTGTTACGCGCCCGAACATGCATTTTGTGGCCATAAAGAGCGTGGATCAGCAGGCAGTTATGATGCTGCATCGGGCGCGCGATCTTCTGGTACGGCAACGCACGATGCTGATAAATGCGCTGCGCGCCCACATGGCTGAGCTGGGGATCATTGCGCCTCAAAGGCCAGAAAATATTTCCCGATTGCTGCTACAGCTTGAAGAGGGTGCCAATGAAGACATCCCCACAAATAGCGAGAACCGCTTTGCTGAGCCTGGCCGATCAGCGCGCAAACCTGAACCAGCAGATCCGCGCACTTGATAGTGAGATCCATTGTGTGGCACCGCCAGAACGATACCAGTCAGCGCCTGGCAACCATTCCAGGAGTTGGCGTGCTGACAGCGACAGCCCTGGCAGCTTCTGTCACGGACCCTTCGCAATTCCCGGTCCGGACGCCAGTTCGCAGCCTTTCTCGGGCTGGTCCCCCGGCAAAACTCTTCGGGCGGAAAAGAGCGGTTGGGGCGGATTACCAAGATGGGTGATGGTTATTTGCGCAAACTCCTGGTGGTTGGGGCAACGGCCATTCTCAGGCATGTTGCTGATACACAAACCCGCACCGCTGCCTGGATCCGCAGCCTGCTGGAACGCAAGGCACCGCGATTGGTTAGTGTCGCAATGGCCAACAAAACTGCGCGGATCGTATGGGCGCTCCTGGCAAGAGGAGGAACGTACCAAGCCACATAAGCGCGCTCGGAAGACCGAGCACCAAAACTGCGCTTCAGGATGCAAGGGCAATAGACGTGATGATGATCAAAGCAAGCCGCAGTCAGAACACCCCGAGGTATTGCCAGGATACAAGTAGTCCGGCAACTTGATAGGGAACTGGCACGCGGACTTCATCAGGGCCAGCGGCCTTATTGCCGCAAAAACAGGCCGGACACATGACCGCAACCCGCTATGATCACGGCGTCAAAAAAACCTTGCAAAACAGGAACCGTCCACACATGGCAATACCCTCCCGGATCCTTGAAGACAGGCATGACCTGCCACAACCGGTTCCGGGCATCCCGGACGTTCTTCTCAACCTGGCCCTTCTCCCAACCCGCTGCTGGATTGCAGAACTCAGGTTCAAAGACGTAATGGCTGGCCATCGCTTTGAAGCGTGCGTTGACATCGCGCTGCTTGCCACGACCAACACGGTCCGAGCGCTGTCTTCATATTGTCATAGATGCCTCGCCCCGGAACGCCGCCAAAGACGCGGAAGGCATGCCAGTGGGCATCGAACAACATCTCATGCGTTTGGAGAGGATAGGCTCGGACAATAAAGGCGCGGCTATGTGAGAGCTTGGTGTGTCAACGGCGGAGTAAAATCCGGCCACTGGGGCGGAGCAAAAGTCGGCCAGTTTGTGGAGTGCGCCTTGGGGCGTGTGGCCACCAATCAGCAAGCACGTTCCAAGGCGCATTGGCCGTCAGGCCGATTGTTCAGTTGTCAGGTTGAAGGGTTGGCAATACGTGCGCGGCTCTGATTGAGGCGGTAGCTTTCGCCGTTCATCTCGAGGATGTTGACGTGATGTGTCAGCCGGTCCGGGAGGCCGCGCCGGTCAAGCGTTCGGTGCCGAATGTCTCGGTCCATTCCTCGAAGGGCAGGTTCGATGTGATCAGGGTTGAGCCACGCTCGCAGCGCTGAGAGATCAGCTCGAACAGAAGCTCGGCGCCGGTTTTGCTCAAGGGGACGAAGCCCGGCTCGTCGATGATCAGCAGTTTGACCTTGGCCAGTTTGCGCTGAAGCTGCCGGAGGCGTTTCTCGTCGCGGGCCTCCATCATCCCGTGCACGAGAGCTGCGGCGGTTACGAAGGCGACAGGCAACCCTTTCTGGCAGGCGGTCAGCCCCAACCCGAGAGCGACATGGGTTTTGCCGGTTCCCGACAAGCCAACGACAGACTGCCCGCTTTCCGGGATCTGAGGTTCGGATTTGTTATCCGTTTCATCCTCGGGCGGGACAGGTGGTGCAGGTGGTCGCGCGATCGTGTCGTGGTGGAGCCGCGCATCTGACGATTGTTCAATGTGACGGAACGCTGGCAAAGATCCCCGCCTGGATGACCGAGGAGGGATCGGGAGAGGCGGTGGTCGTTCGTGATCCTGCGCTTTCGGTTGCGGCGCTCCTCGAGGCCCGCGCAATAGTGGATCGCTCCTTACGCTTGCCGGGCGGGGAATCATCCCCGGACAACGGAGGCGAGAATGACAGCAACCAATCCTCTTCAACTGCATCTGTTCGATGCCAGCCCCGATCCCGCAACGATCCCGCTGGACCGCCGACGGCGTCTGCTGACGCTCACGGGAGCGCTTCTGAGCGAAGCCGCGCGCGACATGACGGACCTGGAAGACCCGTCTGCGGCGAGGGAGACACAGGATGAGTAACGTTGGCTCTGATCATCTGGCGCGCCAGGCCATCGTGTATGTCCGGCAATCGACTGCGGGCCAGGTCGCGCATAACCTTGAAAGCAAACGACGCCAGTACGCTCTTGTGGAGCACGCCCGCCAGCTTGGATGGACCGATGTAGAGGTCATCGACGATGATCTTGGCCGCTCGGGCTCCGGCGTCGCACGGCCCGGTTTCGAGAAGCTTCTCGCCCGGATCTGCGAGGGCCGTGTTGGTGCGGTGGTGTCGATCGAAGCCTCGCGGTTGGCGCGCAATGGCCGCGATTGGCACACGCTGCTGGAGTTTTGCGGTCTGGTTTCCACGCTCATTGTCGATGAAGATGGGGTCTATGATCCGCGCCATCCCAATGACCGCCTGCTGCTCGGTATGAAAGGGACCATGAGCGAGATGGAACTGTCGATCCTTCGGCAACGGTCCCACGAGGCGCTCCGCCGGAAGGCACGCCGCGGTGAGCTGTTCATGACGGTTGCCATTGGCTACGTGCGCATCGGCCGGGATCGGATCGACAAGGACCCTGACCGGCGGGTCCAGGACGCCATTGGATTGGTGTTTGCCAAATTCGACGGGATGCGGTCCGTCCGGCAGGTACATGTGTGGCTCCGGCAAGAACAGATCTCGCTCCCGGCGGTTGTCCACGGATCGGCCGGGCGCGAAATCCGGTGGAAACTGCCCGTCTACAACACGGTCCTGCACATCCTCAACAACCCGATCTATGCCGGGGCCTATGTGTTTGGCCGCACCGGCTCGCGCACGGTGATCGAGGACGGACGCAAGCGTGTGATTCAGGGGATACGCAAGCCACAGGAAGACTGGGATGTTTTGATCCCCGATCATCATGATGGTTATATCAGCTGGAATACCTACGAGAGGAACCAGCGATTGATTGCGGACAACGCCACAGGAAAGTTCGGCCCGGGGCGCGGTGCCGTACGGCGTGGCGAAGCTCTTCTGGCCGGGCTTCCGAGATGCGGCCATTGCGGGCGCAAACTTCACGTCGCCTATTCGGGCAAGGGCGGCAACACCGGCCGCTATCATTGCCGCGGCAGCCAGTTCAATCACGGTGGCGCGCGCTGCATCTCGTTTGGTGGCATGCGGGTCGATCAGGCAATCGGCGCCGAAATCATCGCGCGGTTGCAACCGCTCGGCATCGAGGCGGCACTCGAGGCAGAGGTGGCCCAGGGTCAGGCACATGGGGAGAAGCGCCATCAGCTTGAGCTGAGCCTGAAGCAGGCGCGCTACGAGGCCTCCCGTGCCCGGCGCCAGTACGATGCGGTCGATCCCGACAATCGTCTGGTGGCGGGAGAACTGGAAGCGCGCTGGAATGCGCGGCTTGGCGCGGTCACCGCGCTCGAGGATCAGATCAAGGCGCATGATGCGGCGGCCCTGTCGCAAAAGGCGAGCACCGCAGATCGCGACAGGCTGTTGAGCCTAGGGGCCGATCTTGAGCGTGCGTGGACAAGCCCAGGTGCTGCACCTGCCACCAGGAAACAGATCATTCGCACTCTGGTCGAGGAGATCATTGCCCGCGTTGACGGAGAGACGATCGAGCTTGTTGTCCGCTGGCAAGGCGGCGCACATTCCGCTCTGGCTGTCCGCAAGAACCGCAGCGGCCAGCACCGCTGGAGTACCGACCGGGATATCGTCGATCTCGCACGTGCGCTGGCCCGTCTCATGCCTGACAAGCTGATTGCCGCAACTCTCAACCGGGCAGGCAAGGTGACCGGCCGCGGTCACGGATGGACGCAATCGCGGGTATGCAGTCTGCGCAATCACCATCAGATCGATGTCTATCGTGAAGGCGAACGCCAGGAGCGCGGTGAGATGAGACTTGACGAAGCAGCCGAGGTCTTGGCAATCAGTGCATCAAGCGTCCGCCGCCTGATCCAGGAAGGCCGGCTGCCGGCGCAACAATTCTGCAAAGGTGCCCCCTGGATCATCAAAATGGACGAACCGGGCAGGAACGATGTCATTGAAGCAGCGGACAAAAGGCGCGGCAGCCGCCCGCCGTCTCAAAATCCGCATCAAAAAACACTTGTCTTATAGAGACATAGCGAGGTGGGCATTATGAATCAGGATCGGACGGGCCGAGCGCGATGACGTTCTCCCTGCGCTCGATCCATTCACAGCGCGCCAGTTCCAGCACCATCATCTTGTTCAGACCGGGGATGGCCGTAAAGTCGAAGCTGTCGAGGCTTTTGACGGTTGGAAACTTTGCCGCCTTGATCCGGCGCTCGACCATGCGCCTCTCCCGATCGATTGGTTCCAGCTCGGTCAGCCGGGCTGGATAGCGCACATGATCCAGGCCTTCCGCCGCACAAATGCGCGCTTGCTTGTCATGCTCGCGCAGGAAGGTGGGCAGGCGCAGAGTCTTGAGGTGGTGTGTCAGCGGCAGTTCGGGTGCATCCGTCATGCGTCACCTCCTGACAGAAGGCTCATACAGGAAGAAGCCGAGGTGGTGGCGATGTTGGTTCCGGGCAGGAACGGATAGACATCCAAATCCAACCTCGGGGGCCTTCGCTCGACGCGGCACAGGACGAGGTGCTTGATCGCATCGAAGCTGACCGCCCCCATTCGCAGGGCGTCTTTGACGGCAAGATGCAGCACCTCCAGCTCGAACCGTTCCGACAGGCGCAGGACCTGGACATACTCCCTTTTGCCCGCCTTGCCCTGCCGGGCTTCCAGCAAGCGCCGGAGCGTGGCGAAGGCGTCAGGCAGTTCCCAACCCTGCAAGGGCGCAGCCTGATCGAAGGACATGATCCTGCGCTCGATCAGCGGCAGGTAATGCAGCGGGTCGAACACCATGTCACCGCTGTCATAAGAGCGGGGATGATCGGCGATCACCTCAGTGGCGCAACCGATAACGACGCGGATCACGAAGCCCTTGATCCAGACCGCGCGGGGGCCATATGCGACCGGTACCGAGTAGTCGTTACCGCGATACCGCAGCACCGATGTCGATGTGACCTGGCCACTTTGCAACTCACAGGCCTCGAAGGGTGCGCCGGGCAAATCCTGCATTGCCGCCGGATCGGCTTGCAGCCGTTCGCCGATGCTGGCCTTGTGTCCGCGCAGGACATCGTCCTGCCGTTTGCGGCATTGCTCTTCCAGGTGAGCGTTGAACGCATCCCGGTCCGGAAAGGACGGGATCGGCACCATGAAGTCGCGCCGCCCGTAGCCGACCAACCCCTCGACCGCTCCCTTGTCGTTCCCCTTGCCGGGACGGCCGTAGCGATCCCGGACCACATAATGCGACAGCATTGCGCTGAACCGTTGGGTTCTTTGCCGGGTGCCGTCCGGCAGGATCCGCGCCACCAGGCAGCGGTCATTGTCATAGAGGATCGACAGGGGAACCGCCCCAAAGAAAGCAAAGGCATGCACATGCCCATCCAGCCAGGCCTCGGTGGTTGCCGCAGGATAGGCCCGGATAAAACACGCATCGCTCTGCGGCAGATCAAAGGCGAAGAAGTGCGCCTTCCGCTCAACGCCGCCAATCACGACAGGCGCTTCACCAAAATCCGCCTGCGCATGCCCGGGCGGATGGCTGAGCGGCACGAACATCTCTTTGCCAGAGCGCTTCCTGGCCCGGACGCAGTCTTTGACGATTGTGTATCCGCCATCAAAGCCGCACTCGTCGCGCAGCCTCTCAAAGATACGCTTTGCGGTGTGGCGCTGCTTGCGCGGACGCGCTTTGTCCTCAGTAAGCCATTGGTCGATCTGGCAGGTGAACGCATCCAGCTTCGGGCGCCTAACCGGCGCTGTCCGCCGATACCCCGGTGGCTCCGAATAGGCCAACATCTTCGCAACACTGTCTCGGCCAATCCCAAAATCCCGGGCAATCCGACGCCCGCTCAACCCATCCTGAAAATGAGCCCGACGCACCTTCAAATACAATTCCACGGTGAAAATCCCCCGGCCCTCCCATCAAACGAAAGGGCAAAAGTGGACGACTTTTACGCCGCCCGCGACAACACAACGACGCCGCTACCGTGGCCGAGTATTGCTCCGCCGATTACACACTCAAAAATCCCATGTCGATCACTCCATGTCCCCCTGACCAAAACCGTCAGGGTAATGTGTTCACATGGGTCAATTCTCAGTGACAATTTATGGGGCTACCGGGTCAGTTCTCAGTGACATTCAACAGAGATGATGATAGACGAGATGATGCAGGTGCCAGACGAAGCCAGCATCGCTGCAATGTGGTGGTTGGAAGCACGCATTGGCCGTAAGGTCGGGTCCTCGACGGGCACCAATCTCTGGGGCGCGCTGAAGGTGGTGGAAAAGATGCGTGAGAAAGGTGAGCAGGGTTCGATTGTCACCCTTCTCTGCGATGGAGGGGAGCGGTATCTGGACACACATCACAATCGGCAATGGGTGGCCGAGAAAATCGGAGATCCGGCCCCGTATCTGAGGGAACTGGAGCGTTGGTAGGGCAACGTTCCGTACCTTTGGTTGCGATAAGGCCAGCGATCATCAGGAGAACGCCCCTTGGCACAGGCAAGTCAATCGCCTATCTCAGGGGAATCGCATGAGTTTCACGGCGCGAGGATTTGAAGCGGGAAGCGGTTGTTCCAGCCTGCCTTTTTCCGCATTCCTCCGAGGGAGTTCTCGCTTTTTGCTTTGTTGAGCAAATTCATTGCGATGTGCCTGATGACGGCGAAGTTGGCGGGTGCGTGATCTTTTCGTATCCGGCTGTCGTCATCGCGGAAGGTGACATCAAGCACCCGGTGGAGGCGGTTTTCAATTCCCCGGTGAGAGCGTACGGCATGGGCAAGGCGCGCGGCGTCTTTTGGCAGGGACGGGATGAAGTACCGCGTTTGCCGTGTCGTCTTCCCGCCACTTTCCCGAAGCGGGACGACGCGGCCAATGCTGACCAACCCCTCCCGATGGGGATGGCGCTTTTTCAACCGGCCGATGGCGTCGCATTGGGTGTATGTTCGCGTTTCAATCCTGCCCCTGTCGCCGTCAACCGTCTGTAGTGATTCTGTGTTTTCCCGATCCTGTTCTTCGAACCACAGCTTCACGTCTTCATGGAGAAGCCCCTGATTGCCCTTCAGGGCCGGCACATAGTCAGCACCCTTGTCACGGATTTTGCAGGCGATCTCACGTTGGCGCCCCATCGCATCCAGCGTCACGACCGCACCCTCCAGGAAGAGCAAATCCAGGAGAACGGGGATGTCCCTGATCCCGTTCCTTTTGTGCGCGCCGGCTTGCTGGCCGGGCACGAGGCGTAGATCGTTACACCGGGCCGGGATCAGATGCAGAGGCGTTTCACCACCGGCCCTTGAGCCTCGCGCTGTCTTGCCGTCAATGGCAACGAGCGTTCCTCCAACGCGCCCGGCCAACCCGGACGCCCACGCGGCAAAGGCTGCGTTGAACTCTTCAGGATCAAGCGCCCGAAACACCGTCGAAAGCGTGTCACGGGAGGGTATGCCATGCTCAAACGCAGCCAACTTGCGCAGGAAACCCAACTTTTCCTCGCCATAAAGGGCAACATCGACAAAACTCCCACACCCCGACACCACTCCGCACAGGCTCAAAAGCGGAATCCCATCAAGTGGATACAACACCTTCGTCTCCTGGCGGGGATCAGAAATCGACGAGGCAAAAGATTGAAACAACACGGTATTTTCCAAAACAGCGCCCTCCAGACATAAACTTTGGAAAACTGAATCAGAGCTAGAAGATCAAGGCAAACCAAAAGATGCTATTCATGCGATACCCCTGTCGCCTATCTCAAGACACCCCGCCCGTTATGCGCGTATACTATGAAGTCTGTTGCGAATGAACAGCAGCAGAGGCAAGCTTGCTCTGACGAGAAATCAGGGTTGGCTGCACGTGCCCTGAAAGGTGATGATCCGTGCCTCACTATATGCCCAGAAATGATGGGTCTGGTGTGTCTCGCCAGTTTGGTAGAGCGTGATCAGCATCACACTGTCAGCAATCTTGTCTGACACCAAGACGAGGGTAGGATCCGGCGCACTGCCTGATCCAATTGGATTGAGAGGAACAGGATCACGCCCCACCGGCGTCCATTCCCAGCCCTGCTCGGTCTGCGTCAGTTCTCCGCGTTCGCGCGTGTCTGTACAAGCATGGGTTTGATAGCAGTCATGGGTGAATGAACAAGTGTAGGTTTGGGCCTGCGCGGCGGCGGGCACAGCCATCCCCCCACAGCTGATGAGCAAGGCAACGCAGGAACGACGCGGAGGGCGCGACGATGATGGCCTAGATGTAGGTTTTCTGTGGGCCATATGGCATTGTAGCATGAATTGACCTTGAAACCCATGAAGGCTCGTTTCGCTTGCTATCTGCGCTGAATGTCGTCGGGATATCTGCACGAAAAAACGGGCCAGCGTGGTGTCCCAACCGCTGACCCGTTCTTTGTGTATTGTGGTCTTACCCGATGATGCTGTTCAGCGTCGCACTTGGGCACATGACTGCGGTCAGCTTCGCCGGGTCGGCGTGGTAATACCCGCCGGTATCCGCTGGCGCGCCTTGCACCGCTGCCAGTTCGGACGTAATCGCCGCTTCGTTCTCGGCCAGAGCCTGTGCGACAGGGGCAAACTCGGCGGCAAGACCGGTGTCATCGCTTTGCGCGGTCAGGGCTTCGGCACAGTAGCGCGCGAACCAGTAATGGCTGTCGCGGTTGTCCGGCTCACCCACCTTGCGCGAAGGCGAACGGTTGTTGTCCAGAATGCCTTGCGTGGCGGCTTCAACAGCCTCACCCAGGACCCGGGCCTTGGCGTTATCCTTAGCATCGGCCAGGAACTTGAAGCTTTCGCCAAGGGCACAGAATTCGCCCAAGGAGTCCCAGCGCAGGTGGTTTTCGGCATCCAGCTGCTGGACGTGTTTGGGGGCCGACCCGCCAGCGCCGGTTTCAAACAAGCCGCCGCCCTGCATCAGTTTCACGATCGACAGCATCTTGGCCGAGGTAGCCAGTTCGAGAATCGGGAATAGGTCGGTCAGGTAGTCGCGCAGCACGTTGCCAGTGATGGCGATGGTGTTCTCGCCCTTGGTGATGGTCTCCAGCGAGGCGCGGGTGGCTTCGACCGGGGACATGATCTCGAACTTGTCGGCAACGCCCTTTGCCTCAAGAATTGGCTGGACATATTTGATCAGTTCGGCGTCGTGTGCGCGGTTTGCGTCCAGCCAGAAGATCGCGCGGAACCCGGTGGCTTTCTGGCGATCAATGGCCAGGGCCACCCAGTCTTCAATCGGCGCCTTGCGGGCCGAGGCAGAGCGCCAGATATCACCCGCCTGCACATCATGGGAATGCAGCACACTGCCATCCTCAAGCATCATTTTGACAGTGCCGCCTTCGGGTATTTCAAACGTGGTGGGGTGGCTGCCATATTCTTCGGCTTTTTGCGCCATCAGGCCAATGTTCTGCACAGTGCCAGCGGTGACCGGGTTCAATGCTCCATTGGCTTTGAAGAACTTGATGGTCTCGTCATAGACGGGGGCGTAGGAATTATCGGGGATCACGCAGACGGTGTCGGCCTCGTTCCCATCCGGACCCCAGCCTTTGCCGCCAGCGCGGATCAGGGCGGGCATTGAGGCGTCGATGATGACGTCCGAGGGGACATGTAGGTTGGTGATGCCCTTGTCGGAGTTAACCATATACATCGGCGGGCGCTTGGCGGTGACGGCCTCAATGGCGGCCATGATCTCGGCGTCGCCTTCAACCCGTTCCAGCAAATCGCCGAGGCCCGAATTGGGGTTCACGCCCAGCTCGGCCATCTTGTCGCCATGCGCCTCAAACACAGGGGCAAGCCAAGCCTTGACCGCGTGACCAAAGATGATCGGGTCCGAGACCTTCATCATCGTGGCTTTCATATGCAGCGAGAACAGAACGCCCTCGGCCTTGGCGTTTTCGATCTCATCGGCAAGGAAACTGCCGAGCGCGGCTGCCGACATGAACGTGGCATCCACCACGGTGCCTGCGGGATAGGACACTCCGTCTTTCAGAACGATTTCGCCACTGGCCGTTTCCAGCACGATCTTGGCGGTCGCCGCGTTGGCAAGTGTGCTGGATTTTTCGTTCGAGAAGAAATCATCGCCCGGCATGGCGGCAACGCGGGTTTTGCTATCAGCGCTCCAGTCGCCCATGCGATGCGGGTTGTTCTGGGCAAAGGATTTAACGGCTGCAGCAGCCCGGCGATCCGAGTTGCCCTCGCGCAGAACCGGGTTCACGGCCGAACCCTTGATTGTGTCATAACGCGCGCGCGCTTCTTTTTCGGCGTCGGTTTCAGGCGCTTCGGGATAGTCGGGAATGGCAAAGCCCTTGGCCTGCAATTCCTCGACTGCGGCCGCCAGTTGGGGCACCGAAGCCGAGATATTGGGTAGCTTGATGACATTGGCTTCGGGCGTTTTCACCAGTTCACCCAGCTCGGCAAGATCATTGGGAATACGCTGATCGGCGCTGAGGTTTTCCGGGAAGGTGGCGAGAATGCGACCGGCCAGCGAGATGTCTTTGGTGCCCACGGTTACGCCCGCAGCAGCCGCGAATTTCTGGATGATCGGCAGGAAAGAGGCGCTGGCAAGCTCCGGGGCTTCGTCGACCTTGGTGTAGATAATATCGGGGGTATTGGCCATCGGTGATCTCTCCTGATCAGGAATTGCGGGTTTATGCGGTGCCTGCCCAATGGGTGTGGCGAGTCGCGTTTGCTGAGCGGGTCATAACGCAAATTCGCCCCGCTGAAAAGAGGTTGTATGCTATTGTATACAGATATTAACCCTCTGCCTCAGGAGCAAGCCGGCGCATCAGCAGATAGGCCAGGATCACAGCACAGAGCGCGCCTGTCATCAAGGGCAGAGGCGTCCCGTTATACATCAGGCCGATCGGGACGCTGAGGGTCACGGATACAACCTTGGCCAAGGCGGAAAAGACGCTGGTGGCCGTGCCTGCTAGATGCCCCATCGGCTCAAGGGCCATCCCATCCGGGCAACCATCAATCTGCTGCAGATTGATGGCAAGGAAAACATACAAGGGGACCGGTCAGCCCTGCAAACAGCAACAGGCACAGGCTAAGGAGGATCAGCACCACCATCGCCACGCGCACCAGAGACCGCATTCCAAACCGTTCAACAATCGAAGCATTGACTGAACCTCCTCCGACTAAAGTCAGAGGGTTCAGTGGTTCATGAGCGCCTTCGGCGCACGTTTGAATGTTTTTCCGACTAAAGTCGGAGGCTTTAGACCAGATTGTGGAAAGTAAACTGAACGCGCCCGAGATCAGCGCGATCGCGGCAAACCACAATGGAAAGCTGTCGCCACGCCCATAGGTGGTGTCAAATATCTGGTGGATCGAACTGAGCGAGGCAAAGAGGATCGTCATGCACAGGGCCTGAATGGCGGTGCTGACACGGACCACGGGATGGGCCAGCACCTCTTTGACACCCGCCCACAAGGCGTCCCGGTGAAAGGGGCGTCGGTATTCGGGCGGCAATGGTTCTGCCACGCGCAGCGCCAGCCAGGCGGCGGACACCAACGCAAAGAGGACAAACACCGCAAACAGCGCCCGCCATCCGGCAAGGGCGATGATATAACTGCCCATCAGGGGTGCAATGGCCGGAACCAGTGTAAACACCATCATGATGAACGACACGATACGCGCCATACCGCGCCCCTTGTAATAGTCGCGGGTCATGGCCATCGGCACCACCCGCGCGGCGGCGGCGGCAAACCCCTGCAGTATCCGCGCGGCGACCACCATCTCAAGGCTGGGCGCAGCCCAGGCCAGCAGACAGGCCAGACAATAGAGGGCCGCCCCCAAAGGATCACGGGCTTTCGTCCGAAGCTGTCCGATAAGGGCCCGGCAATAAACGTGCCGATCCCCATGCCCAGCACAAAACTGGTGATGATCAGTTGCACCTGATTTGGCGCATCCGGTGTCAGCTCGGCGGCGATCCGGCCCATGGCAGGCGGCATTGCGTCGATAGAAAAGGCAACGGTGGCCACCAGCATTGCCACCAAGGCGATGTATTCGGCCCGGCTGATGGAGGGGCGTGGTTGCGAATGGGCCTGATCAGTCATTCCTGACGCGCTATCACAGGGTTTGGTAAGGGACCAGCACAGCGCCCGCACAGATCTCTGTGCACCAATGCCCGGAGGCGATTAACTGTCGCCCTTGGTGTCCCCAGGCGGCGGCGCATGGGACAGGTGTTTCATCAACCACTCGGCATGTTTTTCCCGCTTCTGAACGGTGAAATGCCCGAATTGCTGGATCGCAAGGGCAAAGACGCCAAGACCGACAAAGATGAACACCGTCGTGCCAATCCGGCCCAGCGGGGTGGCGGGCACCAGCTCGCCATATCCCACGGTCGACAGGGTCACGACGGTAAAGAAATAGGCATCGACCCAACCCCACCCTTCAACATATTTGAA
This sequence comes from Roseovarius sp., assembly GCA_965207105.1. Lineage (GTDB taxonomy): Bacteria > Pseudomonadota > Alphaproteobacteria > Rhodobacterales > Rhodobacteraceae > Roseovarius. The sequence continues at coordinate 7,145 of CBDBLS010000022.1, read as the reverse complement.
GAACACGGTGCCACTGATGATCACAGTAGCAAGGGCCAGTAGAATGGCGAGAAACTGAAAGCTGCGCATGGCGGGTCTCCGGGCTGGTTTAGGCGGGTTGTTCCTTCAATTCATCAATCACTTTAACCCAAAGATCGGCGGGCTGGCAGCCCGGCACCGCATGTTGATTGGCCACAATAAAGGTCGGCACGCCGGTGATGCCCATTTCACGAAATTGTGCATCCCGCGCGCGGATATCTTCCAGATCAGCGTCCGATTGCAGCAATTTATGCACCACGGCGGCGTCCATGCCCGCAGCGTCGGCAATATCGGCCAACACGTCCGTGTCGCCAATATCGCGACCCTCCTCGAAATAGGCCCGAAACAAGGCCATGACGACGGGTGTCTGCCGCTCTTCGATCCCGGCCCAATGGATCAGGCGATGAGCGTGCAGTGTGTTGGGCGTGCGGGTGATGCCTTCAAAATTGATGTTCAACCCTGCCGCCGCGGCGCGTTCCACGACAGGCATATAGGCCTGAATGGCGCCGTCCTTACCGCCGAACTTGCCCTCAAGATAGGCGCGGCGGTCCATCCCTTCGGTCGGCATGTCCGGATTCAGTTGGAACGGATGCCACTCGAACGTGAAAGGATGATCAGGACGCTCTGCAAGAGCCTGATCCAGAAGGGTTTTCCCGATGTAGCACCAAGGGCAGATCGGGTCAGAGATAATATCAAGCTTGATCATGAAGTGCCTCATAGAGCGGGGTCAAAGCCCGGCGGATCAGTTTACCATTTGCACCCGTTGGCAGGGTGTCGACGTGAAAGAAGCCGCGCGGGCGTTTGTAGCGTGCCAGGCGGGTTTCGGCATGGGCCTGCAGTTCCGCCTCGGGGACAGGCACAGGGCCGGTGTAGAAGGCCATGATCAGACGGGCATCGGCCTTAACCTCGATATCCGTCACAGCGCATTGGGTGATGCCGGGATGGGCGGTCATTGCCGTCTCAACCTCGATTGGCGAAACGCGGTAGCCCCCCGCATTCATCATATCGTCGTCGCGCCCGTGATAGGTGATCTGCCCATCGCTATCCATATGGCCCTGATCACCGGTCAGGAACCACTCACCTGCATATTTGTCGGCGGTGGCCTGCTCTGCGCCGTGATAGCCCAGCATCAGGCCGGGGTCGGTGTGGTGCACCGCGATGGTGCCTTCGGTGTTCAACGGAACGGGCTGTCCGACTGAATCCACAAGAGCGATCCTGCGGCCATCCTGAGGACGCCCCAGGGCGCCGGGGGCAGAGGGGTGATCGGGGCTGCCTGAAATAAAGGTCGAGCATTCTGACATGCCATAAGCTTCGTAAACAAGTGTGCCGGTGGCTGCTTCCCAGGCTTGGCGGATCGTATCGGACAGTTTTTCACCAGCCGACAGCCCATGGCGCAGCTTTGGCAAAGACAGTGTTTTATGGTTTAAGAGTTTGCGATAAACCCCGGGTGCTGCTGCAAAAATAGTCGCATTATGCCGTTCAAGAAGGGACGGTAATTGATCCGGAGCAATACCGGGTTCGGGGATCAGGGCGGTCGCCCCGACACTCCAGGGATCCATCAATCCGGTGCCCAGCGTATAGGTCCAGTTGAATGCCCCGGCATGCAACAACCTGTCTTCCTGACCCAATCCATACCAGCCCTGATGCATCATCTGACGCGCCCAGATCGCGCGATGGGCATGGACTACGGCACGGGGGATACCCGAGGTGCCGGAGGTGAAAATGATGTAACCAGGCCGGTTCGGATCGCCCATATGCCAGTCGGCCGCAGGCAGATCGCGCATCGCCTCAAGCGTGGGCCGGTCGATCACCGGCAGCGCGGTTTCGGGGCAGGCAATGCCATCGCCCAGCAGGATCGCAGCGGGCGACGTGGCGTCGATCACGCCTTGCACTTCGGGTGCGGTCAGTTGCGATGAGGTGGGAATAGGCACCAGTCCGACGGCCATTGCCCCCAGATAGGCGATGGGAAACTCTACCGTATTGCCAAGGCGCATCAGCACCCGATCCCCGAGGGCAAGCCCGGCGTGCAACAGCCCGGTTCCGGTGCCACGCACTGCCGTGATTAGTTGATCATAACGCCAGCTTTCCGCACCGGTAAGGCCCAGAACATCAAGCGCGATCTTATCGCCCAACGTCGTACCCCGGCCCAGCACATGTGCGGCCAGATTGAAAGGTGAAGGGCAGGGCGGATAAGCCCCATTATCAAATATAGACAGCATGGCGCTAGGCTTAGGGGCAGGACCCGTCGGTTGCAAGGGGACGGTGGGGCCGCTATCTAGACAGGATGGAACAAATGGACCCCCGCAACCTGATCCGCATCGACCGTGAAGACGGCCAGAGTGACCGCGCCGAGCCGCTGGATCTGGGCCAGCGGGTGCGCGACCTTCGCAAGGCACGCAACTGGACACTGGAACAGGCGGCAACGCAGGCGGGGTTGGCGCGCTCGACCCTCAGCAAGATCGAAAACGGTCAGATGTCGCCCACGTACGAGGCGCTGAAAAAGCTGGCCGTGGGCTTGGATATCTCGGTGCCGCAACTGTTTACGCCGCCGCAAAAGGACCAGATCAACGGGCGCATGGCCGTGACCAAGTCTGGCGAGGGCGCCCAGAAGGTGACCGTGACCTACGAGCATGAATTGCTGGGCGATGCGCTGACAAAGAAACAGATGCTGCCTTATCGTGCCCGGATTCGTGCTCGTAATGTGGAGGAATTTGACGGCTGGGTGCGCCATGACGGCGAGGAATTTCTCTATGTGCTGACGGGCGTCATCCAGCTTTACACCGAGTTCTATGAGCCGGTGACCATGCGCCGTGGCGACAGTGCCTATTACGATGCCACAATGGGCCATAATGTGGTGTCTCTCAGCGATGAGGATGCGACGATCCTCTGGGTCACTTCGCTGGTTTAGGCAGACCAAACACCGCGCAGCACAGGCCGCACGGTTCTTACACTCGTCACAAGGTGCGAGTCAGACGGTCAGAACCAGCTTTGCACGCCCCGGGCCGCGCCCGAGACATCTTGTCCGATACCATCAACAGTCGCACAACCCGCCAGCAACACGACGAGCCCCAGAACGGCCAGATGTTTCATTGTTTTTGCCTCAGTTTCGTTTTTTATTCTGCTCTTATTCGTCCCACCACCATACTTCAGGCAGGAAATAAGTACTATCCCCGTAGATCGGCAGGCGGTCTTTTGGGTAGTGCAACTGTTTCACATGTGCCACACGTCCGACCGCGTAATTGTGGATCGGAATGACATAGCGCCCGGCGGTCAGAATGCGGTCAAGCGCCTGTGTTGCCGCGATAAATCCTGCGCGACTGTCCGAGGTCAGCATGGCGTTGATCATCGCCTCGGCCGCCGGTGATTTCATGCCCATCAGGTTGCGGCTGCCTAGTTGATCGGCGGTAGCTGTGCCCCAGTAAAGCAGTTGTTCGTTGCCCGGGCTGAGCGAAAGCGAGCGGCGCATGAAGGTGATATCAAAATCGAAATTCGCCTCGCGTTCGGCATATTGTGCCTTGTCGATCTGCTGGATGTTCAAAGTGATACCCAGGCGCTCCAGCGCGCGGGCATAGATATCCATGATCGCCGTGGCCTGCTGGATCAGGGCGTCCTGTTTCAGTACGACGTTCAACTCCATTGGCTGGCCGGCGGCGTTTTTCAGCATCCTGTCCTGAACGGTCCAGCCCGCCTCTTCCAGTAACGCGATCGCCTTGCGCAGATTGGCGCGGTTGCGTTTGGTGCCATCGCTCTGGGGCAGGGTGTACCCCTCCAGCGTTCCGGGCGGCAGGTCGGCTTTGAACGACTCCAGTAAGTCAAGCACACGGCCTGTTGCGGGGCCGGGCTGCATACCGAGTTCCGAGTTTGAGAAATACGAGGTGATGCGTGGCTGACGCCCACCAGTCAGCGTGTCATTGATAAACTCGAAATTGAACGCGAGGATCAGCGCCTCGCGCACCCGCCAATCAGCCAGAGCGGCGCGGCGCGTGTTCATCACAAAGCCGGTCATCCCAGATGGTTTCTGATGCGGAATTTCGGATTTCACGATGTCGCCGCGTTGAACCGCGGGGAAATCATATTGCGTCGCCCAATCTTCGGCGTTGAATTCACGCACGAACGAGATGGCCTGCCCCTTGAACGCTTCTTTCATCACCGTGTCGTCGCCATAAAACTCAATCCGGATTTCATCGAAGTTGGCGGTGCCGCGGCGCAGGGGCAGGTCATTGCCCCAATACTCGGGATTGCGTTTGAGGACGACATTGCGATCGACCTCGTAGCCGTCGACCACATAAGGTGCTGTGCCGATGGGGATATCGTCGATCCGCGCGCTGGCGAAATCCTTGCCGTCCCACTGGGCTTTTTGCAGGATCGGGCGCAGCCCCGCGATCAGGGCCAGTTCGCGATCTTCGGTGTTGAACGTCAGGCGTACACTGCGCGGTCCGGTTGCCTCGATCCGGTCCACTTTTTGCCAGAACCCGGCATAGCGCACATGCCCTTCGGTCGCCAAGGTCTCGTAAGACCAGATCACGTCTTCAACCGTGACCGGGCTGTCATCCGAGAATCGGGCCTCTTCGCGCAGGGTAAATTCCACCCATTCGCGATTCGCACCCACCTCAATCGATTCGGCCAGAAGACCGTAAAGCGAGAATGGCTCGTCCCAGGAACGGCCCATCAGCGACTCGTATGCCAGGAACCTCAACTGCCAGGGCGGGCTGCCTTTCAGGGTGAAGGGATTGAGCGAATCAAAACCGCCCACATTGCCCGTCACCACCTGTCCGCCCTTAGGCGCATCCGGGTTTGCATAGGGTAGGGACACAAAATCCGGTGGTAAGGCGGGGTTTCCATACATAGCTATGCCATGGCTGGGCTGTGCGCTCACAGGTTGTGTGGATAAAACACCAGAAAAAATGGTGGCGCAGAGAAGCAATGAGCGGAAAAATTCTGATCTCATTTTGGCAACAATCCTTCCCGAGCCTTCTTTTCCTTAACGGTTAGGTAAAGGGGGATTCACGTCTTTTCAAACTTTTAGCTTGGACAGCGGCGCTGGATTGCTTATAAAGGGGCCACTGCTCGATAGGTTTCTTGCCTGTATGAAACCTGCCTCAATAACTTAACGCCCGCTTCGTGCGGGCGTTTTTTTATTGTGCGCCGCTTGTGGATTGCGCGCCAGAAGCGCGTCATGCTCACGGTATGGATGATCAGCCCGCGCGCCTCGGTTTTCTCGCGTGGACCATGAAGCATGCGTGCGATGCACCGCGCGCCATAATGTTTTGTCATCGGTCTTTTGGCGGCTCTGCCCCACCTTGGATACGGCGGGAGGGATTGCAATTTCCCGCTGCACCCCCCATCCTTTTTGCAACTGCAGCATTTTCAGCATGAAGGAGCGCCTTAATGAGCGTAGCGGGCAAAACGGCGATTGTGACGGGGTCCAACTCGGGCATTGGTCTGGGGATCGCCAGAGAACTGGCCAAGGCCGGGGCGAATGTGGTCCTGAATTCCTTCACCGATAATGACGAGGACCACGCTCTGGCCAAACAGCTCTCTGACGATCACGACACCGAGGTGCGCTATATCAAGGCCGATATGTCGAAGGCCGATGAATGCCGCGCGCTGATCGAGACCGCTGGCGCCTGCGATATTCTGGTGAACAATGCGGGCATTCAGCATGTTGCCCCGATCCCTGATTTTCCGAATGGCAAATGGGATGCGATCATTGCGATCAACCTCAGTTCTGCCTTTCACACCACTGCGGCCGCCTTGCCGATGATGCGCAGCGCCGGGTGGGGCAGGGTGATCAATGTCGCCTCGGCCCATGGGCTGACCGCCAGCCCCTATAAATCGGCCTATGTGGCCGCCAAACATGGGGTTGTCGGGCTGACAAAAGTGACAGCCTTGGAAACCGCGCAAGAGCCGATCACCGCCAATGCGATCTGTCCGGGCTATGTGCTGACTCCGCTGGTCGAGGCGCAAATTCCTGACACGATGAAGGAATATGACATGAGCCGCGAAGACGTGATCAGGAATGTTATGTTGACGCGACAGCCCTCAAAAGAATTGGCTCAATTAGCATTGATTATGCGTGGCGTGTTACAGGCAGGATGCCTGCGGCGGCGGCAAGTATCGCGCGCGGCGTTTGGTGGCTCGGAAGGACGGCAGGGTGGAACCACCGAAGGCAGTTGTCCAGGTATTTGGTCGCGATACCCCGATGGCGGCGCGGAAAGGTCTTTAACCGCTCATGCCGACTGTTCACGGTTTGAATGTGCAATTCACCACGGACACGTTCTCCGGCGGTCCGGTCGAGACTTTCATGGCTGACGCCCGTTTCTGCGGCGCAGGGCGGGTAGCCGGTGCAGCCATCGGTCACCGGGAGAGCGTTCCCATCAAGACGTGGCTGCAGAACCGTTTTGAGATGTCCGGCTGTCACCGCAGGCAAGACAGCACTGATGGCGGTGCCTGATCGGTCGACCGCAACGGGGACCGGAACCTGCTCCTCCGACAATCCGCGTTTCGAGGCCTTTCCCCCGCGTTTGCGGGCTTTTCGAGAGAGATTACGGTCCCCTTTCCGGCTGCGCGGAAAGAACGTCCCGTCGGCTTCGACGATTCCGCACAGCTTGACCGCACCGACCGTTACGGCCTCGGGAAAGCGATGACGCCAGCGAAAAGCTGTGGTGTCGGCCACCATACAACGCCCGTCGGACGCCTTTACCGTTTCGCCGTCGCGCAGGGAAGCTGCGAACCCTGCCCATCTGTCCCTGTGGCGCAAGCGGGCAAGCGGCGTCCCGGTCAGCGCGCTGAAGGTTTTGCGACAGCCTTTGCAAAAGAACCTCGCCAGGCCACTTGCATGGCCCCTGATGATCGCACCGCCCGAAGCACAGTGCGGACAGATACGCCCCTCGCGAACATTCGCCTCAGGGAGATCGATCACGCTTTCCAGCGACGAAACCCCGGCAACGAGCCGTCCGGTTTCAGTCCGTTGTTTCGATGAAAGGTCGTCGATCTCGTTGAGCCACACCAGAAAAGCCTGATGATCCATGTGCCGCACCCCATAATTTTGTTCATGGTGTGTTCTGTCACAGGTCACAGGCTGGCACGCATAATCAATGCTAATTGAGCCAAAGAATTTGCCACTG
>CBDBLS010000021.1:0-171845 GCA_965207105.1 Roseovarius sp. | reverse complement strand
TGTTTTACAAGGCGCATCGAAGCCTCATCCGAAAGGGTCAGGATTTTCAGTGAGGCGGGAGACCATGGCTCACGGAGAGGCATAACATCCCACAGCGATTTGTCGACAGCCATGCCCGTCGTTATTTCATAGATCCTCGGTTTGAGTTCCGTGGCCGTAATATACCGGTAGGATATATGTCCAGCACTTTCCGGGAGGGCCATTCTTCCCCTTCCCCCGCCCTAGAGTTTTTTGAGACACCGTTCAAGACATGACCCAAGGGGATGATTGAGGTGTATCATGACGGAACAAAGGAAGGTTGAGCGCGAAGGATCCGGAGTTGCGGAGACTTCACATATCGCAGCGGGATCCGGCTCCGGCCCGGCGACGGAGACTTACGGCTACACGCAAGCAAGAGGCCGTTCCGCGCGTTCTTTGCGGCGAAGATGTTGAATTGGTCGCACGTTCGTTTGGTGCGACAGCTGCGGATGTCAGCGGTTGGCGGGATGCATTTCCCGAAGGAGGGTCATCAAACCTGAAGTCCCCGTCCGCGCGACGTGCGCGATGAGGGGATTGACCGTCTGCGGGCCAGGGTGGGTGAGATCACCATGGATAACGAACTTCTGTATGAGAAGATCGCGAAGATGGAGGCGGGCCACCCTTTCGGGCGCCGGAGGTCGAAACGATGAGTGCCGTCATCTCGATCTCCACGGGCAAAGCCTACGGCGTTTCCCGGGTGTGCCGGGTCTGGGGACTGGGCCGCGCAAGCGTGTATCGTGACTTGTGTAAAACGCGGAGCAATATTGGGCCACAGAAGCGGCTGCATATCGCAGTTGTAGCGGAGTAAAAGTCCGCCAGTTTGTGCCCTTCGTTTATTCGGAGGGCGGGAGATGTATTCTGTGGATATTTATAGTCGTGTGCGCCGTGCTTGTTTGAAGGACGGTATGTCTGGCCGAGAAGCGGCGCGGTTTTTCAACATGGCGTAATCAGGATCAGCACTCAGTTACCCCTGTTATTCTGGATGCACATGCAATTGAAAAGGAGACTGACCAATGGAATATTTTGCTGGTTTGGATGTGTTCCATGGAAGAGACGCATATCTGCATTCTGGATCGTGAAGGGGCCCTTATTCGTGAAGGAAAAGCGAGCTCAACACCAAAAGCGATCGCTGACTTCCTCGCTTCTGGACCACCATGTGCCAAAGTTGTATTTGAAACGGGACGGATGGCACCAATGCTTTACCATGGGCTGACGGAGCTTGGTGTCCCGGTTGTTTGCATCGAGAGCAGGCAAGCATATCAGGCCCTTAAATCTCTGGCCGGCCACAAGACGGACCGCAATGATGCCCGCGGTTTGGCACACCTGGCGCGGACGGGATTCTACAAGCCGACCCATGTCAAAATCACTGTCAGCGCACGCAATCCGGTCGCTGATCGCAGCCCGCAAGAAGCTGGTCGGACAGCGTGTGACGCTCGACAATCAGATCCGCGGTCTGGTCGTCGTCTTCGGCGTGCGGCTGCCACGAGCTTTGTCTCCGGCATTCAAAAACGCGGCGCTAAAAGTTAGCGATGGAGTGCCTGGCCTCCATGCCGCAATTTGCGGACTGTTCGCAGCACGCGAAGCAATCCTCGCGGCGGTTGCAGCCATTGATGGCGACATCAAAAAGATGACCCGCAAATCCGAAGTCTGCCAGCGCCTTATGACGGTACCAGGGGTCGGTCCGATCACAGCATTGGCCTTTGCCGCAGCAATTGATGATCCGTCGCGTTTCAGGAAATCGCGTGATGTGGGGGCGTATCTTGGACTGGTGCCGCGACGGCATCAATCTGGTGAAATCGACTACACGGGCAGCATCTCAAAGCGGGGCGACGTGCGCGTCAGAACGCTTCTCTATGAGGCCGCCAATGTGATGCTGACGCGGTATGCCGCTCCGCTCAAATTGAAGACATGGGCCCTCGCAATCGGTGCGCGCTCAACGATGAGAAAGGCCCGAGTGGCTCTGGCGCGTCGTCTGGCAATCATACTTCATGCCATTATGCGAGACAAAACTGACTTCCAGTCCGCGTAAGGCTTACGAGGCGACAACGAGGATTCCTAAATCAAAGTTCCCATCTGGGACGATGCCCGAGGGAGGGCGTGAGACACGGCGCCGATTCTGTAGCAACAGCCAAGACCAACGGTATGATTGCGGTTTCAACATTGCCGACCCACACCCAGCCAACCCCATCATGAACCTCAGAGTTCGAAGAGAACAAAGGCAACCTCTGACATCAAAAGCAGGAAACTCAGGAAACACGCATTGACAGATTAGAGAACTCAGGAAACACGCATTGACAGATTAGAGAACAGAAGCGGCTGCATATCGCAGTTGTAGCGGAGTAAAAGTCCGCCAGTTTGTGCCCTTCGTTTATTCGGAGGGCGGGAGATGTATTCTGTGGATATTTATAGTCGTGTGCGCCGTGCTTGTTTGAAGGACGGTATGTCTGGCCGAGAAGCGGCGCGGTTTTTCAACATGGCGTAATCAGGATCAGCACTCAGTTACCCCTGTTATTCTGGATGCACATGCAATTGAAAAGGAGACTGACCAATGGAATATTTTGCTGGTTTGGATGTGTCCATGGAAGAGACGCATATCTGCATTCTGGATCGTGAAGGGGCCCTTATTCGTGAAGGAAAAGCGAGCTCAACACCAAAAGCGATCGCTGACTTCCTCGCTTCTGGACCACCATGTGCCAAAGTTGTATTTGAAACGGGACGGATGGCACCAATGCTTTACCATGGGCTGACGGAGCTTGGTGTCCCGGTTGTTTGCATCGAGAGCAGGCAAGCATATCAGGCCCTTAAATCTCTGGCCGGCCACAAGACGGACCGCAATGATGCCCGCGGTTTGGCACACCTGGCGCGGACGGGATTCTACAAGCCGACCCATGTCAAATCACTGTCAGCGCACGCAATCCGGTCGCTGATCGCAGCCCGCAAGAAGCTGGTCGGACAGCGTGTGACGCTCGACAATCAGATCCGCGGTCTGGTCGTCGTCTTCGGCGTGCGGCTGCCACGAGCTTTGTCTCCGGCATTCAAAAACGCGGCGCTAAAAGTTAGCGATGGAGTGCCTGGCCTCCATGCCGCAATTTGCGGACTGTTCGCAGCACGCGAAGCAATCCTCGCGGCGGTTGCAGCCATTGATGGCGACATCAAAAAGATGACCCGCAAATCCGAAGTCTGCCAGCGCCTTATGACGGTACCAGGGGTCGGTCCGATCACAGCATTGGCCTTTGCCGCAGCAATTGATGATCCGTCGCGTTTCAGGAAATCGCGTGATGTGGGGGCGTATCTTGGACTGGTGCCGCGACGGCATCAATCTGGTGAAATCGACTACACGGGCAGCATCTCAAAGCGGGGCGACGTGCGCGTCAGAACGCTTCTCTATGAGGCCGCCAATGTGATGCTGACGCGGTATGCCGCTCCGCTCAAATTGAAGACATGGGCCCTCGCAATCGGTGCGCGCTCAACGATGAGAAAGGCCCGAGTGGCTCTGGCGCGTCGTCTGGCAATCATACTTCATGCCATTATGCGAGACAAAACTGACTTCCAGTCCGCGTAAGGCTTACGAGGCGACAACGAGGATTCCTAAATCAAAGTTCCCATCTGGGACGATGCCCGAGGGAGGGCGTGAGACACGGCGCCGATTCTGTAGCAACAGCCAAGACCAACGGTATGATTGCGGTTTCAACATTGCCGACCCACACCCAGCCAACCCCATCATGAACCTCAGAGTTCGAAGAGAACAAAGGCAACCTCTGACATCAAAAGCAGGAAACTCAGGAAACACGCATTGACAGATTAGAGAACAAAGATCGTAAGACGATCGCGAAGATGCTGCGCCATGAACTTCCGCCTGGGTATCGTCGGTCGGAAGCGCCTCGGCGGCCAACGCTTGATGGTTATGTTGGTGTGGTCGATGAGATACTGCGCACAGACAAAGCCCTGATCAAAAAGCAGCGACACACGGCCAAGCGCATCTTTGAACGGCTGCGCGATGAGCATGGATATGCCGGCAGCCTGACCACGGTGACCTATTACGTGCGCGAGCAAAAACGGCGCACCAAAGAGGTGTTTGTGCCGTTGTCGCATCGGCCGGGCCATGCGCAGGTTGATTTTGGTGAGACGCTGGGCGTGATCGGTGGCGTGGAATGCAAGATCCACTTCTTCGTGATGAGCTTGCCACATTCTGATGCGGTGTTTGTGAAGGGATATCCAGCTGAGACAACCGAGGCGTTTTGCGATGGCCATGTGTCCGCCTTTGCATTCTTTGGCGGCATTCCGCAATCCATTCTCTACGACAATACCAAGATCGCCGTGGCTCGGATACTCGGGGATAAGACGCGCATCCGCACACGTCGGTTTACGGAACTGCAGTCGCATTACTTGTTTGATGACAAGTTTGGCAGACCCGCGCGAGGGAACGATAAAGGCAACGTTGAGGGCATGGTTGGATACACCCGCCGCAACTTCATGGTTCCCGCACCTCGCTATGACAGCTTTGATGATCTGAACGCACATTTGGAAGAGAAGTGTTTAGCACGTCAGGACGATACGTTGCGGGGTCACACCCAAACCATAGGCGCACGCCTGATGTCGGATTTGGATGCTCTGATGGGATTGCCCGTCGCAGAATATGAAGCCTGCGATCACGTCAGCACGCGTGCAACGTCGATCTCAATGGTGCGCTATCGCAGCAATGATTACTCGGTGCCAGTAGCCTATGCGCACCACGATGTTCATGTGCGTGGGTTTGTGCATGAGGTTATCATCGGCTGCGGCAATGAGATTATTGCGCGGCACAAACGATCCTACACATCAGCGGATATGGTCTTTGACCCATTGCACTTTTTGCCCCTGCTTGAACAAAAGGTGGGTGCCCTGGATCAGGCCGCGCCTTTGCAGGGTTGGCATTTGCCAGATGTATTTGCCACGCTGCACCGACTGCTTGAAGCCAGAATGGGTAAGCCGGGCAAGCGAGAATACGTTCAAGTCTTGCGCCTTTTGGAGACCTTCGAAATGGATGTTGTGCAAGGCGCAATCCAGCAGGCAATAGATATGGGTGCAATTGGCTATGACGCCGTAAAACACCTTGTACTGTGTCGGGTTGAGAAGCGGCCACCACGATTGGATTTGGACTTCTATCCATACTTGCCCAAGGCCAATGTCGGCACAACACGCCCATCCAGTTACATGAGCTTGATGGGAAGGACCGCGGCATGACCGAAGCCCCTCGGATTCTTCTACGGCATCATCTTAAACAACTGCGACTGCCAACGTTCCAAGGCGAGTATGCCAAACAGGCGCAGCTCTGTGCTGCAGAGAACAAAGATCACATCCACTATCTGGCGCGGCTGTGTGAGATGGAATTGATCGACCGCGAACGCCGGATGATTGAACGGCGCATCAAAGCGGCGAAGTTCCCCAGCACCAAGAGCTTGGATAGCTTTGACTTCAAGATCATGCCAAGCTTGAACAAGCCCCTGACGATGGATCTGGCACGATGCGATTACGTTAATCGCAGGGAGAACATCATCGCGCTCGGCCCGTCAGGCACGGGCAAGACACACATCGCCCTGGGACTTGGGCTGGCTGCATGTCAAAGAGGACTGAAGGTGCGCTTCACAACGGCTGCGGCATTAGTCCATGATCTGATCGAGGCTCAAGATGAGCGGAGATTGCAGCGCCTTCAAAAGCAACTGACCAGCCAGAACCTGTTGATCATTGATGAACTGGGCTTCGTACCGCTCAGCAAATCTGGCGCAGAGCTGCTCTTCGAGGTCATATCCCAATGCTATGAACGCGGCTCCATCATCATAACCTCGAACCTGCCCTTCGATGAATGGACTGAAGTCTTTGGCTCTGAGCGGCTGACCGGTGCGCTACTCGATCGTTTAACCCATCACGTCCACATCCTCGAGATGAATGGCGAAAGCTATCGGCTCAAACACAGTCGCAACAACCGAAAATAACCAGCCCGCAATCACAGTCAGAATAATGCTGGCCTTATGGCCAGCATGCGCTTTGGCACGCTTCAGCTTTGTGACGAGCACGCGTGCAAAAGCGCCACAAAACATCAACCGAAGTGGCCCATTTTTACGCCGCGACATGGACCCATTTTACTCTGCGATTGACACGTGCAGGCTCGGTCAAACGGGTCGCCTCGGCAGTGGGTGAAGGCTCGGTCGTGATCTCAAAAGTGTGGGAGCATGTGAACGCTTAACCCTATTCGTCGTAGAGCCGGTTTTCGTCATTGTGGCGCAGACGCGCGGTCAGGTCATCGAAATCTTCGGTCAGATCACCATGGGCAATCAGCGCCTCGGCATAGGTGGGCAGGTTGTCGACGGGCAACTGTTCCTCGGGGTGCCACAGGCGCGAGCGGATGATCGATTTGCCGCAATGGTAAAACGCCTCTTCCACCTGCACGATTACGGCGTAATCGGGAACGCGGTTCTTGATTGTGAGTTGTTCACGCACCTCCGGGTCCGTCACCACCACAGCGCTGCCATTCACGCGCACCACCTCGTTCCGGTTGGGTACCAGGAAAACAAGGCCGATGCGCCCGGTCTCCATAATGTTCTTGAACCCGTCATAGCGGTGGTTGCCGGGCCGATCCGGAATCGCCAGCGTCTTGGGGTCCAACACTTTGACAAACCCCGCGGGGTCACCTTTGGGTGAGACATCCATATTGCCCGCCTTGTCCACGGTGGCCATGGTCAGAAACGTCGAATGGGCAATCCAGTTGCGACAATGTTCGTCAATATGATCGATGAATTTCGCGGTCTGACTGTTATAGGGCTGACGCGCGCCGTCATAGAGCACATCCGGCGATGTCACGATGTCTTTGGGGGTGTACATGTGATGAACCTTCCACACGATCAGCGTGTATCTACTTCAGTTGCAGCCCAACCTCGGCGGCCAACCGATCGATGATTGGTCCTACCGGCTGGCTAGATCCACCCCCTTCAAACGTCAGAAGGACGGGAACATTACTGGCTGCATCAAAGTCAGCCATGGTTTCAATTTTGTACTGCTCCATATACCGAGTAAATGCTGTCCTAAAAAAGTCATTGTAGACATTCCCTCTATGCTCTTCTGGGATTGTCTTAAACGCCTCATCCCAATCCGCCATGGAATGAATGTGAAAATCGATGGTTGGGATTTCACGCAAGCCCCAATCGGGCGCGGATCGATCGAGTTTGTTAAGGACCATTATATCGGACAGCACACTGCGGACAGTGATCGTTTCATCAGAACGCGCTTCGGCTGATTGCAAACATCTGGATTGAAAGTTCGCTCTCAGGGGACCAGCTATCCGGAGATAAGCATCACCTGTTAACTCCGACATGAAGTCTTGCAACATCGTTCTGAAAGGGTCCTGCCATACCACAGAGAGCTGATCGGCATCTTCGCGATCCGCATAGTATTGCTCCATTGCTTTTACGAGGTCGCGGCAGCTTTGATCGTAGATCGCGCCGGTTTGGGAATAGGCCGGGCTAAGCCACAGCAAAAGGACCACAAAGAACTGCCAAAGAATTCTCAAGTTTGGTTCCCATTCAAAGATGACCAATTGTTGGCATAATGACATGGGACAACTGGTGACACAATTCACCAAAGATGATGCAATGTCCGGTCTGGCTCAGCACGTGCGCGCGCATTCATCTTGCTCCTCTATCCGGCCCTGCCTATAAGGCTGGTCATGACACGGATACTGGTCAGCATTATTCGAATTATATGCCCGGCGCTCTGAGCAAATCGAGCCGCCGGGACAAGGCGTTTTACATCGAGCGCCGCGCCCATTTTCCATGACAGTTACCGATACGAAGGACGCCACAAATGTGCGCCGAAACACCTGAATACAAACACACGCTGAACCTGCCGCAGACCGACTTTCCGATGCGCGCGGGCCTGCCCAAACGCGAGCCGGAATGGCTGAACCGTTGGGCTGAAATGGGCATCTATGATCGCCTGCGCGAAAAGGCCGCCCTCGCTCGTATGGGCGAAAATAGTGAAGCACGTAAGCCGTTCACGCTGCATGATGGCCCTCCTTACGCCAACGGCCACCTGCATATCGGCCACGCGCTAAACAAGATCCTCAAGGATATGGTGGTGCGCTCGCAGCAGATGATGGGCCGCGATGCGCGTTACATCCCCGGCTGGGATTGCCATGGCCTGCCCATCGAGTGGAAGATCGAAGAGCAATACCGCGCCAAGGGGCGTGACAAGGACAACGTGAATATCGTTGATTTTCGTCAGGAATGCCGCAAATTCGCCGAAGGCTGGATCGACGTGCAGCGCGATGAATTCAAACGGCTGGGCATCACTGGGAAATGGTCAAAACCCTACCTGACCATGGATTTCCGCGCGGAACGGATCATCGCCGAAGAATTCCAGAAATTCCTGATGAACGGTACGCTCTATCAGGGCTCAAAACCCGTGATGTGGTCGCCTGTGGAACAAACCGCTCTGGCGGAAGCCGAAGTAGAGTATCACGACAAGGAAAGCTTCACCATCTGGGTGAAGTTCCCGGTTGCCACTGAGGGCGATCTGCAAGGTGCGAACATTGTCATCTGGACCACCACGCCCTGGACCATCCCGTCGAACAAGGCGGTCGTTTATGGTGAAAACTTCGCCTATGGCCTCTACGAGGTCACCTCGACCCCCGAGGAATGCTGGGCCGCGCCCGGTGAGCGGTTCATCTTGGCTGATAAGCTGGCTGCTGACGTTATGGGCCGTGCACGCCTGAACGACGACATGTGGACCCGCGTGCGGGATGTCACGGCGGACGAACTGTCGGGCCTGTCCCTTAGCCACCCCCTTGCCGGGGCTGAGGGCAGCAATGGCGAATGGGATGATCTGCGCGACTTCCGCGCCGCTGATTTCGTGACCGATGAAGAGGGCACCGGGTTCGTGCATTGCGCCCCCAGCCACGGGATGGAAGAGTTCGAACTCTACCGCGATCTGGGCATGCTGGAACAGGTGATCACCTATAACGTCATGGAAGATGGACGTTTTCGCGATGATCTGCCACTGTTTGGTGGCACGGCCATCCTCAAGCCCAATGGCAAAGAGGGCAACGCCAACAAGACGGTGATCGACACGCTGGCCAGCGTGGGTGGCCTTCTGGCGCGCGGCAAGATCAAGCACAGTTATCCGCATAGCTGGCGCTCCAAAGCGCCGGTGATCTATCGCAGCACCTCGCAATGGTTTGCCGCTGTCGACCGCCCCGTGGGCGACGGGCAGGATCAGTATGGCAAGACCATCCGCGAACGCGCATTGAATTCCATCGACCAGATGGTCACATGGACCCCTCAAAAGGGGCGCAACCGGCTGTATTCGATGATCGAGGCGCGCCCCGATTGGGTGCTGTCACGTCAACGCGCCTGGGGCGTGCCGCTGACCTGCTTTACGAAGAAAGGCGCGTTGCCCACGGATGAGGGATTCCTGTTGCAGGACGAGGCCGTGAACGCCCGTATTCTGGGTGCGTTCGAGGCTGAAGGCGCGGATGCGTGGTACAAAGAGGGCGCGAAAGAGCGCTTCCTGGGCAACGACTACAATCCCGATGACTGGGATCAGGTCTTTGATATTCTTGATGTCTGGTTCGATTCCGGCTCCACCCACGCCTTCGTTCTGCGCGACCGTGAGGATAGTAGCGAGGATGGCCTTGCCGATCTGTACCTTGAAGGCACCGACCAGCATCGCGGCTGGTTCCATTCCTCAATGCTACAGGCCTGCGGGACCATCGGTCATGCGCCCTATCGCGGGGTTCTGACCCACGGGTTCACGCTGGACGAGAAGGGCAACAAGATGTCCAAATCGCTTGGCAACACCGTGGCGCCCGAGAAAGTTGTCGAGCAATACGGCGCAGATATTCTGCGCCTTTGGGTGGCACAATCGGATTATACTGCCGATCTGCGCATCGGGCCGGAAATCCTGAAAGGTGTGGCCGATGGCTATCGCCGTTTGCGCAACACGATGCGCTTCATGCTTGGCGCGCTGAGCCATTTCAGCGAAGCAGACCGGATCGACCCCGACGAAATGCCCCCGCTTGAACGTTGGGTGCTGCATCGCCTGTCCGAGCTGGATGAAAAGGTCCGCGAGGGCTATGCTGCCTATGATTTCCAGGGTGTCATCCAAACCCTGTTCAACTTCGCCACGGTCGAATTGTCAGCCTTCTACTTTGATATCCGCAAGGATGCGCTGTATTGTGATGGCGATTCCACGCGCCGTCGGGCTGCGCGGACAGTTCTGGATATCCTGTTCCACCGCTTGACCACATGGCTGGCCCCGGTTCTGGTCTTCACCATGGAAGAGGTCTGGCTGGAACGTTTCCCGGGCAAGGATAGCAGCGTGCATCTTGTCGATATCCCCGAGACGCCGGATAGCTGGCGCAACGAGGTGCTGGCCGGGGCCGTCGCTTCGGTGCGTCGTGTGCGCCGCGTTGTGACCATGGCGCTGGAACAGGAACGCCAGAACAAGGTGATCGGCTCCAGCCTTGAAGCAGCCCCTGTGGTGCATGTGGAAGACAAGGAGGTGCGCGACGTGCTGCGCCAGATCGATGTCGATGACCTGTTCATCACCTCGGGCCTGCGCCTGACCGGTGATCCTGTTCCGGACACGGCCTTCCGCTTGCCCGAGGTTGAGGGGGTCGGCGTGGTGTTCGAGATGGCCGAGGGCGAGAAATGCAATCGCTGCTGGAAGATTCTGCCCGATGTCGGCGCCCACAAACACCCCGGCACCTGCGCGCGCTGTAACGAGGCGCTGGGCTAAAAACACCAAAGCCCGGGCGCGTTTTTCCCGGGCTTTCGGTTTTTTCTGGCCACAAATATCCCTGCCCGCTGCTAACAGGCGGGTTTCCCCGCCGAGTATCCGTATTGGTCAAGTCCGTGTTTCAGTCCATTTCCGACTGTCACGCAGCAACGCA
The DNA here is from genome assembly GCA_965207105.1 of Roseovarius sp. Lineage (GTDB taxonomy): Bacteria > Pseudomonadota > Alphaproteobacteria > Rhodobacterales > Rhodobacteraceae > Roseovarius. Next base: position 160,903 of record CBDBLS010000021.1, on the reverse strand, counting down.
TTTGCCATGACCACAAGCTTGCGCATGACCGCAGTAATCGCAAGTTTCCTGCATTTCCCTTTGGCAATCATCTCGTGATATTTTGCTTTCATATCCGGATTGAAGCGCGTGGCGACAACGGCAGGCAGGTAGATCGCTCTTCGCAGGCAGGCCCGCCCGCCCCGGATGCGCTCTTTGCCTTGCCATTTGCCGGATTGCCGGGAGATTGGGGCAAGACCTGCCAGACTCGCGGCTTGCTTGCCGCTCAAGCTGCCCGGCTCAGGCATTTCGATCAGTATCGCAAATGCAGTGACTTTCGCAATGCCGGGAATGCTGATGAGAATATCAGCCTTTTCGGAGAGTGCTTTGTCAGCCGGGATTGTCGTCTCAATCGCTGCATCTATTTGCGCAATGTCACGCTCAACCTGGCGCAGGCGCAGAGTGGCCTGCTTCCCGAGCAACGGGTGTGTTGCGGTTGCAAGCCGAGTCCCTGCGGCCGTCCGATCCTTGATTGGAGCCTGTCGGGCGGTTGTCATCCCTTTGAGATTATGAAGCATTTCGCTTTTTGGCTTGTCAGCTTGCAACTCCGGAAGAGATCCCATTCTGGCCAGCATTGCTGCATCAACCCGATCCGTTTTGGCCAGTGTCCCGGTGCCTTCGGCGAAGCGACGTGCCTGGCGGGGATTCTACCCGTGCAAAAGAAAAGTCATGCTCTGCAAGGCTGGTTTCCGGCAGCCGGTGGTAAATGCCGGTAGCCTCGAACACGACTGAAGACACTTCTGCCTCTCGTATCCAGCCGGTGAGAGCCCTCAAGCCTGTTTTGGTGTCGGCAAATTGCTTGTGTTTCCGTTTTGAAAGCCAAAAGGCGTCCAGCGTATCTTTCGAGATGTCGACTCCAATGGTATCGTTCATATGTCTTTTCCTTACCTCGTCCTGTCATGCGAGCCCAAAGCCCATGTATCCGTTCAGGTCAGCGGAAAAGACGGGGGCGACCATACTCGGCGACGGTCCACAACGACCGGGAGGGGAACGGTCCGACCCCCGCCACTGCCCGTCATAAACGACGTGCCGGGCAGTGGCTCCACAATCACATGAGAGCCGGGTTATTTGTAAGACAAGAGGGGAGGCTCCGAGAGATGTGTCAGGTGGGCGCGGTACTGATCATGCTCTCGCGCTGGGAAAAATTGTCATACCATGCCGCCAGTGCGTCATTTCCGGTGCGCCATTGCCGTGTATCATGACGGAAGTCCAGATATCCCAGCGCACAGCCGATGGCGATATGGCTGATGTCCAGCGGGCCTGCCAGATGGTTCATCCAGCGGGTGTTGAGCGCCGACAGGCTGCGCGAGATTTTGCCCCATTGCGCGTTGACCCAATCGTCATCCACCTTTTCCGGCGCGCGGACCCGATGTTCGTAAACCATCAGCACTCGGGCATCCATGATCGCATCGGCCGTCGCCTCAAGCGTCAGGGTCTCCCATTGGCGCGTCGCGGGATATAGGCCCGCATCCACCCTCGCATCCAGAAACCGCGTGATCACCCGGCTGTCATAGATCGCGGGGCCATCATCGCGGATCAGCGCGGGGATTTTCCCGGTGGGATTGGCGGCAATCGCCTGCGGGTCGGATTTGACCGGCGTGGTGGCGATATCGACAATCTCGACATCGTCCAGCTGTCCTGTTTCATGCAAAAGAACGCGCACTTTGCGCACGAAAGGCGATGGTCCGGCTGAGATCAGTTTCATTGCGGTCTCCTATACTTGGGCACAGCTTAGGCGCGCCACGCGGGCCTGTCTATCACGTCTCGGGATCGGCGCGCATCATCGCGGCCAGCAGACGGACTTCGCTGCCCATGCCATACCCATCAACATGATCAGCGGCCAGGTGGCGGGCGGCATCCACCTTGTTCTGGCTGAATTTCCAGGTGCCGTCGATCTGGCTGACTTGCATTTTGCAGGGTACGATCTGGCGCATCATCCGATCCATCACACCATCGCTCATCTTGGACGTAACCCACGGCTGTTTCGGAGCAAGGCGTGCCTCGAACCCTTCTGATTGACGATCCAGCAGGTCCAGCAACCCGTTTTCCGGGGTCAGGGTTATGTCACCACTCAGATGCACGGCAACATAGTTCCAGGTGGGCACCTGGTCGTCGACCCCGTACCAATCCGGGCTGATGTAGCTGTGGGGCCCCTGTATGGCGAACCGGGCCGTCACAGGTCCGTTTTTCATTACCCGCGCGATGGGATTTGAGCGTACCAGATGAAACTCGGCCAGGCTGCCATCCTCGGAGAGCAGGAAGGGTATATGACTGATCAGCGGGGCCTCGGAGGTGGAGACGGTGAGCATGCCAAACCCGATCTCACGGGCAAAACCTATGTTACGACTCTCAGACGTCTGGCGGAAAACCGGGTTGGGATGCATGGGCTTAGCCCCGTCCGATGTAAGGCATCTTGGTGGCCATCACGGTCATGAACTGCACATTCGCCGACGCAGGCATCTGCGCCATATGCAGGACGGATCGGGCTGCATTCTCAACCTCCATCATCGGCATCAGGGGCTGATCCGGGTTGGCGGCCTGCGCGCGCGATACTTGCCGCCCCCGATGGCCCGTTGTCTGTTCTTTCGGGACAAACGCCCGGTTTCACTGGCAAGCCAAATCGGGTGAAGCTGACAAACCAGAGCATCAAAATCCGCCAGACGTATTACGGAAAGGCGGAAAAACAACTCTGGACGTGCTCGTAAAACTTTCAGTACGGCCATTCCGGCAAACCCCACTGCTTCGGTGAAGCTGGAATAACAGAAATCTCCCTATTGCGAAACAGGTCTAATGAATTTGGCTCAATTAGCATTTATTATGCGTGGCGACCTGTGATAGAACACACCATGAACAAAATTATGGGTGCGGCACATGGATCATCAGGCTTTTTTGGTGTGGCTTAACGAGATCGACAACCTTTCATCGAAACAACGGGCTGAAACCGGACGGCTCGTTGCCGGGGTTTCGTCGCTGGAAAGCGTGATCGATCTCCTTGAGGCGACTGTTCGCGAGGGGCGTATCTGTCCGCACTGCGCTTCGGGCGGTGCGATCATCAGAGGCCATGCAAGTGGCCTGACGAGGTTCTTTTGCAAAGGCTCAATTAGCATTGATTATGCGTGCCAACCTGTAATAGAACACACCATGAACAAAATTATGGGGTGCGGCACATGGATCATCAGGCTTTTCTGGTGTGGCTCAACGAGATCGACGACCTTTCATCGAAACAACGGGCTGAAACCGGACGGCTCGTTGCCGGGGTTTCGTCGCTGGAAAGCGTGATCGATCTCCCTGAGGCGAATGTTCGCGAGGGGCGTATCTGTCCGCACTGTGCTTCGGGCGGTGCGATCATCAGGGGCCATGCAAGTGGCCTGACGAGGTTCTTTTGCAAAGGCTGTCGCAAAACCTTCAACGCGCTGACCGGGACGCCGCTTGCCCGCTTGCGCCACAGGGACAGATGGGCAGGGTTTGCAGCTTCCCTGCGCGACGGCGAAACGGTAAAGGCGTCCGACGGGCGTTGTATGGTGGCCGACACCACAGCTTTTCGTTGGCGTCATCGCTTTCCCGAGGCCGTAACGGTCGGTGCGGTCAGGCTGTGCGGAATCGTCGAAGCCGACGGGACGTTCTTTCCGCGCAGCCGGAAAGGGGACCGTAATCTCTCTCGAAAAGCCCGCAAACGCGGGGGAAAGGCCTCAAAACGCGGATTGTCGAAGGAGCAGGTTCCGGTCCTCGTTGCGGTCGACCGATCAGGCACCGCCATCAGTGCTGTCTTGCCTGCGGTGACAGCCGAACATCTCAAAACGGTTCTGCAGCCACGTCTTGATGGGGACGCTCTCCCGGTGACCGATGGCTGCACCGGGTACCCGCCCTGCGCCGCAGAAACGGGCGTCAGCCATGAAAGTCTCGACCGGACCGCCGGAGAACGTGTCCGTGGTGAATTGCACATTCAAACCGTGAACAGTCGGCATGAGCGGTTAAAGACCTTTCCGCGCCGCCATCGGGGTATCGCGACCAAATACCTGGACAGCTGCCTTCGGTGGTTCCACCTTGCCGTCCTTCCGAGCCACCAAACGCCGCGCGCGATACTTGCCGCCGCCGCAGGCATCCTGCCTGTAACACGCCACGCATAATCAATGCTAATTGAGCCTTTGCAAAAGCTGTCGCAAAACCTTCAACGCGCTGACCGGGACGCCGCTTGCCCGCTTGCGCCACAAGGACAGGTGGGCAGAGTTTGCAGCTTCCCTGCGCGACGGCGAAACGGTAAAGGCGTCCGACGGGCGTTGTATGGTGGCCGACACCACAGCTTTTCGTTGGCGTCATCGCTTTCTTCAGGCTGTAACGGTCGGTGCGGTCAAGCTGTGCGGGATCGTCGAAGCCGACGAGACGTTCTTTCTGCACAGCCGGAAAGGGGAGCGTAATCTCTCTCGAAAAGCCCGCAAACGCGGGGGAAAGGCCTCAAAACGCGGATTGTCGAAGGAGCAGGTTCCGGTCCTCGTTGCAGTCGACCGATCAGGCACCACCATCAGTGCTGTCTTGCCTGCGGTGACAGCCGAACATCTCAAAACGGTTCTGCAGCCACGTCTTGATGGGGACGCTCTCCTGGTGACCGATGGCTGCACCGGGTACCCGCCCTGCGCCGCAGAAACGGGCGTCAGCCATGAAAGTCTCAACCGGACCGCCGGAGAACGTGTCCGTGGTGAATTGCACATTCAAACCGTGAACAGTCGGCATGAGCGGTTAAAGACCTTTCTGCGCCGCCATCGGGGTATCGCAACCAAATACCTGGACAGCTACCTTCGGTGGTTCCACCTTGCCGTCCTTCCGAGCCACCAAACGCCGCGCGCGATACTTGCCGCAGCAGCAGGCATCCTGCCTGTAATACGCCACGCATAATCAATGCTAATTGAGCCATGAATTTTGATGTTGGAACGGAGGATTTTATGGGTCGTAATCAGGTTGAGATGTTTACATCACTGGATGGGCCGGTTTCAGAGGATCACCCCTATCGTCGTTTTGAGGCGGTGGTGGACCTGGCGGTTTTGTCCGGCCCTTTGGTCGCGCTTTATTCGGATCGCGGGCGGCCTGAACCGGGGGCTGAACGCGCGTTCCGTATGCTTGTTTTGCAGTTTACAGAAGACCTCCCGGACCGCGGGATGGAACGGTTCATGCGAGAGAATTTGGCGGGCAAGTGGTTTTGCGCATTTGCCTTGAGTGAGCGCCCGCCCGACCATTCATTCTTCGGCGATTTCCGCCAACGCCCGGGGACGAAGCGATTGATGGACCTGTTCAACCGTTTGCGCGACGGCCTGAAAGAGGCAGGCCTGATCCGCGAGGTGTTTGCCTTTGTTGATGCCGGCAAGTCGGTCTCGAAGCTATCTACCCGGGATGACCGCGACAAAGCCATCGCCAGGGGCCTGGAAAAGTTCAACAATGAGACGGCGGACCAAGTGGCCGCGGACCCACAGGCGCGCTTTGGGGCCAAGGGCAGGGACAAATTCCGGTATGGCTGCAAAGAGCACACCGGTGTTGATATGCAGTCTGCTCTGATCAACAGGGTTGCCGCCACGCCGGCGAATGTGACGGATGCCCGGGGCGTGCGCCATGTCTGGCCGGATCAGGGTGCGGTTTTTGGCGACAAAGGGTATTGCACCCAACCGGCACAGGCAGCGCCAAAGCGCAAGGGTTGCCATAATGCGACGATCAAAAAGCGCAATATGAAAGGCAAGGATGCCGATAGGGATCGCCGGTATGCCCATTTGCGCATGCCTTGCGAGCGGGTGTTTTCCAAACGTTCAAATCGTGTGCGATATAAAGGGCAGGCCAAGGTGCGGTTTCAGGTGGCGATGCGGGCGATCGGCCACAACCTCAAACGCCTGACCCGCCCCGGAGTCGAAAAGGTCCCGATCCTGTCCGCCTGACAAACGGGAGGAGTCCGTCAAAAATCCGAATATTCCCAAAAAATCAGCGGAAAATCAGTCAAAACGACGACAAATCAATCATTGTCATACCTGAATTACACGAGACCCCTTCGAAGGACTGTTTGCCGACGGCCCCTCTGCGCATCGCCATCTGCTGGTGGGGCGGTTGACCGCGCTTGATCTGCTCAGTCAGGTCATTGGGATTGCGTCGATGATCCTGCTGGCTTGGATCACCCAATCGGTGATTGCGCTGGTGATTGGTGGCGTGATCGGGGCGGCGGCCAAGCTTGCGCTCACCCATCTGTTTCTGCCCGGGCAGGCCAACCGATTCTTTTGGGAAAAGGCAGCGGGCGAGTTGATCCGGTTTGGCAAATGGATATTCCTCAGCACTGCGTTCTGGTTTGTCAGCTCGCAAGGCGACAAGGCGATCCTGGGCAAGTTCCTGACGCTTGAGACCCTGGGCATCTATAACATCGGCTATTTCCTGGCCTCCTTCCCGCTGCTGTTGGGCCATGCGGTAACACAGCGTGTGATGATCCCGGTGTACCGCGATACACCCCCGGCCGAGGCACCCGTGAACGCCGCCAAGCTGAAAAAATTGCGGGCGGCGATCAGCCTTGGAAGACCTCTGCGTGATTGCGCTATTTGGGGATTTATTGATTTTTGAGCCAGCTTTTGGGTTCCGCCTCTGGATTTGAGGCGGATTGGTTTTGCGGGTTTGGTTTACGCGATTGCCTGGGTTTGTTGGTTGAGAGTTATTTTGTTTGCGGCCTTGAGGAGGTTCTGCGAGATGGCGGCCATGACCATCTGCGCATGGGTTTTAGCGACACCAAAGTAGCGCGCGCGGTGTAGACCGAAGAGACGTTTCATCGTGCCAAAGCACTGCTCAACCCGGAACCGACGTTTGGAGATTTGCTTGTTGAAACGTTTCTCGGACTGGCGCAAAGGGCGGTTCCGTGCAGCCTTGCGCATGATGCCATCGCGGTGCTGTCCTTTCAGGGCGGCTCTGTTGGCTTTGCCCGCGCAGGCCTTGTCGGCCAATACGCGCTGCGCACTGGCCCCCTTGATCATCGTTTTGAACTCCGGGCTTTCGCCCGCATTGGCGGGCGGGACATGCACCTTGTCGATGTACCCCTCTTCGTCTGTGCGGGCAAAACCCTTGAAGCCCAGCGTGCACTTTGAGCCCTTCTTCACCCAGCGGGCATCCTTATCTGCGCTGTAGTGCACATCCGGGTTCTCCTGTGTGTCGCCTTCTTCGCGATCCTGCGGCGCCTCGATATGGGTCCGCGGGCGGGCGGCGATCTCTATCAGGGTTGCGTCGATAATCGCCGCCTCGGCTTCCTGGAGCTTGAGGCCGTGTTTCTCGATCTGTCGGCAAACCTCGGCGAGAAGATCATCATAGACACCAGCGTGAACCAATGCATTGCGAAATCGACAGTGGGTGGTCTCATCTGGCACAGGGCCATGTAGATCAAGCCCGCAAAACAGCATGAAATCCAGCCGGACCTTTAAGGCACGTTCAAGCTTCGGGTCCGACAAGCCATGCCACTGACCCACTAACAGGCACTTGAACAAAACAAGAGGTGTATAGCCGGAAGGGCCCAAACCAGACCGTCCAGGACCGCGGTTCAGAATGGCGGAAAACTCACCCCAGTCCAAAAGCGCATCGATCTTGAAAAGCGGGTCTTCAAATCCAATCCGATCCGTCGCTTCACGTAAAAACAGGTCCATATCGCCATCCAAATCCGATTGGCCTAAAGATATCAAAATCTAAAGTTTGGCGGAACCCTGAATTATGCAGAGGTCTTCTTGGTATTCTGGGCTTGTTGACGGTGATGGCACTGGCCGGGCCGTGGTTGGTCGATCTGATGTATGATGATCGGTATATGCTGGCAGGGGCGATTGTGGTGGTTCTGGCCTGTGTGATGATCCCGCAGGTGATCGGCATGACCTATGATCAGGCGGCACTGGCTGCGGGAGACTCCAAGCGATTTTTCATGTTCTCAGGCAGTCGCGCGGTCATTCAGGTGGCATTCCTGCTGATCGGGATCACGCAGTTTGGCCTGCTGGGCGCACTGGTGGCCTTGGGTCTTTCAATGATCCTGGTGCATCCCATCCTGATCTGGCTGGCGCGGGCGCATGGCGCATGGGATGCGCGTCATGATCTGATTGCAAGTCTGGCAGGCGCGGGAATAGCCGCGCTGGCTGTGTGGATGCATTGGGACCGGATCACCACACTTTCGGGCGTCTGAGCCGGGGTTATCCGCGGGTTTTCCGCGCCGCCTGACGATTGCGGGCTTCATGAATGTAACCGGCCAATGCGATCCGGGCCCCGGCCAACCTTTTGCGATGACGCCGTGTCGGTTCCAGCGGTGGAATGGTGACCACTGGCGTGATGCCCACCTTGGCTTGCATCTGTCGGGACGTACGGATGACGGGGCGGCGCAGATCCATCAGGAACGCCACCAGAAGGCCGAGAAACACGCTGCCCACGGCGCCGATCATCGCGGTGCGTTTGCGGCTGGGGGTGATCGGATAATCGGGCAGGGCTGCCGGTTCGATCACGGTTAGCCGCTCGGCCTGATGCTGTTCTTCCAGCTTGAAACCCACTTCGGCCTCGGCGCGGCGGGTGGCAATCACATCCAGCTCGCCCTGAATCTTCTCGCGACGGCGCTCAAACGCGCCCAGTTCACGCTCGATCCGGGGCGAGGTTTCCAACGCAGCCGAGAGCGTGGCGACGCGTGCCTCAAGCAGTGCTTTTTGATTGTCGAGAATCTGAATTTGCGCCTCAAGTTCGCGGGTCTGGCGTTCCAGTGTCGAGGCGCGTTGGGTCTGATCCAGCTGGTTTAGTGCCTGAGCCAGCGATATCCGCTCGCCCTCGATGGCGATAATGCTTTCGTTCAGCGAGGCGATTTGCGTCTGGCGAAACGCCATGCCGCCTTCCAGCGACAAGTCGTTTTCGCGCCGATAGGCCGTCAATTCCTGCTCCAGCGCCTCAAGATCAGCAATCAGCTTGCCCTCTTCTTCGGTGAAAAACCGCAGGGTTTCGCGGGCCTGTTCGATCCGCGAGGCGGCGCTGATCTCAATCGTGCGCTTGGCAAATTCATGGGCGACACCCTGCGCCTTTTCCGGGCTGTCAAACGTGGCGCTGATGGTCAGAACCGACACGGTGCCATCGTCGGTGAACCCTTCGCGCGCTGCGGCGACACCGCGAATAGACACCGCATCGCGGACCCGTGAGACACGTTCACTGGCTTTCATGTCGGGGGTGTCGACAAACAGATCGAACTGCTCGGCAATATCCAGAACCGTCCCGCGGGTCATTAATTGCTGTTCAATCAACTGCAATCGCCGCGCCGATGAACCACCAACGGTCGAGCGGGCCAGCTCGTTGTCGATCGTCGGGCGGGCCACCTGGATCACTTCCGAGGATTGGTAAAGATGCGTCTGGCTGAGCGCATAGAACAACGCACCCACAGTGCCCAACACCGTGACAGCGGCGATCATACTGAAGCGCCGCTTGATCATGTCGATCATGTCATCCAGTGAAAAAAACTGCTCCACGTGCGTTCCTGTACCTCAAAATACCCGCCTCACTTAAGGGCAGGCTGCTTTGTAACACCAATGCATCATATCATAGGGGCAAAACTATGGCATCCCGCCAATGTCGGGTCAGGCGGCCTCGCGCCCGCGGTTCAGAACCACACCCAATAGCGGGGTCCGTCCGTCCAGAACGCGTTCGCATTCCTCAATCTCGTCCTTGGTGGTCTGGGTGCCATCGGCGATCAGCAACACGCCATCCACCTGCGGCAGAAACGCCGCCAGATCATCATATTCCAGCATCGCGGGCATGTCGTACAGCACCACATCGGGGGCCAGATCCTCTTCGGCGTCTTCGAGAACAGCGGCAGTGACATCGTCATGCAACTGTTCCGAGGCGTTCTGGTTTACCTGTGTGTTCAGCGCCAGGGCCAGCGTGTCCGAGCAGCGGATCATATGTTCTTCCGGCAGGCAGCGACCTGAGAGGAAATCGCTGATTGCCCAGTCGCCGGTCAGGCCAAGCGCCTTTGCGATGCCGGGTTTGCGCTGATCCAGGTCGACCAGAACCGAGCGTGATCCCGGCACCCGCGCCAGGCTGAGGGCAAGATTAACGGCCGTGAAGGTGGCCCCGCATCCGGTGGTGGGCGCAACAATCGCGATGCGTGTCCAGCCGTGTTGGCGCATGGCCTGCATCAGGCGGGTACGCAACAGATCAAAGGCTTTTGAGGCGGCGTGTTCACGGTGGTAGTCAACCAGAGGCGCGCCGGTGCCTGCATGTGTCTGAGCGTCGGGCAGAAGCAGCTCCAGATCATTCCAGCTGTCGCCGCCGGTGGTGGTGGCAGGGTCAAACAGCACTTTGCCCGAAGGCAGGGTTTCGACATCCGCGTTAAGGGCTGGCTTGCTGCCACGGCCATATTGCTCGCGCGCGGCCCGCGCGATTTCTTTGGACGTTGGCAGGGGATAGCTCATGTTCATCTCGGGCCCTTTTGTTTCCCAGCCCCCGCTGGTTTCAGTATCCTGTTCAGCGTAACACCACGCCCACCGTTTGCACCAGAATCCGCAGGTCTAGCGCCAAGGATAGGCTGCCATGGTATGCGGCATCAACCGTCGAGCGACGCCCAAAGCTGTTTTCGTTGCGATCCGACACCTGCCACTGGCCGGTAATTCCGGGGCGCATATCGAAATAGGGCGCGGGATTGTCATAAAGCGGCAGCTGGTCCGGCATCATCGGGCGCGGACCCACAACGCTCATGTCACCCTTCAGGACGTTCCAGAATTGCGGCAGCTCATCCAGCGAGGTCTTGCGCAGTAAGGCACCCACCGGTGTGATGCGCGGATCGTTCTTGAGTTTTTGCGTGCGATCCCATTCGGCCCGCAATGCCGGATCGGCGGCCAGATAACTTTCCAGTACCTCATCGGCCTCGCGACACATGGTGCGCAGTTTGAGGATCGAGAAGTGTCGGCCGTTTTCGCCCAAACGCTTCTGACGATAGAAAGGTTGTCCGCCTTCAGCCCACAGCGCAATGGCGCAAAGCAGTGTGACCAAGAGGGTGATCGGCGCGCTGAGCAGCACCAGCAATATATCCGCGATCCTCTTGCCCACGTCGCGGTAGAACCCGACCGGGCGACGATATGCCGACAGCGAAACCGCCCCTGCACCCCTTGCCGCAGCACGAATCACAAGCGACGGCTGCGCCAGCCTGGCAGCGCCGATCTGCTGGAACGCCCCTAACGCCTCCAGCGAGTTGTCTTCAAACACGTTATCCTTCATCGTTGCCCCCCAGCAACTTGGTTACATACAAAAACGCGGACGAGCGTGTCATTTTGATCTGGTTCAAGCGCAGCAAAGAATCGGTAGCGGGTGGCAGACCCGCAGTATTCTTTGCGATCAGGCCAATCCGCGATTTGCGTTTTGGCTGATCGACTTGGACCAAATCATGAAGACCTGTTTCACCAGCGATCACTCATTGAAGGTAGCAGCTTTTTGCCTAAATTTAGGGGCCTATATACTTATCTAGCCGTTGGCCACCCCACGGGGCGATGAATCTTTAGCCCTCTTCATCAAGTGGTAACTCAAGATTGGTGCCATACTTAGGAAGTGACCTGTTAAGCAGTTTTTCGAACTCTTTTTTTCCAGAAGAGGCGTCCATGAGCACCATCACCTTCTTCAAATGGTCTTTTAGAGGCTGTTCCAAAAGTAGTTGAGTGATATCACGTGTTTATGATTCATTGGTTTTGAAAGAAACTGGAGGATCCCATGACGTGGACAGACATCACCCGCGCGGAGCATAGGCGTAAAACGGGCTTTTATCCAAGCGATTTAACTATGGAGGAATGGGCGCTTGTTCGGCCCCTGTTACCTGCCGCGAAGCGAGGTGGTCGTCCTCGCAAGACGAATCCGCGCCGTGTTGTGAACGCGATTATGTATATGGCGACCACGGGATGTCAGTGGCGCATGATCCCGCGGGATTTCCCGGCGGTCTCGACTGTGCAGAACTGTTTTTACGACTGGCGCGACAACGGTCTGTTACACCGGATCAACCATCTGTCAATGATGGCGGCGCGCGAATTGTCGGGCCGTGAGGCGAGCCCCACTGCGGGCGTTATTGACAGCCAGAGCGTAAAAACAACGGAAAGCGGCGGCATTTCAGGCTTTGATGCGGGCAAAAAGATCAAAGGGCGCAAGCGTCACATCGTGACAGACACGCAAGGTTTCCTGTTGCCGATCCTTGTTCACGCCGCCGATATACAGGATCGGGATGGTGCTGTGGATGGTCTCAAAGCACTGCGCATCCGCTTCCCGCGGCTGGGGCACATCTTTGCGGACGCAGGATATGCAGGGCCAAAGCTTCGGGATGCTTTGGCCCTGCAGGGAAAATGGACATTGGAGATTGTCAAGCGCTCTGACAAAGCCGAGGGGTTCGTTCTTCCACCACGAAGACGGGGTGTCGAGCGAACATTCGCGTGGCCGGGACGTTGCCGTCGTTTGGCAAAAGATCGGGAGGCAACCGTTGAAAGTTCCGTAGCATGGGTTTTGGTTGCCGGTATTCGTCTCTTGACAAGGCGGATAGCAAGGCATTCTGTTCAAACATAAACTTTTGAGTCAGACTCTTAGTTCTGGAAGTCCATAGTCCTCAGTAAGATGCTGGTGATGTCTTTTCTTGCGATCTCCTGAGGGAAGCCTTGGGTTTATCTCCTTGAGTCTCTCCTTAATTCCGGGGGCAAGCCTAGAATAGACGATATCATTGACCCAATGGCCAACAAAGGCCGGTCGTTTCATGGCGTAGTAACTGTTGTGTCCCTTCACCTTAACAAGCTTCTGCCAAAATTCATCAGGGAATGTCTTTGACCACGTGCGCGCCTCGTCTTTCAAGAACTTGTCGAGAATTTTCTGAAGAGCGGCATTGTCACGTACGCTCTGGTAGCCTGTGGCCTCGTCGACCAAAGCTGCGATGCCAACTCGCGCAAATCCTCTAACTAGGTTTTCGGCATAGCGGCTGTAGCGGATTTCTTGTTCGGTTTTCAAAGCGTCTGCTTTTCTGGCCTCTAATATTGCGTCACATAAATCAGCAAGTATCTCTGCCCTGTAACCATGTACTGGTTTAGATGTTTTCCCAGTGATCTCAACCGGCTGTTCAATGGCCATAACCAAGGCATTGTTCATAAAAGGTTTTAGGGTGGAATTTGCGGAAATACGCTGCATTCCTTGGCCACGGCCTTTCATGCCGATAGCCGTAGTCATACTACGCCCTGAAATGAACCTCTCACCGTCGCCTGTAACGAAGCAACTCAACTTAATTTCGCCCAGTGACAACGGCCCGGCATACTCAGCTTTCTTGGTTGCCAGACCATAGGCATTAGGCGTCTGAATAATGTCAATGTCACCGCTTTCATCTACAATTCTGTCAACAACATCACCAAAATCTGCGTCTATAGGTTCTATTGTTTCAGGTTTCTTAGCCATTGATCAAATCCTTATAAGTCAGGCGCTTATCAAGCATCCGGTCAATCGTCATGTTGATGAAGTTCATTGTGCCAGCTTTCGCCGTGTTGTGGCGAAAGGAGAACTCGTTGATATAGCGGTGCAAGTGCTTGGCACTCATGTAGTGATAGATACCGATGTAACCGCGCTTGAGCAGCGCCCAGAAGCTTTCGATGCCGTTTGTATGGGCCATATCGCGAACATACTCACCTGCGGAGTCATACTCACCTGCGGAGTGACGGACTGTCTTGTGATCGAAGCCATGATTGGGAAGGCTGCGGTAGGCTTTGAACTCATCTGTCACGACTGTTGCGCCCATTGGGGCATTGTCCTTGACGAAACCGGCCAATGTCGCCGCGTTGGTGCGCTCGACAGGCTTGGCACGAACTTCACCGTACTGACCGCGCATACCAACGACCGCAACCTTGCCAACGGCACCACGGCCAGCGCGTAGTTTCTTGTTCGCGTGTTTATTGCTCTCTTTGCCGCCGATGTACGCCTCGTCAACCTGAGTGTGATCGCCCATGTCGCAGCTATCGTTGCCGTTCATCCATGTTTCGCGGATGCGCTGCGCAAGGAACCATGCTGTTTTCTGAGTTACGCCCAGTTCACGCGCCATCTGGGTGCTGGGGATGCCCTTGCGGGCGCTGGTGAGCATGTAGATGGCAAGCAACCACTTGTAGATGGCAAGCAACCACTTGAGCAAGGGAAGGCGGCTCTCAGCCAGTACCGTGCCTGTACGAACGCTGAAATGCTTGCGGCAAGATTTACAACGGTAAGCCATTGGCTTATGGTCTTTGCACTCAGACACATTAACAGAACCGCAGTGACCACATACGGGTACACCGCCCCATCGGCGATTTTCGAAGAACGTCCGTGCAGCTTCCTCATTTGGGAATTTCTGAAAGAACTCAAATGTGCTAAGTGTATCTGGCATGGGCCTAATTTCTCCTGTTGGGATTATACTAGCCAGAAATAGATGTAACGTCAAGAAAATTGTGGCTAGTTAAGTATATAGGCCCCTTAATAATGAACTCAAAAACCCTGAAAGACCATGTCCAACGCGGCTGTGATTGTGGCGAATTCTGGTTCCAGATTGCCAACCACATCGCCAAGGGCTGTACGCGGAACGGCGGCCAGGAACTGAGGCATCATCATATAACTTTCGCCATTGATCTCAAAAACAGGGTTCAGTCGCGCTGCTGGTTGCGGGGCTGTCGCCCGTGACAGCAAAGGCACCACGACGCAGGTGATCAGATGGTCCAGTAACTCAGCCTGTACATCCAGCACCAGACCCTCGCCAGATGGAAAGGCATGGACGTCATACTTGGCCATCAGAACTGGCGCAGATGCGACAGCGGCAACCCATGTTGTTCGGCAAAGCGGTTGGATGCCTCCAGCGCCTCGGCATTCTCGGCCTTCCACTGGGCGGCGCGCGTTTCGGAAATAGCCTGACGAATGCCATGTTCAGCCGCGCGCGAGAGGTTGATCTTGAGCGCGCGGGCATCGCTTAACAGGCTGTGATCCAATGAAAGATTGGTCGGTTTGCGGGGCTGTGGCTGTGACATGGCTCTGAATATAATGCGCTTATCTATGCGCGTCAAATATGCGCATAGCTCTTGCGCTAATCCGACCAAGAGGCAATCTTGCGATCAATGGTCTTACGCGACACTCCCAGCCGCCGTGCGGCTTCGGCCCGGTTGCCACCGCACAGATCAAGAATATGCAGAATGTGCCGCTGTGCCACCAGATCGAGATTTTCAATCGCCTGTTCGCCTGACAGCCCGCCCTGCCCGGCGAATTCTTCGGGGAACGCGCCCAGAATAACCGAGCGTTCGATCAGGTTGCGCAACTCGCGCACATTGCCGGGCCAATCATAGCGCCGCATTTTCAGCAGGGTTTCTTCGTTCAGCTCCAGCGCAGGCAGCCCAAGACGTTGCGAAAACTGCGCCATGAAATGCGAGGCCAGTTCGACAATATCTTCCGAACGGTCTTTCAGCAGCGGCATCTCAAGCGTCATGACATTCATGCGGTGATAGAGATCGGCGCGAAACTGACCCGCAGCCACAGCAGCTTCCAGATCAGTGTTGGTGGCAAAGAGAAAGCGCAGGTTCAGCGGAATTTCCCGCTCGGCCCCGACCGGGCGCGGCTTCATATCCTCCAGCACGCGCAGCAACGCCGCCTGAAGCGCGTCCGGCATCTGCGCGACCTCATCCAGGAACAACGTGCCGCCATCGGCCAAAAGCAGCAATCCTGGCTTCACCTGATCGCCATGATGCACCTCGCCAAACAGTTCAGACACAATCTGTTCCGGCGCAATGGCCGCGCAATTGATCGCCACAAAGGGTTTTTCCGACCGGTTCGAAACCTTGTGCAGATGTCGCGCGGCCAGTTCCTTGCCGGTGCCGCTTGCTCCGGTCAGCAGAACCGAGGTTTGCAGCGGGGCCAGCTTTGCAATCAGATCGCGCACGTTTTGCAACGGATAAGATGTGCCCAGCAACGGCCCCCGCGCATTTTCACCGGTCAGCTCGCGGCGCAGCAACGTGTTGTCACGGCGCAGGTATTTGCGATCCAGCGCCCGGCCCATCGCCCCGAGGATCTGATTGGCGCGAAACGGTTTCAGAACAAAATCGCTGACCCCGGCGCGCAGGGCCGTGATCGCGGTTTCCAGATCGGCATAAGCCGTGATCATGATCACATCGGCAAAAAAGCCCTTGCGCCGTTGCTCGACCACCCATTCCAGCCCGGTGGTCCCCGGCATGATATTGTCGAGGATCACGAGATCGAAATGAGCCAGATCCAGCAGTTTCGATGCCTCGGCGGGTGACGCGGCCTGCTCCAGCCGCTTCACCCGAGGGGTCAGCGTCTTGGACAGGAAATGCCGCATTCCCGGTTCATCATCGACAACCAGAACCGAGGCCACCGAAAGCATGCTCTCAAATTCGGCTGGCTTTTCCGGCTCGGAATTGGGTCGGGGCTGGCTCAGCATCGGGTTTGCCCCTCAGTCAAGCCGCACATTGTCGTTGGAATACACCTCTTTGGCAGAAAAACCTGCCTGTCCCAGCCCGTACCAGGCCACGACGCCGATCAAAGCTATGGCGGCAAATCCGGTTAACATGGCTTTCATAAGTTCACTCCTCTGAAGTGGTTTGTTTGAGAAAGACGATCAGGTCAGCCGGGTCAGCAATCACCTGCATTGGCATTTTCGAGCCGGGAATATAGTGGTCCGGCCCTTCGTCAAACAGCGCGTCGATGGTGTCATCTGACCAGATGATATCAGACCCGGCCAGAATCTCCGAATAGGGATATCCCGCGACCTCACCAGCCGGGCGCCCAAACACACCGTGCAATGTCGGCCCGGCCTTGCGTGAGGAACCCGCCTCAAGCGCGTGGCAAATCGAACATTTGCGCATGAATTGCCGCTCACCATTCGGCATCGCATCAGCGTCACGCAGGAACGAGCGGTCCCCATCGATGGCCGGATCAAATTCGCCCAGCAAGGCCACCGGCCATGCATAGGCCACATCATCCAGGCCCCCGGCGTAGATCGTGGTGCCATCCGCCGCAAAGGACAGCGCCCAGACCGGCCCCTGCCGTGTGGCGCGGAAATCACGGGTAATGCGCCATTCGGCGCTATCCAGCATCATTATGTACCCCTGCCCGTCCCCCACGGCGATCTGGTTGGTCTCCGGGTGGTAATCCATCGCCAGAATGGGTCGCCGATCAAGTGTAAAATCCGCCAGCTCAGCGCCCGAGATAGCATCCACCACGCGGGTGCCGCCATCAACGGCCCCATAAGCGGCCCAACCATCGCCCGCAATCACCCGGTTGATCCCGAACCCGTGTTTGACCAGCGGCAAGGGCACCCCCCCGGACAGATCATACCGCCAGAGAACACCCTTGGACGTCGCGGCGATCAAAGCTTGACCAGAAGGATCAAACGCCACCGCATTCACGCCTGCGCCGGGATTAAGGCAGCTCGGTAAAGCTGTCATTGCTCCACAGCCGGATCGAGCCATCCCAGCTGCCTGTGGCGACCAGCGTGCCATCCGGCGACACCGCAATCGCGGCAATCTTGCCCTTATGCTGGCCCAACAGGCGCGGAGCCTCGCCCCAGACACGCAACGCGAAATCATCACCACCGGAATAAAGCTGCCCGTCCGGACCAAAGGCCAGCGCGGTCACCGCGTCGTCATGGCCCTCAAGCCATTCGGGATCGCGGCCTGTCCACAGACCAACGGAATTGTCAAAACTGGCCGTGGCCACCTGTCCCTCAGGCGACACATCCAGATCCATGATCGGGCCGCCATGCCCTTTGAGCGTGGTGAATTCCTGCGCGGCCAGAGGACCGGCGCAGAATATCGCCAGAAACAGTGCCGCGCGGAACAAGGGGTTACTCCGCCGCCGGGGTGGCCGATTTGGTGGATGCCTCCGACTCCTTGGCCTTGACCTCATCCAGCCAGATCGAGTGGTGTTGATGCGCCCAGGCCTCGTCGACCTCGCCGCTGCCCATAGCATCATAGGCGCCCTGCATCCCGACCGAGCCGATATAGATATGCGCGATGACGATGGCCATCAGCACAAAGCTGACAATCGCATGCCAGGCCGACGCAAGGGCCATTTCCTCTTGAGGGGCGAGGGCTGTGGGCAACTCTGCCATGCCAAGCAGGCCGGGAATGCCCATGCTGTTGAGCGCCGCGAACGTCTTGGCAAACAGTGGCAGTTCAAACGGGAACAGCATCGATACGCCTGAGGCTGCAATTGAGCCGCCCAGCAGGATGACCGACCAGAAGATGATCTTCTGACCCGCGTTGAATTTCTTGGCTGGCGGGTGCTTTTTGCCGATGATCCCGCCCGCCTGAGCAAACCAGGTGATATCGGTGCGGTTGGGGATATTGTGCCAGACCCACATGAAGAAGATCATCACCAGTGCGATGATGAACGCCCATGCCACGTTGTTATGAATGAATTTTGAGCCGATCAGCAGGACCGAGTTGAACTCCTTGCCCAGCAGCGGCGCAATAAAGTCCCTGCCATATTTGACGAACAATCCGGTGATGCCCAACAGGATGAAGGAGCCCGCCAAAAGCCAATGGGCAAAGCGTTCGATAAACTGAAAGCGGGTGACAGTGCGCCCGGTCGTCTCTTCGTCGAGCATGATCTTGCCGCGCAGCAGGTAGAACAGGACCAGCGCGATCAATGTGCCGGCCAACAGCCAGCCGCCATAAAAGGCCAGCGGGCCCGAGCGGAATTCGTACCAGGCCATGCCGCCATCCTGCACCAGAACCTTGGCCACGTCGCCGCCTGCCGAGACGCTGATATCAGCCGAATTAAAGCGCAGCGCGCGCCACAGTTCGGGGTCAGAGGACCCGCCAAGGGTACCCAGTTGCTCGCTCATCGCGGCGGCGCTGTCGGGATCACCGGTTCTTGCGCGGCGATCGGCGTCATCAATGGTCTCACCGCGCTGGCGGGCCATGATATCTTCCAGCGTTGGTGCGCCACCTGTGGCTGCGCGATCCGTACGATCAGGTATCTCCGCCTCTTGCGCCGCGACGGGCAAAGGAACGGCCAGAAACAATGTCAGAATCAACGAGAGAATTACACGCATGGGTGACCTCGGTCTTTTGGACGGGTCCAGACGCCTCTTACGGGCGTTGACCACTTGGAATGAGTGTTGATGGCCCGGCCTCAAACAGCCCGGCCACAGACGGGCGCGCATCCTGGGCGCGCCCGTCCTGATTTTACGGCTTAGCCGCCTTTCTGGTCGTAGGCCGTGCCCCAACCCCAGGCGCCCGAGCCAAAGCCGCGGGCCACCACACGCTCGCGGTAGATATTGGCGACCACGTCGCCATCTCCCGCCAGCAGGGCCTTGGTGGAACACATCTCGGCACAGATCGGCAATTTGCCTTCGGCAATCCGGTTGCGCCCGTATTTAGAAAACTCGGCGGTCGAGTTGTTCTCTTCGGGGCCACCGGCGCAGAAGGTGCATTTGTCCATCTTGCCGCGGGATCCAAAATTGCCCGCCTGCGGGAATTGCGGCGCGCCAAACGGGCACGCGTAGAAGCAATATCCGCAACCGATGCAGAGATCCTTGGAGTGCAGGACGACGCCTTCTTCGTTTTGATAGAAGCAGTCGACCGGGCACACCGCCATACAGGGCGCGTCCGAACAATGCATGCAGGCCACGGAAATCGAGCGTTCACCCGGTTTGCCGTCCTGGATCGTCACCACGCGGCGGCGGTTGATCCCCCAGGGCACCTCATGCTCGTTCTTACATGCTGTGACACAGGCGTTGCACTCAATGCAGCGCTCGGCGTCGCAGAGAAACTTTGCTCTTGCTGCCATTTTCTCTTTACTCCTTACGCTGGCATGATCTTGCAGAGAGTCGCTTTGGTCTCCTGCATCTGAGTCACGCTGTCATAGCCATAGGTTTGAGCGGTATTGGTGCTCTCCCCCAACACATAGGGGTCCGCTCCTTCGGGGTATTTGGACCTCTGGTCTTCGCCCTGGAAGTGCCCACCAAAGTGGAAGGGCATGAAGGCAACGCCCTCACCCACCCGCTCGGTGACCATCGCCATGACTTTGACCTTGCCGCCTTCCGGGCCTTCAACCCAGACCTGCGCGCCGTCCCGGATACCGATATTGTTGGCATCGCGCGGATGGATTTCGACGAACATGTCCTGCTGAAGCTCGGCCAGCCAGGGGTTCGAGCGGGTCTCATCGCCACCGCCCTCATATTCGACCAGACGACCGGATGTGAGGATAATGGGATAATCCTTGCTGAAGTCCTGTTTCTGGATCGAGGCATACATGGTCGGAAGACGATAGAACTTCCGGTCCTCGTAGGTTGGATAATCCTCGACCAGATCGCGCCGATTTGTATAAAGCGGTTCGCGGTGCACAGGCACCGGATCGGGGAAGGTCCACACGACGGTCCGCGCCTTGGCATTGCCGAAGGGCGCACATTCATGAGCGATCGCAACCCGCTGGATACCGCCCGACAGGTCGGTTTTCCAATTGGTCTTCTCACCAGCCACGGCATCAATCGCCGCGCGCTCGTCATCCGTCAGGTCGCTGTCCCAACCAAGGTCCATCAGCATCTGCATGGTGAACTCAGGATACCCATCCTGAATTTCCGAGTCTTTGGAATAGACCCCTTCGGCCAGCAGATTGTCGCCATCACGCTCCACGCCGAAACGAGCACGGAAGGTCAGGCCACCCTCAGAGACACGTTTGGACAAGTCATAGAGGTTCGGCGTACCCGGGTGGTTCATCTCGGGCGTGCCCCAGCAGGGCCATGGCATCCCGTAGTAATCGCCATCCGCCGGACCACCGATCGCCTGCAGCGTCGTGCGGTCGAACGTGTGCTGGTTCGCCATGTGCTTTTTGAGCCGCTCGGGGCTTTGCCCCGTATAGCCGACCGTCCACATACCCGAATTGAACTCGCGGGTGATGCTTTCGACATTCGGCGTTTCAGGATCGTCCATCTCGATGTTGCGGAACAGACGGTCTCCAAAGCCGAACTTGTTGGCGAACTTGGCGATGATCACCTCATCCGGGATACTCTCGAACAGCGGATCGATGATCTTCTCACGCCACTGGATCGAGCGGTTCGAGGCGGTGACAGAGCCGCGCGTCTCGAACTGAGTACAGGCGGGCAGAAGATAAACACCGTCTTCCCGGTCATGCAGCACGGCGGAAACGGTGGGGAACGGGTCAACCACGACCAGCATGTCCAGCTTTTCCATCGCCGTCTTCATTTCGACCATCCGGGTCTGAGAATTGGGCGCGTGACCCCACAGAACCATGGCCCGCACGTTGTTGGGCTGGTCCATGTTGTCCTTGTCTTCCAGGATGCCATCAATCCAGCGCGACACAGGAATACCGGTGAGGTTCTGGAGCGATTTGTCCTTGCCCTCGGCGTCCTTGATGCTGTCGAACTGACCAGCAAGCCATTCCGGATCTTCGCCCCAGACACGGGCCCAGTGACCCCAGGCGCCTTTGGACAGACCGTAATAGCCGGGCAACGTATGGCTGAGAACACCAAGATCGGTCGCGCCCTGCACGTTGTCATGGCCGCGGAAGATATTGGTACCGCCACCCGAGGTGCCCATGTTGCCAAGAGCAAGCTGAAGAACACAGTACGCACGGGTGTTGTTGTTGCCGTTGGTGTGCTGTGTGCCACCCATGCACCAGATCACGGTGCCGGGGCGGTTGTTGGCCATAGTCCGGGCCACGCGACGCAGTTGCGATCCCGGCGCACCGGTCACACGTTCCACTTCTCCAGGGTTCCACTTGGCCACTTCTTCCTTGATCTGGTCCATCCCCCAGACGCGGGTGCGGATAAACTCTTTATCCTCCCAGTCATTTTCGAAGATGTGCCACAGGATACCCCAGACCAGCGCCACGTCCGAACCCGGACGGAAACGGACATATTCATCCGCATGAGCCGCGGTGCGCGTAAAGCGCGGGTCGCAGACAATCACCGGGGCGTTGTTCTGCTCTTTGGCTTTGAGCAGGTGCAACAGCGAGACGGGGTGCGCCTCGGCAGGGTTGCCGCCGATGATAAAGATAGCCTTGGAGTTGTGGATGTCATTGTACGAATTGGTCATCGCCCCATAGCCCCAGGTGTTTGCAACACCGGCAACCGTGGTCGAGTGACAGATACGTGCCTGGTGATCCACGTTGTTCGTGCCCCAATAGGCGGCGAACTTGCGGAACAGATAGGCCTGTTCGTTGTTATGCTTGGCCGAGCCGAGCCAGTAAACGCTGTCAGGTCCGCTTTCTTCGCGGATGTTCATCATGCCGTCGCCGATTTCATCAATCGCCTGATCCCAGCTGATGCGCTTCCATTCCCCGTTTTCTTTCTTCATCGGGTACTTCAGGCGGCGTTCGCCATGAGCGTGTTCGCGCACGGCCGCGCCTTTGGCACAGTGAGCGCCCAGGTTGAACGGACTGTCCCAGCCGGGTTCCTGACCCGTCCAGACACCATCCGACACTTCGGCAATCACGGTACAACCGACCGAGCAGTGTGTGCAGACTGATTTCTTAAATTCGACCGCGCCGGATACAGCGTTGGCCGCTGCATTGGCTTGCTGCACGGTCCCGCCAGTCGCGGCAATCGCCGCCAGACCCCCGATGGCAAGCCCCGACCCGCGCAGGAATGCACGACGGTCAACCGAGGCGTTTGTGGCCTCGGACAGGATCGAAGTCCGCTGGGGGCGTCTCGCAACCCCGTTGGTCTTTTTCCTAAGCATGTTGTTCCCTCCTTGCTTGCTCGGGCCTCTGCCCTCACTCGCTTGGTTCTCAATTCTGGATGTCAGCAGTCGGGCGTCTCGCAACCAGTCGCTGATCTCCGCAAGTGATCTCGTCCGGCTTAGAACCGGGCGCTATCGTAGTAAGCGCGTGTATGCTGGGTATCCTGCATAATATCGCGCGTCAGGTCAGGCTCGGCCGCTTCTGCGGTCGTGCCACTGGTTGCAACAGCCACAGCCGCCAGGGGCGCTACCGTTCCTGCCAGTTTCAGAAAGTCGCGGCGGTTGGCCCCTTCTTCCTTTGACATGAGAGTTCTCCTCTCTGATGTGATGCGCCAGTCACCTGCCGCCTGGATGAGTGCGCCACGAGGCACACCCGGTGAAAACTTCAGCCGCCGCTCAGCCGGAAGGCCTCGCTTTCGATCTCAAGAAACGCGCGGCCCACCGTGCCGACCGGCGTGTAAAAAACCGAGCCTTTCGCGCCTTCCAGATCGGCAAAGAAATGCGATGCCCAGGGCGCGATATGCTTGTTGTAGAAGGTCTTTTGCTGCTCCAGCGACGCTGGCGCCCCAAAGCGCCCAACGATCAGCGCACCAATCATTTCCATCAGGCTGGCGATGTTGTCTTCGGGCTCAAACACCGTATCGGCCCGCGCTAACCCCTGTGCAGCCATGTCCTGACGCAGCGTGGCCAACGGCTTTTCATTCAGGAACCCGGTCAGGTAATAACTGGCATAGGGCAACAGCTCGCCCCGGCCCAACCCGATGAAAAGCGCGTTGAATTCGCTCTCGACTGTTTTCGGCTTGGACAGTCTCGCCACTTTCGACAACGTGGTGATCGCCTGCCCTAGATCACTTTCATCGCCCAACAGGGTCTGTGTCTGGGCCAGCAGCATCTCATCGGGCGGACCCGACAGGATCAGCCCGAGGAAATTGTAAAGATCCGCGCGCATCCGGTCTTCTTCGGATACTTGCGGGGCTGGATCTGCTGTCATGGTCATCTCTTCTGTCATGCGCTCGTCTCAAACTGGAATGTCATGCGACGGCGGGGCGCGGTCAGAACCGGTGCCTCCTCTTCGACGTCTTCAAACTCATAGGCCTTAGCGACAGGTTCGGGGCGCAGGCTCGCAACGGGGATCTCTTCCGGAGTCTCGTCAGCCAGCAGGTCGTCACTGCCCTCTTCGGCGGGCGCATCGTCTTCCTCGGCTTTCGCGGCGGCGTCCGCCTCGGCCTCAGCCTTGGCGGCCAGGGCCTCAACGTGCGCCAACATACCTTTGCCGACCTGATAGGCGGTCTGCATATTCTCGATCACGGTGGCACTGTCGGTGAAATCCTCGCCGTAATCCACCAACCCATCCAGATTGGCCAGCAATGGGTTCAGCCGCCAAAGTCTGCGCAAGGCGCGGGTTTTCAGGCGTTGCGGCACGACCGAGTTCATGAACTCGCGCACCGCTTCGGGGCTGTCCAGCTCCTCGGGTTCGGGCAGGTCCAGCTCTTGCAGGATCTCGGCGTCATCTCGTTCGGCCAGGGCCGCTTCGGCTTCAGCAGCTTCAACGGCCTGCGCACTCTCTTGCTCGGCCAGTGCTTCGTCTGCCACAGCCGCCTGACGGCGGGACCAGAATGTGCTGTTGCTCAATTCACCCTCCTGCGTTTCTGGCTGGGTGAGGCATAGATATCCGCGGCCTTGCCGATACGGGGATCGCCGATGCCATCCTGCACCAGATCGATCCGTTTCTTGTCACGCTTGCGTTTGATGAATTCTTCTTCTTCGTAATTGGGTCGCCACGAAGTCCTGCACCATCGCCAGCATTGCCGAGGGCATTGCGACCTTCTCGACGATCTCTTCGCCGCTATCGGTGTAATCCTGCGCCTCATATGGGGACGCGGTGACCAGCAGCATGTCATAGGGTGCCTCCCCTTCCCCGTCGCGCATGACCACATAAAGGCTGGGCACCTGAGAATGAAGGTTATGCTGATAAGCCTCGGAATCGGCACCGTGCAGTTCTAGCTGAAGCGTGTCGGCATGGAATTCGGTCACATCCCCAACCCGGCGCAACTCGCGCCACGTCGCAGCACCGGCCCCAAGCAGCACGCCGCTTACGGTCCAGTTCCATTTCTGCCAGCGGGTCACCCCAGGTTGCCGACGGATCACGATACCAACAGGCACAGCGCGATACGCCTTCGGATTAAAAATCATCCGATATGGTCCTCCTCCACCATCAGCATCGAATGCCAGCCCCGGGTTTCAAAGCCTTTTCTGTCGCAAAACCGGGTATAATTGTCGGATCGGACATTTTGGGTAGGCCCACAGCAAGAGCGTGGCCAGCTTGGACGAATTGTCTAACTCGACTGAAAAAGTCAGGAACCGGCATTCTATCACAAAACCGAATCACCCGCGAATCAGAGCGTCAAAATGAGAGGGTTTTGGCACTGCCCCGCCGGACAAAAGCGATTGTGGGATGGGCCTGTTTGTGACTAACCTCAGCACGCGGTTACAAAAATCAACCAGCAAAGCGCCAGTTGGAAAGGATCAAAATAAATGTCTAAGACTTTGATAACATGTGATTGTCTTGGAACTCAGTCTATTGATTCTCAAGCACTGTCCGAGGCAACCGGTCTTGCCGTCAACCCCCCCTGCTCTGCCCTGTGCACCACCCAGATCGCAGAGGCTGCCGAGGCCCTCAGTAGCGGCGATGCAATTATTTGCTGCACTCAGGAGGCCCGGGTTTTCGAGGGGCTGGCGACCGAATTGGGCGTAGAAGCCCCCCCTCTGCTGGACCTGCGCAACCGGGCCGGCTGGACCGACGATACCGCCACAAACATACCCAAAATGTCCGCGCTGATCGCCGAGGCGACCCTGCCGTCAGAGCCGGGCAAAAGCATGGATGTGATTTCGGAAGGGTTATGCCTGATCCTTGGCCCGGCTGACGTGGCCCTGACCGCTGCCGATCAGCTGAAGGATCATCTGGGCGTGACCGTCCTGCTGGAGAAGGCGAGCGATCTGCCCGACAGCCGCGCCTATGACGTGATCATTGGCGGGCTACGCCGGGCCGAAGGGGTCCTGGGGCAGTTCCGTGTGGTGGTTGACCACTTGCAACAGGTGAACCCCGGCGGACGCGGTGCCTTCACGCTAAGCGAGCCACAGGATGGCGGCATCTCGGAGTGTGATATCATCCTTGATCTGCGCGGCGGCACACCGCTGTTTCCCGCCCCCGAAAAGCGTGAGGGGTATCTGCGCGCCGATCCCTCCCATGCGCCATCGGTGGCCTCGGCCATCATGGACGCCTCGCATATGGTCGGCACCTTCGAAAAACCACTTTATGTCCGGGTCGAGCCGCTGCTTTGCGCCCATTCGCGGGCCGAACAAATCGGCTGTACCCGCTGTCTTGATCTGTGCCCCACTGGCGCGATCACCTCGGCAGGGGAACATGTCAGCATTGACCCGATGATCTGCGCTGGATGTGGTGCCTGCTCATCGGTCTGCCCCTCGGGCGCGGTCAGCTATGACGCACCGCCGGTCGGGCTGACCTTCCGCCGCGTGCAAACCCTTGCGCAGGCCTATCTGTCTGCCGGTGGTGAGACCCCGCGCCTGCTTGTCCATGACGCCCATGGGTCCGAGATGATCCACCTCGCCGCCCGCCACGGGCGCGGGTTGCCCGCCGATGTGATCCCGCTGGAAATGGACGCCATCGGCGCCTTTGGCCATGCCGAGGCGGTGGCCGCTCTGGCCGCCGGATTTGCCCATGTGACACTGCTGCCCGGCCCCGGTGCAGACCGCGACGCGCTGGCTGCGCAAGTCGCCCTGAGTGCGGCCATTGGCGGGGCGGCCCGCGTCAACCTTCTGGACACCAGCGACCCGGACGCAATGTCAGATGCGCTTTACGACGCAGGCACCCCCCCTGCCCCGGTTGCCAATCCTGTTCGCCCCATGGGCACCCGTCGTCAGATCGCGCGGCAAGCGGCCCGGGCCTTGCATCCCGATACAGATCACCTGCCCTTGCCCGAGGGCGCGCCCTATGGCGCGGTGCTGGTCAACACCGATACCTGTACGCTGTGCCTGTCTTGTGTATCGCTGTGCCCGTCCGGGGCGCTTGGTGACAATCAGGACAAACCCCAACTGCGCTTTCAGGAAGATGCCTGTCTGCAATGCGGTCTCTGCGCTAACATCTGCCCAGAGGATGCCATCACCTATGAGCCCCGGCTGGACCTCACCGATGCCGCCTTACGGCAAGAAGTGCTGAACGAGGAAGAACCGTTCGCTTGTGTCGAATGCGGCAGCCTGTTCGGGTCGAAATCCGCGATTGACCGGATCACCGAGAAACTGACCGGCCATTCCATGTTCAGCGACCCCGCCAAGCTGCGGGTGATCCAGATGTGCGACGATTGCCGGGTCAACGCCCAGTTTCACTCCGACGACAATCCCTTCGCCGGCAAAGAGCGCCCCAAGCCTCGCACCACCGACGATTACTTCAGCGACCGCAAGGATCACTGATGTTCGAGAGGCTTCCCAAGATCGGCCGGGGGCATCACGGCCACATAGGCCAGCACGGCCTGCAACTCGTCCGGCGACAACTCGATGGGTGCGATCGGCGACGGCAGCTCGGGTGGAAACGGGTCGGTGACGTCGGTGATCTGGGTAAACGCGGCATGCGGTTTAAGCTGGTAAAACGTGGCAAACCGCACCTCCCAGTCCGACATCGTGCGCAGCACGCCAAAACTGGGGGTCGACCCAATACCCCAGCCGCGCGTTGCCTGATCCACCGCATGACAACGGACGCATTTGGCATGGGCAATCTCATGACCCAACTCCGCATCCCCGCTGATCGCCACCTCGACCACCTCGGCCTCGCCCGGCTCCGCAAGGGTGAACAGCGCCTGCCCGTCCGGGGCATATCCGGTCACCGCGCGCTGACCAATCTCGGAGCGCAGCCATTTGGCAGCTTTTCGGTGCCCGGATGATCGGGGCTAACCACCTGCATCTTCCACAGCTGCCCGGCCCCTTCAAACAGCGCCGTGCCCGCATCGCCCAACAGCAGATCCGCGGCGGCAGGATCAGCGACTTTCTCAACTCGCACCTGCGTCTTGAGCGAAAACCGCAGCAGGATGTAGGACAACACACCAGTCTCTGCCAACGCCTCTGGCGCATGCAGCCGGACAAGTTTATCATCCGCCAACGCTCCAAGGGGCAGGCAGATCAGAACAACCATAAAAATACGTATCAGCATGGGACCAAACCTAGGCCCCTGCCCGCCTTTTCGTCAATCCAACACAAAGGACCACCCCAATGAGCGAAGAATTCAACATGTCGATGCGCAAGTCTCTCAAACAGGTCGGCGTGACCTCGCAACAGGCGATCGAAGAGGCCATGCGCGGCGCGGATACTGCGGGCAAGACCTATGCGGTTAAGACCGTCGTCACCATCGAAGAGCTGGACATGACGCATGAAGTGACCGGCACGATCAACGGACAGGACTGATCCCAGTGACCCTGAGCAGAGACACCGTTACGGCGGCCCTGAAGACCATCACCGACCCCATCGCAGGCAGCGATATCATGGCCAGCGGCGTGGTCCGCGCCCTGAACCTGGACGAGGCCGGCACGGTCCGTTTCGTGATGGAAATCGCGCCCAGCCAGGCCAAAGAGTATGAGGCCGTCAAGGCCCAGGCCGAAGAGGCGTTGAACGCAGTTGATGGCGTGACCGGTGTCAGCATCGTCCTGACCGGCCATTCCGACAAGGGCGCCCCACCGGATCTGAAACCGCAACGCGCCGCCGAACCCAGCGGCCCTCAGAAAGTTCCCGGCATAGACCGGATTATCGCCATCGCCTCGGGCAAAGGCGGCGTGGGCAAATCCACTGTTTCGGCCAATCTGGCCTGCGCTTTGGCGCAGCAGGGCCGTCGTGTGGGTCTGTTGGATGCGGATGTCTACGGACCGTCGCAGCCGAGGATGCTGGGCGTCTCTGGTCGCCCGGCCAGCCCCGATGGCAAGATCATCCTGCCGATGCGTAATCACGGCGTCACGATGATGTCCATTGGCCTGATGACCAACGAGGATCAGGCGGTTGTCTGGCGCGGTCCGATGTTGATGGGCGCGCTGCAACAGATGATGAATCAGGTGCAATGGGGGGCGCTCGATGTGCTGCTTGTTGACCTGCCCCCCGGCACGGGCGATGTGCAAATGACGCTCAGTCAGAAGTTTCAGGTGGATGGCGCGGTTATTGTGTCGACCCCGCAGGATGTTGCCCTTCTGGATGCCCGCAAAGGCATTGATATGTTTCAACAACTTAAGGTCCCGATTGTCGGCATGATCGAAAACATGAGCACCCATATTTGCTCGAATTGCGGTCACGAGGAGCATATGTTCGGCCGAGGCGGCGTTGCGGCCGAGGCGGCCAAGATTAATGTGCCCCTGCTGGCTGAAATCCCGCTTGATTTGCAAATCAGGCTGGCGACCGATGGTGGCGCACCGGTAACGGTCAGCCAGCCCGACGGCCCACAGGCCAAGGCATTTCAGGACGTGGCCGCCGCCCTCGTGGCCAAGGGCACGGCATGAGCGACACCACGCTCACCTTCCCCCCGTTGATGTGGGGCGAGGCCGCCAGCGACGATGCCATGGGCCACGCCGCCCGGCGTGCCACGCTGGGCTGTGATGCGGGGTTGATCTCTTACATATTGGGTGCCGCGCGGATCGAGGCAGCGTTGGTTTTCGCCCCCGAAGTCCCACTGTCAAAGGCAATGGCGATGCTGCCCCTCTGCGGTGTGGGATTTCAGAATGCATTGGGCGCTTTGGCCCCGCCCGAAGTGGCAGTGCATCTGGATTGGGACGGCGGGTTACGGATCAATGGCGCGGCCTGTGGGCGCTTTGGTGTGCTCAGCGCGACCGACGACCCTGATGCCGTGCCTGACTGGCTGGTCGTCGGCTTTACCCTGCCTCTTCTGCCGGACAGGGATGATCCCGGCACAACCCCGGATCAAACTGCGCTCTATGCCGAAGGCTGCACTGATGTGGACTCTCCTACCCTGATCGAGGCCTGGGCCCGGCATACGCTGAATGGGATCAACCGTTGGGAAGATGGCGGAGCACAGGGCCTGCATACTGAATGGCGAGGGCTGGCGCATGGCATCGGCGAAGAGGCCACGCGCGGCGATCTCAGCGGCACATTCCTGGGTATTGACGAGGATTTTGGCATGTTGCTGCGCGATAACGAAACCACCCACCTGATCCCCCTGGCCGATCTGCTGAAGGAGACCGGAAAATGAAGCTTGCCCGCGCCATTCATTTTGACGAAAGCGATCAACGCGTCTTTTCCAGCCCAGCCCGTACCGGGGAATGGTGCGTCTCGGGCGGGTTCGAGTTTTCCAACTGGACCGAGGGCGATCTGAGCGGCAAGGCACGGCAGGCTTTTGCCAATGGCTGGTTCGGTCTGGAAACCGGCGGGCGCGTCACCTTTGTCGCCGTCACAACGATCGAATCCGCTGAAATAGAGACGCTTTCGCAACTTTTGGCCCAGCATTTTGTGACCTACTACGGCGCCCCCTCGGTCGACGCTGCATTGCCTACCGCACAGGAGGAAATCGCCCAGATGATCGAGTTGTGCGAGGATCATGCCCCCAATGACCTGCTCACTGTCTCTCGCGAGCTGTCTGAGGCCGGTGCGCGCGAAGCCTACCGGGTAATCGAGCGCCAGGATGCGGCGCTCGATCAGTTCGCGATTCACGGATCATTGGACGAATAACAGACTCTATTCCGCCTCAACTGCATTGAAAACGAACAGGGTTTCCCCGTCGATCTTATAGCTGTCGATCAGCTCTTTGGCGCGATCCCCAGTCAACCACCCTTCCAGCTTTATCGCCAGATCGGCCTGCACATGACTGTGCGATTCCGGGTTCACAGGCAGATAGGCATATTGGTTGAAAAGCACCGGATCACCGGCGAACAACAGCGCAAGATCGCCCTTGTTGCCAAAGTTCAGCCAGCTGGCCCGATCCGACAGGATATAGGCGTTCAGCCCCGAGGCGGTATTCAAAGCCGCGCCCATTCCGGCCCCGACGGCGTTATACCACGCGCCTTCAGGGGTCAGCCCTGCCGCGTTCCACAGGGACAGATCTTTCTTGTGGGTCCCGCTGTCATCGCCACGACTGACAAACGCCGCTTCGGCTGCGGCTATCTTTTGCAGGCTGTCCTTTGCGTCAGCAGCGCCAGCAATCCCCGCAATATCATCCGAGGGGCCGATGAACACGAAATCATTATACATGATCTCGCGCCGGTGTGTGCCATAGCCGTCCGCAACAAAGGCTTCTTCCGCCGCCTTGGAATGCACCAGAATAGCGTCCACATCCCCCGCCCGCCCCAATTTCAGGGCCTGCCCGGTGCCGACGACAAGCAATTGCACCTCAAGATCGAGATCCTCCTGAATCGCTGGCAAAAGCACCTCGGCCAACCCGGAATTGTGAAAAGACGTGGTCACGGCCATGCGCATCACATCGGCGGCTTGTGCCGCACCAGCAACCAGCATCGCCGCGAGTGTCAAGCTCAGTTCCAGTCTCATTCCACGATGCCTCCATTCAAAAAAGCCCGCGCTTCGGGCGTTTTGGGCTCTGCAAAGAACGTCTCTGCAGGGCCGGTTTCGTGCACGCTTCCATTCAGTAGGAACACCACCCGGTCGGCCAACCTGCGCGCCTGACCAAGGTCATGGGTCGACAGGATCAGCCGTGTGCCAGCGGCGCTGCATTTCAGTAGTATCTCTTCGATTTCCCGCGTCGCGCGGCCATCCAGCGACGCGCTGGGTTCGTCCAGAAACACCAGTTCAGGATCCTGGATCAGCGCCCGGGCCAGGGCGACTTTCTGCTTCTCACCGCCCGACAGAACGGTGGCCGAACGATCCAGCATATTAGACAACCCCGCACGCGCGGCCCAGTCCCGCGCCAAGTCCAGCGCCTGGCCGCGCGCCATGCCGCGCATTTGCAACGGGTAGGCCAGATTATCTGCAACCGACCGGCGCAGCATGACCGGCTGTTGAAACACGAAGGCTTGCGCATTGCGCGCGATCTTGGTGTCGCAGGACCATGTGATAGTGCCGTCATGCAGCCGCGCAATGCCATGCAGCATCCGCAACAAGGTGGTTTTTCCGGACCCGTTTGGCCCAAGAATCACGCAGATTCCCTGCCCGTCCAGATCCAGATCAACCGGCCCCACAAGCACCTTGCCCCGACGCCGGGTTAACGCGCCTTTGACGCTCAGAGGAAACAGCTCGCTCACCATCTGCCATCCCTTTCCGTGCGGCTAAGCCCGTGGATCGCAAGGTTCACCGCCAGCGCCAGCGCGATCAGCACAAAGCCCAAAGCCAGGGCCAGCGCAAACTCGCCCTTGCCGGTTTCCAGGGCGATAGCAGTGGTCAGAACCCGGGTCACATGGTCGATATTGCCGCCCACGATCATGATTGCGCCAACCTCTCCGATCCCTCGTCCGAACCCGGCCAGAGCGGCAGTCAGCAAGGCGCGTCGGGCATCCCACAGCAAGGTTTTTACCTTTTGGCTTTGCGTGACATTCATCGAAATCAGCAGGTCGTGATAGTCATGCCAGAGATCCCGCAACGACTGATGCGCGATGCTGGCAATCAGCGGCACGATGATGATCATCTGCGCGATGATCATCGCCGTGGGCGTGAATAGAAGGCCGAACACGCCAAAGGGCCCCGAGCGGGACAAAAACACGTAAACGGTCAGCCCGACCACCACCGGCGGCAATCCCATCAGGGCATTCAGCACAGCAATCACCGTGCGCCGAAACCGAAACCGACGGATAGCGAGCAAAGCAGCCAATGGCATGGCAATGCAGCAGGCCAGAACCAACGCTGTTAGCGTGATCCGCAAAGATCGCATCGCGATTTCCAGCAATTCTGCATCGGCGCTGATCACAAGCCAAAACGCCTGCGACAGCCCATGCCATAGATCGACCATCTGCCGATCCTCCCCCTTATCAACGAGGCGAAACTGGCAGCTTCTTTTACGCGTGACCAGCCCAATTGCACAGAGTTTGTGCAAAAGACCCAGCCTGACCACTCCCCACACATGGCGGGGGTCGGCTGCGGTCAAATTGTCCGTCATTTCGGGAATTGCCCGTGGGCAATTTTGGGGATCAGGCGTGGGTTACATCTGGAAATTGCCCGTGGGCAATTTTTTGGTTTTATTCCGCAAACCGGTCCTTCAGGTAAGCCTTGAACGCAGCCTCCAACGAATCGCGGCTGAGCGCATCTTCAAATTCCATCACCACTCTGCGACCCTTGCGACGCACGGAAATCCCTGTTTCGCCAGCGCCGCGTCGATAGACCTGTGTCGGGTTGGCGGGTGTTTCCGGCGTAGGGCGCGCGGCCCGGGAAAGGCGGCGCATCACAGTGGCAGCGTCCACGAAACTGCCACGGCCGGCACGCGCCTGTTCCTGTTCACGCATAAGCGCCGCTGCCTCTTGCAACAGCGGTTTTGACGTCTCTGTTGCAGCCAAAAGCGGCTTCATCTCGCGCGCATTGCGTTCGCGCAGGTCACGTACTGACGGAAAAGCCGCGACAATCACCTCTGGCAGCTTGGCCAGTTGCAGATAGCGCGACAACCATGGCTGGCTCACCTCAAGGCGCTGTGCCATCGCCTTTTGCTTTCCACTGTAATAGCGCTCCACCGCGTCAGCATAATCAATCGCGCGTTCGTAATCCGAGATATCCTCGCGGTCCCGGTTCTCAATATCAGCAAGGCGAAACGCCTCTTCATCGTTCAGGTCGCGCAGCTCGATCAGGTATTTGAACTGCCCGTAGTTGTTCGCCCGCAACCAGGACACCGCGAAATGCCGACGCGCGCCGCAAATCACCTCATAGTCGTAGTCCGGATCAGAGGACGGGCGCACGACAGCCGGAAATTCCTGCCGCCCTTGCGAACGGATTCCGTCAATCAGATCGCGGCAATTGTCTTCGCTCAGCAGCGCGTAATCGCGATTGTGACGATCCCACATACGGCAACTGGCAGGATCGACCCAATGCAGTGTCTTTTCTTCCAGCTCGCCGGACAGACGATCTCCGATGGTGGTCGAGCGTTTGAGGAACCGCGCACCGGCACGATCACCCGAATCCGGGGCAGGGGCATCCAGCCCGCTCAGAACATCGTCAAGAATGGCGTCATGTTTGCGTGTCATAGCATTCCCTCGCGGCGCAGGCCCGCATGGTGACTGGGCCAGGTTTTACGGATCAGCAGTTCGGTTTCGCGACCGATGGCGTCCAGATAGGCGCGACAGCGTTTATGCGTTTCGGTGCGGGTGGCGGCCCCGGTCAACTCGTACACCGTGCTGAGATTGGCAGTGGCATTGTCGATCTCGGCGCTGTCCTTCAGCACCGATTGCATCATGTCCAAAGGAAACACCGCATCCATCATCCGCTTGGTCGCCATATGCGCCGATTTGTTGTCGTTCATCTTCGTGGCGAGAATCTTAACAAAGGCGTAATCGCGCGCGCCACCCATCTGAGCAAGCTGGCTGAGCGTGGCACCCAGCATCTTGAGGAAATGCGCGGTCGAGCCGAAATCGATATTGTTGGGCGGGGCAGGGATGATCAACGCCTCTGCCGCGCGCAACACCGAAAGCGATAGCATCCCAAGCGCCGGGGGTGGATCGAGCAGGATCACATCAAACCGGTCCTTGATCGTCTCAAGTCCGTTGCGCAACCGGTCCAGCACAAAGACCTGATCGCGGGCCATGCGGGCCGCAAATTCGTACTCCGCATCGTAAAGACCAAGGTTGGCGGGGATCAGCGCGATATTG
Source organism: Roseovarius sp. (assembly GCA_965207105.1). Lineage (GTDB taxonomy): Bacteria > Pseudomonadota > Alphaproteobacteria > Rhodobacterales > Rhodobacteraceae > Roseovarius. Next base: position 126,396 of record CBDBLS010000021.1, on the reverse strand, counting down.
GGCCAGTAGGTGGCGCGCAACGCATAAGACAGGTCCTGCGGGCCGCCATGACGGAAGAACGGGTATAGCGTATCTTCTTCCTCATCCACATCTACATCGGGGTTCAGCCCGAACATCGAGGTGGTGCTGGCCTGACTGTCGCAATCGATCACGCAGACGCGGTAGCCCTTCAGCGCCAAATATTGTGCCAGGTGACAGACAAGAGTGGACTTGCCGACACCGCCTTTGAAATTCTGGATCGCCAACACCATCGCCGGATCGTTTTCGGCGCGGTGGGGCAGGGTGCCAAACACCGTGCGCATTCGGTTGAGATCGGCCAGGCTGAACCCGCTGCGACGACCCGTCACCGAATCTTTCTGCGGGGCAGGCAAGCGGCCATCGGCCTCGGCATCGCGGATCAGCTTGTCACTGCGTCCCACCATGTCCCCGGCAGCGCGGACATTGAACCGCAGCTCCAGCTTCTTTTCACTGCCTGGGGCATAAAGCCGGTCACGCAACCGCGAAATCACGGTGTTGGCGCGGTTGGAAAGATTCTCCAATTCGTCTAGCGTGACGAGGGGAAGGGCGGATTGCTCCATCTGGGTGCTCTTTTCCTCAGGGATTTCCCGCGAATCATGGACTGTGTCGGGGCTCGACTCAAGTGTGAATATTTTCTGAGAAGGCTGAAAATGTCGGAAATCAACGATAGGTTCTGATATCGCCGAACCTTAGGGTGCCTTAAGCATGTTCAGGGATCGATATTGCAAGATCTTTTACCGCAGTTCCCCATATTATCAGAGACAGGTGGGTTTGCGTAGCTGAAACGTTCCTGAATGTCGCCTTAAACCCAAAAAACAAATTCAAAAAACCAATGGTTCTAGATTCTTAATGTTCTTTGTTCGGGAGACATAATGCATTAATATCATTAGTATAATCTCGATGTGGATTACATCTTGGGATGTATTGGCCTACATTGTGGGATCCTTGAGCTTACAGATCGGGCGCGAAAACTTACCAATCGGGTACCTCTGAAAGCTTACTTCCTGGGTGCCCATATCAGAGTCTAAACAGGCTTGATTTTCTCCTGTATTTACGGGCCTCTGGATTGGCAAGCCCGTCTGTCCGATTCGTCTTGGCTTACTTTTTGGGTGCTTTCCGTCAGATGGACGCACCGCTGATTTCCTGCTAAACTTACATCAGAATGGCCAGAAAATGTAAGTGTCTGATCAGAAATGAGTTGAGTGAGTTCAACAGGGTGTGATTCTGTTCGGTTGTGAAATTGAACGGAGATCACAATGGCCTGGACTGAATTCACCCGTGCGCAGCATATGCGCGAAACAAAGTGCTATCCAAGTGATTTGACCGATGCGGAATGGAATATCGTGCGGTCATTGTTACCCGGCCCTAACCGCCCTGGGCGTCCGCGAAAGGTGCATTTGCGTCGGGTCTGGAATGCGATTCAGTATCTTGCCGCCGCCGGGTGCGCATGGTCGCTCCTGCCGAAGGACTTTCCTGCGGTCTCGACTGTGCGTTACTATTTCCACCTCTGGCGAGATGATGGCCTGCTGGCCCGGATCAACCGCCACCTGGTCGCGGCCGTGCGCCTCGCGGCAGGCCGCGATGTGCAGCCGACAGCCGGTGTGATCGACAGCCAGAGCGTTAAAACCTCTGAAAACACGTCCCTTTCCGGCTACGATGCGGGCAAGCGGATCAAAGGTCGAAAACGCCACATTATCACTGATACCTGTGGCAATCTGATCGCATGCGAGGTCCATACGGCCAACATTCAGGATCGTGACGGTGCGCCCGGGGTCTTCGCCAGGCTCCGCCGTGAGGCCCCGAAACTGCGCCACATGTTCGCGGATGGCGGCTATGCCGGGCCGAAGCTGCGGGGTGCCCTCGTGAGCCTCGGACGCTGGACGCTACAGATCATCAAGCGCTCCGACACCGCCGGTGGCTTCGAGGTGCTGCCACGCAGATGGGTTGTGGAACGCACCTTCGCATGGCTCGGTCGCTGCCGTCGTTTGGCAAAGGATCGGGAGAAATCCATCGAAAGCGCCGAGGCCTGGCTGCTCATCGCCCACATCAGGCGCGTGACCCGACTACTTGCAACAGATTGAAATCCTTCATCCCATTTTGAATCAGACACTTAGTCAAACGTCCCCGCGACCCGGCCCATCAGCATGAAGGCGCGCGCGGTGCGTGTATCGGACAAATCCGAGATTTCAGCGTCAGTCGCGGTTTGCGCAAACTCCGAAATCATCCGGTCAAACTTGCGCAGGAAATGATGCGCCGCATCCCGAAATATCGGATCCGAGCGCATCCGCGTCGCCGTCAACGCCAAAGACGAGCGATCCCGTATCCCGCCCAGCGTGGCAATCTGACGGCCCCTTTCACCGGCGGCAAACCGCCGCCAGATCTCAGGGCGGGCCATGTCAGGGCGCAGATCGTCCATGTAGATGCCGTCCTGACTGAGCAGGGTCAGCACATCCTGTGAGGCCTGAACCAGCTGCGCAGTTGGTCTATCCTTCATCGCGCGGCGCAGTGCGGCAAACCCGGCCTTGTCTTCGGCTGTCTCAGGAAAATTCAGCGCGCGGACAAAGTCGTCATGGGCCAGAGGCGGCTGAATATCCTCGGCCGGCGTGCCCAGGGGCAAGGCCACCTGATCGTCATCCGTCGCCTGCGCCGTCTCAGGCTGAGTCACAGCACGCGGCGGCGGGGCCGGACGGGTCGATGAAAATGTCGCCAGCGCGGATTCCGTCTTGCGTTGGGCGGCGGCAATTTCATCCAGCTTGCGCGCCACCGAAGGCTCGGACGTGGTGGTCTAGGACTGGCTTTGCGCCAGGTAGGCATGGCGGATCGCGTCAATCGCCGATTGCAAGCGCAGGCTTTCCTGACGCATCACTTGTGACGCCCGCGCTGCGGTTGCCGCGACCCAGATCATCGCCACCGGCAAGAACACCGCCATCAAGATCATCACAAACCGCAACGCCGCTCCGTCGTCCTCAGAGGTGTTGCGCGGTTCCAGTACCAGAAAGAACACCGCCGCCAACACAAGCCAAATGGTGGAAAGGATCAATGCCGCGATCTCAATCGCTGTGTTCCCTTCGCGTTTGGCCTTGCTGTATATCCCCATCGAGGTTGGGGGCGTCTCGCGACGGTTCGTCATCGGTTGGGTCCAGTGTCAGGTGGCTGGGTCAGATATACTGAATTTTTAGCACTTCGTACGAGCGGTCGCCACCAGGCGTGCGCACTTCGACACTATCGCCTTCATCTTTGCCGATCAGAGCACGGGCAATTGGGGATTTGATGTTCAAGAGCCCGGCCTCGATACTGGCCTCATGCTCGCCCACGATCTGGTAGGTTTTTTCCTCGTCCGTGTCCTCATCGAGCAAGGTCACGGTGGCTCCGAACTTGGTCGTGCCAGAAAGTTTGGCCGGGTCAATCACCTCGGCCAGGCTGATCACGCCTTCGATCTCTTTGATACGCCCTTCGATAAACGACTGTTTTTCCTTGGCCGAGTGGTATTCGGCATTCTCGGACAGATCGCCATGCTCGCGGGCCTCCGCAATGGCGCGGATGATGGCAGGGCGCTCCTCGGATTTGAGGTGCTTGAGTTCTTTTTCCAATGCGGAGAAACCCGCATGGGTCATCGGAATTTTATCCATCGTCCAGAATCCAGTCTTGTCGTGCCTGCCGGTTCCGCCGCTTCTGCGCGTACGTTACGGTAGAATGGGGGCACCCGGCGTCGGATTTCAATAGGGGAAAGCAACCCGGCAAACAATGGCCCGATGGTCTGTGATACCGCGGGGCGCTTTAATCCACCGAACACCCGGTGCCGCCGATGCCGTCACCAGGGTCTTCGCAGGACGTATCCGGGGCAATCGGCTCGGCCAGAATGACAGCCTCCGCACCGGCCTCAGATGCGGGGGCGGCCATTTCGTCGAATTGCGACCCGGCGCAACCCGTCAGCGCCATGAGCAGAGCCGTTCTGATGATCAGCTTGATCATGATCCGTCCATGGTGTGTGTGGGCTGCGCATAGAAATACCCGCCCGCGCGCAGGCGCATCTTGCCCCGCCCGGTTTGGGATGTTTTCAGTTTTGCCGCCTCGGAGTTGATCTCTTCCAGCAGGGCCATCTGGCGGGTTTGAAATCTGGCAGCCAGCGTGTCGATCTGCGCCTCACTCAAACCCGAATAATGCACCGCGCGCTCAAAGAAAGCTGGCTCGGCCCCCATCACGTTTTCCGACGCTGCTGCCAGATGATCCCCAACATTGAGGTCCAGATATTCCAACTGATCCTCGCTGCCGCCAAGGGGCAGATAGGCGGTTTCGATCAGGTGAACGGTCTGCCCGTCGTCATCCATGCGAATTGTGCCCGTGGTTTCCAACGTATCCAGCATGGTGCGCGGATGCACGTCCTTGCGCACCATCAGGGCCAACGCCTCAAACGAAGGGGCAGGCCCTGTGCGGGACAAAGGCAGGGGCTTACCCGCCTGCGCATACCCCGGTTCGGATTGCCACAGGGCCACAAGACGGCTGAGATGATTGGGCTTGGCTGGTTTTGGCTGAAATTCCCGAAGGCGGGCAATTTCACGTCGTTGCAGCCCAGTCATCACAGACAGGCGGCTGTCGGTGGTTTTACCCTCCGCCAAAGACAGCGCGGCCTGCACGTAATGCCCTTTGAGCCGCTCGGCGAATTCAGCAAAGCCCACACCCCGCGCCACCATCAGGCGGCACAGTGGAGACAAGAGGTGATCAAGCATCGCGGGCATAATGTGCGAATTACACATTTTCATTGACGCAAGCAAGTGATTCACATAAATGTGCAAATTACACATTATATGGAGATCAACCATGACATCCCTTTTTAGACTTACTCGTCATATTCATCTGCACACCCGCCGGATCGTCCTTTTGGCCGCTTTGGTCAGTTGTGCCTTCGCGGCAGGCTGCAACGACGGGAACATGGCAGGGCATCCCGCCTCGGTCAGTGCCGACATGGGCACAGCCCTTGAGCCCCCCCTCCCCTGTGGCCGACGCGATGATCGTTGCCGAACCTGTGCCGACACCTTCGGGTCGCGGGCAAAACCAACGGCGCGGTGTGGTGACAGCCGGCGATATTGACGACACGCTCAATCTGACCGCGTTCAAATCCTACCAAAGCCGCACGGCACGTGAACTGCGGCTGCCCAAACTCAATCTGGGGCGCGCAGTGCGGGTGCGGCTGACCGGGCCCGATGGCAAACCTGCCCCGGGCGTGCCGGTCACGCTGCGCAAACCGGGGGCGGGTGCGCCCTTCTACCAGGGCTATTCCGGCGTCGATGGCTGGGTGACGGCCTTTCCCGCTGCCCTTGGCGCAGGCGCGCCCAAACGCGTGCAACTACGGGCCTTTGGAAAAGGTCAGCAAGTTCATGATCATAGCCTGCCCACCGGATCGCTGAACCGCAGCACCCTGCCGTTCAACGGCGCATGGCAACCCGACTTCCTGGACCTTGTGTTTGTCTTCGACACCACCGGCAGCATGGGCGATGAACTGTCCTGGCTGACCAAAGAGTTCGGCGGCATCGTACAGGCAGCCCGGCGATCCGCACCCGGGGCCAATTTCCGCTTTGGTCTGGTGGCCTATCGCGATCGGGGCGATGCCTATGTGGTGAAGAGCTTTGGCTTCACCAACCGGCAAGGGCAGATGCAGGGCTGGCTGCGCAATCTGGATGCCAGTGGCGGAGGCGATTACCCCGAGGCCGCAGCTGCAGCGCTGCAATCAGCCGTTGGGCTCAACTGGCGACGCGGAAAAGGCGAACGTATCGTGTTTCATATTGCCGACGCCCCACCGCATAAATCCGAGACACGGGCCTATCTGGATGCAGCCCGCGAGGCCGCCAGAAAGAACATTCAGATCTTTGGCTTGGGCGCCAGTGGCGTGGCCGAAGAATCCGAGTTTGTCATGCGCCAAGCCGCTCTTGTCACGGCAGGACGCTATCTGTTCCTGACTGATGACAGTGGCGTCGGGCTGGCCCACGCCGAACCCAGTATCGCCTGCTACCGCGTCACCCGGTTGAAGTCGCTTCTGGTGCGGGTGCTGCAATCCGAGTTGAGCGGTGTGCGCAAAGAAGCCTCAGACGGAGAGGTACTGCGCGAAGTCGGCACGTACCGCCGTGGCGTTTGCCTGCAGTAAACGCTGAGAAAATATGCGCCCTCCAGCTCCTGATCGACTCACGATTCGTTCCAAAATGTTGACAAGCGTGATTTGACAAAAGGGGCTGGATTGGCGATTTTTTGCCATATCTTTCCAGCGAAGGTTACACATGCACAAGCTGATCAGAACACTTCTTGCGGCGGCTTTACTGGCCATGACCGGGGCTGCTGCCGCCATTGCAGCCGACGATCTGGAAGATGCACGGACCATCGTCACGGCCAAATCGAACACGATCAAGAAATGGCACTACCCGCCCCGCTTCGTTGTCGTGCATGATCAACCCGTTGATGTGTCTGTTTTTGAAGAGGTCACGAACTTCATCGTGTCCACAACCGGGCTGGAGATAGAACCGCCAACCTTCGTCAATATGGCGGACGAGGCGTTTGACCCGCGGTTCTATTCGGCCTCTCGCTATAAACTGCGGCGGATATCCCCCGGGCAAATGACATCGGACCTGCTGATCGCACAAAGCGAAGACCTTACTCTTTCGGCCAACATCTTTGTCTTCATGGTCTCGCCCCATCTGGCCTCGCATTTTATCGCGCTGACGGCCTATGGGCGCACCTCAAGCAATCTGACCCGGGGCTATGTTCAGGGCAACGGGTCCTGCTATTTCCATGTGTTGTCAAAGTGTTGTCAAACGACGAAAGCATCCATTTCGGCACGATCCTGATCGCGCCCACAATCGACCCGGACATGCAGCGCGCCTGCATTTACGAGGAAATGGTGCAGGCGATGGGGTTGATGAATGACGCGCATGAGTCACCCTTTTTCACCTTCGACAATCTGCTTGAAGACAAGTCGCGCGATTATGATCGCCGGCTTCTGGCCGCGCTTTATGACGCCGAGGTCCAAAACGGGGACGCGGTCGAAAAGGTGCTGAGTATCTACGCGAAGGCCAAGTAGCCGCATCCACCGCGCAATAATCTTACCCAAATCTGTGATTCTGCCGCATTTAGGTACGTTTCGACGTGGTGTCGCGATTGACGATCTGCCTCATGTGGCGCTAAGCAACATCGAGCTAAGGTTGCCATGTGGCACAGTTTTAGGAGCGGCAAATGTCCGAGATCGAACGCGAAGCGATGGAATACGATGTGGTGATCGTGGGTGCCGGACCCGCAGGACTGTCGGCGGCGGTCCGTCTGAAGCAGCTTGATCCGGATCGCGAGATCGTCGTGCTGGAAAAAGGCAGCGAAGTGGGTGCGCATATCCTGTCAGGCGCGGTGCTGGATCCGTGTGGCCTGGATGCGCTGATCCCGGACTGGAAGGACAAGGGCGCACCGATCACCGTGCCGGTCAAGGAAGACAACTTCTTTGTGCTGGGCCCGGCTGGCAAGATGCGTTTGCCCAACCTGCCAATGCCCCCTTTGATGAGCAACCACGGCAATTACATCGTCTCGATGGGCAATGTCTGCCGCTGGATGGCCGAACAGGCCGAAGAACTTGGGGTCGAGATTTTCCCCGGCATGGCGTGTTCCGAACTCGTTTACGGCGAGGATGGCAGCGTCAAAGGCGTGGTCGCCGGTGAGTTTGGCAAAAACCCCGACGGCACCCCCGGCCCGGCTTACGAGCCGGGGATGGAGCTGCATGGCAAATACGTGTTCCTCTCTGAAGGCGTGCGCGGCAGCCTGTCCAAAGAGGTGATCGCGAAATACGACCTCTCGCAAGGCAAAGAGCCGCAGAAATTCGGCCTTGGCATGAAAGAAATCTGGGAGATTGACCCCGAAAAGCACCGCGAAGGCACCGTCACCCACACGATGGGCTGGCCTTTGGGCAGCAATGCCGGCGGCGGATCGTTCATCTATCACCTTGAGAACAATCAGGTTTATGTGGGTTTCGTGGTTCACCTGAACTACAAGAACCCGCATCTGTTCCCCTACATGGAATTCCAGCGGTTCAAGCATCACCCGATGGTGGCCGAGCTGCTGAAAGGTGGCAAACGCGTGGCGCTTACGGCGCGCGTGCGATCACCGAAGGTGGCTATCAGTCGATGCCCAAAATGGTCGCACCGGGCGTGGCGTTGCTGGGCTGTTCGGTTGGGCATGGTCAACGTGCCGCGCATCAAGGGCAACCACAATGCGATGCTGTCCGGCATGGCTGCGGCCGAAGCGGCGCACAAAGCCATCGAAGCCGGGCGCTCCAGTGACGAGCTTGAACGATTACGAGACCGACGTGCGCGACGGCGCGATTGGTAAAGACCTGAAAAAAGTGCGCAACGTCAAACCGCTCTGGTCGAAATATGGCCTGATGGCCTCGCTCACCCTGGGCGGGTTCGACATGTGGACCAACACGCTGGGCTTTTCGATCCTGGGCACGATGGGCCACGGCAAGAACGATGCCGACAGCACCGGCAAGGCAGCAGAAGCACAAGCCCATCGACTATCCCAAACCCGATGGCACGCTCAGTTTTGATCGCCTGACCAATGTCAGCTTCTCGATGACCAATCACGAGGAAAGCCAGCCTGCGCACCTGACCCTCAAGGATGCCAGTGTGCCGATCAGCGTCAACCTGCCGCAATACGCCGAACCCGCACAGCGGTACTGCCCCGCCGGGGTTTATGAGGTGGTTGAGGAAGACGGCAAAGACCCGCGCTTTGTGATCAACTTCCAGAACTGCGTGCATTGCAAGACCTGCGATATCAAAGACCCCAGCCAGAACATCAACTGGGTCACCCCGCAGGGCGGCGATGGGCCGAATTACCCCAATATGTGACCTCTCACCTTTTGGTGAGAACAGGGGCGGTGCATCGCTTGCGCCGCCCCTTTGCATTGCCTCGGGCCCTCATGCGTATTACCTTCCTCGGGTAGCAGAAAAAACAACAGGGCAGGCCGGCGTGAAAACCAAAGCATTATCCATCCTTGCAGCGGCCATTCTGTTGGTCGATGCAGTCCCGCCCGTTTTTGCCGAGGGCGGCGATGTGGGGGCCTATCTGGCCGCACGACAAGCGCGCTTTGACGGCGACTTTGACGGCGCTGCGCAGTATTATACCAAGGCGTTGACCAAGGATTCGTCCAATCCGCAAATCCTGGAAAGTGCTGTGGTGGCGCATCTGTCACTCGGCCAGTTGGACAAGGCACTGCCAATCGCGCGCAAGATCGAAGCTGACGGGCTGATGAGCCAGGTCGCCAATATGGTTCTGATGGCTGATGAAGCCACCCGCGAAGCCCATGACGACGTACTGGCCCGGATCGCGGAAGACCGCGGTGTTGGCGTGTTGGCTGACGGGTTGGTTGCCGCCTGGACCCATCGGGGACAGGGCGACATGGATGCGGCCCTTGACCGCTTTGACGAAGTGGCTGGCGAACGCGGGCTGAAAAGTTTTGCGATGTATCACAAGGCCCTGGCCCTGGCGTCAATCGGGGATTTTGAAGGGGCAGACGGGATTTTCTCGGGTGAGGCCGAAGGCCCGATCCAGCAAACCCGGCTGGGCACCATCGCTTGGGCCGAGATCCTCAGCCAGCTTGAGCGCAACCCCGAGGCCGTCACCATCCTTGATGAGACCTTCGGCACCGATCCCGATCCTGAAATTGCGGATATCCGCGCCCGTCTGGCCGCTGGTGAAAACCTGCCGTTCACCCGCGTCCGATCCTCGACAGACGGGATCGCCGAGGTGTTCTTTACCATCGGTCAGGCGCTGATGTCCGACAGCACGGATGACTACATCCTGCTTTACTCCCGGCTGACCGAACATCTCAAAACCGACCATATCGACGCGATGCTGATGACCGCCGAATTGCTGGACGGGCTGGAACGCCATGTGCTGGCCAACGAGGCGTACAAACGCGTGCCGCGCGATCACCCCAATTTCCACATCGCCGAACTGGGACGCAGCGAATCTCTGCGCCGTGCGGGCAAAGATGACACCGCTATCGAGGTGCTGGAACAGCTGAGCCAAAGCCATGGTGATCTGCCGATTGTGCATGTCTCAACCGGCGATATGTACCGCTTTGTCGATGAATATGAGAAAGCCGCCGCCGCCTATGACCGCGCCATCGACCTCTACTACGAACGCGAAAACGCCCAGTGGTTCGCCTATTACGCCCGCGGCATCAGCCATGAGCGCATGGACAACTGGCCCAAGGCCGAGGCCGATTTTCGCCGCGCGCTTGAACTGAACCCCGATCAGCCACAGGTGTTGAACTATCTGGGCTATTCGATGGTCGAAGAGCAGATCAATCTGGACGAGGCGCTGGAGATGATCGAACGCGCCGTCGCCGCCCAGCCCAATAGCAGGTTTATCGTCGATAGCCTTGGCTGGGTGCTCTACCGTCTGGGCCGCTATGAAGAGGCCGTGGTGCATATGGAACGCGCCGTCGAACTGGAAGCCGTCGATCCGGTGATCAATGATCATTTAGGGGATGTGCTCTGGGCCGTGGGCCGCTATACCGAGGCTGAGTTTCAGTGGAAACGTGCCTTGTCCTTCATCGACGAAGACGAACCCAGCCAGGACAGCGATCCGGATCGCATCCGTCGCAAACTGGAGGTGGGTCTGGATGTCGTGCTGGAAGAAGAAGGCGCACCACCTTTGAGGATTGCAGACGAAGATGGGTGAATTTCTTGCGCCTGCCAAAATCAACCTGACACTACATGTGACCGGACAGCGGGATGATGGCTATCACCTGCTGGATTCGCTGGTGATGTTCGCCGACAAGGGCGACCGGATTTCCGTGTCCCTGGCCGACGAGACCAGTCTGCAGGTCGAAGGCCGGATGAGCGAAGGCGTGCCGGTGGATGAAACCAACCTGATGGTACGTGCCGCTCGCCTGATGGGCGTGCCCGTGGCGATGAAGGTCAAGAAAAAGCTACCAAATGCCGCCGGTCTGGGCGGGGGCTCATCGGATGCCGCTGCGGTGCTGACCGCGATTTCACTGATCACCGGCAAACCGATCCCGGAACACGCAATCGAGTTGGGCGCGGATGTAGGCGCGGATGTACCTGTCTGCCTCAAACGCTCGGCCGCGCGGATGCGCGGGATCGGGGATCGTGTCGAGGCGGTGTGGAACATGCCGTCGCTTGAGGCCGTATTGGTCAATCCCGGACGACCCGTGCCCACCTCGAAGGTATTTGCGCGTCTGGAAAAGAAAGATAACCCGCCAATGCCCGACGAACTGCCAAGGGGTAAAACCGCCGGTCAGCTGGTCGAATGGCTGGCCACGATGCGCAATGATCTGCAGGCCCCGGCCATGGCCGCCGAACCGGTGATCGCACAGGTGTTTGACACGCTGTCCAAGACACCCGGCTGTTTACTCACCCGGATGTCCGGCTCGGGCGGGACATGTTTCGGGATTTATTCCGACAAAGAAACCGCCCGGTCGGCGGCGGGGCGTCTACGTGAACAGAACCCAAGCTGGTGGGTGACGGCGACAACCCTGAACGGGTGAAACCCCAGCCCGGTTAACTGACCCGCGCCACCACATAATCCGCCAGATCAATCAGCATCCGTCGCAACGGGTGATCCGCCAGCTTGTGCAGCGCGGTTTTGGCTGTTTCGGACCAGGCCAGCGCATCCTGACGCGTGGCCTCCAACGTGCCATGGCGATGCAGCAACTCTAGCGCATGTTCCAGATCACCGTCCCGCTGATCGCCCTTTTCAATCGTACGTTTCCAAAACGCCCGCTCCTTGGCGTCGGCCAGCGCCACGGCCTTGATCACCGGCAGGGTCAGCTTGCGTTCGCGGAAATCGTCGCCGACATTCTTACCGGTCGCACTGCTTTCGCCCTGATAATCCAACAGATCGTCGACAATCTGGAACGAAATGCCCAAGGCATCGCCGTAATCAAACAACGCCTGCACCTGAACCTCGGGCGCACCCGCGATCACGCCACCCACCTCGGTCGCGGCGGAAAAAAGTGCGGCGGTCTTGCCCCGCACCACCTGCAGGTAAATACCTTCATCCGTGGCCAGATCGCGCGCTGCGGTCAGTTGCAGCACCTCGCCCTCGGCAATGGTGGCCGAGGCGTTTGACAGGATATCCAGCACCCGCAACGATCCGGTTTCAACCATCAACTGAAACGCGCGGGAAAACAGGTAGTCCCCCACCAAAACGGAGGATTTATTGTCCCACAACAAATTGGCCGTGGGTCGCCCCCGTCGCTGCCCGCTTTCATCGACGACATCATCATGCAGCAAGGTGGCGGTGTGAATAAATTCGACCGTGGCGGCCAGATGCACATCAAACGGCCCGTCATAGCCACACATTTCAGCCGCGGCCAATGTCAGCATCGGGCGCAGACGTTTGCCGCCCGCCTCAACCAGATGCGCGGTGACTTCGGGGATGCGCGGCGCGTGTTTCGAGGCCATGCGATCACGGGTCGACACGTTCACCGCGTCCATCCTCGTTGCCAGATGCGCCGCCAGTTCTTCATGCGGCTTGGTGGCTGCGTCGTCCAATCCCATCACACTCCCGTCACACCACTCGACAAACCGGGGGCGGTGCCCTTATCTCGTTCTCATGAAACAGTTAATGCGCACCAACGACCCAACCCAAATCGCCTTTGCCAAGGCGCTTCTTCAGGGCGAGGGTATAGACTGCTTTGAATTGGACGTAAATATCAGCATCCTTGAGGGATCGACCGGCATTTTTCCGCGTCGGATCATGGTGGCTGAACGCGATTTCTGGCGCGCGCGAACGACGCTCACAGACAATGGATTGCCGGTGGATGAGTGACACTCTGACCCGCGATGCGTTTCTGGGGGGCAAGCTGCATTTGTGGCAACCAAAAGTCGGGTATCGCGCAGGCGTTGACCCGGTTTTACTGGCCGCCAGCGTCGCCGCCAAACCGGGGCAAAGCGTGTTGGATCTGGGCTGTGGTGTCGGGGCGGCCATGCTGTGTCTGGGCGCCCGGGTTCCGGGACTCGCACTGACCGGGTTAGAACTGCAACCAGACTACGCCGAACTGGCCCGCCGCAACAGCTCCGAGATGGGGATTGAGGCCGAGGTGATCACCGGTAATCTGACCGAGATGCCCACCGATCTACGCCAGCAACGGTTCGATCACGTGATCACCAATCCTCCCTATTTTGATCGCCGCACCGGCCCCACCGCCAATGATACAGGGCGCGAGACCGCGTTAGGCGAAGCGACACCACTGGCAGACTGGGTCAAGGCGGCGGCCAAACGCTGTGCGCCGCAAGGCTATGTGCACCTGATCCACCGGGCCGAGCGGCTGCCCGGTCTGTTGGCTGCGATGGCCAGCCGGTTGGGCAGTATCGAGGTCTTGCCGTTGGTCGCCCGCCCCGGTTGCGCCGCGCGGCTGGTTTTGATCAGGGCCCGGATGGGCGGACGAGCGGATTTCCGATTGCATCACGGCATGATTTTGCATGACGGCCCATCCCACGACCCTGATCGGGAAAACTACAGCGCAACAATCACTTGCGTGCTGCGCGACGGCGCGCCTCTGCCGTTTCCGACCTAGCTTGACAAAAATTGTGGGAATTTCATAGCGGGTATGATGCAGCTGCAGCGTGACAGATATGTGAAAGTGTGTTGCACTCTAATTCCGATAACGTTCAAACCTTAGAGGAGACTGCTCCATGAGCCTGCATTCGCATCTTGAAGAGTTGAAACGGAAACATCAGACCCTTTCTCAGCAAGTCGAAGACGCACAACGCGCGCCGGGGTTCTCTGATCTGGCGATTTCGGACCTCAAGAAGCAGAAGCTGAGGATCAAGGAAGAGATCGAGCGACTCTCGGTCAACGCCTAGGCCGCAGGCACCTTTGAGACATCCATAGACCTGTTTCGCAATAGGTAGATTTCTGCTATTCCAGCTTCACCGAAGCAGTGGAGTTTGCCGGAATGGCCGTACTGAAAGTTTTACGAGCACGTCCAGAGTTGTTTTTCCGCCTTTCCGGAATACGTCCGGCGGATTTTGATGCTCCGGTTTGTCAACTTCACCCGATTTGGCTTGCCGGTGAAGCCGGGCGTTTGTCCCGAAAGAACAGACAACGGGCCATCGGGGCGGCAGGAAGTATCGGCTGCAACTGGCGGAACAAATGCTTTTGTGCCTGATCCATTACCGCACATACGCCAGCCAGGCCTTTGTTGGCCTGCTTTTCGACATTTCCAGCCCTACAGTTTGCCGCCGCGTTCGCGCCATGACGACGGTGATGGCTGGCCATTTCGCCATGCCGGAGCGCAGGATCAAATTATCGACACAGGAAAGAAACGATCTTCTCTAGACTCGATTCGCAATAAGGGCGGTTGTTTTTGAACGGAGGTATCCCTGCCCATTTGGTCAGGCTGTTTTCAAATTCAGGTTTGCCAGGGCCGCTACATTCCTTGCGATCATATCCGCCTGGCCATTATTGCGATGGGTATCGGCAAAAATCCCGAACTTTTTCATGCGGCAAATTCCATGCTCTACGCCGATGCGCAGCTTTGCGTGCCATGTGTTGCAGCTTTTCCGCTCTTTGGCAAGGGGATGGTTCCTTGAGGCCTTGAGCGGGACTTCCAGCGACGTTCCCGGATAACCGGGATCGCCCGGGACAGGCACACCGGGGGGCTTGTCCACGCGCGCTTCATCATATATCCGCCTGTCGTGCTTTCGCCCGGGCTGTGCAGGACCAACGGCCAGGATCCTTTTCCTGTCGTCGGTAATGATCCGGTGCGACGCTGTATGGCGTTTCTTCTTTCCTGAATAACTGGCTTTGCGCCTTGACGGCGTCCCGGGGCGCTGAACAGGGCGCTCGGTACCATCGATCACAGGATAGAGAAGATCGTTTCTTTCCTGTGTCGATAATTTGATCCTGCGCTCCGGCATGGCGAAATGGCCAGCCATCACCGTCGTCATGGCGCGAACGCGGCGGCAAACTGTAGGGCTGGAAATGTTGAAAAGCAGGCCAACAAAGGCCTGGCCGGCGTATGTGCGGTAATGGATCAGGCACAAAAGCATTGGCTCAATTAGCATTGATTATGCGTGCCAACCTGTAATAGAACACACCATGAACAAAATTATGGGGTGCGGCACATGGATCATCAGGCTTTTCTGGTGTGGCTCAACGAGATCGACGACCTTTCATCGAAACAACGGGCTGAAACCGGACGGCTCGTTGCCGGGGTTTCGTCGCTGGAAAGCGTGGTCGATCTCCCTGAGGCGAATGTTCGCGAGGGGCGTATCTGTCCGCACTGTGCTTCGGGCGGTGCGATCATCAGGGGCCATGCAAGTGGCCTGACGAGGTTCTTTTGCAAAGGCTGTCGCAAAACCTTCAACGCGCTGACCGGGACGCCGCCTGCCCGCTTGCGCCACAGGGACAGATGGGCAGGGTTCGCAGCTTCCCTGCGCGACGGCGAAACGGTAAAGGCGTCCGACGGGCGTTGTATGGTGGCCGACACCACAGCTTTTCGTTGGCGTCATCGCTTTCCCGAGGCCGTAACGGTCGGTGCGCTCAAGCTGTGCGGAATCGTCGAAGCCGACGGGACGTTCTTTCCGCGCAGCCGGAAAGGGGACCGTAATCTCTCTCGAAAAGCCCGCAAACGCGGGGGAAAGGCCTCAAAACGCGGATTGTCGAAGGAGCAGGTTCCGGTCCTCATTGCGGTCGACCGATCAGGCACCGCCATCAGTGCTGTCTTGCCTGCGGTGACGGCCGAACATCTCAAAACGGTTCTGCAGCCACGTCTTGATGGGGACGCTCTCCCGGTGACCGATGGCTGCACCGGTTACCCGCCCTGCGCCGCAGAAACGGGCGTCAGCCATGAAAGTCTCGACCGGACCGCCGGAGAACGTGTCCGTGGTGAATTGCACATTCAAACCGTGAACAGTCGGCATGAGCGGTTAAAGACCTTTCCGCGCCGCCATCGGGGCATCGCGAGCAAATACCTGGACAGATGCCTTCGGTGGTTCCACCTTGCCGTCCTTCCGAGCCACCAAACGCCGCGCGCGATACTTGCCGCCGCCGCAGGCATCCTGCCTGTAACACGCCACGCATAATCAATGCTAATTGAGCCAAAGCATTTGTTCCGCCAGTTGCAGCCGATACTTCCTGCCGCCCCCGATGGCCCGTTGTCTGTTCTTTCGGGACAAACGCGCGGCTTCACCGGCAAGCCAAATCGGGTGAAGCTGACAAACCGGAGCATCAAAATCCGCCGGACGTATTCCGGAAAGGCGGAAAAACAACTCTGGACGTGCTCGTAAAACTTTCAGTACGGCCATTCCGGCAAACTCCACTGCTTCGGTGAAGCTGGAATGGCAGAAATCTACCTATTGCGAAACAGGTCTTCTATCTTATGATCGATGGTACCGAGCGCCCTGTTCAGCGCCCCGGGACGCCGTCAAGGCGCAAAGCCAGTTATTCAGGAAAGAAGAAACGCCATACAGCGTCGCACCGGATCATCACCGACGACAGGAAAAGGATCCTGGCCGTTGGTCCTGCACAGCCCGGGCGAAAGCACGACAGGCGGATATATGATGAAGCGCGCGTGGACAAGCCCCCCGGTGTGCCTATCCCGGGCGATCCCGGTTATCCGGGAACGTCGCTGGAAGTCCCGCTCAAGGCCTCAAGGAACCATCCCCTTGCCAAAGAGCGGAAAAGCTGCAACACATGGCACGCAAAGCTGCGCATCGGCGCAGAGCATGGAATTTGCCGCATGAAAAAGTTCAGGATTTTTGCCGATACCCATCGCAATAATGGCCAGGCGGATATGATCGCAAGGAATGTAGCGGCCCTGGCAAACCTGAATTTGAAAACAGCCTGACCAAATGGGCAGGGATACCTCCGTTCAAAAATAACCGCCCTTATTGCGAATCGAGTCTCATAATGTCGTGATGTTGCGTCAGGTCTTCCATCTCGGCGGCCTGACGTTGTACCCATTCGCGTACTGCCTTGATGTTGGGTCGGTCCTCGCTGCCGTCTCTGCAAAGGAGTCTGAAGCGTGCCTGGGTGCCTAATGCCAGTCGGAATGGGGCAACCAATCGGCCAGTGACGATGTCATGATGCACCAATGTGTTACGCTCCAACGTGATTCCCGCACCCGATACCGCCGCATTAACCGCGTGATCGGGTTGCGAGAAATGGATGCCTTGTTTCGGCGTGTATTCCACCCCGGCGGCACGGAACCATGTGATCCAATCGGTTGAGAGCGACAGGAAGTCTATAGAATCATCGATAATCAGAGGCGCGTCCCGCAGGCTTTCAGGTGTTGGGTATTGCTCCGCCAGTTCGGGCGTCATGACCGGCGTGACCCATTCGTCATCCAAAGGGGTAGAGTGCAGGCCAGTATCCGGGCCAAGGCCAAACCGGATCGCCACATCGATCTCGTCACGATCGAAATTTTTCATCTGAAGGCTGGCGGAAAACCTGAGCTCAATGTCTGGGTGGTCGCGGGCGAATTCAAAAAGGCGGGGAGCCAGCCATTTGGCGGTAAAAGCCGGACCAGCGGTAACGACGACCGATGCGCTGTCCGACAACCGTTGCGTTGCGCGCCACGCCGCGCTCAGCGTTTCAAATCCATCTTTTGCACCGGGGGCCAGCGTTCGACCTGCCTCGGTCAACTCAACCGCGCGATTAAGGCGGCGGAACAGAGGCGCGCCCAAATGCTCTTCCAATGACTTGATCTGAAAGCTGAGTGCAGCGGGAGTTACGTTTAGGCTCAATTAGCATTGATTATGCGTGGCGTGTTACAGGCAGGATGCCTGCGGCGGCGGCGGCGGCAAGTATCGCGCGCGGCGTTTGGTGGCTCGGAAGGACGGCAAGGTGGAACCACCGAAGGTAGCTGTCCAGGTATTTGGTCGCGATACCTCGATGGCGGCGCGGGAAGGTCTTTAACCGCTCATGCCGACTGTTCACGGTTTGAATGTGCAATTCACCACGGACACGTTCTCCGGCGGTCCGGTTGAGACTTTCATGGCTGACGCCCGTTTCTGCGGCGCAGGGCGGGTAGCCGGTGCAGCCATCGGTCACCGGGAGAGCGTCCCCATCAAGACGTGGCTGCAGAACCGTTTTGAGATGTTCGGCTGTCACCGCAGGCAAGACAGCACTGATGGTGGTGCCTGATCGGTCGACCGCAACGGGGACCGGAACCTGCTCCTTCGACAATCCGCGTTTTGAGGCCTTTCCCCCGCGTTTGCGGGCTTTTCGAGAGAGATTACGGTCCCCTTTCCGGCTGCGCGGAAAGAACGTCCCGTCGGCTTCGACGATTCCGCACAGCTTGACCGCACCGACCGTTACGGCCTCGGGAAAGCGATGACGCCAACGAAAAGCTGTGGTGTCGGCCACCATACAACGCTCAGCGGACGCCAGTACCGTTGTCACAATCGAAAAGGTCAGCACGTTGAAGGTTTTGCGACAGCCTTTGCAAAAGAACCTCGTCAGGCCACTTGCATGGCCCCTGATGATCGCACCGCCCGAAGCACAGTGCGGACAGATACGCCCCTCGCGAACAGTCGCCTCAGGGAGATCGATCACGCTTTCCAGCGACGAAACCCCGGCAACGAGCCGTCCGGTTTCAGCCCGTTGTTTCGATGAAAGGTCGTCGATCTCGTTGAGCCACACCAAAAAAGCTTGATGATCCATGTGCCGCACCCCATAATTTTGTTCATGGTGTGTTCTATTACAGGTTGGCACGCATAATCAATGCTAATTGAGCCTACGTTTAACTCGACCGCAGCCTGTTGAAACGACATATGGCGCGCAGCGGCATCAAAAGCACGAAGGGCGGTCAACGGGGGCAGGCGATCTGACATTTCACTTAAGTATCACTTAAGTATCACTTAACTGAGACAGAAGAAAGTCTAGGGCGTGTTGACGATCATCTCGAATTGATGGCGGCGGAACATATGTAGATCATCGCAGAGAAGCTCGTATCTGTCTTGCAAGCCCGCATGGCGATGCGCTTGAAGTCCTTGAGTTTGCAAAAGAAGTTTTCTACGAGGCGACGCCATTTGTAAATTTCCTTGTCGAATTTCCGAGGCTCCAGACGGTTGCTTTTCCGAGCGATCACCGCGTCGGCACCACGCCGGTCCAGTTCATCGAAAAGCCAGTTTGCATCGAATGCCTTATCGGCGAGCAGCGTATCAAATTTGTGGCCTTCGATCAGTTCGGGGACACCGATGATATCGTGGCGTTGACCGGGCATCAGTACGAAATCGACGAGGGTCCCCAGAGCATCGGTCAGCGCAAGGATTTTACTCGTGATCCCACCTCGTGACTTGCCTATGGCCTGACTTCCAGTCCCCCTTTTGCTCCCTGTCCATGTCGGTGAACTTTGATAATTGTCCCATCAACCATCGCGTATTCCATATCAAAACCCTCTGATAATGCACCGAAAATGCGCGTGAACACATCCCGACGCACCCAGTGACGGAAGCGTTTGAACACAGAATTCCAGTTTCCGAACTCCGCAGGAAGGTCACGCCACGGCGCACCGGTTCTGGCGATCCAGAGCACTGCCTCAATGAACATTCGTCCATCGCCGCCAGTTTGGCCAGGGTCGGATTTCTTGCCAAGGCAATGCGGTTCCATCAATGCCCATTGCCGGTCCGTCAGTATCAAACGTGCCATCTTATGCTCCCATGGTTTCGAAGCTTGAATCAGAATTCACACCCAAAAGGAACCCTGATCGTCAACACGCCCTAGTGTAAAACGCGGAGCAATATTGGGCCACAGAAGCGGCTGCATATCGCAGTTGTAGCGGAGTAAAAGTCCGCCAGTTTGTGCCCTTCGTTTATTCGGAGGGCGGGAGATGTATTCTGTGGATATTTATAGTCGTGTGCGCCGTGCTTGTTTGAAGGACGGTATGTCTGGCCGAGAAGCGGCGCGGTTTTTCAACATGGCGTAATCAGGATCAGCACTCAGTTACCCCTGTTATTCTGGATGCACATGCAATTGAAAAGGAGACTGACCAATGGAATATTTTGCTGGTTTGGATGTGTCCATGGAAGAGACGCATATCTGCATTCTGGATCGTGAAGGGGCCCTTATTCGTGAAGGAAAAGCGAGCTCAACACCAAAAGCGATCGCTGACTTCCTCGCTTCTGGACCACCATGTGCCAAAGTTGTATTTGAAACGGGACGGATGGCACCAATGCTTTACCATGGGCTGACGGAGCTTGGTGTCCCGGTTGTTTGCATCGAGAGCAGGCAAGCATATCAGGCCCTTAAATCTCTGGCCGGCCACAAGACGGACCGCAATGATGCCCGCGGTTTGGCACACCTGGCGCGGACGGGATTCTACAAGCCGACCCATGTCAAATCACTGTCAGCGCACGCAATCCGGTCGCTGATCGCAGCCCGCAAGAAGCTGGTCGGACAGCGTGTGACGCTCGACAATCAGATCCGCGGTCTGGTCGTCGTCTTCGGCGTGCGGCTGCCACGAGCTTTGTCTCCGGCATTCAAAAACGCGGCGCTAAAAGTTAGCGATGGAGTGCCTGGCCTCCATGCCGCAATTTGCGGACTGTTCGCAGCACGCGAAGCAATCCTCGCGGCGGTTGCAGCCATTGATGGCGACATCAAAAAGATGACCCGCAAATCCGAAGTCTGCCAGCGCCTTATGACGGTACCAGGGGTCGGTCCGATCACAGCATTGGCCTTTGCCGCAGCAATTGATGATCCGTCGCGTTTCAGGAAATCGCGTGATGTGGGGGCGTATCTTGGACTGGTGCCGCGACGGCATCAATCTGGTGAAATCGACTACACGGGCAGCATCTCAAAGCGGGGCGACGTGCGCGTCAGAACGCTTCTCTATGAGGCCGCCAATGTGATGCTGACGCGGTATGCCGCTCCGCTCAAATTGAAGACATGGGCCCTCGCAATCGGTGCGCGCTCAACGATGAGAAAGGCCCGAGTGGCTCTGGCGCGTCGTCTGGCAATCATACTTCATGCCATTATGCGAGACAAGGACGAAACCGCTCTCGCGGTATTGGCGCTTGTGTCGAGGGTTTCGCGCTGATCGAAGCGCCGTGATTTTGTGAACTGACGATTCTGTTGGACGATTGGGACCTTCTCAATCTGACGATAGGAGGTTTCAATGTCAGACCAATATGTACCTGCACTGCGCCAGCGATTTCTCGAAGATATGCGGATCAAAGGGCTGCAGTCGAAAACGCAGACAATGTATTTGCGAGGGATGCGGGATTTTACGCGGTTTCTGGGTCACGCGCCGGATAGCGCGACACCGGAAGAGCTGCGGGCGTTCCAGCTCGATATGAAGGAGCGCGGCATTGGCGCACCGACCTTCAACAACCGGCTGACAGTGTTGAGTTTCTTCTTTGCGACGACGTGCCCGCGTCCCGAGATGAAGCGGCATATGCGCTATCAACGGGCGGCTAAGAAGATCCCCGTTGTGCTCAGCGCCGAGGAAGTCGCGCGTATTATCGAAGCGGCACCTGGGCCTGGGTTACGATACCGCGCGGCCTTCAGCGTGGCCTATGGTGGCGGGCTGCGCGCCAGCGAGGTCACCCATCTCAAAGTTGGCGACATAGATAGCGACCGGATGCTGATCCGGATTGAGCAAGGTAAGGGTCGTAAGGACCGGCAGGTCATGTTGTCGCCGAACCTTCTGAGCCTGTTGCGCGACTATTACCGAGAAGTGCGGCCGAGAGGTTGGATGTTCCCGGGTCGTAACCGGATCGATCCAATCTCGACGCGGCAGTTCAATCGGGCCTTTGGGGTCGCATGCGATTTTGCAGAGATCAAGAAGCAGGTGTCGCCCCACACTCTGCGGCACAGCTTTGCCACGCATCTGCTGGAGGGTGGGACCGACATCCGGGTGATCCAAGTGCTTCTGGGCCATGCCAAGCTGGAAACGACGACGATCTATACCAAGGTGGCAACCAAGACGATCCAGAGTGTCACCAGCCCGTTTGATCTGCTGGTGCGGCGGGAGGCCGGACCCGGTTAAACTAGGCTTCCATGTCTCGCCTCAAGCTGGAGGTCGCAGACATCTTCCGCGCCCATGGTGCTACCTATCGCCTGGCCCACGCCGGACACTTGAACCTACAGCAGTTAAAAGTGATGTCGGCGATAGAGAGCTGCCGGACCGCTGTGCTTGGCGGGCATGTTGCCGCTTGCACCAAATGCAGTCACCAGCACATCGCCTACAACTCGTGCCGCAATCGGCATTGCCCGAAGTGCCAAGGTGCAGCGGCGCAGGACTGGATGCAGGCGCGCATGGAAGACTTGTTGCCCATTGAGTATTTCCACGTGGTCTTCACGCTGCCATCGCAAATCGCCGACATTGCCTTCCAGAACAAAGCGGTGGTCTACGGCCTCCTGTTCAAGGCGGCGGCGCAAACTCTGCTGACAATCGCAGCCGATCCAAAACATCTTGGTGCAAAGATTGGCATGACGAGCGTGCTGCATACATGGGGATCCGCGATGACGCACCACCCGCATGTGCATATCATCGTGCCGGGCGGTGGATTGTCGTCCGATGGCAAGCGCTGGAAGAACTGCCGCTCAGGCTTCTTCCTGCCGGTAAAGGTGCTCGCGCGTTTGTTCCGCCGCCTGTTCCTCGAAGGGCTGAGCGGATTGCACAAAGCAGGCAAGCTGCGCTTCTTCGGCAAACTGGCAAAGCTGGCCGACCCCGATACCTTCGCCGCCCATCTCGCGCCGCTGCGCAAAACCAACTGGGTGGTTTATGCCAAACCACCCTTCGGCGGGCCTGAGGCCGTGCTGGCGTACTTGAGCCGTTACACGCACCGCGTGGCGATCTCAAACCACCGCCTGATCAGCGCTGATGCCAACACTGTGGCCTTCCGGTGGAAAGATTATCGCATCAAACGTGGGGACAGGATGAAGGTCATGCGTCTGCCGACGTCCGAGTTCATCCGTCGCTTCCTGATCCATGTCCTGCCCTCCGGCTTCCACCGCATCCGCCACACAGGCTTCCTCGCGAACGGCATCCGTCGCGACAGGATCGCAAAGATCAGGTCTTTATTGGAGGTTGAAGCAGACGCCATTCCGAAAGCCCATGAGGATCAAGGTGTCGATACCGACGAACGAGACCAGTCCCAGCCGTGCCCCAAATGCGGTGGCGCAATGATCATCATCGAGACCTTCATGCGGGGCCAAACACCCAAGTCCCGCGCACCGCCATGGGAGGACGCCGCATGATACGACTATCAAATCGGGTCCTTCATTACGCGGACGCCGGACCCATCGGTGCGACCATCCCGCCAAAACCTGCGCTACAACAGGCCAATGGCGGCAAAACGGGATATCAATCAGCCAAATCGGGCTGGGAAAATCGACTTATCAGCGCTGCTTGTCATCACGCAGCCGATAGTTCTGCACATCAATCACCGCAGCCATAGTACACAATCCCCATAGCACCGAAATCCGCCCACGCTTTCCTCCTTGTCAGATTTGTCGCCGCTGCATCTCACGATGACAACAGCCACAAACCTTAGACAAAACTGACTTCCAGTCCGCGTAAGGCTTACGAGGCGACAACGAGGATTCCTAAATCAAAGTTCCCATCTGGGACGATGCCCGAGGGAGGGCGTGAGACACGGCGCCGATTCTGTAGCAACAGCCAAGACCAACGGTATGATTGCGGTTTCAACATTGCCGACCCACACCCAGCCAACCCCATCATGAACCTCAGAGTTCGAAGAGAACAAAGGCAACCTCTGACATCAAAAGCAGGAAACTCAGGAAACACGCATTGACAGATTAGAGAACAAAGATCGTAAGACGATCGCGAAGATGCTGCGCCATGAACTTCCGCCTGGGTATCGTCGGTCGGAAGCGCCTCGGCGGCCAACGCTTGATGGTTATGTTGGTGTGGTCGATGAGATACTGCGCACAGACAAAGCCCTGATCAAAAAGCAGCGACACACGGCCAAGCGCATCTTTGAACGGCTGCGCGATGAGCATGGATATGCCGACAGCCTGACCACGGTGACCTATTACGTGCGCGAGCAAAAACGGCGCACCAAAGAGGTGTTTGTGCCGTTGTCGCATCGGCCGGGCCATGCGCAGGTTGATTTTGGTGAGACGCTGGGCGTGATCGGTGGCGTGGAATGCAAGATCCACTTCTTCGTGATGAGCTTGCCACATTCTGATGCGGTGTTTGTGAAGGGATATCCAGCTGAGACAACCGAGGCGTTTTGCGATGGCCATGTGTCCGCCTTTGCATTCTTTGGCGGCATTCCGCAATCCATTCTCTACGACAATACCAAGATCGCCGTGGCTCGGATACTCGGGGATAAGACGCGCATCCGCACACGTCGGTTTACGGAACTGCAGTCGCATTACTTGTTTGATGACAAGTTTGGCAGACCCGCGCGAGGGAACGATAAAGGCAACGTTGAGGGCATGGTTGGATACACCCGCCGCAACTTCATGGTTCCCGCACCTCGCTATGACAGCTTTGATGATCTGAACGCACATTTGGAAGAGAAGTGTTTAGCACGTCAGGACGATACGTTGCGGGGTCACACCCAAACCATAGGCGCACGCCTGATGTCGGATTTGGATGCTCTGATGGGATTGCCCGTCGCAGAATATGAAGCCTGCGATCACGTCAGCACGCGTGCAACGTCGATCTCAATGGTGCGCTATCGCAGCAATGATTACTCGGTGCCAGTAGCCTATGCGCACCACGATGTTCATGTGCGTGGGTTTGTGCATGAGGTTATCATCGGCTGCGGCAATGAGATTATTGCGCGGCACAAACGATCCTACACATCAGCGGATATGGTCTTTGACCCATTGCACTTTTTGCCCCTGCTTGAACAAAAGGTGGGTGCCCTGGATCAGGCCGCGCCTTTGCAGGGTTGGCATTTGCCAGATGTATTTGCCACGCTGCACCGACTGCTTGAAGCCAGAATGGGTAAGCCGGGCAAGCGAGAATACGTTCAAGTCTTGCGCCTTTTGGAGACCTTCGAAATGGATGTTGTGCAAGGCGCAATCCAGCAGGCAATAGATATGGGTGCAATTGGCTATGACGCCGTAAAACACCTTGTACTGTGTCGGGTTGAGAAGCGGCCACCACGATTGGATTTGGACTTCTATCCATACTTGCCCAAGGCCAATGTCGGCACAACACGCCCATCCAGTTACATGAGCTTGATGGGAAGGACCGCGGCATGACCGAAGCCCCTCGGATTCTTCTACGGCATCATCTTAAACAACTGCGACTGCCAACGTTCCAAGGCGAGTATGCCAAACAGGCGCAGCTCTGTGCTGCAGAGAACAAAGATCACATCCACTATCTGGCGCGGCTGTGTGAGATGGAATTGATCGACCGCGAACGCCGGATGATTGAACGGCGCATCAAAGCGGCGAAGTTCCCCAGCACCAAGAGCTTGGATAGCTTTGACTTCAAGATCATGCCAAGCTTGAACAAGCCCCTGACGATGGATCTGGCACGATGCGATTACGTTAATCGCAGGGAGAACATCATCGCGCTCGGCCCGTCAGGCACGGGCAAGACACACATCGCCCTGGGACTTGGGCTGGCTGCATGTCAAAGAGGACTGAAGGTGCGCTTCACAACGGCTGCGGCATTAGTCCATGATCTGATCGAGGCTCAAGATGAGCGGAGATTGCAGCGCCTTCAAAAGCAACTGACCAGCCAGAACCTGTTGATCATTGATGAACTGGGCTTCGTACCGCTCAGCAAATCTGGCGCAGAGCTGCTCTTCGAGGTCATATCCCAATGCTATGAACGCGGCTCCATCATCATAACCTCGAACCTGCCCTTCGATGAATGGACTGAAGTCTTTGGCTCTGAGCGGCTGACCGGTGCGCTACTCGATCGTTTAACCCATCACGTCCACATCCTCGAGATGAATGGCGAAAGCTATCGGCTCAAACACAGTCGCAACAACCGAAAATAACCAGCCCGCAATCACAGTCAGAATAATGCTGGCCTTATGGCCAGCATGCGCTTTGGCACGCTTCAGCTTTGTGACGAGCACGCGTGCAAAAGCGCCACAAAACATCAACCGAAGTGGCCCATTTTTACGCCGCGACATGGACCCATTTTACTCTGCGATTGACACCCTAGTTTGTCGCATGCATTTTAAAGCGCCATATTGGGTGCAGATAAGAAATCCTGATTAAACCAAGGAGACAGGCCATGATCGAAGCACCCACAGATCCCCGCACCCGCACTGCTTTTGAAGCCGCTCACCGCGCCCGTGGCGCTGCCCTGAGTGATTTCTGGGCCTGGATGACGGGCAATGACTCTCCCTCTTGATCGTTGCAAGTGATCGAGAATGAGAAAAGGGGCCGGTCTGAAATGACCGGCCCCTTCTTTGTTGTTTGGTTTTGGCGTCGCCGACGCGCTTTGGTTCAGCTGAAGAACTGAGCACCGTTCGCCGAGATCGTCGATCCGTTGATGAACTGCGCATCCTCTGATGCCAGGAACGCCACGCAGCGCGCGATTTCCTCGGGTTCACCAAGGCGACCTGCCGGGATTTGCGCAATGATCGATTCGCGGACCTTTTCCGGTACGGCCATAACCATCTCGGTGGCGATGTAACCTGGGGCAACGACGTTGGCGGTGATGCCAGCGCGTGCGCCTTCCTGGGCCAGCGAGCGCACGATACCGATGTCACCCGCCTTGGTCGCAGCATAGTTGACCTGCGCGAACTGACCTTTTTGACCATTGACCGAACTGATCACGATCACACGGCCAAACTTGCGTTCGCGCATGCCGGGCCAAACCGGGTGTACGGTGTTGAAAACCCCGGTCAGGTTGGTGTCGATCACCTGATGCCACTGTTCGGGCGACATTTTGTGGAACGGCGCATCACGGGTGATACCCGCGTTGGCGACCACGATGTCGATAGGACCGATTTCGGCCTCGACCTTGGCAATCCCGGCGGTCGATTCATCGTAATCCGCGACGTTCCATTTGTAGGTCTTGATGCCGGTTTCGGCGGTAAAGGCCGCCGCGGCCTCATCGTTGCCCGCATATGTGGCGGCAACGTTGTGGCCTTCGGCCTTGAGTGCTTTGGAAATGGCCGCGCCGATACCGCGCGATCCACCGGTGACAAGTGCTGTTCGTGCCATGATGTCCTCCTGACTGGCGTAATCTTGTTGGTAACTCTGTTACTTGTTTGATTGTTCTTGCGCAATATTATTGCGCGATGTTTTTCTGCAATGCAGCTAAAAATTGTCGGTTATACAGGCTGCAGCCCCTCAAAAAGACAAAGGGCGCCGCAGATGGACGCCCTTTGACTTACGTGATTCGCAAGCAGGGCTTAGGGGCGCTCAAGGCACATGGCCACGCCCATGCCGCCGCCGATGCACAGTGTGGCGAGACCCTTCTTGGCATCGCGACGCTTCATCTCGAACAGCAGCGTGTTCAGGATGCGGCAGCCCGAGGCACCGATCGGGTGGCCAATGGCAATCGCGCCGCCATTGACGTTCACGATCGACGGGTCCCAACCCATGTCCTTGTTCACGGCACAGGCCTGAGCGGCGAATGCTTCGTTGGCTTCGACCAGATCCAGATCCTCAACCGACCAACCGGCCTTTTCCAGCGCCTTGCGGCTGGCGTGGATCGGGCCAACGCCCATGATCGACGGGTCCAGACCGGCAGTGGCGTAGGACGCGATGCGCGCCAGCGGCTCAATCCCTTGTTTCGCGGCCTGATCCGCGCTCATCAGCAGAACGGCGGCGGCGCCATCGTTGATTCCCGAGGCGTTTGCAGCCGTCACCGAACCCTCTTTGGTAAAGGCGGGGCGCATTTTTTGTATGGCTTCGATATTGGCACCGTGACGGATGTATTCATCCTTGTCGACCACGATGTCGCCCTTGCGGGTTTTGACAGTGAAGGGGATCACCTCGTCATCGAATTTCCCAGCATTTTGAGCGGCTTCGGCCTTGTTCTGGCTGGCCACGGCGAACTCGTCCTGCATGTCACGGGTGATCTGCCACTGGTCGGCAACGTTCTCAGCCGTCTGACCCATATGATAGCCGTTGAACGCATCCCAAAGGCCGTCACGGATCATCGAGTCGATGTATTTCATGTCGCCCATTTTATGACCCGCACGCAGGTGGGCAACATGGGGGCTGAGCGTCATGTTTTCCTGTCCGCCAGCAGCAACAACGTCGGCATCGCCCAGTTGGATATGCTGCGCGCCCAGCGCCACGGTGCGCAGGCCCGAGCCACACACCTGGTTGATGCTCCACGCCGAACTCTCGATGGGCAGGCCCGCATTCACATGCGCCTGACGGGCGGGGTTCTGACCTTGGCCAGCGGTCAGGACCTGACCCAGAATAGTTTCGGACACCATGGATTTGTCGATGCCCGCACGCGAGACAACCGCGTCCAGAACGGCCGCGCCCAGATCATGGGCCGGAGTGTTTGCGAATGAACCGCTGAATGAGCCTACGGCGGTGCGTGCGGCTGATGCGATAACTACGTTGGTCAAATATCTGTCCTCCACCAAAGATGTGGCCGAAGCATTTCCGGACGTCACGTCAGATGCGGACCCCAGATTCCCCGGCTGCTTAGCGGTGTCTTAAAGGATGCGCCGCAATGCGGCAACAGTAGGGTATGTCGCAGGCAGGGCAATCGCGCTTCAAAAGTCTTGGATGAGAGTTTTCAGGACCTCATTGCTCCAGCCCGCTTTTTTGAATTTGCCGCGATTTGATCCTTTTGCAGGATTGGCCTTGATGATGCTCAAGGCAATCCGCCTCAAAGCGGCAAAGCTGGCTGGCGCGTGATCTTTTCGCGCGCGGTGTCGGTCGTCGTTCATCACCACGTCGAGAGACCAATGCAAGCTGTTCCCAATTTGCCACTGGCCGCGGATCAGTGTGGCGGCCCCCTGAGCCGCGGGACATTTGGAGAGCGGATAAAGCCGTTCGGCGTGACTGGTCTTGTCGCCAACCGCGCGCCTGGAGGCGACATGGACGAAAGCCCGAAGAGGCGGCCACTTATGGGTATTGATCAGATATTCCGGCACATCGTGGACGCGGTATGACCGCTCTTCCACACGACCATGATCAGCATCAATTGTGTTATATTCATCAATGTAATCTGTGTCTTCGTCTTCCACGAAAGCCCGGACATCGGCCAACATGCCGCCCTGATTGCCCTTGAGCCGCAGGCAATAATCGCCTCCCTCCCGCACGATCAATTCGCAGGTCCCGCGCTGACAATGCAGTGCGTCTGCGGTGATGGTGATGCCGCGGATATCAAGCATCTCAATCAACTCACGCAGGGCCAGGATCCCGCCACCGCCCCTGGCGCCCTGAGTAATCCCAAGGGTGAGACGTGCCCCATGTGCAAAGGCCGTGACAATGTTCATATTCGATTGCCCGGCGGCCTTGTCAAAGCCGCGTCGCATCTCTTTGCCATCAATGGCGATGGCAGGGTGCTCACCGGAGCCAGCCGCAAAGTCGGCGCGAAACTTGTCGAAAAAGGCCTGAAAGCCCGTCGGCTTCATCACGCGAAACAGCCGGGAATACGCGTCATGGCAAGGTATCCCGTGAGGCAACTCAGGAAACCCACGCAGGAAATCCCCCTTCATTTGTCCGAAAGGTTCCATGTCCACCGCCGTATCACCACCGCAAAGCGCGCACAAAAGGCCGATCGTCATCAAATCACGGAACTTGTGGCGCGGAGCATTGCCGCCGCGTGGGTCATCCACCGCATTGAAACAGCTGTCTAATCCTGGCATCTCGAAACCCCATCATCTGATGAAACCTCCAGAATCCAATTCTCGGACACTGTCAAACTTTAAGCGCGATTCCCCTGATGTCGCAGGGCATATCAGTGGTGCAGTTTCGGCGGCTTCTGGCCCGCCTGTTGCCTAGATCATGCAAAGCCCAAAGGCGCATCCCGCGCCTGGATCATATCAGGCAGATGCCCGGTCTTCGACCGGAGCCAGCCAGGGGGGACGCACCGTTGGCGCGCCATAGTAATAGCCCTGCAAACAGTCGATACCCATCGCTGTCAGATAGGCGGCATCCTGCGGTGTCTCGACGCTTTCCGCCACGGTCAGCATATCAAACTGCTCGGCCACCGTGGCCAGGGCCGTGGTCAACACCTGATTGTCAGGGTCCTGGGAAATCCCGCGAATGAACTGCCCGTCAATCTTGAGAATGTCGAAATAGAAATCCCTGAGATAGCGGAACGAGGTGTAACCCGCGCCGAAATCATCCAACGCAAAGCTGATCCCCTTGACTTGCAGATCTGTCATGAAGCCCATCACCAGTTCAGGCACCAGCATGGCCGAGCTTTCCGTGATCTCAAGGATCAACCGTTCAGCGATCGTCGGGTCCTTGCCCAATCCGCGTTTGAGCGTCCGCATCCAGCGGCTATAGCCGATTGAGCGCGCCGACATATTGATCGACAAGCGCACAAACGGGTATTTGGACAGAACATGCAGCCCTTTTTCCAGAGCCTGGCAATCAATCACCCGTCCGGTTTCGGTGGTTTCAATTGCTTCGATAAAATCCTTGGCAGGGATAATGCGCTCGGTTTCATCAGCACCCGGATCAGCCCTTCGTAGAAGGCAGGTTTTGATTGATTGCGTGCAGGCACAACCGCCTGATAGGCCAGCATCACCTGTTTGTGGCGCACGGCCGCATTTACCATCTCGATCACCGAGCGATCGCGCGCGGCCACCGCGTAGGAAAGCGGATCACGTGCCCCTGCAGGCATATCCGCATTGATCATTTTGTCATCTCGTGACATGGCCCGCCTCCAGCTTGGTTGGTTCACAAGCTGGAGTATCCGCGCTAAGGAAGTCTTAAATGCGGGATTTGCGGAAAATTGTTCGCGCCCCAGAATGAAGGCCAAAATGGGAGAGCAAATCATGTCAGACAGATGTGGCTGGGCGGGGCCCGATCCGATCTATCTGGACTATCATGACACCGAATGGGGCGTGCCGGAATATGACAGTCGAACCTTGTGGGAAAAGCTTATCCTCGATGGGTTTCAAGCCGGGTTGAGCTGGATCACCATCCTGAAGAAGCGCGACAGTTTTCGTGGGGCATTTGAAGGATTTGACCCGAATCTCATCGCCAGTTGGGGGGAAGACGATGTGCTGCGTCTTTTGGACAATCCCGGCATCATCCGCCACCGCGGCAAGATCGAGGCGACCATTGGCAATGCCCGCGCCTGGCAGGTGATTGAACAGGAGCAGGGGTTTGATACCTACCTGTGGAACTACATGGGTGGCGCGCCCGTACAGAACCGCTGGGCAACTCTTGCTGATGTGCCCGCACAAACGGAATTGTCGCAGCAAATTTCAAAGGATTTGAAGAAACGTGGATTCAAATTTTGCGGGCCGACGATTGTCTATGCCTTCATGCAAGCGGTGGGGATGGTTAACGATCATCTGATC
This sequence comes from Roseovarius sp., assembly GCA_965207105.1. Classification (GTDB taxonomy): domain Bacteria; phylum Pseudomonadota; class Alphaproteobacteria; order Rhodobacterales; family Rhodobacteraceae; genus Roseovarius. The sequence continues at coordinate 94,969 of CBDBLS010000021.1, read as the reverse complement.
ACCTGTCCCTGTCATGACACGGTGGCGAAAATGGCCCGTTAGGTTGCTTGGTCTATCACGCCGCCACAACCTCTCTGCGGCTTTCGCGCACCGGCAAATGCACAATTGCTGAAAACGCGCCGACCCCCACGCCAATCCACCACACTGCTGTGTAATAGCCGGTGATATCGTACATCCGTCCCCCCAGCCAGACACCGAGAAAACTGCCCAGCTGGTGGCTGAAAAACACGATGCCATAAAGTGTGCCCATGTAACGCAGCCCATAGATATGCGCGATCAGCCCACTGGTCAGCGGCACCGTGGCCAGCCACAACGCCCCCATGCTGACCGAAAACAACAACACCGTCGCGGGCGTAATCGGGGTCAGGATAAACGCCGCCGCAATCAGGGTGCGCAGCGTATAGATTCCCGCCAGCAGGTATTTCTTGGAATAGCGATTGCCCAGCCACCCTGCGGTGAGCGTGCCGGCGACATTGGCCAGACCAATCAGAGAAATTGCAATCGCACCCAGGGCCGAGGTTGTCGTGATGCCGATGGAATGCAGCATGCCTCCCGGGGCAATCGGCCCGCACATCTCGGTCACGAAGGCCGGAAAATGCGCGGTGACAAACCCCAGTTGATATCCGCATGAGAAGAAACCCAGAAAGATCAGCGTATAGGACGGGTCACGCAACGCCCGGGTCAGCGCCGCCCCCATACTTTCCTCAAGCTCGGTGCGGTTGGCCGTTTGGGGCGCGCGCATCATCGGCAACAACAATATCACCGACAGGATCAGCCCTGCGAAAATCAGGAACACCATCTGCCAGCTGATCTGCATCAGCAGAAATTCGGCCAGTGGCGGGCCGACAATCTGTCCACCCGAGCCTGCAACGGTTGTAATGGCCAGCGACATCGAACGGTTTTCATCCGAACTGGCACGCCCCACAACCGCCAGGATCACACCAAAGCCGGTGCCAGCAATACCAAACCCAACCAACACTTCGTAAAACTGATGCGCCTCGGGCGTGACCGCAAAAGAGCTGAGCACGAGGCCTGCGGCATATGTAATCGCCCCGATGATGATGGCCTTGCGATCCCCGATCTTCTCGGCAAGGGCGCCGAAGAAGGGCTGCCCGATGCCCCAGGCCAAGTTCTGAATAGCAATCGCCATGGAAAACTCGGCCCTCAGCCAACCAAACTCATCCGCGATCGGAATCTGGAACACCCCAAAAGACGAGCGGATCGCAAAGGACACCAGAATGATCGCACACCCGACGATCAAAACCGGGGTAAAGAGGGGGGCTGATTTCTGCATAGGCGCGCTCCTGAGAGGGCCAGTCTATTGGATCACATCACTTGGTCAATTCAGGGATTGTGATGCACACAATCACCAAATCGCACCGGGCTTTCCCTTGGCGCCACAGCAGGTTAGGTGTTTGGCATGGAAACGCTGCCAAATCTTTATGCCGCGATGGTCGCCGAAGGGGTGCTGACGCAGGACGCCGCCCAGGTGGCGGTGATCCCCGAATTTGAACGAATCCGCGACGGCCTGGCACAGCCCGTGAAGAAGGGCTGGTTTCGCAAATCCGCCGAAGTGCCCAAGGGGCTGTATCTGTGGGGCGGGGTTGGACGCGGCAAATCGATGATCATGGATTTGTTTGTCGACACATTGCAGGTGCCCAGTCGCCGGGTGCATTTTCATGCCTTCATGCAAGAGATTCACAAGGGCATGCATGCCGCCCGCCAGAAAGGGATCGAGGATGCCCTGGCCCCGGTGGCCAAAGAGGTGATCGACAGCGTTCGCCTCTTGGCGTTTGACGAAATGCAGATCACCGATATCACCGATGCGATGATTGTCGGGCGGCTGTTTCAGGCGCTGTTTGATGCTGGCGTGGTGGTAGTCACCACCTCAAACCGGGTGCCCGATGATCTTTACAAGAACGGGCTGAACCGACAGTTGTTCCTGCCCTTCATCGATCTGGTGAAAGAGCAGATGGTGGTGCACGAAATGACCAGCCCCACCGATTACAGACAGGATAAACTGGCCGGAAGCCCGAGTTACTTCACTCCGGTGAACGACGATGCGCGCGCGCAGATTGATGCGGTGTGGCAGGATCTGACCGGCGGACAGGGCGCGCCTTTGCCATTGATCGTGAACAAACGCGAAGTGCTGATTCCGGCCTTTCACAATGGCGTGTCCCGGGCGAGTTTCTATAACCTCTGCGGCAAGCCGCTTGGCCCCGCCGACTATCTGGCACTGGCCGAGGCGGCGCGTGTGCTGGTGCTGGAAAACATTCCCCAGCTGGGGCGCAGTAATTTCAACGAGGCCAAGCGGTTCGTCACCCTGATCGACGCGCTGTACGAGGCCAAAGTGCAACTGATCTGCTCGGCCGCGGCCAAGCCTGAATTTCTCTATATCGAGGGCGAAGGCAGTTTTGAGTTTGAACGCACCGCCAGCCGGTTGCGCGAGATGCAATCCGAGGACTGGGGTCAAACCTGATCTGACTGGCGTGATCTGAATGGGCGTGCCTGCGGCCCGCGCTTTATGTCTCGTCATCGCCTGCGGCTCTTCCTCGGGATGGCTCCGCCGGGGGTGTTTCTGGCCAGACGAAATGCTGGCAGCCTTCTCTTTGTGACGTGGCTTAGAGCGCAGCAATGGCTGTGATGAAACGGGTGATTTCCTCTTCGGAATTGTAGTAGTGTACCGACGCACGGGTGAGACCGTCGATCAGGCCGCGTGGCTCCATATCAAGCCGGGCGCTGGTCAGAAGGGACACCGACGTATTGATGCCCTGCGCGCTGAGCGCAGCGGTGATCTGACCCGGGGTCAGGCCGGATTTTGTGAAGGTGGTGATGCCGCACTTGCGCGCACCCTGATCATGCACAGTGACTCCGGGGATATCGCGCAACGCGTCCCGCAAACTGGCAGCAAGGGCGGTTACCCGAGCCTCAATCGCAGGCAGGCCAAGGCTGCGCGCATAGCGCACGGCCCGCATCAACCCGACCTGCCCGGCGATATTGCGTTCCCAGTTTTCAAAGCGTTTGGCGTCCGCCGCCAGCTCGTAACTCTGCGGGTCCGTCCAGGTGGCGGCAAACAGGTCGATAAAGGGTGGCTCGATCTGCTGGATCATATCCCGCGGACATAAAGAAACCCGGTGCCGCGCGGCCCGCGCAGGTATTTCCGACCCGTGCCGGACAGCACGTCGCAGCCGATTTTCTGCACATCCAGATCAATCTGGCCAGCGGATTGGCAAGCATCCAGCACATAGATCAGCCCATGTTGTCTGGCGATCTTTCCGACCTCTTCAGCGGGGTTTACCAACCCGCCCTGGGTGGGCACATGGGTCAGGGCAATCACCCGCGTTTTGGACGTGATCAGGCCAGGGATTGCATTGACATCCACCTGCCCGAAGGCATCCGAGGGGATCAGCTCAATCTTAAGCCCGCGCCGCTTTGCCTGCTGCAGAAACGCCAGGTAGTTCGACACATATTCCGAGCCATGGGTGAGGATGCGATCACCCTCGCCCAAGGGCAGACCATAAAACGCCATGTCCCAAGCGCGGGTGGCATTCTCGATAAAGGCGATCTCGTCCGGGTGGGCATTCAGCAGGCCGGCAAACTCGTCATAAAACGCATCGCAATCGGCTTTGGTCGCCGCATGGGCCTCGTACCCGCCGATGTGGAGCTCCTTCGCGAGGTGGCCACTCGCAGCCTCGTAGACCGGCAGGGGCATCAGCCCTGCCCCGGCATTGTTGAAATGCAAAACCTCGGCGCAGCCCAGCGTGTCGGCGCGCAGCGCGGCGATATCCATCAGGCGTTGTCCGTGCCAACATTCTCGGCAAAAGCCGTCTTGAACGCCTCCTGCTTTTCAGGCGAGGCGTCAGTCTGATAGTTAGATTTCCATTCGTCCATACTCATGCCGTACTGAACCTCCTCCGACTAAAGTCAGAGGGTTCAGTGGTTCATGAGCGCCTTCGGCGCACGTTTGAATGTTTTTCCGACTAAAGTCGGAGGCTTTAGACCAGATTGTGGAAAGTAAATCTCGCGGGCTTCTTCTTTGCCCATCTCGATGCCGCGTTCATTGGCGGCCTCCTGATACCAGCGCGACAGGCAATTGCGGCAGAACCCGGCCAGGTTCATCATGTCGATATTCTGCACATCCGTGCGTTTTTCCATCAGGTGCTCGCGCAAGGTGCGAAAGGCGGCGGCTTCGATTTCGATACGGGTTTGGTCGTCCATGGGGATCCTCCTTGGGGTGCCTTCACAACATGCGTTTGAGATAGGGCGGGTTCAAGTCCGTCAGGCGCACGGTCAGGCTGCCAACATCGGACAAGGGTCCCTGCATCGCATCCATCACCAACTCTGCCAGTTCCTGGCGATGGTCTCCGCTGCGCCCGGGCAACAACAATACAGTCGCATGGGCAAAGCTTTGCGGTTCAACCCCGATGCGGCCTGGCGGTGGCAGCGATACAGCGCACGCGCACTGTGTCGGGGCCGTTGACGGATGGATGGTCGGCAAAGCCCTGCCAGATCACATCACATCACATCACATCACATCACAGAGCGATTTCAGATCATGACTGTCCTGAAGACCAGCAGAATGTTCGATGACGATATGGGGCATGTTTGAACCTCCTGAATGACCAGCAAACCCTGCGTTGGTCCGCCCGCCCTTGCAACGGCTAATACACACCCCGGCGATTTCGCCTGCTTTCTCGATGAAGGGTGCCAGGCGGTCGGCCCAGGCGACCTGATCCACCACGTCGTCGATCAGATCATTACGTAACTCGATCAGGATATTGGGCCGCTCATAAGCAATCGCATGGCGCGCGATGGCATCTCCGGGCAGATGGCCACCGTAAGGTTCGTTCTCACCAATGCACAGGTCGCTTTCCTGCGCCAAAAGATCGGCCAAAGGCCGCGCCAGGCGCGTGTCGGACGCATAAAGCAGGCCCACATGCCACGGTCGTGGCGCATAGCCATTCAACTGCCTGGTAAAACTGTGGATCGAGATGATCACCGTATCGGCACGGCGCGCCGCCAATTCGGTCAGCGCGGTATGATAGGGCCGGTAACAACGATTCAGACGGCGTTCACGTTCGTCCATATCGGCGTGGCGATTGCCGGGGATAATCGTGCCATCATAAAGCTTCATCAGCAGGGTCGGATCATCCTCGCCCCGGTTGGGATCAATCACCAGCCGCGAGAAGTTTGACAGGATCGCGGGGGCGTCCAACCGTTCGGCCAGCCGCCGGGTCAGACCCGCCGCCCCGACATCATAGGCGATGTGGCGCGCCATATCCGCATCAGGCAAGCCCAACGAGCCGTCGTTCACAAACGGCGGCACCGTGTTGGTGGCATGATCGCAGGTGACAAGCCACCTGGCAGGGCGATCGGCCCCTTCAATGTCAAAAGGCTGATATGTCATCGGGTTGTTAAATCCTTTGGGCAGGATTTAGGACAGTTGATGCGGAATGTGAATTGGGTATACACCGAGTCCTCGGGCCTCCGAATTTTCACGGGTTGACGTCATAGCGGCGATCGATTCAAGTAGGGTGATGATCCGGCCTGATTTTCTTTCTTCTACAGAGCGCCTTGAGCTTGAGGCCTGCGTTCGCAGGCAGCGCGAGGATCATGGCATAGCCCGGCGCGCAAATGCGATCTTGCCGCTGGATGACGGTGAGAGCTGCGTCCAAATTGCCAAATTTCTATATTTGGACGACGACACCATTCTTGGCTGGCACAAAACCTATCGTGACAGCGGCTGGGACGCACTTACCGTCGACGGCTGGAAAGGTGGTCAATCACGTTTGACGTCGACACAGGAAGCTGCACTATGCATTTGGCTGGAGGGACGCTTTTGCCGCTCGACAGTTGAGATTGGATCGCACATTACGTCTAGATTTTGCCTGGAATATTCACATTCCGGCTGCATCAAGCTTCTGGCTCGGTTGGGCTTCGAGTACCGCAAGCCCAAGCCCTTGCCGAAGGTAGCATCGGCCGACAAGCAGGCCGAGTTCATTGCGATGTATGAACGCCTGATGACCGAGCCTGGAGCGGATGAAGCCGTGTATTTCGCCGATGCCGTCCACCCGGAATATCAGACAAAGCCTGCATACGGCTGGGTCAAGGCCGGATCAAACCCAGCGGTCACCACCACGGCAGGACGTGGCCGCGTGAATATCCATGGTGCGCTCAACCTTGAAACCTTCGACACGCCCTTTGTGGAGCCAACCACCGTTGACGGGGTCAGTGCCGTACAGCTTCTCGCCAAGATCGAGGCTCGCAACCCCGACAAGCGCATCATTCACGTCATCCGGGACAACGCAGCCTATCACAAAGGGCCAGACATCAGGGCTTTCCTCGCAAGGCCAGACTGCCGTATCCACCTGATCCAGTTGCCGCCGTATTGCCCACATCTCAACCCCATTGAACGATTATGGGCCGTCATGCATCAACATGTGACGCACAATCAATACTACCCCTCACAAAAACAGTTTGCGAATGCGATCCTGAAATTCTTTCGCGAAACCATCCCAGATCAGTGGAAGACCTTCCGAAGCCAAGTGTCAGACAGATTCCGCATCGTCACTCACGGGAAATTTCGGGTTTTGACGTAAGGGCTGTATATCGTATGTAATTCCCCAAATTTAATAGCTTTGGGACTTCCAATCATAGGTCTGATGTATTTCACCGAACATATGAGATACCGAAGGGTAGAAACGGCATTACGAAAAGGAATTTCAATCCTAACACTCGGCAATATCTTTTGCAGAATTGCGCATCAAGCTCTTGCAAACGCTGACAAACGGCATTTAGAGATAGTTTCCAATGACCAGTACGGTGATTACTCTGACGTTATTTCTTCGCTCGAACGCAGGCTAAGTTGGGCGGAAAAAACGCACCAGGAAAGGCAAAGGCTGGCTCTTTTTGCCGGCGTTCTGTTCGCCATCTTGGCAAAAGACATATTCCTTTCATCTCCCATCGTTGCTAGCAACCCAGAGCTTGGAAAAATGTTTGATCAGATTATCCAACTACTGAGATAAACTAGGTCTTTAAGCACGAACAAACCTCAGATTTTGCTCACTACAGCCTTGGCCGCGCGCAGGCCCGGTGCTTCGCCGCCCTGCCCCAGTCGCTCCATGGTGACCACCATCGCATTGGTCTGGCCGCTATGATCCTCGATCATCTCCAACACGCCGGGTCCGATCAGTTCGGGGCGGCAATCCTTGCCGTTGAACTCCGGAATCGCGCGGGTGTCCGAGATTAAATTGACCAGTGTCAGCGTGTCGATCTTCAACATCGCGGCGATGATCTGACGGGTCAGCCAGGCAGCATCATAGGCAATGACCATCGGTGTGCCTGCCGCGGCCAATTCCAGTGACACCGTGCCGGACGCGGCCAGCGCATAGTTTGCTGCGTAAAAAGCACACTTCTTTTCAATGAGGTAGTCGTCACTTCTCATGTCATTTGGCGACAAGACGACAGGCATTTTAGGCCAGGATGGCAGGCTTTCTTCCAGCACCGGGGCCGCCCCGGCGGTGGTCGGAACCACGAGGTGCAGATCCGGATTCTGCTCCAAAACCGGGCGCAACGCCTCGCCAAATATCGGGGCCAGGCGGCGCACTTCGGACCGGCGAGACCCCGGCAAGACCAGCAGGACAGGATCAGTGCCAAACTCATGACGATCACGGAATGCCTGCACCTCTTCAGAGCTGGGCGCGGCTTCGGCCACGACTGGATGGCCCACAAAATCACATTCCATACCCTCGGCTTCCATATAGGGCGGCTCGAACGGCAGCAGAGCAAGGACTTGATCAATATGGTGCGCCATTTTCCTCGCCCGCCCCGGGCGCCACGCCCAAACAGAGGGGGCCACGTAATGCACGGTTCTGATGTCATTTTTCGCCTTCACCAGCTTGGCCAGACGTAAACAAAATTCGGGGCTGTCGATGGTGATCAGCACATCGGGTTTAGCTGCTAACACCGCTTCGGCAGTCTGGTGCAGACGGCGACGCAGATGCAGGTACTTCGGCAGGATTTCGGCCACGCCGATCACGCTCAGCTCGTCTATGGGAAACAGGCTGTCCATGCCCTCGGCCTGCATCAGCGGCCCGGCCAACCCTGTGAACTCGACCGGGCCGAAGGATTTCAGCCCGGCCATCAACGCCGCGCCCAGCTTGTCGCCCGATGGCTCGCCCGCCACCAAAAAGACCCGCATCACATCACCCGTGAGGACAGGAAAAGCTCCGCTTTTTCAACGGCCTCAAGGGTCGCATCCCGATCTAGGATCATCACGCGACCGGCCTCGATCACCAATCCGGCCAATCCGGCCTGCGCCACAGCCTCAATCGTCTGGGGACCAATCGCAGGCATGTCGACACGCAGGTCCTGACCGCGCTTGGCTGCCTTCACGAACACACCTTTGGCCCCTTGGCGCAACCGGTCTTCGGTTTGCCCAACAAAACGCAGCAGCGCATCTGTGCCCTGGATCGTCTCGATCCCCAGGCATTGCCCGGCGGCCACAACACAGCCCTGCCCCACATCCAGCGGTGACAGCGCATTCAGGATGTCCCAGGCGCGGTCTGCATCTTTCAGATCACCCACACTTGGCGCAACGCCAATTTTCAACGCCTCATCTGCGGTCAGTTCAGGCAGCAGCTCATGCGCACCCACCACCGCGAATCCCTGGTCCTCAAAAATATCGATCACCTGGCCTAAAAGTGCATCATCACCGGCCTTGAACCCGGCCATCAGCTTGGGGGCGATCCCCATCATGACGGCGTCCAGCGCGGATGGGTCCAACGCAGGGCGCGCCAACCCACCGGCAAAGACAATCCGGGTGACATCGGCAGCCTTCATTGCCTCGAACAAGGCGCCCATCTGTTCGATCCGGTGTTCCTGTGTGGTATCACCCAACTGATGCGGAATGCCCTTGAGAGACAGGCGCAAGGCCTCGGGATGCGCCTTGACGACCTGAAGAGGCAGCGCGCCGCCGCAGGCCAGAAGGGCCAGGCCCGACGCCATGATCAGTTGGACCCCGGAGTCAGGAACGACCGGTCACTGGCCCCGGTGATGAAATCGACGATGTTGCGTACATAGTCGCTGTCGGTTTCCTCGCCCAGACCGCGGGCGCGGTCCTGAAACGCCCCTTCGCCCTGCGCCAGCATCTGAAACGCGGCCCTGAGCGCCGTTATGTCGTCACGTGCCACGCCGCGACGTTTCAGACCCACCAGATTGAGCCCATGCAATTCACCGCGCGGAGCCTGTACCAGACCGTAGGGAATCACGTCATTGGGCACCATGGTCACAGCGCCAATGATCGCACCACGTCCAATGCGCACGAATTGATGCACACCCGACAACCCGCCGATGATCACGTCATCTTCGACAATGCAATGACCGGCCAAAGCCGCGCTGTTGACCACGATCACGCGGTCACCGATCTGCACATCATGGGCCACGTGACAACCGGCCATGAACAGACCGTCATCACCAATGCGGGTAACGCCACCACCACCTTCGGTGCCAGCATTCATGGTGACATGTTCGCGGATTCGATTGCGCGCACCGATTTCGAGCCGGGTCTTTTCGCCTTTGAACTTCAGGTCCTGGGGCACTTCACCAATGCAGGAAAACGGATAGATCGTGGTGTCATCACCGATCACTGTCTGACCGGTCACCACAACATGGGATTTTAATGTAACGTTGTCACACAGCCGCACCTCAGGGCCAACATGACAGAACGGGCCGACCGAGACGCCCTGGCCTAGATGCGCCCCATCTTCAACAACCGCACTAGGATGAATCGTGGTTTCGCCATGGGCTGTCATAGGTTCATCCCACGCCCAGATCCATCATCGCCGTAAACTCAGCCTCGGCGGCCATTTCACCATCCACCTCAGCGATACCGCTAAACTTCCAGACCTTACCACCGGGTTTGCCACGCAGGGTGGTCAGTTTCATCTCAAGCACGTCTCCGGGCACCACCATGCGGCGGAATTTGCATTTGTCGATGGACATGAAATAGACCAGCAGGTTCTTGTCTTCCATGCCAAGGCCCCCCCCCACCATAACGGCAGCAGTCTGGGCCATCGCCTCGACAATCGTCACGCCGGGCATGATTGGCTTGCCCGGGAAATGGCCCTGAAAATGCGGCTCGTTCATGGTGACATTCTTGATGCCGCGGGCCGTGGCATACCCGTCCATATCAACCACCTTATCCACCAACAGAAAGGGATAGCGATGCGGGATCAACCGTTGAATACGGGCGATATCAGCAGAGGTTTGTGGCGCGGTCATCAGGGATCCTTTCACCAGGGCGCGTGCCCCGTTGTCCTATCAACTGCCCCCCTTTCGGGCAAGCAATTGAAATTGTTATTGCTCGGACGGGTCATCCGATATGGGTGCATCGCTTTCGGGGTTTTCGGAGGTGGGTCTATCCTGATTGTCCGGACCGGCCCCAATTTCCCGATCAATCCGGGAAATCGCGATGCCAGTGATATCAATCACATTGCTTCGCAACAACACGCTGCGCACATCCAGCACGACAACGCCGCCAGCATCCTGCATAAGTTGTCCCAAGATAGGCTCGACCGTGCGCATGAAAATCACCGGCGCACGTTCGCGGCTCAGCTCCAGATCGCGCACCGCGCGATCGCTGTCGCGGCGTATCTGCTGTACCTTGGTGTCGAATGCATCGGCCAACACCTTGAACTCATCAGGTGTTTTTTCGGCGCGCATATCCGTCAGGGCCTGTTCCTCAGCCTCCAACTCGGTTTCCAGCTTGCGATTGCGGGCGATTATGACGTCGCGCTGGTTCAGATATTCTGTATTCAGGCGCTGACCGAACTGGGTTTCCGCAAACAACCGATCCGGGTCAAGCACCAGAAGCTCGCTTTGCACAACCCCGACATCTTGGGCCAACAGTGGTCCCGGCGTTGCAATTGCCAACAGCGCACTGGCAAGAATGCCAATCGCGACCTGCCACATCAGAATTGGGTTCTGACCGTCAGGTCAAAGGTTTGTTCGATGTCGCCCGGTTCTTTCTTGATGGCGCGGGAGAAGTTCATGCGCAGCGGCCCGAAGGGCGATTCCCAGAACAGGGACAGACCCACGACGTGGCGATCATTGAACCCGGTCGATGCCAGAGTTCCGCTCGCGTTGCTGGTATCCACGCCCCAGATTGAGCCAATGTCATAAAACGCGCCAGCCGAGACACCATACTCATCCGGCAGGCCCAGCGGGAACTCGGCTTCAAACTTCAGGGCGGCATAGTAATCACCGCCCAGATGTTCGGTGCCCTCTGTCGGGCCAATACCGTTGGGTTCAAATCCGCGAATGACCTGCTGGCGGAAGCGGTCGATGGTCCTGCTTTCCTGGCCGCCGAAGAAGTTCAAGGCGCCTCCTTCAAGTGTGGCCCGCAACAGCACTTCTTCATTAAACACACGGGTCTGGCCGATAATTCGGGCGCTGGTTCTGACAAACTCCTGATCGCCGCCGACACCCGCAAATTCCTGACCAAAGGACAGCAACACACCGGCGGCCGGGTTCAAACCCGAGCGGCGGGTATCATAGCTGTAATTATAGCCAATCGCGCTGGCAAATTCGCCGCCCCTGGCAACCTCAGAAGCGATGATACCGCCATCGAATGCAGGCGTGGCAATGTCGTCGGGGAACGCGCCAGCATAGTCGTCCATTTCCCCATAGACAGCCGAGTAGAATATCGACAGGCGACCGTTTTCGCTGACCGGGAAGGTCAGGCTGGGGCGGAATGAGCCTGTGATCGAATCGAACAACTCGTTGGTGTCGCTTGAGGTTTCCGTCAGCGAAGTGGCAAGCCCAAACTCGACATTGCGACCCAGAAAGGCCGGTTCAGCAAAATCCAAAGAGTAGTTGAGATTATCACCAGACCCGGTGATTTGCGCGCTCAGACGTTGGCCGCGACCAAGGAAGTTACGTTCGCTAAAGCCGACGGTGGCCGCAACGCCGCCATTTGTCGAATAGCTGATACCAAAGGACAAAGTGCCGGTGGTGGTTTCTTCGACATCGACATCCACCACAACCTGATCAGGGCGCGAGCCTTCACGGGCATCTACATCTGCATTTGAGAAAAAGCCCAGAGCCCTGATCCGCTCGGCCGACTGGCGAATGCGGCGCGGATTGAACGGGTCGCCCTCCACCACGTCGAACTGACGACGGATCACGCGATCCAGCGTGGTGGTGTTACCCTCAATATCAATGCGTTCTACGAAAACACGGGGGCCTTTGGTCAGAATAAATTCGACGTCCAGTGTAAGGTCGCGATCATTGCGTGTGATGCGTGGTTCGACTCGCAGAAAATCGAGCCCCTGCTTCACGCCCAGTCGCTCCATCCGCGCGATCGAATTCTCGATCACAGTCGGAGAATAGACAACGCCCGGTCGCACCTTAAGCACGGCCTGATAATCCTCGGCTTCGGCACCTTCCATCTCGCTGACGGTGGTGATTTCACCAAATCGGAATTGTTGACCTTCCTGAACGTTAAACGTCACAAAAACCGTATCACGTTCCTGTGCCAGTTCAGCGTTTGTCCCGGTGACACGGAAATCGACATAGCCACGCGCCTGATAGAAATCGACCAGCAACTGTTTATCGAATTCAACCCGGTCTTCGACAAAGCTGTCGCGTCCGATGATGGCACGCAGCAAACCGGCCTGCTTGCTGTCAATCGCGCGGCGCAGGCGACGATCTGAATAGGCACGGTTGCCGACAAAGCCGATCCTGTTCACTTCGGTCTGACGGCCTTCAAAAACCTCAAACACCAGATCGACGCGATTGTCGCTGCGCCGGATGATGCGTGGCGTCACACGGGCCGAGATTCGACCGTTTTGCTCATAGGCTTCGGTGATAACGGCGGCATCGCGTTCGGCCTTGGTAGTGCTGAACACCTGCCGTGCGCGGCTTTCAATAAAACCTGCAAGATCCTCGTCTTTCAGGCTTTTATTGCCTTCAAAGGCGACCTGGTTGATGGTCGGATATTCCCGCACGGTGATGACAAGGCGGCTACCCTGGGGATCAATCGAGACAGACTCGAACAGGCCACTGGCCTGAATGCGTTGAAAGGCATCATTCAGATCAGCTGCGGAAACCGTCTCCCCGCGGGCGATTCCGGCGTAGCTGAGAATGGTTCCGGCCTCTACCCGCTGGTTGCCCTCAATCGAAACCGAGGTAAAGCGGTAATTCTGCGCCGATGCATCCTGCGGAAAAAACATACAAGCCGCTGTTATAAATGTGAAAAATACTGATCTGATCAATCCGGTCATATGTTGTACACCTGTGGCCTTTTCGGTGCGTGCCCGGTCTTTATTATGCATGATTTTACCCAGTCAGACATCCCAATAAGATGTCAGTACCGCGTCTGTCTGAGCTTGTCAAAACGGCAATGTCGGAAAGGCTCACAGTGGCGTTGCGTTGCCCGCAACCAAGCTACCAAATCAGAAGCTCGCGCCCAGATAAGCCCCCATCAAAAGCGCAACCACGAGGGTGCCCAGAAACAGAATCCGGTCCCAGTTCAGGTTGAAGAGCAGGCTCAGCCCGCGATATCCGCTTACGATATGTTGCATTGTTCTGGTCTTTTCTCCACGTTTCAACGCGAATATGCCCGCCAAATGTGGCAGAACTACGCGCGTGATTGTGGCAAAACCGGGGCGGTCACCCCTTCCGACAGACCAATCAGGGACAGAAGAGGTCATTTGTGATTGCAAACACCATCAAGCCCAGCACAAGCGTCAATCCGACTGTCATCATGATGCGCAATGCGCTTTCGCTGGGCGGTTTGCGCGCCACCGCTTCATAGGCATAAAATGCAAGGTGACCGCCATCCAGGATCGGGATCGGCAACAGGTTGAGAAAGCCCACAGCCGCCGACAGCACCGCGATAAACCAGATAAAGCTTTGTGCGCCCTGGCTGGCCATCGCGCCCGAGACCTGCGCGATTCCGATCGGCCCGGACATGTTACAACTGCTGATCGCGCCGGTGATCATATGATACAGCCCCGACAGCGACCCGCTGATCACGCCGTACGTCTGTTGCACTCCGCCTGAGATTGCACCGACCAGGCCCAATGGTTCTGTGGCGGCCTCAAATGCAAACCCGCCCGAAATGCCAATACGATAGGTGGTCTGAAACCCACCCTCGGGCAGCGGTTCATCCACCCGGCGCGGAGCCAGGGCGAAATCAATCAACTCCCCATCGCGCCAGACCATGAGCTGCAGAACCCGCCCTTCCGAGCCCTCTACGATTTCCTTGAGTTCGGCAAAGGCGTAGATCGGGGTGTCATCCACTTCGACAATCACGTCGCCGGGGCGCATATCGATGGAAAAGGCCGCCGATTTGGGTGCCAGTTGCAAAGCCAGCGGCGGCATCGGATATGGGCCTTGCACGGTGACTTCACGCCCATCGCGTGTCACCAGATAATCCAGCAGCGGTTCGGCAGGCAAAGTATCCACAAAGCTTTCAAACGCCTCGCGGTCGTCAAAGGCTGGCAGCGCCACCCCTGCGACCGCGATCAGCTGATCACCCGGCTCCAGCGTGATGCCTTCAATCGGCAGTGGCCGCATCTCATCCACAACAAGCGGAACGATAGATTTGCCATCCGACATCATAACCGCACCAAAGACCACAATCGACAGCATGAAGTTAAAGACCGGCCCGGCCGCAACCGTCGCCGTGCGCGCCCAGAGCGGAGCACCCAACATGGTTTGACGGCGTATCTCGGGTGGCATCTCGGTGGTTGTATCCGCGGCATTGGCACTGGCGGCGTTGGCATCGCCTAGGAATTTCACGTAGCCGCCAAACGGCAGCAGCGCGCATTGCCATTTGGTGCCGTGTTTATCCATCCGTGAAAACAGCACCGGACCAAAGCCCAGCGAAAACACCTCGGCCTTGATGCCGGACCAGCGCCCGACGATGTAATGGCCGTATTCATGCACCGCCACGATCACCGACAGCGCAAGGACAAACGCCACCACTGTGAAGAAAACATTGCCGAATTGCGGAAGAATAGTCAGAAAATCCACGCCACCGTCCTAACTTGTTTGCGCGCTCACGACGTCATCGGCGCAGGTTCTAGACAGATGGTCCACATGCCCAACGTGATCAAGGGTTATCTCAGCATCCAGAAGCGCTGCATCGGCGCTGATCCGGCTCAGAACCTCTTCGACAACGATATTCATGTCGTTAAAGCCGATATGCCCCGCAATAAAGTGATCAAGCGCGCGTTCCTTGGCGGCATTGAACACCGCCCCCGACAGGCCGCGCCGTGCCATCACATCCCGCGCCAGTCGCAGCGCCGGATAGCGGGCAAGGTCGGGCTCGCGAAAGGTCAGTTGCCCCAGGGCGGCCAGATCCAGCTTTTCCACCGGCAACGCCTCGCGCTGAGGCCAGTTCAGCGCATAGCCGATGGCGTGGCGCATGTCGGGTGGGCCAATATGGGCCATGAAACCACCATCGCAAAAGCCGATCATCGCGTGGACGATGCTTTCGGGATGAATCAGCACCTCGATCTGCTCGGGCGCAAAACCGAAGAATTCCCGCGCCTCGATGACTTCAAGCGCCTTGTTGAACATCGAGGCGGAATCGATGGTGATCCGCTGTCCCATATCCCAGTTGGGATGGTTGCCAGCCTGTTCCGGCGTGGCATGGGCCAAGTCTTCGATGGGCCAATCGCGAAACGCCCCACCGCTGGCGGTGATCACAACCCGCTCAACTGCGGCCATATCTTCGCCCACCAGGGACTGGAAGATCGCCGAATGCTCGCTATCGACCGGCAGGATGCGCGCGTGGTTTTCCCGCGCCGTGCGCATCAACAACGCCCCC
Source organism: Roseovarius sp. (assembly GCA_965207105.1). Lineage (GTDB taxonomy): Bacteria > Pseudomonadota > Alphaproteobacteria > Rhodobacterales > Rhodobacteraceae > Roseovarius. The sequence continues at coordinate 79,131 of CBDBLS010000021.1, read as the reverse complement.
GCCGCCACCAATGATTCCTTGTTGGCCAGCGCCAGGGTCGCACCCTGCTCCAGGGCGGCAAGCCCCGGGGCCAGACCGGCCGCCCCGACGATGGCTGACATCACCCATTGCGCCGGACGCGTTGCCGCCTCAACCAGGACCGCCTGCCCCGCTGCGGCTTCTACCCCGCTGTCGCCAAGGGCAACACGCAGATCGTCCAGCCCATCCTCATGGGCGGTCACGGCGATATCGGCCTTCAGGGCAATGGCATCCGTCGCAAGCTGTGCGATATTGTGCCCCCCCGTCAGGGCCACCACATCAAAGCGGGACGGTGTGCGTTTAATCAAATCAATGGTATTCTGCCCGATCGAGCCTGTCGCCCCAAGGATGCTGATCCGCTTCATACCGCCCCCGGTACGGCGGAAATCAGCCACAGGACGAAGACAAAGGCGGAGGCTCCCAACATCGCGTCAAACCGATCCAGCAGCCCGCCATGACCGGGAATCAGGGACGAACTATCCTTTATCCCAACCCGGCGTTTCACAGCACTTTCAGCAATGTCGCCCATTTGCCCCGCAAACGCGGCCACAGCCGAGATCACAGCCAGCCCGAACAGGCCAATATCCGGCTGAACCATCAGGCCAAAGCCAACGCCAATCATCGCGGCCCCGATCCAGCCTGCGGCCGTCCCCGACCATGTCTTCTTGGGGCTGACACGCGGCCAGAACTTTGGCCCGCCCAGCATGCGGCCCGCGAAATAGCCCAGAACATCGGAGATGACGACAACCGCGACAAGCCAGACAAACCATTCCAGCCCCGCCAGATGCCGCAGCACCAGGAACGCATAGCAGCCCGCCATGATCCAGATCGCGAACAGCCCATAGACCCCGCGGTCCTTGGGCACCTGACCGACCCCGACCAGCACCGCGGCCAGCATCAGGGGCAATGACATCGCGCTGCTTTCGATGATCAGAGGCAGCTTTTCCACAAAGCACAGCACTGCGGTACTGAGTGCGGCCAAAGCGACGGGAAAACGCGCTTGAAGCATCCGCGCCAGTTCCCAGGTCATGAGGCCGCAGGCGATCCAGACCAGAATACTGAACGGCAATCCGCCGACGTAAATCTCAACGCCGCAAACTGCGATCAACAGCACCGCTGACAGGATGCGCGGCGCCAGATCAGACCATTTCACATCTGCGCTCATGCAGGAACGGCCCCGAAACGGCGATCCCGCGCGCCGTAGCCGCTCAGCAGCTTGGTAAAGGTTTCGCGGGTAAAATCGGGCCAGAGCGTGTCGATAAATTCATATTCCGCATAGGCCGATTGCCACAGCAGAAAGTTAGAGATGCGCGCCTCACCGCTGGTGCGGATTACAAGGTCCGGATCAGGTAAAACATAAGTATCCAAATACTTTGGCAGGGTTTCTTCATCCACTTCAGCGGGGTCAAGCCGCCCATCCGCCACATCCTGCGCCAACCGCTTGGTGGCGCGCGACACCTCATCGCGCCCGCCATAGTTCAGCGCGATGGTCAGATTGGTACCGGTGCAGCCGCTGGTCATGGCCTCGGCCTCGTCCATCAGGCTGCGCAGTTTCTTGTCCAGACGCGGGCGATCGCCGATGAACCGCACGCGCACGTTTTCCTTCACGAATTCCTGCATCTCTTTCATGATATAGCGGCGAAACAGGCTCATCAGACCGGCGACTTCGGTTTGTGTGCGCTTCCAGTTCTCGGTCGAAAACGCAAATATTGTCAGGTATTTAACCCCAAGGTCCGGGCAGGATCTGACAATCTCGCGAACGCGACGCGCACCGGCATGGTGGCCAAACAAACGCGGGCGCCCCCGCGCCTGGGCCCAGCGGCCATTGCCATCCATGATGATCGCGACATGGCGCGGCCCACCAGACAGGCAGGCCGCCACATCTGCATCCGAGACACTGGTGTCGGTGCCGTCTGACATCAGACTTGCATGATCTCGGCTTGCTTGGTCTCAAGCGCCTGATCAACATGGCCAATGTGGCGGTCGGTCATCTGTTGCACCTCGTCTTCCCAGAATTTCTGATCATCCTCAGACATGCCGTCGGCCTTCGCCTTTTTAATCTGGTCCATCCCGTCACGGCGCACATTGCGCACCGCCACCCGGGCGTTTTCGGCATATTGCGAGGCCACTTTGGTCAGTTCGCGACGACGTTCCTCGTTCAACTCGGGGATCGGCAGCATGATGATTGTGCCGTTCAACTGCGGATTTATGCCAAGGCCACTTTCGCGGATGGCTTTTTCCACCTTACCCACAAGGCCCTTGTCCCAGACGTTCACAGTGACCATGCGCGGTTCGGGAACGTTGACTGAGCTCACCTGATTGATCGGCGTCATCGCACCGTAAGCATCGACCATCACCGGTTCCAGCATCGAGGCCGATGCCCGGCCCGTGCGCAGAGACGCAAATTCGGTTTTCAGCGAGGTCATGGCCCCGTCCATCCGGCGTTCAAGGTCATCTGTGTCCAGCATAAAGTCGTCTGCCATTGCCCCGGTCTCCGTTTGGTCATTTCGGATTTGGTCGCTTTTAACCCGGCATGCAACAGATACACAACTCTCGTTTTGGGAGTCATCAGCGCGACAGGCGGGCAATCGTCGGCCAACAACACGCTTTCTTAAGCCCAACTTCGCATAGTGCACCATACCAGACCACTCGCCGCTGCAAAGGTGCTCCTATGGCTGTCTCAGGGGAATCGCATGAGTTTCACGGCGCGAGGATTTGAAGCGGGAAGCGGTTGTTCCAGCCTGCCTTTTTCCGCATTCCTCCGAGGGAGTTCTCGCTTTTTGCTTTGTTGAGCAAATTCATTGCGATGTGCTTGATGACGGCGAAGTTGGCGGGTGCGTGATCTTTTCGTATCCGGCTGTCGTCATCGCGGAAGGTGACATCAAGCACCCGGTGGAGGCGGTTTTCAATTCCCCGGTGAGAGCGTACGGCATGGGCAAGGCGCGCGGCGTCTTTTGGCAGGAACGGGATGAAGTACCGCGTTTGCCGTGTCGTCTTCCCGCCACTTTCCCGAAGCGAGACGACGCGGCCAATGCTGAGCAACCCCTCCCGATGGGGATGGCGCTTTTTCAACCGGCCGATAGCGTCGCATTGGGTGTATGTTCGCGTTTCAATCCTGCCCCTGTCGCCGTCAACCGTCTGTAGTGATTCTGTGTTTTCCCGATCCTGTTCTTCGAACCACAGCTTCACGTCTTCATGGAGAAGCCCCTGATTGCCCTTCAGGGCCAGCACATGGTCAGCACCCTTGTCACGGATTTTGCAGGCGATCTCACGTTGGCGCCCCATCGCATCCAGCGTCACGACCGCACCCTCCAGGAAGAGCAAATCCAGGAGAACGGGGATGTCCCTGATCCCGTTCCTTTTGTGCGCGCCGGGCACGAGGCGTAGATCGTTACACCGGGCCGGGATCAGATGCAGAGGCGTTTCACCACCGGCCTTTGAGCCTCGCGCTGTCTTGCCGTCAATGGCAACGACCGTTCCTCCAACGCGCCCGGCCAACCCGGACGCCCACGCGGCAAAGGCTGCGTTGAACTCTTCAGGATCAAGCGCCCGAAACACCGTCGAAAGCGTGTCACGGGAGGGTATGCCATGCTCAAACGTAGCCAACTTGCGCAGGAAACCCGACTTTTCCTCGCCATAAAGGGCAACATCGACAAAACTCCCACACCCCGACACCACTCCGCACAGGCTCAAAAGCGGAATCCCATCAAGTGGATACACCACCTTCGTCTCCTGGCGGGGATCGGAAATCGACGAGGCAAAAGATTGAAACAACACGGTATTTTCCAAAGCAGCGCCCTCCGGACATAAACTTTGGAAAACTGAATCAGAGATAGAAGATCAAGGCAAACCAAAAGATGCTATTCATGCGATACCCCTGATGGCTGTCTACGCTTTACAGATGTTCTACCTGGGCAATGTTGCCAACATGGATATCAGCGAAGGGAACGCGCTGACCGAGAATGCCAATTCTATTCTCGGCACCTATGACTCGCCGGATTTACAGGCGGTCGATGCATATGATGGCGAAAATGACGCGGTTATCATCGACAACGAAGTGGGCAATATCGCTGGTGATTACCTGTCCTATGACACCGGATCAGGACCAACCCTGCAATACATCGACTCGACGATTGTCTATAACACGACAGTAACCCTTGGAGACGGGTCAACAACCAATATCATTGCCACGGCAGTCCAAACTGAAAATGGCGATGTCTTTCTGACCGACTTTGCAAATGGCGGCAGTTTCGACAATCTCAACATTCAGAGTTTTGAACTGACCAGTGTGTACGGGGCCAATTATACGGGCTTTTTTGCCGATTCCACTGTCGAGAACACCAACGTGGTCTGCTTTGCACAAGGAATGCCAATCGAGACAACAAAAGGGGTCATCCTCGTGGAATCTCTGCGCGCCGGTATGCTTGTTCCCACCCGCGATCATGGTGCACAGCCGATCCGATGGGTGGGCAGCAATCGGCATGCCCGCCCCGGCCAACAGGCTCCGGTGATCATCCCGCCCTCGACACTGGCCCCAGACAATCCCGGAACGAACCCTGCGCCTGTCGCCACAACATCGCATTCTGGCCTGCTCACGCGTGGCAACACGTATGTTCGACACGCGTGAAATCTTTGTGACGGCCAAAGCTCTGCTGGATCTGCCGATGGTGCAACAAGCGCCGCCAAATCAGCCGGTTACCTATTGGCACGTCGCATTTGAAAATCACGAGATTCTGACCTCTGCCGGAACGGCCGTTGAGTCCCTGCTGTACGCGCCAATGGTGGAAAAGATACTTTCGCCGCCACAACTCGCAAATCTCCGGCACGCGCTTGGCCTGCCCTCAGTGCAGGACTATCAGCAGCCGCTCGCACGTCCCTGCCCGCCCATGAGACGACAGCGCAAATTTCTCGAAAGACTATTGCGGAACAATCATCCTGTACTCGATCCGACGCTTGCAAACGCCCGATCAGAGCATTCCTCGACCGCCTAGTCCTGCACCCGCGTATAGGTGCCTTCGCCCGCAAGAATGCCTTTAAAGCCGCCCGGTTCATCCAGGCTGAAGACGATGATCGATAGATTGTTGTCACGCGCAAGCGCAATGGCGCTGGCATCCATCACCTTGAGGTGCTTGGCCAGTACATCATCATAACTGACGGTATCATAGCGCACCGCATCGTCGTGCTTCATCGGATCTTTGTCATAAACGCCATCGACCTTGGTGCCTTTGAAAATCGCCTCGCAGGCCATTTCATTGGCGCGCAGCGTGGCGGCGGTATCGGTTGTGAAATAAGGGTTGCCGGTGCCGGCGGCAAAGATGCAAACCCGCTTTTTCTCAAGGTGGCGCACGGCGCGGCGGCGGATATAGGGCTCCGCCACTTCATCCATGCGAATGGCCGTAATCACCCGGCAAAACACACCCTCACCCTCCAGCGCACTCTGCATGGCCAGCGCATTCATCACCGTTGCCAGCATGCCCATGTAATCGGCCGTTGTGCGTTCCATCCCCTGCGCGCTGCCCTGCAGCCCGCGAAAGATATTGCCGCCGCCGATGACCATGCAGATCTCGACCCCCATGTCATGCACGCTCTTGACCTCGCGCGCGATCCGCTCGACCGTGGGGGGGTGCAGGCCGTACCCCTGATCACCCATCAACGCCTCGCCTGAAATCTTCAGAAGCACACGTTTGAAACTCGCGGCGGGGGTGTCGACATCGGCCATGGGCAGCACTTTCACTTGAAGGTCAGATTTGCGCGCAAGATGTCGGAAATGGGCGCAAGGTTCAATCGCAGAGTCCGCGTCGCAGGCGAATTTGCACAAATGCGCCTCGCACATATGGTCAAATATGGGTATTTCGGCAGGATGAACGGGTTGGACATGGATATCCCACCGGATCGTCCGGTGCTGATTGCCGGGGCAACGGCCTCGGGCAAATCGGCACTGGCGCTGCGGATTGCCGCCCGCGATGGCGGTGTGATCGTCAATGCCGATGCGATCCAAGTCTATGCCAATTGGCGCGTGCTCACCGCGCGGGCCAGCCCCGAGGATGAGGACGCAGCACTCCATCACCTGTTTGGTCACATTGCTTACGATCAACCCTATTCCGCCGGGCGATGGCTGCGCGAGGTCTCCCCCCTGCTTAATGGTCCGTACCGCCTGATTATCGTCGGGGGCACCGGACTTTACTTCGCGGCCCTCACCGACGGGCTGGCCGAGATTCCGCAAACCCCTGCCGCCATCCGCCAGCAAGGCAATGCGATGCTGCGTAATCAGGGGTTGGCCGCGATGATTGCAACACTTGATCCAGTCACCCAGGACAAGATCGACCTGCAAAACCCGATGCGCGTGCAGCGCGCCTGGGAGGTGCAGGCGAGCACGGGGCGCGGGCTGGCCTGCTGGCATAGCGATACACCGCCGCCGGTCCTGCCGCTGGAGCGGTGCACACCGATCCTGCTGGACGCCGACAGGGATTGGCTGAACACGCGCATCGCCACACGGTTCGATCAGATGCTGACGACCGGCGCCCTTGACGAGGCGCGCGCAAACCTCACCGATTGGGACCCGGCCCTGCCCTCAGCCAAGGCGATCGGCGCGCCCGAGTTGATCGCTTATCTGCGCGGAGACATCACATTGGATCAAGCCCGCGAGACGGCCACCATCGCCACACGGCAATTTGCCAAGCGGCAACGCACCTGGTTTCGTGCACGGATGGGTGCATGGCACCGGCTGGATCCCGCTAAACTTTAGAATTTTCAACTTTTTTTCCTGACAACGTCTGATTTTTCTGCCAAATCTGTCAAAACCGAACCGTTTCGCTTGGCAGGGCCACATTTGTCCGATCATCCCCGCATTCTGACCATCGCCCAATGGGCCGCCGGCGCCAACTGGGCTCTGGAACTGCAACACAGCTGTGCCGATCATGCGCTGGTCTGGCAAACCCGGGGCCAGGGGCGCTGTGTGATCGAAGGCATTCGGCGTGGCTTTGGCGTGCATACTGCCCTGGCCATCCCCGCAGGCACTCCCTTCTCGCTTGAACTGAACCTCCTCCGACTAAAGTCAGAGGGTTCAGTGGGTCTTGAGCGCCTTCGGCGCACGTTTGAATCTTTTTCCGACTAAAGTCGGAGGTTTCAAACCATTAGGTGGAAAATGAACAAACAGAGTTTTGGGCTGGTGTGTCTGATACCCACTGAAGGACCGTTGTTGATGCCCGACACACCGACCTTGTTGCGCATTCGCGAGGTGCAGGCGCAGGCTGAACTGACCGGTATTCTTGAGACCATGCAGCGCGAGCAGAACAACGACCGGTCTTTCATGGATGAAGCGTTGAATGCCCATGGCGCCATGCTGACGATCTGGCTAAGGCGCGCCATGATTGCCGACGATGCACCTGCTCCTAAACTTAACGCCGCCGAGCGGTTGGTGCGGGCCTATGCCGCCCTGATCGAGCGGGATTACACCACCGGTCAGCCGATGGCCGAGTATGCGCGAATCCTGGGGGTCACCCCGACCCACCTGACCAGAACCTGCCGACACTGCGCAGGCCTGACCGCCTCGGACCTTCTGACCGAGCGCAGCCTGCATGCCGCCCGTACCTTGCTGGAACGGGGCGAACGCCCCATTGCACAGGTCGCGGTCACCTTGGGGTTCAACAGCGCCGGATATTTCTCACGGTTTGTGCAGCATCATACCGGTATGACCCCGTCAGCCCTGCGCAAACGCGCGCGCTCTGAGCTTCACGCAAATGTGGCGTGATCCAGGGCTGGTCGCGCGGCGCGATGCCTTGTAGGGTCGCGACCATATCCACTTAGCCCGGAAGATAAAATGAACGCGCTCCTGCCCCCCGCTGCCCAGACCTATGCCAAGGATTATCAGGCCCGCCGCCTGTCGCGTCGCGCGTTTCTGATCCGTATGACAGCGCTGGGTGTGTCTGTGGCCAGTGCGGGTGCGTTGGTCGGTCTGCCAACACCCGCCAAGGCCCAGCAAGCGATCCGTCAGGGCGGCACGTTGCGCATCCAGCAAAGCGTGCGGGCGATGCGCGATCCGCGCAGCTTTGACTGGAGCGAGCTGGGCAATCAAACCCGGGGCTTTCTGGAGTATCTGGTAGAATATGAAGGCGACGGCAGCTTTCGGGGCATCTTGCTGGAAAGCTGGGAGGTAAATGACGACGCCACCCAATACACGCTTTTATTACGCCAGGGCGTGACCTGGAACAACGGCGATGCCTTCACCGCTGCTGATGTGGCGCGCAATCTGGCGCGCTGGTGTGACAGTGCCGCGCCCGGCAATTCGATGGCCAGCCGTTTTCCGGGGTTGATGGACACCACCACCGGGCAGTTGCGCGATGACGCCATCAGCATTGTGGACGATCACCAACTGACCCTCACGCTCAGCGCGCCGGATGTCACGCTGGTGGCCAACCTTTCGGATTATCCGGCAGCGATCATGCATGAAAGCTATGAGGGCGGCGATCCGTTTGAACATAGTATCGGCACCGGTCCGTTCCGCCCTGTTGAACTGATCGTGGGGGAAAAATGCATACTCGAACGCCATCCCGATCATACCTGGTGGGGCAGCGACGTTTTCGGCGGACCCTATCTGGATCGCGTTGAGTTTCTGGATTACGGCACCGACCCGTCAAACTGGGTCGCAGCTGCCAAGGCGGATGAGGTTGATCTGCTTTATGAAACAGTCGGCGATTTCATAGATGTGATGGACACCCAGGGCTGGGTGAAATCAGGTGCCGAAACCGCCGCCACCTGCGTGATCCGCACTCATCAGACAGCCGAGGTTGGGGATCAACGACCCTATAGTGATCTGCGCATGCGCCGCGCGTTGGCGTTCGCGGTCGACAATGAGATTTGTCTGGAACTGGGCTATGCCGGTCGCGGCACTGTGGCCGCCAATCACCATGTCAGCCCGATCCAACCCTCTTATGCCGATATCGGTCCGGCTGAATTTAATCCGGCCAAGGCTCAGGAGCTGAAAGACGAGATCGGGCAGGCCGAGTTTGAACATGATCTGATCACCATCGACGACGAATGGCAGCGCAACACTGGTGATGCGGTCGCGGCACAGCTGCGCGATGCGGGATTCAAGGTGAAACGCACGATCCAGCCCGGCAGTGCCTTCTGGCAGAACTGGCGTGATTATCCGTTTTCACTGACCCAGTGGAACCATCGCCCGCTGGCGGTTCAGGTGCTGGGTCTGGCCTATCGCAGCGGCGCGGTGTGGAACGAAACCGGCTTTGCCAATGCCGAGTTTGACGCCTTGCTGGATCGCGCCATGGCCGAGGCGAATGCCACCAGACGCCGTGATATCATGCGTCAGCTACAGACCATTCTGCGCGATGAGGCGGTGATCATTCAGCCCTATTGGCGCACGCTCTACAGCCATCACAACGGGACTTTGGTGAACGCGGACAAGCATCCATCGCACGAAATTCATCTCTACAAGATCGGGTTTGCGGCCTGAACCGGCTTAGCGGCCCCAGATTTTACGCACGTAGTTCCGGGTTTCCTTGAAGGGTGGCACGCCCCCGTATTTGATGACAGCGCCTGGACCCGCGTTATACGCGGCCAAGGCCAGACGCCATGATCCGAAGGTTCGATACTGCTCGGCCAAATAGCGCGCACCACCATCAAGGTTTTGATAAGGGTCATGCGGATCGACCCGCAACACAGCGGCTGTGCCCGGCATCAGTTGCGCCAGACCAATCGCACCTTTGTGCGAGCGTGCCGTGGCGCGCCAGTTGGATTCCTGCTGCACCAGCCGCAGGAACAGGTCTTCGGGCACGTTATTGCGTCGTGCGGCCTCACGCGCCATCTGCATGAATTTACCGCGATATTTGCCCGAATAGCCGCGCGTTGGCAGACCGTCATCATTGCCCCATTTGGTGGGGGTGATGACTTTTTTGGGCTGCAGGCGCACCGAGCTTTTGTATTGCTCATTGGCCCGCGTATCCAGAACGCTGGTTTGTGATTTAAACAGCTTCGAGCGGTTTTTGGACGAAAAAATATCCGCCTGAGCAACGCCCGGCAGGATCATCCCTGCAGACACAAGCACAATCGTCGTGAACTTCATAACGGGTAACTGCCCCCAAACCCCAATTGCGCGGAACTATACGTGATTCTGGGTGAAATTCCAGAACTCAACGCCCAATCGGCGACATCCTGCGGGAAAGAGCGCATTTTATATCAGATTTTTACCTTTCCTTCACCGCGATGGGGTGGTGTAACCTCTGCTAAGTTAGGAAAATCATGAATCAGCAGGAGGTCAGAATGGCCGGATCCGTTAACAAAGTTATCCTTATCGGCAATCTGGGCCGTGATCCCGAGGTGCGCACCTTTCAGAACGGCGGCAAAGTGTGCAACCTGCGCATTGCCACCTCTGAGACATGGAAGGATCGCAACACCGGTGAACGCAAAGAGCGGACAGAGTGGCACTCGGTCGCGATCTTTCAGGAAGGTCTGGTGCGTATCGCCGAGCAATATCTGCGCAAAGGCTCGAAGGTTTACATCGAAGGTCAGTTGCAAACCCGCAAATGGCAGGATCAATCCGGTCAGGACCGCTATTTAACCGAAGTGGTGCTGCAAGGCTTTGGCGGGACATTAACCATGCTGGATGGTCGCAGCGAAGGTGGCGGCAGCGGCGGTGGTGGATATGGCGGCGGTGGCCAAGGCGGCGGTTACGGCGATCCTGGCCCCGGCCCGTCCAGCGCGCCGGTTTCGGACCGCGGCGATATTGACGACGAAATCCCGTTCTGATCGCCAACGCCCACCAATGGCCTTTTTTGCAAAGCCGCCCCAACCGGGCGGCTTTGTTAACCCGAGTTATGGATAAGCGGTGTTTTTCATTCTGACTTTGGTTTTGCCGAGCACATAGGCTACCAGGCAGGATAGGATGTGAACGAATGCGTTTGTTGGGGATCGGTGCCGTGTATGCTCCAGACCCATTTCGGATTTGAGCTTGCCAAAGAGGGTTTCAACGATAAACCGGCTTCGTAACAGCGGCTTATCCATGATCGGCATCAGACAGTTCTTCATGTTTCGACGGATGCCGGTGATCGGGTGCAGCCCCTGTTTCCAAAGTTTCGCGAAGGGTTTCTTCGAGATGCAGCCCTTGTCCGCCAAGAGGTTTCCTTCCAGTCCGGTGACCATTTCCGTCAGTGGTGCACGATCATCCGTGTTGCCCGGTGTGATTTTCACGGCCATCAATTCGCCGCGATGGTTCATCACCACGTGTAGTTTGAAGCCAAAGAACCAGCCCATGGTCGAATGCCCGCGTGCGGCAAGGCCCTTGAAGGTCCGGTTACGGCTGATGCGCGGATTGGCACAGACTGCCGGCCTGGTGCTGTCGGCGATGTAGACGCCTGTCTCTTGGCCCGACAGGTTGTGGATCAGCACGCAAAACGGTGCAGGGAGACGCGGCATAAGGGCAACAAAGCGCCCATACGAGGGCAGCTCACCAAAGCAGTCACGATATTTCTGTTCGACTCCATGCACCCGGAAGTGCTTGAAATCCTTGAACGGGGAGAGGTGAAACAGCACCATGATGAACAACATCTCGCCCAATGACAACTTGCCAGCGCGTCGCCTCTTGCGCGATGTCGGAATTAGCCGATGGCGTTCCCGGTCTTCAAAGGTTTCAGCAAAATCGGCGAGACAGCAAAAGAGCGCGGTGGTGGACAGGGACATGGGACGGATCGACCGTATTGTTGCAGATACGATCTTGCATCACGACGCGACGCGTTCGTGAACACCCTCTCAACAAATCAACCTTATCCAGAATCGGGGTTTGTTACATCCAGAGCCACTCGATTCCCCAAAGGATCACCGCCACAGGCACCGATAGCGCAACGGCTACGCAGAAAGCCGCATACGGCGTCGGGCGCGGTGCCGGGGCATGGATACCCAACACAAGTTTATCTGATCGTTTCATAGGGCCATTAACCATGAATTAGGTGTTCATCTGGTTAATCGGGACATGGATATCCTGCCCTTGTATGTTTTCCTTGCCATCAATCTGCAGCAGATTGATGGTTGCCCGGATGGGATGGCCATCCCATCCGGGCGCTCGATTTGGGTCGTCGTTCCCTTGGCTTTGTGGGCCGCAGGGCAGCTTGACCGGGTCGATTCATGGAAAACTGATCTGAACAGATGAAAGGGAATCCCGGATGTCCCGTATACAAGGAAAGACCGCTTCTCCCCAGCTTGCCACAGAGCAAGTATATGTCGGCATCGATGTGAGTGAATCACGTCTTGATGTCTATCTTCACCCAACAGGCCTGTCGCAGAGCGTGAGTAATGACAAAGCAGGCCTGCAACGGTTCGCCCGCTTCCTTCGATCATATCAACCTGAGTTGATCGTGCCGGAGGCAACCGGCAGCTGTCATCGGCGCGCGCACCGGCACCTGCATGATGCGGGTTTCCATGTGGCTGTGATGAACCCATACCGCACCCGAAAGTTCGCTGATATGATGGGGCAACTGGCCAAAACCGACGCGATTGACGCCAGATCCCTCGCGCTGTTTGCCGCGATGGTGAAACCGGAAGCAAAGGCCCCCCTGCCCCGGCTCGCGCCGATCTGGCCGCTCTCCCGGTTGCCGGGCGGCAAATTTCCCGGCAGAAAGGAGCTTTGCAAAACCAGTTGAGCGTGACCGGGCACAGTCTGATCAGCCGACAGATGCGTGCGCGGATCAAGATGGCCGAACGCCACCTTGCGGCTCTGGATACTGAACTCCGACAACTTCTGCGCCGCGAACCCGATCTCAAACATCGCTTTGATATCCTGACTTCGATACCAGGCGTCGGGCCGATCTCGGCGGCAACGATGATTGCGGAACTGGACGAACCGGGACAGGTCAACGCACCCCGGATTGCCGCCCTTGTCGGGGTTGCGCCCATGAACTGCGATTCCGGCGCCATGCGGGGTCAACGCCGCATTCGCGGTGGCAGAGCAAGCGTTCGCAACACGCTCTACATGGCCGCCGTTGCTGCAGCTCGCTCAAACCGAGACTTCGCCGCTTTCTATGAACGGCTCAGGGAAAACGGAAAGCCGTTCAAAGTCGCAATCACTGCGGTCATTCGAAAACTGGCAATCGTGGCGAATACCCTCATCTCGGAAAATCGAAAGTGGGTGCCAATATGCCCTTGACCACAAACACAGATGCTGCCCTGATGATCTGACCTCTTTCGGTCCGTTGGCGATGCAACAACATCCCACCTATCTGCGCGCCGTGCAACGGATGGGGCGTAGTGCGCAGGCCTACATCATCCGCGATCAGGGGCAGACCATCGGGCGCGCACAGGTGGTTCATCGCCGCCTCGGCCCTGTCCCAGTAGACTGGACTGCCCGGGGGCCGGTCTGGGCTTGCAACATAGCCCCAAGCACGGCATCCGCAGCATTGGCTGCGTTGCTCGATCATCTGTCCGGTTCCGCACTCACGCTTGCGACACCTGATGGATCAGACATGCTTGGCCCCTACCGCGAGGCGGGTTTTCGCCACATCATGACCCCGCAATACATGGCCCAACTAGATCTGACTGCGCCCCTACCCGCCCGCCTCGCGACCCAGCATGGCAAGTGGCGCAACCGTCTGCGCCACGGCGAAAGACAATGCACAACCCTCACCGACAGCCCCTTTCGCGCAGAACGTGACAGCCATCTTCTGGCAATCGAGGCAACACAACGTAAACAACGCCATTACCGTGCCCTGCCCCTGTCCTTCGTGCAACATTGGGCCACGGCCAACCCAAAGGACATCCGCATCTTCCGCGCCTCTGGCGTTGATGGCCTGCACGCCTTCATGCTGGTTCTGCTGCACCATCCCGGTGCCACCTATCATATCGGGTGGAGCGACGATGCCGGGCGCGCCGCTTCAAGCCACAACCTGCTGATGTGGCACGCCTCTAACTGGCTGGCGCGGCGAGGCTATACGCGCTTTGACCTTGGCGTTGTCGATACCGATCACAGCCCCGGTCTGGCCCGTTTCAAAATCGGCACCGGCGCACAGGTCCGCGCCCTTGGTCCCACCTTGCTGCGGATGGAGCGGCCCCGCCTGCCCTGGCGGAAATCCCGCGCCGCCTGAAATCCCGCGCATTGGCTCTGGCCTTTCTGCGGGCTTCCCTGTAGGGCGCGATCAAGCATCTTGAGGAACGCCGAAAATGGACCTGCGCAACATCGCAATCATCGCCCACGTGGACCACGGAAAAACCACCCTGGTGGACGAATTGCTGAAACAATCCGGGGCGTTCCGGGAAAATCAGGCCGTGTCCGAGCGGGCCATGGACAGCAATGACCTGGAACGCGAGCGTGGGATCACCATTTTTGCCAAACCCACCTCGGTCGAGTGGAAGGGGCATCGTATCAACATCGTCGATACTCCTGGCCACGCCGATTTCGGCGGCGAGGTGGAGCGGATTCTCAGCATGGTCGACGGTGTTGTCCTGCTGGTGGATGCCGCCGAAGGCCCGATGCCGCAAACCAAATTCGTAACTTCAAAGGCGCTGGCCCTGGGTCTGCGCCCGATCGTGGTGCTCAACAAAGTCGACAAACCCGACGCCGAGCCGGATCGCGCGCTGGATGAGTGTTTTGACCTGTTCGCCAATCTTGACGCCACAGATGATCAGCTGGATTTCCCGCATATGTATGCGAGCGGCAGATCAGGTTGGGCCGATCACGAGCTGGACGGACCGCGCAAAGACCTCACGGCGCTGTTTGATCTGATAATCAACCACGTCCCTGCCCCGCGCCAGTTGGCCCATGAGAACGAAGATTTCCGCATGCTGGCCACCACGCTGGGGGCCGATCCGTTTGTGGGCCGTCTGCTGACCGGTCGCGTGGAATCGGGCAAGCTGAAGGTTGGGGCAACCGTGCAGGCGCTCAGCCGCGTGGGCCAAAAGATCGAGCAGTTTCGCGTCACCCGTATTCAGGCTTTCCGGGGTCTGGCCTCATCGGACATAGAAGAGGCGTCGGCGGGCGATATCGTGTCCCTCGCGGGCATGTCCAAGGCCACCGTAGCTGACACGATCTGTGCGCTGGCCGTGGACGAGCCACTTGAGGCACCGCCCATCGACCCGCCCACCATCACCGTGACTTTTGGCATCAACGACAGCCCGCTGGCCGGTCGTGACGGCAAGAAGGTGCAATCGCGCGTGATCCGCGAACGCCTGATGAAAGAGGCCGAATCCAACGTGGCCATCCGCATTTCGGACACACCGGGTGGCGAAGCGTTTGAAGTGGCAGGCCGCGGCGAATTGCAGATGGGCGTGTTGATCGAGAACATGCGCCGCGAGGGGTTTGAGCTGTCGATTTCCCGCCCTCAGGTTCTGTTGCGCGAAGGTGAAAACGGCGAACGGCTGGAGCCCATCGAAGAAGTGACCATTGACGTCGATGACGATTATTCCGGCGCTGTGATCGAGAAAATCACCGGCCCCCGCAAAGGTGAGTTGGCCGAGATGCGCCCTGCCGGCGCAGGCAAGACCCGCATCATCGCCCATGTGCCCTCTCGCGGGCTGATCGGCTATCACGGCGAATTTCTGACCGACACGCGCGGCACGGGCGTGCTGAACCGCGTCTTTCATGCTTGGGCACCGCATAAGGGGTCCATTCCCGGACGGCGCGCAGGTGTTTTGATCTCAATGGAAAACGGTGATGCGGTGGCCTATGCGCTGTGGAACCTCGAAGAACGCGGGAAGATGTTCATTACGCCCCAGGAAAAGGTTTATACTGGCATGATCATCGGCGAACACAGCCGCGAAAATGATCTGGAAGTGAACCCGCTCAAGGGCAAGAAACTGACCAACGTGCGCGCCAGTGGCACCGACGAGGCCGTCCGCCTGACCACGCCTGTGATCATGAGCCTCGAACAGGCGATTGCCTATGTGGATGATGATGAGCTGGTCGAGGTGACGCCGAATGCGATCCGTCTGCGCAAACGCTATCTTGACCCGCATGAACGCAAGCGGATGTCGAAAACGACTTAATCGAAAATCGGTTTCAGTGTGTTCCCCCGCGCGATCCGGCCCGGGGTGACAACCTCAGCACACCATCCACCATGACCGCGCATGGCATTATATGCGCCTTCGCCTAACGCCTTTTCCATACCCGGAACGGTTCAACAGATGACCCGTTTTAACCGCATGGGCCAAACCCCATACACAGAGCTTCGGACATTCCCCGCTCGGAGGCCCCGCGCGCATGGCTCAGCGCCTCTTGGTACTCGGGGCTGTGATAACAGGTCTAAGCCGCCTCGACCGAGGGGAACTTCGCCACCACATTACGGGGCCGGTCGGTGCCTTCCAGTTGCACATACCGCCCTGCGCGGGCAATGAAGTATCCGCCATGCTTTTCAATCGCAGGCCCGGCCAGTTTGGCGTATTTGCCGTAGGCCTCTTCGTCAGTCACAGTCACATGGGCAATCCACAGGGCTGGCATATCTTATCCTCGAATAACGGCTTTGGCCGCGTTGATAGCGGCGTCGGCATTGCTGGCATCCTTGGCCCCGCCTTGCGCCATGTCCGGGCGGCCACCGCCACCTTTGCCGCCTAGCTCAACCACAGCGGCCTTGACCAGATCAACCGCCGAAACGGTGCTGGTCAAATCATCTGTCACGCCTGCGGCCACAGCAACCTTGCCGTCACTGTCGCCAATCAGCAGGATCGCACCCGAGCCCAGCTTGGACTTGTGTTCGTCAATCAGCGGGGGCAGATCCTTGCCCGACACGCCAGACAACACGCGCGCGACGAATTTCACGCCATTCACATCCTGCGCCTCATCGCCACCGCCCTGTCCGGCCCCGCCAGCCATGGCCAGATCGCGCCGCAGCTGAGCCACTTCGTTGGCCAGCGCCTTGCGCTCGTCCTGCAGAGATTTCACCCGATCAAGCAACTCGTCGGGGCGCGCCTTCATCTCGCCTGCCAAGGCGCGGACGGTTGCATCCTGCCCGTTCAGATAGGCCAGAGCCGCGGGTCCGGTCAGCGCCTCGATCCGGCGCGCACCCGAACTGGATGCGCTATCCCCCAGGCCGACAAACAGCCCGATATCACCCGTTTTACGTACATGCGTGCCTCCGCACAGCTCAATCGAATAGGTCTGCTTATCAAGACCCTTATCCGATCCTGCCTCGCGGCCCATAGACACGACACGCAGCTCGTCGCCGTATTTCTCACCAAACAGCGCCTGCGCGCCGATCTCGCGCGCATCATCCGGCGTCATGATCCGGGTTTCCACCGGGCTGTTCTGGCGGATGTAATCGTTCACTTCTGCCTCGACCTGCGCCAATTCAGCCTGGCTCAGCGCCTTGGAATGGCTGAAATCAAAGCGCAGACGGTCCTCGGCATTCAGTGATCCACGCTGTGCGACGTGATCGCCAAGCGCATTGCGAAGCGCCTCATGCAACAGGTGGGTGGCCGAGTGATTGGCGCGAATCGCGGCGCGTCGGGCATGATCGACCTCAAGCTGCGCCGCCTGTCCGATTTCAATCCGCCCGTCCGTGACATCTCCAACATGCAGAAACACGCCCGCCACTTTGCGGGTGTCGGTGACACGCACAGTCGCGGCGTCTGTTTTCAAAGTGCCGTTATCGCCAACCTGGCCTCCGGATTCGGCGTAAAACGGCGTTTGGTTCAGAACCACCTGAACGCTCTCGCCGGTCTCGGCCGCGTCAATTCGTGCGCCATCGCGCACCAACGCCACCACCTGCCCTTCGGCGGTTTCGGTGTCATAGCCCAGAAAATCTGTCACGCCATTGGTATCGGCAATGTCGAACCAGATCGTGGCATCCGCCGCCTCGCCCGAGCCGGACCATGCTGCGCGCGCCTGTGCCTTTTGTTCCGCCATGGCAGCGTTGAAACCTGCCACATCCACTTCGCGGCCTTTCTCTCGCAACGCATCCTGAGTCAGATCAAGCGGGAACCCATAGGTATCATAGAGCTTGAACGCGGTTTCCCCGGGTAGACTCGCAGCGTCCGGCAATGCGTCCAATTCATCATCCAGCAGGCGCAATCCGCGATCAAGGGTCTGCTTGAAGCGGGTTTCTTCCAACTCCAGCGTTTCTTCGATCAACGCTTGCGCTTGTCCCAATTCCGGGAAGGCCTGCCCCATCTGAGCGACCAGCGCGGGCACCAGCCGGTACATCACCGGATCCTTGCTGCCCAGTTGATGCGCATGGCGCATGGCGCGGCGCATGATCCGGCGCAGCACGTATCCGCGCCCCTCGTTGGACGGCATCACGCCATCGGCTATCAGGAACGACGTCGAGCGTAGATGGTCGGCAATCACCCGGTGGTGGATATTGCCGGGGCCATCGGGATCACTGTTCGTGGCATCTGCACTGGCTTCGATCAGGCTTTGGATCAGATCTGTGTCGTAATTGTCGTGCTTGCCTTGTAAAAGCGCACCGATCCGCTCCAGCCCCATGCCGGTGTCGATCGATTGCATCTCAAGATCGACCTGACTGCCATCCTCGAACCGCTCGTTCTGCATGAAAACGAGGTTCCATATCTCAATGAACCGGTCGCCATCTTCCTCGGCGCTGCCCGGAGGGCCACCCCAGATCTCGGGGCCGTGATCGTAGAAGATCTCGGTGCAGGGGCCGCAAGGGCCGGTTGCGCCCATCGACCAGAAGTTATCATCCGTTGCGATACGGATGATCCGGTCATCGCTCAGGTCGGCATGTTTTTTCCAGATTTCAGCAGCCTCGTCATCCGTGTGATACACGGTGACCAGCAGCTTGGACTTATCCAGACCGAAATCCTTGGTCAGCAGATCCCAGGCCATCGGGATCGCTTCCTTCTTGAAGTAATCCCCAAAACTGAAATTGCCCAGCATCTCAAAGAAAGTGTGATGGCGCGCGGTATAACCTACATTGTCCAGATCATTGTGTTTGCCGCCCGCCCGCACGCATTTCTGGCTGGTGGTGGCGCGTGTATAGTCGCGATGTTCGACCCCGGTAAACAGGTTCTTGAACTGCACCATCCCTGAGTTTGTGAACATCAGGGTCGGGTCGTTGCGCGGCACCAGGGGCGAGCTATCAACGATTGTATGATCGTTCTTTTCAAAGAAGTTCAGAAAGGTTGAACGGATATCATTCAGGCTGGACATAAGGCGTCTCTTTCGCGGGGCGATCGGGGGCGTCAGGCTGATTTAGCCGCCGCCACCGCCCATGTCCACAGCAAGAAAAAACCCGGGGGTGCCCCCCCCCGGGTCTTCGTATCACGTTGTGCTTTGATCAGGCTGAGAGTGTCCTGTCTTCTGTGTATGAGTAATTCGGTCCATGCTTCCAAACTGAAGGAGCATGACGATAATGCCTGTAGGCGCGATCAAAAACCTATGAGATAGTCGCACCGAACAATAGATAGGAACTGCATCATGCGAACCACTTTAGCTTTGCTGGGAATGCTACTGACCTTGCCCGTCGCAGGGCAGGCATCCGAGGGCGAACGTATACAAATCAAAGGAGTGTAAAACGCGGAGCAATATTGGGCCACAGAAGCGGCTGCATATCGCAGTTGTAGCGGAGTAAAAGTCCGCCAGTTTGTGCCCTTCGTTTATTCGGAGGGCGGGAGATGTATTCTGTGGATATTTATAGTCGTGTGCGCCGTGCTTGTTTGAAGGACGGTATGTCTGGCCGAGAAGCGGCGCGGTTTTTCAACATGGCGTAATCAGGATCAGCACTCAGTTACCCCTGTTATTCTGGATGCACATGCAATTGAAAAGGAGACTGACCAATGGAATATTTTGCTGGTTTGGATGTGTCCATGGAAGAGACGCATATCTGCATTCTGGATCGTGAAGGGGCCCTTATTCGTGAAGGAAAAGCGAGCTCAACACCAAAAGCGATCGCTGACTTCCTCGCTTCTGGACCACCATGTGCCAAAGTTGTATTTGAAACGGGACGGATGGCACCAATGCTTTACCATGGGCTGACGGAGCTTGGTGTCCCGGTTGTTTGCATCGAGAGCAGGCAAGCATATCAGGCCCTTAAATCTCTGGCCGGCCACAAGACGGACCGCAATGATGCCCGCGGTTTGGCACACCTGGCGCGGACGGGATTCTACAAGCCGACCCATGTCAAATCACTGTCAGCGCACGCAATCCGGTCGCTGATCGCAGCCCGCAAGAAGCTGGTCGGACAGCGTGTGACGCTCGACAATCAGATCCGCGGTCTGGTCGTCGTCTTCGGCGTGCGGCTGCCACGAGCTTTGTCTCCGGCATTCAAAAACGCGGCGCTAAAAGTTAGCGATGGAGTGCCTGGCCTCCATGCCGCAATTTGCGGACTGTTCGCAGCACGCGAAGCAATCCTCGCGGCGGTTGCAGCCATTGATGGCGACATCAAAAAGATGACCCGCAAATCCGAAGTCTGCCAGCGCCTTATGACGGTACCAGGGGTCGGTCCGATCACAGCATTGGCCTTTGCCGCAGCAATTGATGATCCGTCGCGTTTCAGGAAATCGCGTGATGTGGGGGCGTATCTTGGACTGGTGCCGCGACGGCATCAATCTGGTGAAATCGACTACACGGGCAGCATCTCAAAGCGGGGCGACGTGCGCGTCAGAACGCTTCTCTATGAGGCCGCCAATGTGATGCTGACGCGGTATGCCGCTCCGCTCAAATTGAAGACATGGGCCCTCGCAATCGGTGCGCGCTCAACGATGAGAAAGGCCCGAGTGGCTCTGGCGCGTCGTCTGGCAATCATACTTCATGCCATTATGCGAGACAAAACTGACTTCCAGTCCGCGTAAGGCTTACGAGGCGACAACGAGGATTCCTAAATCAAAGTTCCCATCTGGGACGATGCCCGAGGGAGGGCGTGAGACACGGCGCCGATTCTGTAGCAACAGCCAAGACCAACGGTATGATTGCGGTTTCAACATTGCCGACCCACACCCAGCCAACCCCATCATGAACCTCAGAGTTCGAAGAGAACAAAGGCAACCTCTGACATCAAAAGCAGGAAACTCAGGAAACACGCATTGACAGATTAGAGAACAAAGATCGTAAGACGATCGCGAAGATGCTGCGCCATGAACTTCCGCCTGGGTATCGTCGGTCGGAAGCGCCTCGGCGGCCAACGCTTGATGGTTATGTTGGTGTGGTCGATGAGATACTGCGCACAGACAAAGCCCTGATCAAAAAGCAGCGACACACGGCCAAGCGCATCTTTGAACGGCTGCGCGATGAGCATGGATATGCCGGCAGCCTGACCACGGTGACCTATTACGTGCGCGAGCAAAAACGGCGCACCAAAGAGGTGTTTGTGCCGTTGTCGCATCGGCCGGGCCATGCGCAGGTTGATTTTGGTGAGACGCTGGGCGTGATCGGTGGCGTGGAATGCAAGATCCACTTCTTCGTGATGAGCT
This sequence comes from Roseovarius sp., assembly GCA_965207105.1. Classification (GTDB taxonomy): domain Bacteria; phylum Pseudomonadota; class Alphaproteobacteria; order Rhodobacterales; family Rhodobacteraceae; genus Roseovarius. The sequence continues at coordinate 57,756 of CBDBLS010000021.1, read as the reverse complement.
TGCCACATTCTGATGCGGTGTTTGTGAAGGGATATCCAGCTGAGACAACCGAGGCGTTTTGCGATGGCCATGTGTCCGCCTTTGCATTCTTTGGCGGCATTCCGCAATCCATTCTCTACGACAATACCAAGATCGCCGTGGCTCGGATACTCGGGGATAAGACGCGCATCCGCACACGTCGGTTTACGGAACTGCAGTCGCATTACTTGTTTGATGACAAGTTTGGCAGACCCGCGCGAGGGAACGATAAAGGCAACGTTGAGGGCATGGTTGGATACACCCGCCGCAACTTCATGGTTCCCGCACCTCGCTATGACAGCTTTGATGATCTGAACGCACATTTGGAAGAGAAGTGTTTAGCACGTCAGGACGATACGTTGCGGGGTCACACCCAAACCATAGGCGCACGCCTGATGTCGGATTTGGATGCTCTGATGGGATTGCCCGTCGCAGAATATGAAGCCTGCGATCACGTCAGCACGCGTGCAACGTCGATCTCAATGGTGCGCTATCGCAGCAATGATTACTCGGTGCCAGTAGCCTATGCGCACCACGATGTTCATGTGCGTGGGTTTGTGCATGAGGTTATCATCGGCTGCGGCAATGAGATTATTGCGCGGCACAAACGATCCTACACATCAGCGGATATGGTCTTTGACCCATTGCACTTTTTGCCCCTGCTTGAACAAAAGGTGGGTGCCCTGGATCAGGCCGCGCCTTTGCAGGGTTGGCATTTGCCAGATGTATTTGCCACGCTGCACCGACTGCTTGAAGCCAGAATGGGTAAGCCGGGCAAGCGAGAATACGTTCAAGTCTTGCGCCTTTTGGAGACCTTCGAAATGGATGTTGTGCAAGGCGCAATCCAGCAGGCAATAGATATGGGTGCAATTGGCTATGACGCCGTAAAACACCTTGTACTGTGTCGGGTTGAGAAGCGGCCACCACGATTGGATTTGGACTTCTATCCATACTTGCCCAAGGCCAATGTCGGCACAACACGCCCATCCAGTTACATGAGCTTGATGGGAAGGACCGCGGCATGACCGAAGCCCCTCGGATTCTTCTACGGCATCATCTTAAACAACTGCGACTGCCAACGTTCCAAGGCGAGTATGCCAAACAGGCGCAGCTCTGTGCTGCAGAGAACAAAGATCACATCCACTATCTGGCGCGGCTGTGTGAGATGGAATTGATCGACCGCGAACGCCGGATGATTGAACGGCGCATCAAAGCGGCGAAGTTCCCCAGCACCAAGAGCTTGGATAGCTTTGACTTCAAGATCATGCCAAGCTTGAACAAGCCCCTGACGATGGATCTGGCACGATGCGATTACGTTAATCGCAGGGAGAACATCATCGCGCTCGGCCCGTCAGGCACGGGCAAGACACACATCGCCCTGGGACTTGGGCTGGCTGCATGTCAAAGAGGACTGAAGGTGCGCTTCACAACGGCTGCGGCATTAGTCCATGATCTGATCGAGGCTCAAGATGAGCGGAGATTGCAGCGCCTTCAAAAGCAACTGACCAGCCAGAACCTGTTGATCATTGATGAACTGGGCTTCGTACCGCTCAGCAAATCTGGCGCAGAGCTGCTCTTCGAGGTCATATCCCAATGCTATGAACGCGGCTCCATCATCATAACCTCGAACCTGCCCTTCGATGAATGGACTGAAGTCTTTGGCTCTGAGCGGCTGACCGGTGCGCTACTCGATCGTTTAACCCATCACGTCCACATCCTCGAGATGAATGGCGAAAGCTATCGGCTCAAACACAGTCGCAACAACCGAAAATAACCAGCCCGCAATCACAGTCAGAATAATGCTGGCCTTATGGCCAGCATGCGCTTTGGCACGCTTCAGCTTTGTGACGAGCACGCGTGCAAAAGCGCCACAAAACATCAACCGAAGTGGCCCATTTTTACGCCGCGACATGGACCCATTTTACTCTGCGATTGACACCACCAGCGGCAGGCCATTGACAAATGCCACCACATCCGGGCGGCGATTATGGCCAGCCTCGACCACGGTGAACTGGTTTGTCACCATCAGGTCGTTGTTCGCCGGATTGGCAAAGTCGACCAGCCGCACCTTGTCGCCTTTGATCGCGCCATCGGGGCGGCGGTATTCCACGTCTACGCCATCAACCAGCAGCCGGTGAATGCGACGGTTTTCCTCGACCAATGAGGGCGTTTCTGTGATCTGCACCCGTTTCAGAGCGGCTTGCAACGCCTCGTCAGGAATGTCTGGATTGAGCCGCCGTGCTGCCTCTTCCAGCAACCCCGGCAAAAGGGTCTCTGTATTCGACACCCGCCGCCTGTCCGGCCCGTCGGGGGCAATCGAGGCCGGGTCTTCATAGCGCCAGCCCAATTCATGGAAAATGTCTAGAGCGGCACGTTCAACCAGATCTTCAGTAAAACTCATATCAAATCCCTACCACCGCACACGCTGGCCTAACTTGACATTCGCCGCAATATAACACATGTTGAGGACAGTTCATCTGCCATGCGTAGAAGGAGTATTCGAAGCCGCTCCGGGAAACCGGCGCGGCTTCAGCCGTTTTAAAGGGTTCCATTTGCACTGTCTCTTTCGTCTCCGAGCTTGCGAATGCGATGCTCATGCTCAGTGCAATACGCTGTTTTCAATAAAAAATTCTTTGACCGAGCGGACAAAATGACCAAGTATTCTTCCTGCAGCCAAAGCAGGGTATTCGTCTCACGTCCTCGCCGGTTCTCCCAGACATCAATCTTGGCACACCTGTCCGCATTTTCGATGATCCAGCGAATCCACGTCAGGCGCTCACATCGCCGCAAATCAGGCAATCGGTCGTCCTCAACACGCCCTTCAGAAATCAGATGCCAGAACCCCGCCCACTTGCGCTCGTGCTCTGGATTGCGGCGCACAGTGACCTTTGCACCCCGAAAGCGCAGATCATACCGCAGAATGTCACCCTGGAAAACGGCATAGAGGCCGTCTTCGTAACGGGACCAGTCTCCATTAAAGTCATTAAAAGAAATCAGATCAGGTCGGGTCATTTGCCCCGCCATTCGCTTCCCACCGGAACAGGTTAAACTTGGTTGCCCCAAAAGAAGAAGAACGGGTCAATATGTTGTCCCCAAGACGCAGCTTTAAATCCGCGATCAATTGCAGTTTCGCATCGCTGCCCTGCAATCCACGACTTTGATAAGCAACCGCGCCGATCAGCAAATCCGCCAGTTGCAAGACCGGGCTTTCGTGCGAACGGATCTGCTGAACGCGATGGATGCTCTGATGGTCAAAGTCGTGAATACTGTTACACAGCATTTCATGCATATGCCGCACTTTATCACTACCGTGCGTATCCTTGATGTCCAAGTAGACGTTATAGGAATGTGGGGCCGAAAACACATAGCGCAGCATGAGATAGTACATTTTATAATACCAGTCATCATGGGTCTGGTCGTATTCATCATGATTCAGGATTGATTTGTCAGGGACAAGCACACCGCGAAACCGCAGGGATGTATCATTCAGGAAAAAGGCAATAAGCTCGCGGTAAAACGGCAGTGCACCATTTGAAACCTTGGTCCACTTGATCTCGAATCTCGGCGCGATATTGTGCCGATCTTTTATCCCGCGAACCGCGTTTGAGATGCGCCGGATTTCCAACGTATCACAATAAACGCCCCCCAGCACCATGGCCCGTGCGCGATCATTTTCCAGATGACAGCTTTCGTCGCAATAAATGTTGATCAAACGGGCCGTCAAATCAGGCTCCTTTCCGGTGTCAGCTCCACAACAGGCGTAATGTATTCGTGTTCATGACTCTGCATCCCCTAGAATATCGTCCCCAGCGTTTTGACAGCCCTTCTGATTTCAAGGTCGGAAAAATGCGATTTCGAAAGCTTGGGTTTCCATGCGGGGTCAGACGCAATGTCGGACTTGATGGCCTCGACCGTCACATCCAGCCCCTTTCGGTTCAATTCTTGCACGGCGACATCGACAGTGGCGACGCATTCCATCCATTCCCCTGACGTCCCTTTGAAATGTTCGGACAGCCAGTTCAGCCCGTCTCCAAGATCATAGTGTACGATCAACGGCTCAACTTCAGAATATTTGCTGGCTGGCCGGTTTCCGCGAATACGCTCTCCACGCGCACTGGAAGTGGTTGCTTCCCGTATCCAGCTACGCTCGCGCGCATAATCCTTGATCGCTTGGTTAAGCGCCCGGTCATATGGGCCGGCCGCCTGCCTTTCGAACTTGGCCACGGAAAAAGACTGTTTGCGTTTCACAAGGTAAATCCCCTTCATCACGCGCACATTGCCAACTAACAAATCGTCTTTTTGCAGAGCTTTCACAGTGGCCGCGACGATAACCGCGTCACGCTCGTCTTCCTGCTCAGGTGTGAGGACCCGTTCGCCCAGCAGATCAGTCGCGAAATCGGAGGCTGGCTGGCCCACTTCGGAGAACGGCACCACCTCCGCATTTTTCAGGCGGATTTCGCCGGACATGAGCCTGGGCAGGAGGAGGTCGCGCATCTCGGCGAGGGTTTGGTTTTCTTGTTCGTTGCTTCGGATCAGGTCCAACAATGGCACTGAAAATGCCGAAAAACTAGAAATCAGTTCTTCGCCTGCGTGATTCACGCGCAAGGGACGGAAGTTCTTCTTGCTGATCTCTTGGAAGGTCGAGCCATTCGCGTTGGCTTTAATCAGGTTGAGGTTTTCCAGAATCCAGAAATAAGCAAACTCGGTCGGGAAATCGGAGGAGGGCTGCATGACAATGAAACCCTGGTTTACAGCAACAGGCTCTTCGGCGATTGCGACGTAACCGATTGGTGCGCGAGATGAGAGTAGGACGCTACCAATAGGCGAAAGGCCGGAGCTGACCTTGGCGAGCCCCGCGTCTGTAACCTGCCGTTCGGTTTCGCGCAGGAATAGGCCCGAGAGTCTGGACAGGTCCTTGGGTGTCGCCCAGTTGTGTGTTCCATCTCCCCAAAAGGCTGGTTCTTTTGTACTGGGTGTACCTCCACCGACGACGGGACAAAGACCGCCCACCTCCTGTTCTTCCCACCCCTCCGGCAGCCCATCCTCTCCCAACTTCGCCGGAAAAAGCGGGGCGAGGGTGGCGGCTTTTTCAGGGGGAAAGGCGTGGCCCATGATGGCGGCGGGGTCGGTGGCACCTTCCATCTGGCGGCGGGTGGGGCCGAAATCCACGAACCAATCCCGAAACACCGCCCGCGCGATCGCCTCCAACGTCTCATTCATCCGCCGGTTCAACTCGACTTTGTCGTCGAGGGAGCCAAGGGTCGCGGCAATGCTTCGTTGCTCCTCAATTGGCGGGCGTTTGAATTCGCTGGTATATACTGCCGCCCTGGTTGTGGATGGTATAGGGGAACCATCGTCGATTTGTCCGAGTTTGTAATAATACATGGCGTAGTAGAGCCAGCGCATATCCAATTTTAGCTTAGGCACCGCGAAATAAGCAGTGTCAATTACGAAAAACGGTGTTTTTGAGTAGTGGACGCCGCGATAGGCTCCTTTCCTCCCCAAAATAACGCCAGGACCTTCAGACAAAAACTCCGAGTGAGTTCCGACCTGACCATTGGTCCCATAGACAGGGTAAGCCTCATTGGCTTCCTGATAGCCGCGAATAGCTTTGCCGTATTTTAACTCGACCACATCGCCCCATGTTATTTCTTCCCATTGATTAGCCATTTGTCGATGCCTCGACACAAGCCAACCAACTATCAATGGCTTCATCTCGGGTTTGAGATAGTGCCTTGATCTCGTTTCGCTCAGATATCAGTTTTGCAAAATCTTCGGTAAAATCGCCCGTAGCCTCATCCTCAACCGCGCCCACATAGCGCCCCGGTGTCAGCACGTGGTCGAACTTGCGGATGGTCTCCAGCCCTTCGGACGCGCAAAAGCCCGGCGCGTCCGCGTAGGCCGCCCAGCCTTTGACCTCCAGGTCTCTAGGCTTGGCGCGCCAGCGGCGGTAGGTGCCTGCGATGGCCTCGATGTCCTCCTCCGAGAACTCGCGCCGCACCCGGTCCACCATATGGCCCTTGTTGCGGGCGTCGATGAACAGCACCTCCCCACGCCGGTCGCGGTGGCCGTTGGCGCTCTTGTCCCGGGACAAAATCCACAGGCAGACGGGAATTTGCGTGGAATAGAACAACTGCCCCGGCAGGGCGACCATGCAATCGACGCGGTCTTCCTCGATCAGGCGCTTCCTGATCTGTCCTTCGCCGCTGGTTTGCGAGGACATGGACCCATTGGCCAGCACGACCCCTGCATGGCCACGCGGGGCGAGGTGATGGATGATGTGCTGTATCCACGCAAAGTTGGCGTTGCCCCTGGGCGGGATGCCGTATTGCCAACGGGCATCTTCTGCCAGCCGGTCTCCGCCCCAATCCGAGATATTGAAGGGCGGGTTGGCGAGAACATAATCCGCCTTCAATCCCGGATGGGCGTCTTTGTGAAAACTGCCCGCGCTGTCCCATGCGATGTCCGCATCAATGCCATGCACGGCAAGGTTCATCTTGGCCAGCCGCCACGTGGTGTGGTTGATCTCCTGCCCATAGACGGCAAGGTTCAGCGGGTTGCCGCCGTGTTCCTCAATGAACTTCTCGGACTGAATGAACATGCCGCCCGATCCGCAGCAGGGGTCATAGACGCGCCCCTGATAGGGTTCGAGCATTTCAACAAGCGTGCGGACAACGGAGCGGGGGTAAAGAACTCGCCCCCGCGCTTGCCCTCGGCGCTGGCAAAACCCGAGATGAAGTATTCATAGACCCGGCCCAGCAGGTCGCGCGCCCGGTCGGCGCTGTCATGCATCTTGACGTTGGAGAAGAGGTCCACCAACTCGCCCAGCATGGTTTTGTCGAGCGTGGGGCGGGCGTAGTTTTTGGGCAGAACGCCTTTGAGGGTTTTATTGGTGGCCTCCGCCTCGATGGCCTCCATCGCGTCGTCGATGATCTTGCCGATGTTCCCGGAACGGGCGTTTTGCCGGATATGCGACCACCGGGCGGTTTCCGGCACCCAGAAGACGTTTTCCGCAAGGTATTCTTCGGGGTTTTCGGGATCGGCAAGGCTATCTTCGGAAAGCCTGACATGCATCGCCTGGAAGGCTTCCGAGATGTATTTCAGGAAAATCAGGCCAAGCGCTACGTGCTTATACTGCGAAGGCTCCAACCCTCCGCGCATCTTGTCCGCTGCCTTGAAAAGGTCCGCGGCGAAATCAAGGTCCGCGTTACGGGTGTTTTTCGCCATCAAATCTGTGCTTTCGAATACCGGGTTCGCCCCGATCCGTAGCATGGCCTTTCTTGTGTCTACAATGGGCAATGCCACTCAATGCCACTCTCCGGTCGCAAGGATTGAACACATCCTACTTGCAACACACACCCGCGAACCCTACAATTTGCCGGGAACAGCATAGCAGGCTCAACATATGGCATCCTACAGCGGATTTATTCGTAAGGCCCCGACAGATCGGCTCCGCCGCTTCTTCGGGGCCAGAAACGTCGCGGCACCGCACTGGTTAAATCGATAGACGATTTGCTTGCCGAATTGCCGGATGGCAAACAGGACGATGTAAAAGCGGAGTTGGACCTGCTTGCCAGCCTGTCTGACAAAAACGGGTTGATCGGGGCCGAACAGATTTGCGCGGGGCAGAGGATCGACATTGAAGGGCTGGAGCAGGGCAATCGCGCTTCAAAAGCCTTTGATTAGTGTTCGCAGGAAATCATTACTCCAGCCCGCTTTTTTGAACCGCGCGCCTGGAGGCGACATGGACGAAAGCCTGAAGATGCGGCCACTTATGGGTATTGATCAGATATTCCGGCACATCGTGGACGCGGTATGACCGCTCTTCCACACGCCCGTGATCAGCATCAATAGTGCTATATTCATCAACGTAATCAGTAGCCTCGTCTTCCACAAAAGCCCGGACATCGGCCAACATGTCGCCCTGATTGCCTTTGAGTTGAAGGCAGTGGTTACCGCCTTCTTTTACGATCAATTCACAGGTCTCTCGCTGGCAATGTAACGCATCAGCGGTGATGGTGATGCCATGAATGTCAAGCATCTCGATCAACTCGCGCAGGGCCAGGATCTCGCCGCCGCCCCTGGCGCTTTGCTTGATGCCAAGGGTCAGCCGCGCCCCATGTGCAAAGGCCGTGACAATGTTCATATTCGATTGCCCGGCGGCCTTGTCAAAGCTGCGTCGCATCTCTTTGCCATCAATAGCGATGGCTGGTTCCTCTCCACATCCAGCCGTAAAATCGGCACGAAACTTGTCATAAAACGCTTGAAAACCGGTCGGCTTCATCATCCGGAACAGACGAGAATAAGCGTCATGACAGGGTACGCCATGAGGCAATTCGAGAAAATCGCGCAGAAAATCCTCCTTCATATGACCGAAAAACTCCATGTCGACCGCTGTATCGCCGCCGCAAAGCGCGCATAAAAGGCTGATCGTCATAAGATCACAGAACTTATGACGTGGCGCATTGCCGCCGCGTGGGTCATCCATCTCATTGAAACAGCTGTCCAGGTTGGGCATCGCGAAGCTCCATCAAGTGATGAAACCTCCAGAATCCAATTCGCAACCGCTGTCAAACTTTAAGCGCGATTCCCCTGAGGGCTGGAGGGCATTCAGGATATTCTGTTGTTTCCGGCAATGAACCACCCAAGGGAACTTGACCGGGTTTCAGTGCAGGCATCCATGCATCGCCGAAACGGTGGGAAAAGCTGGTCAACATTCCAGTTCGATGACGATGGCAAGCCCTGGTCGCTTGCGTGTCAGGCGGCGCGCAATGCGTTCTTGAGCGAGACTGTCACGATATTTGACCTCCCAGGCCATCGGAAACGGGTTGGGGATTGGTATGAGACTGTTCGCGTACATTCCATCACGGGAGCGGAAACGACGATAACGCAGGCGACGATCCATGTGGAGGAAAGGGCCGAAAGTGAGTTGGGTTTTGGGCAATCGGAGACCCTGGAACGGCATGTGGTGCCGAAGGTTCTGGAAGTCAGTGTTGCCTGCGATACCGACGCGCGCGTTGTCGAGATTTGTGCGCGGGGCGGCAAAAAGGTCCGCGACCAATGCGTCAAGGCGTTTTCGGAACTTTTCGCTCCGGGATCGGAGTTGCCGGTGGAGGTGCCGCGCCGGGACGTGTTGCTTGATACCTTGAAAGAGGCCCCCGAGTTTTCAGTTGAACCTGCCGACGGGATCGAACGGGTTGAGGTCTCTTCGCTTGATTTTTACTCAACCACTACCGGCTGGCACCGGTAGGATGTTCGATATGATCCTTCAGGTACTGAAGTACGATGTTTTCCGTAGGCTCAATTAGCATTGATTATGCGTGCCAACCTGTAATAGAACATACCATGAACAAAATTATGGGGTGCGGCACATGGATCATCAGGCTTTTCTGGTGTGGCTCAACGAGATCGACGACCTTTCATCGAAACAACGGGCTGAGACCGGACGGCTCGTTGCCGGGGTATCGTCGCTGGAAAGCGTGATCGATCTCCCTGAGGCGAATGTTCGCGAGGGGCGTATCTGTCCGCACTGTGCTTCGGGCGGTGCGATCATCAGGGGCCATGCAAGTGGCCTGGCGAGGTTCTTTTGCAAAGGCTGTCGCAAAACCTTCAACGCGCTGACCGGGACGCCGCCTGCCCGCTTGCGCCACAGGGACAGATGGGCAGGGTTCGCAGCTTCCCTGCGCGACGGCGAAACGGTAAAGGCGTCCGACGGGCGTTGTATGGTGGCCGACACCACAGCTTTTCGTTGGCGTCATCGCTTTCCCGAGGCCGTAACGGTCGGTGCGGTCAGGCTGTGCGGAATCGTCGAAGCCGACGGGACGTTCTTTCCGCGCAGCCGGAAAGGGGACCGTAATCTCTCTCGAAAAGCCCGCAAACGCGGGGGAAAGGCCTCAAAACGCGGATTGTCGAAGGAGCAGGTTCCGGTCCTCGTTGCGGTCGGCCGATCAGGCACCGCCATCAGTGCTGTCTTGCCTGCGGTGACAGCCGGACATCTCAAAACGGTTCTGCAGCCACGTCCTGATGGGGACGCTCTCTTGGTGACCGATGGCTGCACCGGGTACCCGCCCTGCGCCGCAGAAACGGGCGTCAGCCATGAAAGTCTCGACCGGACCGCCGGAGAACGTGTCCGCAGTGAATTGCACATTCAAACCGTGAACAGTCGGCATGAGCGGTTAAAGACCTTTCCGCGCCGCCATCGGGGCATCGCAACCAAATACCTGGACAGCTACCTTCGGTGGTTCCACCTTGCCGTCCTTCCGAGCCACCAAACGCCGCGCGCGATACTTGCCGCCGCCGCAGGCATCCTGCCTGTAACACGCCACGCATAATCAATGCTAATTGAGCCTTTCCGTAATGGCACCATTGGTGGTTGAAAAGTACCCTCTGCCCCAAAATCGGCATCCCCAGTAGCGCTTTTTCAGGTGCGGGAATTCGCGTTGTACCTTGTGGGAAGAGCGCCCTTTCATCACCCGCACCAGATCGCTCACCGCAAGCTTTGGCGGGGTCGACAGGAACATGTGGACATGATCGGCCGACAACACGCCCCGGACAATGTCGACAGCACGTTCGTTGCAAACCTGCCGGATGATGTCGCGCACCCTCAGTCGAACGTCACCCAGCAGCACTTTGTAACGATACTTGGTCGACCAGACGACGTGATAGCGGTTATAAAATCTGGTATGTGATCCAGTAGAATAGACCATGATCTCTCCCTCTCATTTTGAAGCCTTACCCCTTCGGGGGCTTCAAAATGAGAGGGAGAGATCATCAGAATTCACGCTGAAGCGAACCGGCTGGAAGCCGGTGGCTTATCTCCAATAGGTGGAAAGTAAACGCAGTGTTTGCCGGTGTCATATTGCATGATTCTTCGCGCTAAAGCAGGTCCGACTGAAAGTCGGAGGGTTGGACCAACGCATGGATACTCAACATGCGGCGGATTTGCGCGGTTCGAAAAACGTGGCAAGGAAGACCGCGAATGGTCGCAAAATTCTCCTTGATCAAGACGGATACTATCGGCGCAGGACATTGGGATTTTGGTTAGAATCAAGGGGGCCAGCGTTCACGCACTGCGGCCCACTCATCTTCTTGACGGGCATCCCGTTCATATCTTTCCGCAATGGATAGAAGACTTTCGGACAAACGGGGGTGGGAGTTGCCGTATCTGGCGGCAAGTTCTCGATAATGCTCGGCAAGTCCGCGCTCTTGCTCCCCGCCATCGTAACGGCGGCGCGTTGTTACACCTCGTGCATTGCGGACCCCCATACAGAACCGCTCCCGAAGCGCGGCGCATTCAGATCGATCTAGATACTCCAAAATGACGTCAGGCAACCAGTCATCCCAGGACCGTCTTCGCGCCATTCGTGCAAGCAGTGCACCAAAATGAATTTCGGAGACTTCCTTGCGTTCTGCGTCCGCCGCAAGTCGCAAGGCGCTATCAGCCCATGCAATGAAATCATCCGGAGACATCGCACCATCTGCATCGCAGCCGGGGACGTTGTTCCACCCCTCCAGAGAATGATAGGCCAGCTTTGCAAGGAATTTGCACCTCTCCGCAGATAGCTCTTCTCGCTCGGGTTCGTCTGCACCATCGCGCCGCGTATATCGCCAGCAAAGCAACTCAACAAACAGTTCGGGCTCACGAGCAAGTCGTCGGTGCAATGCCAGCGTTCGCTCGTGGTCTCGATGTCCATATGAGCACAAAAGCTTCATGAAGGGCAGTTCTAGATTGGCAATTTGATCGCCGGAGATCGCGACGTCTGCATCAAGTAGCTGAAATACTTCATCTAGGCTGCCCGAACTTGGAAAAGGTCCGTCCGGTTCCTCACCACGAACAACGGCTTGGAGGATATCCACCCAACGGGTGGCTGGCAGTTTGTTTCTCCACGGAGAAACGGCTGAGAATGCTGATCTAGTGTTCAGCACCTGACATAAGATTCCCACTGTCGGTTTTCTGTGCCATACCCGGCCCATGAGACGCACTGACATCTGCCTTTACCTTGGCCCCGCCGAGCGTTCTGAGCTTCAAGCCCTGATCGCCAACCGCAACAGCCCTCGCAAACTGGTCTGGCGGGCCGAGATCGTACTGGCAACGGCGGATGGTTGCGGCACGTTTGAGATCATGCGGCGGGCGGGCACTTCGAAACCTACCGTGTGGCGTTGGCAGCAACGCTATCTCGATGAGGGTGTAGCTGGCCTCAAACGTGACAAGACCCGACCTTCGCGGGTGCCGCCGCTGCCGATTGCGACACGATTGAAGGTGATCGCCAAGACAGTTCAGGAGTCCCCTGCGAATGCCACTCACTGGAGCCGCAGCCTGATGGCCGAGGCCGTGGGTATTTCGCCTTCGAGCGTGGGACGCATATGGGCCGAGGCGGGCCTGAAGCCGCACCTCACGAAAGGGTTCAAGGTGTCGAACGATCCGCTGTTCGAGGAGAAAGTCGCCGATATCGTCGGGCTCTACCTTGACCCGCCGGAGCGGGCGGTGGTGCTGTGCGTCGACGAGAAGTCGCAAATTCAGGCACTTGATCGCACCCAGCCGGGATTGCCGCTCAAGAAGGGTCGCGCCGCCACCATGACCCATGATTACAAACGCCACGGCACGACCACGCTGTTCGCCGCCCTTGATGTGAAGACGGGCACGGTCATCGGCAATTGCATGCCCCGCCACAGAGCCAGGGAGTTCCTGAAATTCCTGCGCAGTATCGACAAGGCCACGCCAGTTGTCAACGGCGGAGTAAAATCCGGCCACTGGGGCGGAGCAAAAGTCGGCCAGTTTGTGGAGTGCGCCTTGGGGCGTGTGGCCACCAATCAGCAAGCACGTTCCAAGGCGCATTGGCCGTCAGGCCGATTGTTCAGTTGTCAGGTTGAAGGGTTGGCAATACGTGCGCGGCTCTGATTGAGGCGGTAGCTTTCGCCGTTCATCTCGAGGATGTTGACGTGATGTGTCAGCCGGTCCGGGAGCGCGCCGGTCAAGGGTTCGGTGCCGAATGTCTCGGTCCATTCCTCGAAGGGCAGGTTCGATGTGATCAGGGTTGAGCCACGCTCGCAGCGCTGAGAGATCAGCTCGAACAGAAGCTCGGCGCCGGTTTTGCTCAAGGGGACGAAGCCCGGCTCGTCGATGATCAGCAGTTTGACCTTGGCCAGTTTGCGCTGAAGCTGCAGGAGGCGTTTCTCGTCGCGGGCCTCCATCATCCCGTGCACGAGAGCTGCGGCGGTTACGAAGGCGACAGGCAACCCTTTCTGGCAGGCGGTCAGCCCCAACCCGAGAGACATGGGTTTTGCCGGTTCCCGACGGGCCGAGCGCGATGACGTTCTCCCTGCGCTCGATCCATTCACAGCGCGCCAGTTCCAGCACCATCATCTTGTTCAGACCGGGGATGGCCGTAAAGTCGAAGCTGTCGAGGCTTTTGACGGTTGGAAACTTTGCCGCCTTGATCCGGCGCTCGACCATGCGCCTCTCCCGATCGATTGGTTCCAGCTCGGTCAGCCGGGCTGGATAGCGCACATGATCCAGGCCTTCCGCCGCACAAATGCGCGCTTGCTTGTCATGCTCGCGCAGGAAGGTGGGCAGGCGCAGAGTCTTGAGGTGGTGTGTCAGCGGCAGTTCGGGTGCATCCGTCATGCGTCACCTCCTGACAGAAGGCTCATACAGGAAGAAGCCGAGGTGGTGGCGATGTTGGTTCCGGGCAGGAACGGATAGACATCCAAATCCAACCTCGGGGGCCTTCGCTCGACGCGGCACAGGACGAGGTGCTTGATCGCATCGAAGCTGACCGCCCCCATTCGCAGGGCGTCTTTGACGGCAAGATGCAGCACCTCCAGCTCGAACCGTTCCGACAGGCGCAGGACCTGGACATACTCCCTTTTGCCCGCCTTGCCCTGCCGGGCTTCCAGCAAGCGCCGGAGCGTGGCGAAGGCGTCAGGCAGTTCCCAACCCTGCAAGGGCGCAGCCTGATCGAAGGACATGATCCTGCGCTCGATCAGCGGCAGGTAATGCAGCGGGTCGAACACCATGTCACCGCTGTCATAAGAGCGGGGATGATCGGCGATCACCTCAGTGGCGCAACCGATAACGACGCGGATCACGAAGCCCTTGATCCAGACCGCGCGGTGGCCATATGCGACCGGTACCGAGTAGTCGTTACCGCGATACCGCAGCACCGATGTCGATGTGACCTGGCCACTTTGCAACTCACAGGCCTCGAAGGGTGCGCCGGGCAAATCCTGCATTGCCGCCGGATCGGCTTGCAGCCGTTCGCCGATGCTGGCCTTGTGTCCGCGCAGGACATCGTCCTGCCGTTTGCGGCATTGCTCTTCCAGGTGAGCGTTGAACGCATCCCGGTCCGGAAAGGACGGGATCGGCACCATGAAGTCGCGCCGCCCGTAGCCGACCAACCCCTCGACCGCTCCCTTGTCGTTCCCCTTGCCGGGACGGCCGTAGCGATCCCGGACCACATAATGCGACAGCATTGCGCTGAACCGTTGGGTTCTTTGCCGGGTGCCGTCCGGCAGGATCCGCGCCACCAGGCAGCGGTCATTGTCATGGAGGATCGACAGGGGAACCGCCCCAAAGAAAGCAAAGGCATGCACATGCCCATCCAGCCAGGCCTCGGTGGTTGCCGCAGGATAGGCCCGGATAAAACACGCATCGCTCTGCGGCAGATCAAAGGCGAAGAAGTGCGCCTTCCGCTCAACGCCGCCAATCACGACAGGCGCTTCACCAAAATCCGCCTGCGCATGCCCGGGCGGATGGCTGAGCGGCACGAACATCTCTTTGCCAGAGCGCTTCCTGGCCCGGACGCAGTCTTTGACGATTGTGTATCCGCCATCAAAGCCGCACTCGTCGCGCAGCCTCTCAAAGATACGCTTTGCGGTGTGGCGCTGCTTGCGCGGACGCGCTTTGTCCTCAGTAAGCCATTGCTCGATCTGGCAGGTGAACGCATCCAGCTTCGGGCGCCTAATCGGCGCTGTCCGCCGATACCCCGGTGGCTCCGAATAGGCCAACATCTTCGCAACACTGTCTCGGCCAATCCCAAAATCCCGGGCAATCCGACGCCCGCTCAACCCATCCTGAAAATGAGCCCGACGCACCTTCAAATACAATTCCACGGTGAAAATCCCCCGGCCCTCCCATCAAACGAAAGGGCAAAAGTGGACGACTTTTACGCCGCCCGCGACAACACAACGACGCCGCTACCGTGGCCGAGTATTGCTCCGCCGATTACACTCGGGGCGGACAGATTCTGGATGCGTCCATTGTCCCGGTGCCGCGCAATCACAATACCCGCGAGATCTACAATCTGTTGATGCGGGCCAGCGCCGACACGGTGATCAAAATCGCAGCCGATCCGAAGCACCTCGATGCCCGGGCCGGTATGATCTCTGTGCTGCACACCTGGGGCTCGGCCATGACGCGCCACCCGCATGTCCACATGATTGTGCCGGGCGGTGGCTTGTCTGCGGACGGCACAAAGTGGATCGCCTGTCGCAAGAACTTCTTTCTGTCCGTTCGGGTGCTATCGCGTCTGTACCGACGTCTCATTCTGGAAGGACTGGTCAAACTACACAAAGCCGAGAAGTTGCACTTCTTTGGCGATCTTACGGACCTAACCGACCAAAATTCCTTCAATGCCTTCCTCAAACCGCTGCGCAGGATCGACTGGGTCATCTATGCAAAGGAACCGTTCGCGGGGCCAAAGGTCGTGCTGGCATACCTGTCGCGCTACACCCATAGGATCGCCATTTCCAACAGCCGCCTGATCCGTTTCGATGAGCGCAGTGTCACCTTCCGCGTCAAGGATTACCGCCTTAAAGGCGCGGGTCGCCACACTGCCATGACGCTAACGACGCCTGAGTTCATCCGCCGCTTCCTGATCCACGTCTTGCCCAAAGGCCAGCACCGCATCCGCCACTACGGGTTCTTCGGGAACGGCAATCGCGCGGCCAATATCGCCAGGATCAGGCAGTTGCTCGGGGCCAACCGATCAAACAAAGATCGCACTGATGAGGACGGTCCCGGCGATACTATTGAGTTGCCCCGTGTCCTCGCGCTTCCTTGTCCGTGTTGCGGCGGGCGGTTGATCATCATCGACACAGTTGCGCCAAATCAGCACCCCAGAGCGCCACCAAAATCAAAAAGGGCCGCAGCATGAAACGCGCGCCACACATAACGAACAACACCTTCAGCCGCAGGCGACATCACCTGCGAACCCATCATTGTGCACTGATCTTGTCGTGGATAAAGCAAGAGGTGATGACGACGACAAAACACCGCGCATATCGACAAGGTGTTGGCAACGCAGACACCGTGCAAGCACAACAAGGTCTGTTCAACCAGTCTGTCAGGTCAAACCAGACGCAAGCCCAACGCGCAAATCCCCATAACAACCAACCCACCAAAGCCCAACCCCGCGATTTCCCGCTTGAGCGCTTCTCCGACGCCAAGCAACGAAACCGCGTCACTCAAACACAGCGCAAGGCGTCCGAGAAACCTACATCATACCAGACTTTCACCGCGCCATAGCGTTTACTGCCGGCCTCCCATCGCTCTGTAATCCCGGGACATAAAACAGCATCTCGCCGCGCGCGCGGAGAAGCTTTCCCTGGATCACGCTGAACGGTTTGGTGATGATAGTAAGTAGAGGGCGCGATTGGCAAAACCCTGCAAATCGCCTCGACGCCGTGCTCCGCGCGATGATCCGCAATGAACATGATCATTTCCTCCGCAGGCGGTCGAGGTCCGCCGCCGCGAAAAAAGCCGACGCCCTGCGTAGAATGTCGTTCGCTTGCTTCATCTCACGGTTCCCGCATTGCAGCGCCTTCAGTTCTTCACGGTCGGACTGCGTCATGGCGTCATGATCACCGCTTTCAACAGCCTGCTTCCCGACCCGGTCCCGCAACGTCCCGGGGCTACATCCTGTCTTTTCTGAAATCGAAGCAACCGCTTTCGATCGAGAGGGGTAATCCGATTCATTCTCCAGAACCAAACGTACAGCACGCGCACGCACCTCTGTCGAAAATCGGTTTCCTGAATTTCCTTTGATCATAGTCTACCTTCCAGGCTTTATGCTCTCCGGTAAACCCGGTCTGGTTCAGCCGGTTCTGCGTTTGGGGCGGCCCCGGCGTTTTGCGGCTTTGGAAATGGCCTGCACAGGTGGTTGAGCTTCATGAAAGGCAACCGCCCTGGTGAGGATTTCATCATAACGCTGCAAGAGTTCACTCATGATGTTGGCGTCAATTATGCGATCCCCGGCTCTGGTGTCTGCCTGGGCTTCAGCCGCAGGCAGAAAGGTTTTCATGTCGGTGGCCCACGGTTCCTTTTCAATCACAATCAATGCCTGGAGTTCACGAAGATGATGGGCATTGCACAAGGCATGCCGGACGCTTTCCATTGTGAAATACGGGCTCCGGTGATCGTGCACAACAAGCCCGCAGACTCCCGTCGGAAGATCGCCTCTGCGCGACGGGACCCGGAAGTGGCTTGAGAGCGGCGAACAGATCACATGCAGCCACTGTGTTTTACCCGCCATTCTGAACCCGGTCTCATCCAAATGCCTGACGGCCACTTGCGGTCCGCCTGGCCCTTCACATACGGCCTTCGCGAAGGGGTGAAGGTGATCCGCTGTGCGCCCGGCAAGCCGGGCCAGGGCAGCTGGAACGGCTGAGAGGCCAGACCTGGACGAAACCGCTCTCGCGGTATTGGCGCTTGTGTCGAGGGTTTCGCGCTGATCGAAGCGCCGTGATTTTGTGAACTGACGATTCTGTTGGACGATTGGGACCTTCTCAATCTGACGATAGGAGGTTTCAATGTCAGACCAATATGTACCTGCACTGCGCCAGCGATTTCTCGAAGATATGCGGATCAAAGGGCTGCAGTCGAAAACGCAGACAATGTATTTGCGAGGGATGCGGGATTTTACGCGGTTTCTGGGTCACGCGCCGGATAGCGCGACACCGGAAGAGCTGCGGGCGTTCCAGCTCGATATGAAGGAGCGCGGCATTGGCGCACCGACCTTCAACAACCGGCTGACAGTGTTGAGTTTCTTCTTTGCGACGACGTGCCCGCGTCCCGAGATGAAGCGGCATATGCGCTATCAACGGGCGGCTAAGAAGATCCCCGTTGTGCTCAGCGCCGAGGAAGTCGCGCGTATTATCGAAGCGGCACCTGGGCCTGGGTTACGATACCGCGCGGCCTTCAGCGTGGCCTATGGTGGCGGGCTGCGCGCCAGCGAGGTCACCCATCTCAAAGTTGGCGACATAGATAGCGACCGGATGCTGATCCGGATTGAGCAAGGTAAGGGTCGTAAGGACCGGCAGGTCATGTTGTCGCCGAACCTTCTGAGCCTGTTGCGCGACTATTACCGAGAAGTGCGGCCGAGAGGTTGGATGTTCCCGGGTCGTAACCGGATCGATCCAATCTCGACGCGGCAGTTCAATCGGGCCTTTGGGGTCGCATGCGATTTTGCAGAGATCAAGAAGCAGGTGTCGCCCCACACTCTGCGGCACAGCTTTGCCACGCATCTGCTGGAGGGTGGGACCGACATCCGGGTGATCCAAGTGCTTCTGGGCCATGCCAAGCTGGAAACGACGACGATCTATACCAAGGTGGCAACCAAGACGATCCAGAGTGTCACCAGCCCGTTTGATCTGCTGGTGCGGCGGGAGGCCGGACCCGGTTAAACTAGGCTTCCATGTCTCGCCTCAAGCTGGAGGTCGCAGACATCTTCCGCGCCCATGGTGCTACCTATCGCCTGGCCCACGCCGGACACTTGAACCTACAGCAGTTAAAAGTGATGTCGGCGATAGAGAGCTGCCGGACCGCTGTGCTTGGCGGGCATGTTGCCGCTTGCACCAAATGCAGTCACCAGCACATCGCCTACAACTCGTGCCGCAATCGGCATTGCCCGAAGTGCCAAGGTGCAGCGGCGCAGGACTGGATGCAGGCGCGCATGGAAGACTTGTTGCCCATTGAGTATTTCCACGTGGTCTTCACGCTGCCATCGCAAATCGCCGACATTGCCTTCCAGAACAAAGCGGTGGTCTACGGCCTCCTGTTCAAGGCGGCGGCGCAAACTCTGCTGACAATCGCAGCCGATCCAAAACATCTTGGTGCAAAGATTGGCATGACGAGCGTGCTGCATACATGGGGATCCGCGATGACGCACCACCCGCATGTGCATATCATCGTGCCGGGCGGTGGATTGTCGTCCGATGGCAAGCGCTGGAAGAACTGCCGCTCAGGCTTCTTCCTGCCGGTAAAGGTGCTCGCGCGTTTGTTCCGCCGCCTGTTCCTCGAAGGGCTGAGCGGATTGCACAAAGCAGGCAAGCTGCGCTTCTTCGGCAAACTGGCAAAGCTGGCCGACCCCGATACCTTCGCCGCCCATCTCGCGCCGCTGCGCAAAACCAACTGGGTGGTTTATGCCAAACCACCCTTCGGCGGGCCTGAGGCCGTGCTGGCGTACTTGAGCCGTTACACGCACCGCGTGGCGATCTCAAACCACCGCCTGATCAGCGCTGATGCCAACACTGTGGCCTTCCGGTGGAAAGATTATCGCATCAAACGTGGGGACAGGATGAAGGTCATGCGTCTGCCGACGTCCGAGTTCATCCGTCGCTTCCTGATCCATGTCCTGCCCTCCGGCTTCCACCGCATCCGCCACACAGGCTTCCTCGCGAATGGCATCCGTCGCGACAGGATCGCAAAGATCAGGTCTTTATTGGAGGTTGAAGCAGACGCCATTCCGAAAGCCCATGAGGATCAAGGTGTCGATACCGACGAACGAGACCAGTCCCAGCCGTGCCCCAAATGCGGTGGCGCAATGATCATCATCGAGACCTTCATGCGGGGCCAAACACCCAAGTCCCGCGCACCGCCATGGGAGGACGCCGCATGATACGACTATCAAATCGGGTCCTTCATTACGCGGACGCCGGACCCATCGGTGCGACCATCCCGCCAAAACCTGCGCTACAACAGGCCAATGGCGGCAAAACGGGATATCAATCAGCCAAATCGGGCTGGGAAAATCGACTTATCAGCGCTGCTTGTCATCACGCAGCCGATAGTTCTGCACATCAATCACCGCAGCCATAGTACACAATCCCCATAGCACCGAAATCCGCCCACGCTTTCCTCCTTGTCAGATTTGTCGCCGCTGCATCTCACGATGACAACAGCCACAAACCTTAGACAGATCAGACAACACAGGGGAGAGGCGGTCTTCCGGGATGCGATGACAGCTCTGCAGGTAGCTGGCGATACCAGCGATCCGGGGGCCATATTGAACGGGGCCCGAAACACCCTCAGGGAAAACACCGCGCGTGACAGCATCACACTGGCTGCACCTACACTGATGGACCCGGTGCCCGGTTACCCCGGACGGCGGCGGAGTTGGCAAATCAACCACCTGACGCACCGCTGTCTTCTCTGCCATGCTGCCCGGGAGTGCCGCACCGCAAGCGCCACAAATCTCCGGATAGTGGTTAATAACCCGAGTTATGGATAAGCGGTGTTTTTCATTCTGACTTTGGTTTTGCCGAGCACATAGGCTACCAGGCAGGATAGGATGTGAACGAATGCGTTTGTTGGGGATCGGTGCCGTGTATGCTCCAGACCCATTTCGGATTTGAGCTTGCCAAAGAGGGTTTCAACGATAAACCGGCTTCGTAACAGCGGCTTATCCATGATCGGCATCAGACAGTTCTTCATGTTTCGACGGATGCCGGTGATCGGGTGCAGCCCCTGTTTCCAAAGTTTTGCGAAGGGTTTCTTCGAGATGCAGCCCTTGTCTGCCAAGAGGTTTCCTTCCAGTCCGGTGACCATTTCCGTCAGTGGTGCACGATCATCCGTGTTGCCCGCATCCGTGTTGCCCGGTGTGATTTTCACGGCCATCAATTCGCCGCGATGGTTCATCACCACGTGTAGTTTGAAGCCAAAGAACCAGCCCATGGTCGAATGCCCGCGTGCGGCAAGGCCCTTGAAGGTCCGGTTACGGCTGATGCGCGGATTGGCACAGACTGCCGGCCTGGTGCTGTCGGCGATGTAGACGCCTGTCTCTTGGCCCGACAGGTTGTGGATCAGCACGCAAAACGGTGCAGGGAGACGCGGCATAAGGGCAACAAAGCGCCCATACGAGGGCAGCTCACCAAAGCAGTCACGATATTTCTGTTCGACTCCATGCACCCGGAAGTGCTTGAAATCCTTGAACGGGGAGAGGTGAAACAGCACCATGATGAACAACATCTCGCCCAATGACAACTTGCCAGCGCGTCGCCTCTTGCGCGATGTCGGAATTAGCCGATGGCGTTCCCGGTCTTCAAAGGTTTCAGCAAAATCGGCGAGACAGCAAAAGAGCGCGGTGGTGGACAGGGACATGGGAGGGATCGACCGTATTGTTGCAGATACGATCTTGCATCACGACGCGACGCGTTCGTGAACCCCCTCTCAACAAATCAACCTTATCCAGAATCGGGGTTTAATAACATGGTCAGGTGTCGCAGTCTGTCGCAACGTTTTCCCCTTATGGCCAGGCTGACCACCGGGTTTGCGGTCCGGTTTTCCTCTCGGGCTTTGCGTTCGTTCTGCGCAGGGGGCTTCTTCAATCCGTCACTCGAAGGAGGACGACTGCTGGTCTTGCTGTTGAGGCCCGCTTGCCGTTCCAGGGTAGCGACACGCTGCTTAAGCTCTGCGTTCACTTCCAACTGCTTCAACCAGGCGGCCTCAAAACAAGCGGCGCGCACAGCAGAATCTGAAACAGGAAGAAGCGGAAATTTCAAATCTTGATCCATATACCCTTTGATTCACAACCAAGCTGCTCAGTCAACCATATTTCGCAACACAACATGCTGGATCACAACATGCTGGGCAGTTACGAGATTAGGTCATATGCCCACAGATCCACCGCAATACAGATATCGCTCATACAGTCTCCATCACCAGCCCCTCGTTACGGCAAGGCCATCCCGTCTGTCGCGGGATCAGCCCCGCCTTCAAGGCCGTCCTGGCCGATCCTGATGCCGTGGACCCAGGCAATATCGTAGCTGAGCGGGCTGCGGATCACCTCGTATTCCTGCGCCTCCAGCGAGCGGGTGACAAACTGTGGAATGCGGTTGGTTACGTCAATTGCGTTGCTCGTGGCCGAAAAGCGCGGGCGCGATACGGCCTCCTGCATGGGACAGTCGAAATCCAGCACATTGAGCACGGCTTGCAAGACACCCATGGCGATCTGGGTCGCTCCGGGCGCGCCGATCACGATATAGGGGTTTCCATCCCTGAAGATGATCGACGGGCAGACCGAACTGAACCGCGCCTTGCCCGGCGCCACCGAACCTGGCTGATCGGGGCGCGGGTCGAACACGCCCATGCAGCCATTATACATAAAGCCTAACCCGTCCGTGATCACCCCGGATGGCATGCCCAGCGAGTGTGTCATCGACACGCACATGCCGTCCTTGTCGACAATGGAGATCTGGGTGGTGTCGCGGCATTCTGCTGCCGGGTCAAACCATGGCACATTGGCCTTGGCCCCGCGTTTGATGCGCTGCGCGAGGTCTGCGGCATAGTCGCGGGACAAAAGCCGCTCGGACGGCACATCCAGAAAAACCGGATCACCGATGAAGCGATCCTTGTCGATGGTGGCGTGTTTCATCGCCTCGCTGACGATACGCATATAGTCCACGCTGTTGTGACCCAGCTCGCGCAGATCGAAATGTTCTAGGATGTTGAGCATTTGCGCCAGCATCAGCCCGCCGCCCGGCGGCGGGTTGCTGGTGACGGTGAAATCCCGGTAGCGCGAGGTGATGGGCGTCTCAATCCGGGGGGCATACCCCGCCAGATCAGCCGTCGAAATCAACCCGTCATTGACCTGCATGTCGCTCACAATGCGTGCGGCGATTTCACCGGTGTAGAACGTATCGGCCCCGTCGCGTGCTATCAGCGACAGGGTCTCGGCGTAATGGGGGTTCTCCACCCTGTCGCCGACACGCTTGGGGCTGTCATCGGCACGGCAATAGAGCGTTCGGCTGGCCGCAGTGTGAGAGATGCGGTCGTGATTTGCGGTCCGGCCCATGCGTGACGGTTCGGACCAGAATTGATGCACATGCGGGCGCACCAGCCAGCCTTCGCGCGACCAGTGTATCGCGGGCGCGACCAGATCGACCCATGGCAAAGTACCGTGGCGCTCGTGGGCGGTCGCATATGCCCGCAGCGAGGCAGGGACGCATATCGATTGATAACCGATATCGTTGACGCGACCCTTCAGAACGAACCCATAACCATCGCGTGCTTCGCCCTCAATCAGATCGGCCCACATATCGGGCCGCGCCCCACCGGGGGCCGGGGCATGAAAATCGATATATTCATGAACGTTTTTTGCCGGGTTCAGAATGGCGGCGCTGCCGAAGCCCGCAATCCCGCACATCAGCGGATCGACCACGGTTTGAACGAAGGCGGTTGCAATCGCGGCATCGACCGCGTTGCCGCCCGATAGCAGAACCTCGTAACCGGCCTCGACTGCTTCGGGTTGCGGAGCCACGATCATGCCATTCTGATATCTGGCGCTCATGCCGGGCTCCTTTCGGTGTCAGTTGTTTTGGTCCAGCGGGGCGTTGCCCCGGTCACGAATCGGGTGCTGTAGATGGCTTTCCGCAGCCTGCGTGTTCACGTAAATCAGCACGGCCTCCTTGGTGCCGCGATTCTCGAAGCGATGCGGGCGCTCACTGTCAAAGGAAAAGCTGTCACCGGCGGTGAGCACATAGATTCTGTCTTCGACCTCAAGGTTCATCGTGCCCGATAGGATGTAGCCGGCATCAAGGCCGGAATGCTCGTAAAAATGCGCGCCGGACATGGCACCGGGTTGCAGGTGCACCAGCATGACCTGAAGGCCGTCCAGATCAGGCCGGGTCAGTAGGTTGACCTGCATGTCAGCGGTACCGAACGCCATTTTCGCGCCCTGACCACTGCGGATGACGATACCATCACTCACCTCATTCTCTCCCGTTGCGTCGAAGAAATAAGCGGTCGGCACGCCAAACGCGTTGGCCAGTTTGCGCACGGTGCGCAGCGAGGGCTGTGACATGCCGCGTTCAACCTGACTGAGCGTGCCAACTGAAAGATCAGACGCCTCGGCCAGTTGCTGCAAGGACAGGTTGTACTTTCGGCGCAATTCGCCCACCCGTTGCGCCAGCATCGAATCCTGCTCGTCAAGACCGATGGTACAGGGCCCTGCTGCGGATTGTAGAACCATGGTGCCGCTACTCCCTCATGAATGCCCACCAGATTGAGCGCCGTTTGAACTTTTTTGTACAGTATACAGTCGCACTGTGAAAAGGAAGGAAGATATTTTCATATTTAATACCAACGGCCCAATTAATTGACCTTTATCCATTCTCGATCTGTGATTGAAGTTATGCGTTCAGGGTCGTTCGCAAAGAAGTTCCAGGCCTGGGCGCATTTTCGAGGATTTCTTCATATGTGTCGAAGACAGAGACAGCGGGTTTGTTCGACCGCAGATAGGCCCAAACGTTTTCCATTGGGTTCAATTCCGGTGAGTATGGGGGCAGTTTTACGAGTGTAGTATTATCTGGCACCTGCAAGCATTTTGCTCCGTGCCAACCAGCCCCGTCGATGATGAGCAAGGCATGTGCGCCGGGTGCGATTGTCTTTGCGATCTCATCGAGATGCAGCCCCATTGCTTCGGCGTTGACGTAAGGCAGGATCAGCCCAGCCGCCGTGCCACAGGCAGGACAGGCTGCGCCGAAGATACAGCTCCATTTGCAGCGCGTATCACGTGGTGCGCGCGGGCGGGTTCCACGCCTGGCCCATTTGCGGGTGAGGGTTCCTTGCTGCCCGACGCGGGCTTCATCCTGGAACCATACCTCAAGCGGCTTCCCCTTTGCATGTTTTGGCAGGGTATCGGCTATGAGGCTGGCAAAGTTTTTTTAAAAGCCTGCTGTGCAGCGGGATCAGTTCCGGGATGCTCCGGGCGCACGGAAAGGCGACGAAAACCATGCCTGGCTGGATACTTGCCAATCGTACGTTCATGTAGCTTTACGTCGAATTCTTCTTCAACGCGGACCTGCAAATCGGCACAGCGCCACCGCACTACGCCATCTTTTGCCGGGTCAGGCCCAGCCTCAACCCAAGCCACAAACAGCGCCTGTTGCTCCAGGGACAGGCGTGGCTTTGCACCCTTGCCACACCGATCAGAAAGCCCACCAAGGCCCTCTGCATTGTAGCGATGCACCCGGTCTCTGGGAGTTTGGCGATCCATACCGCTGCTACGGGCCGCTGTTGCGCGGTCCACATCGTCAAGCACCAGCGCTATGGCGAGTATTCGACGGACAACACGACCATCCCTGGTTCGCTTTGCAGCACAACGCAAATCTTGCGCGGACATATCTGTGCGCGTAATCTTGACTGCCCCACCCATGAGCACCTCCTTGCTTCTGGAGGCCATTGATTCAGAAATGCAGTAAATTTGAAATCACAAAAGTGAGTCAGACATTAAGGCCGCTGGTATAAGTTGCCTGTCTCACATAAAAATGAGTATCTAGACTTGATATTTTTAATCAGGGGTGTGCCATGCGTATGGGAATCGAGGTGGGAGGCACCTTTACCGATCTGGTCGCCGTAGAGGGTGATCAGATTGAAATTCTCAAGGTGCCTTCGACACCGTCCGCGCTGGACGAAGGTGTGCTGAACGCGCTGGATGCCTCTGGACTTGAAGGCGTGCAGATTGCCGATCTGGTGCATGGCTCAACTGTGGCCACCAATGCGTTGCTGGAACGCAAAGGCGGAAAAGTTGCCTTTGTGACCACCGCTGGCTTTCGGGATATCCTGTTTCTCCAGCGCCATGACCGGCGCAACATCTATGACCTACGCTACCAACGGCCCGCGCCGGTTGTTGAGCGCGCCGATTGCTTCGAGGTGGCAGAGCGCATCAATGCTGCGGGCGAGGTGATCTGCGCGCTTGATCTTAACGCCGTGCGCCGGGATTTGCTGCCCGTGCTGCGCACGGGCGGGTATGACGCGGTGGCGATCTGCCTGCTGTCGGCCTATGCCAATGACAGCCACGAGACCGCGCTCTATGAGCTGTTGAGCGCGGCCCTGCCGGGCGTGGTAATGACCATCTCATCGCTGGTGTCGTGCGAGTTCCGCGAGTTTGAACGCGCCTCCACCACCACTTTGGCAGGCTATGTTCAGCCGGTGATTGACAGCTATCTGGCCCGGCTTGAAAATTCTCTGACCACACGCGAGGTCGCAGCGCGGCTGTCGATCATGCAATCGAATGGCGGGCGGATTCCGGCAGCGGCGATGCGGCGCAACGCAATCTCGGCGCTGTTCAGCGGCCCCGCCGCCGGGGTTGTTGGTGCGATACGGCAGATCGGGCGAAGTGGCATAGGCAACCTGATCACGTTCGATATGGGCGGCACCTCAACGGATGTGTGCCTGGTGACCGACGGACGCCCTGGGATCTCCCCCGATACAGAGTTGGATGGCCTGCCTGTACGCACACCGGTCATTGACATCGGAACGGTCGGCGCCGGGGGCGGTTCGCTGGTCTGGATTGATGATGGCGGTATGCTCCGCGTCGGCCCGCGAAGTGCAGGGGCGGAACCCGGCCCAGCCTGTTACGGCAAGGGTGGTACTCTGCCGACCCTGACCGACGCGCATGTGATCCGGGGCAGCCTGCGCCCCACGGCCTTTCTGGGTGGCTCGATGCGTGTCGACCGGGACCTGGCGATCAAGGCCTTTGCGCCGCTGGCTGAACAACTTGGGCTCAGCGTAACAGAGGCGGCTTCGGCGGCGCTTCGGCTCGGGGCAGCCAACATCGTGCGCGCGATCCAGCATATCTCCACGGAAAAGGGCAAGGACCTGCGCGATTACACTCTGGTGCCCTATGGCGGGGCCGGGCCATTGCTTGCGGTAGAGATCGCCGATGAGCTTGGCTTTGACCGCTTGGTCATACCGCCCAATTCCGGCGTGTTGTCAGCCTATGGGTTGATCGCGTCGGATTTCGCGCGCACTTATGCCGCGACCCACCGCTTCGTGATCGACGAGGACGCCCCCGCCCGGATGCGCGCCATTCAGGCCGATATGGAAGCGTCGGCCCGCGCAGACTTCGCCACGTTCGATCTTGGCGGGGAACTGGAGATCGACTTTGTTGCTGACATGCGCTTTGTTGGTCAGGCGTTTGAGGTTCCCGTGGAACTGGACGCGCAGACCCTGAAACAGTTCGATGCCCCTATGCTGGAAGCCTTGTTCCAACAGGCGCATCACCGGATTTTTCTGCATGGCGGCACCGCCGGGCAGAAGATGGAGGCGGTCAGCTTCCGCCTGACCGCCACCAGGCCAATCCGCGAGATACCCGCGTTCCGCGAGCGCAGCAGCACGGTTGAGCGGCCTGCCACAACCCCCGTCAACACCGGGCCGGAGGGCGAGCAAGATGCGCGCATCTACGCCCGTTCGGATTTGCCCGTGGGGCAACCACTCAACGGTGTCGCCCTGATCGAGGGTTATTCCGCGACGATCTATCTGCCTGAGGGCTGGAGCATCACCCGTGACAGCGAAGACAATCTGACAGTCGAGAGAGGCCAGCCATGACCATCAGCGCCATCGACTATGCCGTTATCAGCCAGGCCATTCTCGCTGGAGCGCGCGAAATGGGCACCAAGCTGATCCGGTCGGCCTATTCGACCATCCTGCGCGAGGCGCGGGATGGCTCGGCAGCATTGCTCGACCGAAACGGATTTACCGTGGCACAGGCCGAGCTGATCCCGATGCAGTTGGGCACAATCGGCACGATCTTCCAATCCTGCGCGCGGGAATATGATCTGGACGAGGTTACGCCGGACGACTTCTTCGTGATCAACGATTCCTATTCCGGCGGGCAGCACCTTCAGGATGTGTTCTTCTTCCATCCGATCTTTGTAAGCGAGCGGCGCGTCGGGTTTGCCGCCTCGGTGGCGCATCACCTCGATATCGGCGGCAGCAGCCCGGGCCTGTCGCCACATGCGCGCGACATCCACTCCGAAGGGCTGATCATTCCGCCAATCAAATACTCCATGAGCCGCGATTGGAACGGCGGCCCGCTGGAGCGGCTCTTGCGCGCGAATGTGCGCGCACCGCTTCAGACCATGGGCGATTTCAACGCCCAGATCGCCGCCAACCGGATCGGCGCGCAGCGGCTGACTGAGCTGTGCGCGCTACGGTATAGACACGGTGGAAGCGGTGATGACTGAGTACCAGACCTATACCGAGCGCCGTGCGCGCGCGGGCATCGCGGCGGTGCCGGACGGAGTCTATCACGGCGAGGATGCCATCGACGATGACGGAACGAACGACACGCCAGTGCATATCCGCTCGACAGTCACGATTGCAGGCGACAGGATCACGGTGGATTACAGCGGCACCGACGATCAGGTGACAACCAATCTGAACGCGCCGATTGCGGCGACAGTCTCTGCCACCATGTCCTGCGTCAAAAGTGTGCTCAGCGCGCCGGACATTCCGTTCAATGACGGCCTGTGCCGGACGATCGATGTCATCGTACCCGAAGGCTGCGTGCTGAACCCGCGCTATCCTGCACCGGTGCGGGCGCGGATGGAAGTGTGCTACCGCGCCTTCAATGCGTCGATGAAGGCGCTGTCTCAGGCCGTGCCCAAGCAGGTGATAGCCAGCGGCTTTGACACCACGACGGTTGCCTGCCTGTCCTGGCTCGATCAAGGCAAATACTCGGTCTATCTTGAGGTGTTCGGCGGCGGCTACGGCGCGTCTTGTGATCAGGACGGCTGCGATGCCATCGACAGCCCGCTGTCGAATTGCGCGAACACACCCATCGAGGCGATTGATCGGGATTACAGCTTCTTCCGGGTCGAGGAGCATGCGCTGGAGCCAGACAGTTTCGGCCACGGGCGCCATCGCGGCGGCGCAGGGTTTCGCCGCACCTTCCGCATTCTCCAGAACGGTGCCACAGTGGCGCTTTATTCCGACCGGTTCAAACAGGCGCCGGACGGGCTGTTTGGGGGTACCGAGGGGAGTACAGGTGCGTGTGAAATCCACCGCGATGGCGAAGTTATCCTATTGAAATCAAATGATTTATACGATCTAAAGCAGGGTGATTTGGTGGTTTTCCGTCTGGGCGGCGGTGCCGGATATGGCCCGCCCTCCGAACGCAACCGCGCCGCCATCGAGAACGATATCCGCCAAGGGCTTCTGAGCGCCGAAGTGGCGGCTACCGCCTATTCCGAAGGGCCGCGCGAGCCATGCTGAACCCCGCTACCCTCTTTCACAAAGGCTCAATTAGCATTGATTATGCGTGGCGTGTTACAGGCAGGATGCCTGCTGCTGCGGCAAGTATCGCGCGCGGCGTTTGGTGGCTCGGAAGGACGGCAAGGTGGAACCACCGAAGGCAGCTGTCCAGGTATTTGGTTGCGATACCCCGATGGCGGCGCGGAAAGGTCTTTAACCGCTCATGCCGACTGTTCACGGTTTGAATGTGCAATTCACCACGGACACGTTCTCCGGCGGTCCGGTTGAGACTTTCATGGCTGACGCCCGTTTCTGCGGCGCAGGGCGGGTACCCGGTGCAGCCATCAGTCACCGGGAGAGCGTCCCCATCAAGACGTGGCTGCAGAACCGTTTTGAGATGTTCGGCTGTCACCGCAGGCAAGACAGCACTGATGGCGGTGCCTGATCGGCCGACCGCAACGAGGACCGGAACCTGCTCCTTCGACAATCCGCGTTTTGAGGTCTTTCCCCCGCGTTTGCGGGCTTTTCCGGAGAGATTACGGCCCCCTTTCCGGCTGTGCAGAAAGAACGTCCCGTCGGCTTCGACGATCCCGCACAGCTTGACCGCACCGACCGTTACAGCCTGAAGAAAGCGATGACGCCAACGAAAAGCTGTGGTGTCGGCCACCATACAACGCCCGTCGGACGCCTTTACCGTTTCGCCGTCGCGCAGGGAAGCTGCAAACTCTGCCCATCTGTCCCTGTGGCGCAAGCGGGCAAGCGGCGTCCCGGTCAGCGCGTTGAAGGTTTTGCGACAGCTTTTGCAAAAGAACCTCGTCAGGCCACTTGCATGGCCTCTGATGATCGCACCGCCCGAAGCGCAGTGCGGACAGATACGCCCCTCGCGAACAGTCGCCTCAAGGAGATCGATCACGCTTTCCAGCGACGAAACCCCGGCAACAAGCCGTCCGGTTTCAGCCCGTTGTTTCGATGAAAGGTCGTCGATCTCGTTGAGCCACACCAAAAAAGCCTGATGATCCATGTGCCGCACCCCATAATTTTGTTCATGTTCTGTGCTGTCACAGGTTGGCACGCATAATCAATGCTAATTGAGCCTTCACAAAAGTCTCCGGGGCAGGTGCCACTCCCTCAGCCCTCAGACCAACAGGAAGGAGGGCGTGCGATCAAAACCCATGAGCTAAGCGTCTTTGGAGGGAGCCTGCTCCTTCCACCCATAACAACACGGGCAAAAGCCCAATGCAGACAAAAGTGAGAAATATGATGAAGACATCCAATTATGTAACCTCGGCGCTGACCGGCGCTTTGATGTGTGGCGCGGCTGCGGCGGACAGCCTGACAGCAAGCGTCTGGTTTCCGGACAGTCACCCGCTGACGCGGGCCGGGTATCTGGAACTGAGCAAGACACTGGAAGAGGCCACAGGCGGCGACCTGACGCTACACGTCTATACCGGGACAGCGCTTTTGCCGCCCGCCGCACATCTGTCGGGCCTGTCGGACGGCATTGTCGACATGACCTATCATGCCGGCACCTACACGCCCTCGGACCTGCCGGAAGACAACGCACTGGCGGCGCTGGGGATCGGCCTGCGCGACAGCATGGTGACGATGATGGCGGTGGCCGATTTCTACATGAATGACCCGGCCATGACAGCCATGTTTGACAAGCACGGGATCGTGTTCCTCGGCTCCTACGCGACCCCGCAATACATGCTGATCTGCAACACGCCTGTCGTGACGATGGAGGATTTCCACGGCAAGAAGGTGCGCACTCCGTCGCCGGTGCATGCCGCCTTCGTCGAAAGCGTCGGTGGGGCGGCGGTCAGCGTGCCGTCATCGGAGATGTTCAACGGGCTTGAAAAGGGCCAGTTCGAATGCGTCTTCAATGCTGCCAACGATCTGAAATCCCGCTCGCTCTGGGACGTGGCGAAATACATCACAATCCTTGAGTTCGGCTCTTATTTCGCCGGATGGGAGTATGCCATTCGCAAGGACAGCTGGGCCGGATTGAGCGATGCGAGCCGTCAGGCCATGCTGGATGCGCTGCCCGCAAACCTCGTCAACATCGCGCTGGATTATCAGAGCGTCTCCGATGTGGCCCTGGCCGAGGCTCCGGAACACGGTGTGACAGTGCAGGCGCCCTCCGAAGAGCTGAACGCGCAACTGACCGCCTTCGTGAACGATCAGGTCGGGGCCATGGCGATGGACACCGGTGCAAAGCTGGGAGCGGACGATGCCGACGCCCTGATCGCCCGGTTTAACGAGACCTATGCGAAATGGGAGGGGTTGCTGGACGGGGTGGCCTATGATGACCGCGCGGCGCTCACGCAGGTGCCGGCAGAGAACTTCTATACGCAGCTTGATGCCTCCAGCTACGGTATGGACTGATCCAAGACAGACCGCACCGGCGCTGCCAAAGGTGCCGGTGCGGTCGATGTGACGGGCGGCGGGCTCGATCAGGAGGACAGGGGTGTGATCGACAAGGTATTGAAATGGCTCTCAAACGGCCTTGCGGCGGTTGCCGGTGTCGGGCTGGTTCTGATGATGGTGCAGACCGTCGCAGACGTGATTTCTGACCAGTTCTTTTTCCGGCCCATTCCGGGCAACCTTGAAGTGATCTCAATCTATCACATGGTGTTGGTGGTGTTTTTGCCGCTGGCCTTCATCGAAAAGCGACATGAACATATCCAAGTCGATCTGATTTACCAGTTGATGCCGCGTCTGTTGCAGCGGATCACCCTGAGTTTCGGCTACCTTCTGTGCACGGTCTTCTTTGCGATCCTTAGCTGGCGGACGTCAGGTGATGCGATACGGTCGGTCGCCAAAAATGAGGTTCTGATGGGCAATGTCTACGTGCTGATATGGCCCGCCAAATTCGTGCTTCCCATCGGATTTGCCACCATTGGCCTCGTAACATTGCTGCACGCCTGGCGCGCCGCCACGGACGCTGATTTTTCCCCCAATCCGGTCAATCCGGATGAAGGCCATATCTAGGACAAGGGGTTGTTTCCATGAGCAGTGTAGATATCGGCTTCATCGGTCTTGGCGCAGGCATTCTGTTGCTGCTTCTGCGGGTGCAGATCGGAGTGGCGCTTGGCATTGTGTCTTTCGTCGGCATTGCCCTGCTGCTCAACATGCGGGCGGCCTGGGGCATCATCACGGCGGTACCGTTTCACTTCGTCGGCGACTGGAACCTCACGGCTATCCCCATGTTCCTGCTGATGGGGTTCATCGCCTCGGAGGCCGGGCTATCCTCGGGGTTGTTTCGCACGATGCGCATCCTTCTGTCGTGGTTGCCGGGCGGTTTGGCGGTGGCCAGCGTCGGGGCCAGCGCCATGCTGGCGGCGGCCTCGGGCTCGTCAGTGGCCACCTCATCGGCTTTCGCCCGGATCGCGACCCCGGAGATGCTGCGCTATCGCTATGATCCGGGGCTGGCCACCGGCGTGATCGCGGCGGCGGGCACACTGGGCTCGCTGATCCCGCCCAGCATCCTGATGATCATCTACGGCTATATCGCCGAAGTGTCGGTGGCCGAACTTTTCGCTGCCGGGGTGATCCCCGGCATCCTCAGCGCACTGGCCTTTTCCATGATGATCCTGCTGCGCTGCATGCGCAACCCGGCGCTGGCCCCGCCGGTCAACGAGCGTTTCAACCGTGCAGAGGTGATCGACGCCTTCCGCGACACCTGGGCTCTGCCGGTGATCATCCTCGGGGTGTTGATGGGCATTTTCCTTGGCGTGTTCACACCAACCGCCGCCGGTGCGGTGGGCGCGGCGCTGGCCTTCCTCGTGGCCACGTTCCACGGCAGCCTGAGCGTCACAGTCGCCGTGGCGGCCCTCCGTCAGACGCTGGTCGGCACCGCGTCAATCTTCATGGTGGTGATCGGCACGGCTCTTCTGGGCAAGTTCATGGCGTTGTCCGGTGTCCCGTCTTTCGTGGCCGAGAGCCTGGTGGAATTTGGCACCTCGCCGCTCTTTGTGATCCTGGTGATTGCGCTGCTCTACCTGTTCCTTGGCTGTTTTCTCGATTCTATTGGCATACTGTTGCTGACGATGCCGATCATCCTGCCCATGGCACATGAGGCGGGGCTTGACCTGATTTTCCTCGGCATCATCCTGATCAAACTGCTTGAGATCGGGCTGTTGACCCCGCCGGTCGGGTTGAATGTCTACATCATCAAGGGCGCGTTGGGCGACCGGGTTCCATTGACCTCGATCTTCCGGGGCGTGGGCTGGTTCATCGCGGTTGATCTTGTGATATTGTCGTTGCTCATCACCTTCCCCCAGCTTTCGCTATGTGTAAAACGCGGAGCAATATTGGGCCACAGAAGCGGCTGCATATCGCAGTTGTAGCGGAGTAAAAGTCCGCCAGTTTGTGCCCTTCGTTTATTCGGAGGGCGGGAGATGTATTCTGTGGATATTTATAGTCGTGTGCGCCGTGCTTGTTTGAAGGACGGTATGTCTGGCCGAGAAGCGGCGCGGTTTTTCAACATGGCGTAATCAGGATCAGCACTCAGTTACCCCTGTTATTCTGGATGCACATGCAATTGAAAAGGAGACTGACCAATGGAATATTTTGCTGGTTTGGATGTGTCCATGGAAGAGACGCATATCTGCATTCTGGATCGTGAAGGGGCCCTTATTCGTGAAGGAAAAGCGAGCTCAACACCAAAAGCGATCGCTGACTTCCTCGCTTCTGGACCACCATGTGCCAAAGTTGTATTTGAAACGGGACGGATGGCACCAATGCTTTACCATGGGCTGACGGAGCTTGGTGTCCCGGTTGTTTGCATCGAGAGCAGGCAAGCATATCAGGCCCTTAAATCTCTGGCCGGCCACAAGACGGACCGCAATGATGCCCGCGGTTTGGCACACCTGGCGCGGACGGGATTCTACAAGCCGACCCATGTCAAATCACTGTCAGCGCACGCAATCCGGTCGCTGATCGCAGCCCGCAAGAAGCTGGTCGGACAGCGTGTGACGCTCGACAATCAGATCCGCGGTCTGGTCGTCGTCTTCGGCGTGCGGCTGCCACGAGCTTTGTCTCCGGCATTCAAAAACGCGGCGCTAAAAGTTAGCGATGGAGTGCCTGGCCTCCATGCCGCAATTTGCGGACTGTTCGCAGCACGCGAAGCAATCCTCGCGGCGGTTGCAGCCATTGATGGCGACATCAAAAAGATGACCCGCAAATCCGAAGTCTGCCAGCGCCTTATGACGGTACCAGGGGTCGGTCCGATCACAGCATTGGCCTTTGCCGCAGCAATTGATGATCCGTCGCGTTTCAGGAAATCGCGTGATGTGGGGGCGTATCTTGGACTGGTGCCGCGACGGCATCAATCTGGTGAAATCGACTACACGGGCAGCATCTCAAAGCGGGGCGACGTGCGCGTCAGAACGCTTCTCTATGAGGCCGCCAATGTGATGCTGACGCGGTATGCCGCTCCGCTCAAATTGAAGACATGGGCCCTCGCAATCGGTGCGCGCTCAACGATGAGAAAGGCCCGAGTGGCTCTGGCGCGTCGTCTGGCAATCATACTTCATGCCATTATGCGAGACAAAACTGACTTCCAGTCCGCGTAAGGCTTACGAGGCGACAACGAGGATTCCTAAATCAAAGTTCCCATCTGGGACGATGCCCGAGGGAGGGCGTGAGACACGGCGCCGATTCTGTAGCAACAGCCAAGACCAACGGTATGATTGCGGTTTCAACATTGCCGACCCACACCCAGCCAACCCCATCATGAACCTCAGAGTTCGAAGAGAACAAAGGCAACCTCTGACATCAAAAGCAGGAAACTCAGGAAACACGCATTGACAGATTAGAGAACAAAGATCGTAAGACGATCGCGAAGATGCTGCGCCATGAACTTCCGCCTGGGTATCGTCGGTCGGAAGCGCCTCGGCGGCCAACGCTTGATGGTTATGTTGGTGTGGTCGATGAGATACTGCGCACAGACAAAGCCCTGATCAAAAAGCAGCGACACACGGCCAAGCGCATCTTTGAACGGCTGCGCGATGAGCATGGATATGCCGGCAGCCTGACCACGGTGACCTATTACGTGCGCGAGCAAAAACGGCGCACCAAAGAGGTGTTTGTGCCGTTGTCGCATCGGCCGGGCCATGCGCAGGTTGATTTTGGTGAGACGCTGGGCGTGATCGGTGGCGTGGAATGCAAGATCCACTTCTTCGTGATGAGCTTGCCACATTCTGATGCGGTGTTTGTGAAGGGATATCCAGCTGAGACAACCGAGGCGTTTTGCGATGGCCATGTGTCCGCCTTTGCATTCTTTGGCGGCATTCCGCAATCCATTCTCTACGACAATACCAAGATCGCCGTGGCTCGGATACTCGGGGATAAGACGCGCATCCGCACACGTCGGTTTACGGAACTGCAGTCGCATTACTTGTTTGATGACAAGTTTGGCAGACCCGCGCGAGGGAACGATAAAGGCAACGTTGAGGGCATGGTTGGATACACCCGCCGCAACTTCATGGTTCCCGCACCTCGCTATGACAGCTTTGATGATCTGAACGCACATTTGGAAGAGAAGTGTTTAGCACGTCAGGCCGATACGTTGCGGGGTCACACCCAAACCATAGGCGCACGCCTGATGTCGGATTTGGATGCTCTGATGGGATTGCCCGTCGCAGAATATGAAGCCTGCGATCACGTCAGCACGCGTGCAACGTCGATCTCAATGGTGCGCTATCGCAGCAATGATTACTCGGTGCCAGTAGCCTATGCGCACCACGATGTTCATGTGCGTGGGTTTGTGCATGAGGTTATCATCGGCTGCGGCAATGAGATTATTGCGCGGCACAAACGATCCTACACATCAGCGGATATGGTCTTTGACCCATTGCACTTTTTGCCCCTGCTTGAACAAAAGGTGGGTGCCCTGGATCAGGCCGCGCCTTTGCAGGGTTGGCATTTGCCAGATGTATTTGCCACGCTGCACCGACTGCTTGAAGCCAGAATGGGTAAGCCGGGCAAGCGAGAATACGTTCAAGTCTTGCGCCTTTTGGAGACCTTCGAAATGGATGTTGTGCAAGGCGCAATCCAGCAGGCAATAGATATGGGTGCAATTGGCTATGACGCCGTAAAACACCTTGTACTGTGTCGGGTTGAGAAGCGGCCACCACGATTGGATTTGGACTTCTATCCATACTTGCCCAAGGCCAATGTCGGCACAACACGCCCATCCAGTTACATGAGCTTGATGGGAAGGACCGCGGCATGACCGAAGCCCCTCGGATTCTTCTACGGCATCATCTTAAACAACTGCGACTGCCAACGTTCCAAGGCGAGTATGCCAAACAGGCGCAGCTCTGTGCTGCAGAGAACAAAGATCACATCCACTATCTGGCGCGGCTGTGTGAGATGGAATTGATCGACCGCGAACGCCGGATGATTGAACGGCGCATCAAAGCGGCGAAGTTCCCCAGCACCAAGAGCTTGGATAGCTTTGACTTCAAGATCATGCCAAGCTTGAACAAGCCCCTGACGATGGATCTGGCACGATGCGATTACGTTAATCGCAGGGAGAACATCATCGCGCTCGGCCCGTCAGGCACGGGCAAGACACACATCGCCCTGGGACTTGGGCTGGCTGCATGTCAAAGAGGACTGAAGGTGCGCTTCACAACGGCTGCGGCATTAGTCCATGATCTGATCGAGGCTCAAGATGAGCGGAGATTGCAGCGCCTTCAAAAGCAACTGACCAGCCAGAACCTGTTGATCATTGATGAACTGGGCTTCGTACCGCTCAGCAAATCTGGCGCAGAGCTGCTCTTCGAGGTCATATCCCAATGCTATGAACGCGGCTCCATCATCATAACCTCGAACCTGCCCTTCGATGAATGGACTGAAGTCTTTGGCTCTGAGCGGCTGACCGGTGCGCTACTCGATCGTTTAACCCATCACGTCCACATCCTCGAGATGAATGGCGAAAGCTATCGGCTCAAACACAGTCGCAACAACCGAAAATAACCAGCCCGCAATCACAGTCAGAATAATGCTGGCCTTATGGCCAGCATGCGCTTTGGCACGCTTCAGCTTTGTGACGAGCACGCGTGCAAAAGCGCCACAAAAACATCAACCGAAGTGGCCCATTTTTACGCCGCGACATGGACCCATTTTACTCTGCGATTGACATAGGCGTTACATTCACGGTTAACCTTGAAGCCCCGCCCCGTGCGGGGTTTCTTATGCCGAACGAGTAAACAGCGTATCCTCAGCGAACGCAGATATTTGTTCACCTTTGGTAAAATGCTGATATTCGGCGCTTCTTCCTAAGATATGTGCAACTTTTTCGAGGTCTACACGCTTTAGTAGATCAACGGTTATCGGTCGCTTGTCAGCCCAAAAAACCATGGATTCGAGAAACTCTTGGCATGGCTCTGAGTTGAGCAGATCAGATAGGAAATGTGCTTCGGATTCGCTCTTTGCGCTAAGGCAGTACACGGTATCGTCAAACACGACAGGCTTCCCGTTTATCGGTCCAACGACTTGAAATTCGAGGCGCTTGTAGAAACCAGAGATCGCCACTTTCCAATCGGTAAAGGTGTAGTCACCTACACCAAAAACAGAAAATCTTGGTTTGTTGCGGTAGATCGAGCTTTTTCGACCATCCAAGGCAGTGGCATGTTGTTCCAGATACTGCCAAGTCAGGGGGGCATCGTTATGAATGTAGTCGGTTTTTTGCCCAACTTTATGTTGGGTCACAATGGCTTCTAGCCGCGTTTCTTGCACTCGTTTGTTGCCTAGGTCAGAGCTTTTAAGAAGCGGAAAGACACACAACCCTTCAATATCAACTGGATCGCCATACCCATTGATAAGGCCACCCTCTGTTTTGCGAAGTTCCATGACCTTGCTACAGTCGTGCTTCATCCCTGATCGCCATGTGTAGTGGCTATTTTTGCCCAGAAATTTCTTGTGCTCATAGAATGCAGCGACGTGAGAGAGCATCATGCCTTCGTAGTATCCGAAGATGTTTGAAGGGTTGCCCTCCCCGAAGTCCTCGAAGAACTCACAATCAGTTGAAGTTTGCCCACCCTTGGTTTTGAGTGAGAAGAAACAGGCATCTACAGATGC
Source organism: Roseovarius sp. (assembly GCA_965207105.1). Classification (GTDB taxonomy): domain Bacteria; phylum Pseudomonadota; class Alphaproteobacteria; order Rhodobacterales; family Rhodobacteraceae; genus Roseovarius. Next base: position 19,397 of record CBDBLS010000021.1, on the reverse strand, counting down.
CGAGAAGTGTTTCATCGCATCTATTTGAACCATGCGACTTCCAGTCGTCTGAACGCCTTCTTTCCACGCATGACGTAATAGCTTTCGAGCTACGGCAGTCTTGCAGAGCATCGCCATACACCCGCTATGCTCACTGATCCACTTTAGGTTTTGGATCATCATCCATTCAGAAATGTCGAAGTTAGCTTTGCCCGTAACAGCTTCGAATCCTGTGTATTTTTGGAAATTCGATTTCTGGGGGAGGTTGCTTCCCTTCAAACGGCCAATATCGGCACTTGTGACCCATGGCGGGTTGCCCACAATCAGGAAGGGTTCGGGTAGACCTGCAAGCAGGCTTTCCCAATCGGTTTTGAAGAAATCGGCCTCTCGCAAATCGAAGCGGTTAGCGTCCTGTCTGGTTGCGACTTTTGAGCGAACAGAATTCAGATACTCGGCTTCGATCTCTATGCCCACAACCCGTTCTGCATCAGGGTATGCGTCCGCAGCGGCAAGAAGGAATGCTCCGACCCCACAAGTTGGCTCGATGATCGTTTTAGGTTGAAATTCAGGGTCAAGGTTTTTCAGGTGAGACATGGCTTCCTGAGCCAGATCAATGGGTGTCTGGAAGTCGCCGAACTCCCATGTTTTTGCTTCTTTCGTCTGTGCCATCATGCCACCCTATGAATGCCTTCGACGGTGCCAGCCTCATTGATAACGCGCGTGTATTGCAGTCGCCACTGTAGGGCGTTGGAGATCGTAAGATATCCTTGCAGGGGTTTTGTCTGGAGAAGTGCGTCAGCGATGTTACCTGCCTCAATCTCGTCAACGGGAAGGTTTCGGTCACCAAAAAATGCGATCAGATCGTCTTTGTTGCCGTCGCGGTCTAGGATTTCTCGAATCCCTCGAGTCATCTGGAAATCGGCGGTTCGATCTTTCTCCACGTAGATCATGTGCTTTATGTCGAGGCGACCAGTGCGAGCATCGTGATCGTCTGATTTCTCGTAAATGAACACGAGCAGACCATAGCCTAAGCCGAAGATTTTTTGTCGAGCTGATTTGAACGGGCAAGACGATTGAGGTTGCTTGATACTGGTGACCTTCATGTCAACATCAAGGCTCGGAAAGTCTATTCCAGAGGCCGAGCTACCCTGTTCAAATTCATAATTTTCGGTAAGGTATGATTTGAACTTGTGTTCAAGATATGTGCCTACGGCTTTACCATCTGTAACACCGTAAAGAGCGGGTTCGCCGTGTGTGCTTTCGACACGAGCAAATTTTGCCGATTCTTTTCGTAACGTTTCTGGGGTCAGTATCTGCATGTGATTACCTCAATTTTTTCTGTTTTTTGCAATATGCCACGAAGCTTGCACCCGCGTTCTTTGGTGGGTTGCCTCTGGCCGTTTCTGACTTGGCATAGGCAAGCCATTTTTCACGTAGGGCGTAGTAGTCCCAACCGAGTTTGCAGGCGTGTTCACGGCTTTTTTCTTCTGCCCATTCTGGCAGGAAAATATCGTTTGCAGCTTCCTTTTTGGCCACTCGTGGGCGGAAGGTCACTAGGTCTTTGTCGTCAATGCTGATCGAATAAAACGGCGTGTTGTCCTCTTCAATGATCTGGCGCAGGTTCAGGCGAAATCGTTTGAGCGGGGCGTTACTGCCTGTTTTAGATTGGAGCTTTTCAAGGCCAATATGCCACTTGGCGGACTTGCCACAATGCTTGCGGGCTATTTCATATATCCGCCGTTCGAGAGGCCGACGCAGGCGGAAATAGTCAGGCGAGATTGTCACAACTTCGTTGGCTTCAATCGCCTGCATAAACCAATCCGACAAGATGATTTCACAGTAATCTAGGCGCATTCTGTCATCATCTTTGAAGACAAACCCGCTTCCACTCTCGATCAATGAAAACACCCGTGTTTGTGCTTTTCCGTCCGTCTTGATGTTGGTCACAAATTGCGTTCCTGCAAGGCGCACAAAGGCATCCTCTAGGCGTTTGTATTCCACTCCACCCGTTTTGCGGTTGGTGGCTATCATCAACTCACGCGCAGAAAACCGAACGGTTTTTCCGATGGACTTGCCTTGGTTTTTCATGGCCATGAGTTGCGACACACAGAAAATCAAAATGTCTTTGTCAAAGATGGTTGGAAGGCCATTCCCAGAAGGCACGATTTTCAATTTCTGGTCGCCGTTCTGGTAGGTCAAATGGCGGTGGTCTGGTTTCGTGGCCAAGCTGAAAATCGGGTGTTCCATGGATGCTGTGTCGTCCTTCGGGACAACATCGGAAATATCCAGAACGAAGAAATCTTTTTGGGGGTGTCTGTCAGGTAGTAAGGCCATGAATCGACTGTATCCGATTTTCGTTATATCAGGAACCGAAAAGCTCGTCATATCGGGAACCTCACCGACGCGCACCATGAGGAACCAAAGTTCGTTGTTTCAGGAACCGAAAATATGCAAATTGGATTCGTTAGTTTCGGAACCTATCCACAGGTTGAATCCAATGTAACCAATAGTTTGCAATTTTGGTAACTCACTATGTTAGTTATACCGCTACGCCTCCAAAACCCGAAAATCCTGTTGGTTTATGACGCGGAAATTGTCTGACACCTGGCTTCGGAAGTTTTTCCATTCTTTGGGGATGGTTTCGCGGAAGAAGGCGAGGATTGCGTCAGCAAACTGTTTTTTTGCGTGGGGTAGTGGCGATTGTGCGTCACATACTGATGCATGACCGCCCATAATCGTTCGATCGGGTTCAGATGCGGGCAGTATGGCGGTAGCTGGATCAGATGGACGCGGCAATCGGGGCGGGATAGAAACGCCCTGACATCAGGCCCTTTGTGGTAAGCGGCATTATCCCGGATGACGTGGATCACGCGCTTTTCGGGGTTGCGCGCCTCGATTTTGGCGAGAAGCTGCGCGGCGCTGACCCCATCGACCGTGGTGGGTTCGACAAAGGGCGCGTCGAAGGTTTCAAGGTTGATCGCGCCATGGATGTTGACCCGTCCGCGCCCCGCTGTGGTCTTGACTGCCGGGCGTGAGCCCTGCCTGACCCAACCGAAGGCGGGTTTGGTCCGGTATTCGGGGTGGACGGCGTCGGCGAAGTAGACAGCCTCATCCGCGCTCAACTCTTTCATCAAGCGGGCATAAAGCGCGATGAATTCTTCTTGCCTTTCCGTCGGGGCGACCCGCGGCAAAGGCTTGGGCTTGCGATACTCGAAGCCCAGGCGGGCCAGAAGCTTGATGCAGCCGGAATGCGAGTAATGCAACCCAAATTCGGCTGAGATATGCACTCTGATCTCTGCCGTGGACCGGCAGAACCGTGCCTCCAGCCAGTCGCATAACGCAGCCTCCTGTGCCTGCGTCATCCGGGATTGACCACCCTTCCATCCATTGATGGAAAGTGCGTCCCAGCCATCTTGCCGGTAGGTCTTATACCAACTGCGGATCGTGTCGTCATCGAGATACAGAAGCTTTGAAATCCGGGGGTAGCTCTCTCCATCATCCAGCAGCAGTATCGCATTCGCCCGCCGCGCAACCCCATGATCCTCGCGCTGTCGGCGTACGCACGCTTCCAAGTCGTGCCGTTCGTCAGTGGAAAGAAAACCGGGGCGCATCATGCACGCAGTCGAATCGCAAAACTGCACCCTGTCAACCCGAAATTCGGATTCCCCGTGACTCTGAGTATACATGATTTGCAATCGCTTTTTTGCCTCAGTCAAATCACCCTGCGACGAAGCCATCCGCCTTGACCCCGGCTATGCAGGGTGAAAGAGTTAAGAGGGTCGCGAAGCTCTTAATATGACGTTAGCGCAAGGCATCAGACTCGGAAAGGAGAGGCACAATGCCCACCATAACCCGCAAAGCCACCTATCAGGACGTTCTGGACGCCCCGCCCCACAAGGTCGCGCAGATTATCGCCGGAACCCTCCACATGCAGCCACGCCCCGCCATCCCTCATGCAATTGCCACTTCAGAACTGGGTGGTGAATTGAGAAATCCGTTCGGACGAGGGCGGGGTGGCCCCGGCGGCTGGTGGATACTTGACGAACCTGAACTGCACTTCGGAAGCGGCGAAGGTAGGGATATTCTGGTCCCCGACCTTGCAGGTTGGCGACGGGAGACCATGCCCGTGCCTCCCGATACGGCCTATTGCACCATCCCGCCGGATTGGGCCTGCGAAGTGCTGTCTCCCTCTACGCGCCAGATCGACCTTGGCCCCAAACGCGACATCTACACCCGCGAAGGCGTTTCCCATCTCTGGTTTGTCGACCCTGACGTCCACACACTGGAAGCCTTCGAGTTAAAGGGCGGGCAATGGACCCTGATTGCCTCCCTGTCCGAAAGCGCTGCCGTCTCGGTGCCGCCGTTCGATGCCATCAGCTTTGCGCTTTCGGACCTCTGGATCCCCGCCCCGCAAGCGGAGTAGCCTTGCTTTTGAGGCCGTCCGATCTGTCATGTTTTGTGGATCGGACCACAACCTCGTCGAGAGGCCACTTGTCGTTCGAGCGTGGACGGTCACGGCGGATGCAAGCGGCAAAATGCGCCCCGAAACGATTGACCCATAGACGGATCGTTTCGCGGCGCGCCGCCGTGGAGGCCTCCAGGGTTTGCACATAGTCCCGCAGGCGGGCATTTTTGGACAGGCCGAACACATAACCCGGTCCGGGGGCATCGCACAGGTCCAGGACCTCCGGCGTGCCATAATGGCTGTCAGCCCGCAGCAGGATTTCAGTTGTGGGCCAATGGCGGCGGACCTGCCGGATCAGACGCCGGAGCGGATATCGTTCCGGTAACCGACGGACACCGTGTGTCGCCCTGCGCCGCAGCACCTGGGGTGCACCATGAAGCGCTGAACCTGTCAGGTGGGGAGCGGGTGCGGAATGCCTTTCACATTCAGACCGTCAACAACCGACACAGCCGGTTGAAGGGCTTCCTGCGACGCTGCCGGGGCGTCGCAACCAGGTACCTGGACAACTACCTGCGATGGTTTCAGCGCCTTGAACCGGAGCGCGCCTCACCCCGCGTATGCCTCGCATCCGCAATCGGAAACCCATGCACACGTTTTGTAAACTGAGCCTAATGAAATGAATTTTTGATTACACCAGCCTGGATTGTTCTGGCTTGGCTACAGAGGGCATAAACCGCTTCAGCCCTTTGGTGATCTCGGATTCCCGCTTGCGGATTTTGGTTGCATCATAATTGGCCTGCATCCGTAGCCAATTATCAGCAGTGGAACCAAAAACGGCTTCCAGTCTCACTGCCATTTCGGGCGATACGGACGCCGTATCGTTATTAATCAGATTATTGAGGGTCTGACGGGTTACGCCAAGATGCCTGGCCGCACCAGTGACGGTGATTTCCAACTCACCAATCATGTTGCCAACCATTTCGCCCGGTCGGCTCGGAGAGTGCATACGCATGATTCTACCTCCTAATGGTAATCTTCATAGTTCACGTCATTCGCTTTGCCGTTTTCAAACGTGAATGTTATTCGCCAGTTTGCCCTTACAGTAACAGACCAGTCCTCTGCCCTATCTCCTGTAAGCTGATGGAGATGAAACGTTGCAAGATTCATGTCCTCAATATCCTGCGCGGCATCCAGGGCGGTCAGAATATCGGCCACTTTTCGGTGATGCTCAGGAGCAATTTTTCTGGCATCTCCACGATCAAAGTACCGTCTCAATCCACGATGTTTAAAGTTGGCGATCATGTTGCCCTTAATGTAACATGACAATAGTCGCTGGGCAATAGGTAGTGGGTCACTTTGAAATTAGGGCCTGTTGAGATACAGGATTCCCATTTCCATTAATTTCTGATTCAAGTTTCCAAAATGGAGGCGAGAATGTTGAGTGACCGGTTTTTGATAAGTGACGGGCAATGGGATCTTATAGAGCCCCATTGCCTTGGCAAGAAGAGCGATCCGGGGCGGACTGGAGGTGACGCCCGTTTGTTTGTGGAGGCTGTTTTGTGGATCGCCCGGACAGGTGCGCCATGGCGGGACTTGCCGGCTGAATTTGGCAAATGGAATTCGATTTTCACACGGTTCAGATATTGGGTTAAACGGGACGTATTTCATCGTATGTTCAATGAGTTATCCGAAGATATCGACTTCGAATATACGATGATTGATGGCACGATCTGCAAGGTACACCGTCATGGACAGGGCGCAAAAGGGGGACTCAAAATCAGGCCATCGGAAAGTCTCGCGGCGGAATGACCACCAAAATTCTGGCGCTGACCGACGCCTTTGGCAACCTCATCGACTTCCGGCTGATGCCCGGACAGGCGCATGACCTGCTCAAAACACGTGAATTGCTGGCAGATGTTTGCTGCCGAAATCTGTTGGCAGATAAGGCCTTTGACGCGGATTGGCTTCGGGCGTTATTGGCAGAAAGGGACATTGAAGCCGTTATTCCACCCAAGTCCAACCGCAAAAGCCCAGCTTCATGTGATATGGAAATCTATAAGTGGAGGCATCTCGTCGAAAACTTCTTTCAGAAACTCAAAGAATTCAAACGTATAGCAATGCGTGCCTGCAAAACCGACACCAGTTTCGAAGCCATGATCCACATCGGAGCGACAATAATCCGCACACGATGAATCTCAACAGGCCCTAGATAGTTTGCCCTCGCGCGAGGGAGTGCTTATCTTAGGGCCATGACAGATAAACCCAAAAGACCACGTGACGCCAACCAGCTTGCCCACATGATTGTGGGGATCGTCACCGGTGATGAGGTAAGGCATGAGCCTGATACGTCAGGTCAAATCGCAGGCGGGAAGAAGGGCGGCAAGGCGAGAGCGGAAAAACTCTCACCGGAGCAGCGCAGTGAAATTGCGCGCAAGGCGGCAGCATCCCGCTGGAAAGACGACAAATGACAGCAGAAATTGCTATTATGAACAAGTCTGCAGTCGTACTGGCTGCAGACAGTGCCGTAACGATTGGGTCGGGCGGTGGGGCAAAAATTTTCAACACTGCCAACAAAATATTTGAGATCAGCGATGGCTCACATATCGGGTTAATGATTTTTAACAGCCTTGAATTCATGGGCTTGCCGCTTGAGGTTCTTGCAAAAGAATTTCGACGAGAGAGGGGCGGCAAGAAATTCGCGACTGTAAATGAGTGCCGTACAGATTTCCTTAGTTATTTGGGGACTGAAGTTGGCTTTTCAGACGGAGACAAAGATCAGAATTTTATGAGCGTTGCCCACAGCGCAATGATTGAAGCCAATAGAAATTTTGACAGAGCACTCAACATACACGTTAGAGAAACTGGGCGGGTCTTGGTTAGTAAGTTCAATGGCGTTCTCAAAGGTGCTTTGGAGGAAATGATCGAAGACCTTAAATCTCTCGACAAGGCGGATGGCTTTGTAAAAGTGGCCTTGTCTGACCACCACAAAGCCATGTTATACTCCTCCGCCTGAATTGACCTGAGATTTTGAGCCGGGATCAGATCAGTTTGTAATCTTTCAGGCCGGGGAACGAGAGCCCCGCACCGGAAAAGGCAAACCGCCACTCCGTCAGAACCGTCGGTCCGATATCCAGAATCCGGCAAACCGTTCCGGCGTCTTCTTCTGCATCCAACAGCGGAAACGCACGGGCGCGCCTCCAGACAAGCGCTTCAACCTTGCGGCGGCGGCAAATGGCCTCAAGGGCCAGGCGCTGATCGGCAGATAGCGAAACCGTTTTGTGGGGCTTGTTCATGCTCTCAAAGTGCATGCTGTGATACGTATGACCATGCGGCAAATTGAATCAGCCTCTCTACAAAATCTTCAGGTCAATTCAGGCGCAATAGTATAGACAACTTCCTTCCGGGAATTTTTCGACACATGCATCTCACTCAAGTGTGCAAAACATTGATGTACCGCTATATTTCGCTCGTTATATCCCAATCGCGGTTTTCAAATTATTTCACAGGCCTTGTGTTCGCAGGTTATGGGGAGGATGAAATATGCCCGTCCCTTTTGCACGTGGAAATTGATGGAATTTTAAATAATCGCCTTAAGCTTGCTGAAAGAAAAACCGTGGATATTGGCCGGGGCGGACCCGTCGCAGAGATTATTGGGTTTGCTCAAGATGACATGGTCCAAAGCTTTGTGAACGGAGTTGATCCAAGCTTAAGGCAATACTCACAAGAACTCTTGCGAGAAGCGGTAGAGGTATCTGCAAAACTAGCTCTTGCAGGGCAATCGCGCTTCAAAAGCCTTTGATTAGTGTTCGCAGGAAATCATTACTCCAGCCCGCTTTTTTGAATTTGCCGCGATTTGATCCTTTTGCAGGATTGGCCTTGATGATGCTTGTAAAACGCGGAGCAATATTGGGCCACAGAAGCGGCTGCATATCGCAGTTGTAGCGGAGTAAAAGTCCGCCAGTTTGTGCCCTTCGTTTATTCGGAGGGCGGGAGATGTATTCTGTGGATATTTATAGTCGTGTGCGCCGTGCTTGTTTGAAGGACGGTATGTCTGGCCGAGAAGCGGCGCGGTTTTTCAACATGGCGTAATCAGGATCAGCACTCAGTTACCCCTGTTATTCTGGATGCACATGCAATTGAAAAGGAGACTGACCAATGGAATATTTTGCTGGTTTGGATGTGTCCATGGAAGAGACGCATATCTGCATTCTGGATCGTGAAGGGGCCCTTATTCGTGAAGGAAAAGCGAGCTCAACACCAAAAGCGATCGCTGACTTCCTCGCTTCTGGACCACCATGTGCCAAAGTTGTATTTGAAACGGGACGGATGGCACCAATGCTTTACCATGGGCTGACGGAGCTTGGTGTCCCGGTTGTTTGCATCGAGAGCAGGCAAGCATATCAGGCCCTTAAATCTCTGGCCGGCCACAAGACGGACCGCAATGATGCCCGCGGTTTGGCACACCTGGCGCGGACGGGATTCTACAAGCCGACCCATGTCAAATCACTGTCAGCGCACGCAATCCGGTCGCTGATCGCAGCCCGCAAGAAGCTGGTCGGACAGCGTGTGACGCTCGACAATCAGATCCGCGGTCTGGTCGTCGTCTTCGGCGTGCGGCTGCCACGAGCTTTGTCTCCGGCATTCAAAAACGCGGCGCTAAAAGTTAGCGATGGAGTGCCTGGCCTCCATGCCGCAATTTGCGGACTGTTCGCAGCACGCGAAGCAATCCTCGCGGCGGTTGCAGCCATTGATGGCGACATCAAAAAGATGACCCGCAAATCCGAAGTCTGCCAGCGCCTTATGACGGTACCAGGGGTCGGTCCGATCACAGCATTGGCCTTTGCCGCAGCAATTGATGATCCGTCGCGTTTCAGGAAATCGCGTGATGTGGGGGCGTATCTTGGACTGGTGCCGCGACGGCATCAATCTGGTGAAATCGACTACACGGGCAGCATCTCAAAGCGGGGCGACGTGCGCGTCAGAACGCTTCTCTATGAGGCCGCCAATGTGATGCTGACGCGGTATGCCGCTCCGCTCAAATTGAAGACATGGGCCCTCGCAATCGGTGCGCGCTCAACGATGAGAAAGGCCCGAGTGGCTCTGGCGCGTCGTCTGGCAATCATACTTCATGCCATTATGCGAGACAAAACTGACTTCCAGTCCGCGTAAGGCTTACGAGGCGACAACGAGGATTCCTAAATCAAAGTTCCCATCTGGGACGATGCCCGAGGGAGGGCGTGAGACACGGCGCCGATTCTGTAGCAACAGCCAAGACCAACGGTATGATTGCGGTTTCAACATTGCCGACCCACACCCAGCCAACCCCATCATGAACCTCAGAGTTCGAAGAGAACAAAGGCAACCTCTGACATCAAAAGCAGGAAACTCAGGAAACACGCATTGACAGATTAGAGAACAAAGATCGTAAGACGATCGCGAAGATGCTGCGCCATGAACTTCCGCCTGGGTATCGTCGGTCGGAAGCGCCTCGGCGGCCAACGCTTGATGGTTATGTTGGTGTGGTCGATGAGATACTGCGCACAGACAAAGCCCTGATCAAAAAGCAGCGACACACGGCCAAGCGCATCTTTGAACGGCTGCGCGATGAGCATGGATATGCTGGCAGCCTGACCACGGTGACCTATTACGTGCGCGAGCAAAAACGGCGCACCAAAGAGGTGTTTGTGCCGTTGTCGCATCGGCCGGGCCATGCGCAGGTTGATTTTGGTGAGACGCTGGGCGTGATCGGTGGCGTGGAATGCAAGATCCACTTCTTCGTGATGAGCTTGCCACATTCTGATGCGGTGTTTGTGAAGGGATATCCAGCTGAGACAACCGAGGCGTTTTGCGATGGCCATGTGTCCGCCTTTGCATTCTTTGGCGGCATTCCGCAATCCATTCTCTACGACAATACCAAGATCGCCGTGGCTCGGATACTCGGGGATAAGACGCGCATCCGCACACGTCGGTTTACGGAACTGCAGTCGCATTACTTGTTTGATGACAAGTTTGGCAGACCCGCGCGAGGGAACGATAAAGGCAACGTTGAGGGCATGGTTGGATACACCCGCCGCAACTTCATGGTTCCCGCACCTCGCTATGACAGCTTTGATGATCTGAACGCACATTTGGAAGAGAAGTGTTTAGCACGTCAGGACGATACGTTGCGGGGTCACACCCAAACCATAGGCGCACGCCTGATGTCGGATTTGGATGCTCTGATGGGATTGCCCGTCGCAGAATATGAAGCCTGCGATCACGTCAGCACGCGTGCAACGTCGATCTCAATGGTGCGCTATCGCAGCAATGATTACTCGGTGCCAGTAGCCTATGCGCACCACGATGTTCATGTGCGTGGGTTTGTGCATGAGGTTATCATCGGCTGCGGCAATGAGATTATTGCGCGGCACAAACGATCCTACACATCAGCGGATATGGTCTTTGACCCATTGCACTTTTTGCCCCTGCTTGAACAAAAGGTGGGTGCCCTGGATCAGGCCGCGCCTTTGCAGGGTTGGCATTTGCCAGATGTATTTGCCACGCTGCACCGACTGCTTGAAGCCAGAATGGGTAAGCCGGGCAAGCGAGAATACGTTCAAGTCTTGCGCCTTTTGGAGACCTTCGAAATGGATGTTGTGCAAGGCGCAATCCAGCAGGCAATAGATATGGGTGCAATTGGCTATGACGCCGTAAAACACCTTGTACTGTGTCGGGTTGAGAAGCGGCCACCACGATTGGATTTGGACTTCTATCCATACTTGCCCAAGGCCAATGTCGGCACAACACGCCCATCCAGTTACATGAGCTTGATGGGAAGGACCGCGGCATGACCGAAGCCCCTCGGATTCTTCTACGGCATCATCTTAAACAACTGCGACTGCCAACGTTCCAAGGCGAGTATGCCAAACAGGCGCAGCTCTGTGCTGCAGAGAACAAAGATCACATCCACTATCTGGCGCGGCTGTGTGAGATGGAATTGATCGACCGCGAACGCCGGATGATTGAACGGCGCATCAAAGCGGCGAAGTTCCCCAGCACCAAGAGCTTGGATAGCTTTGACTTCAAGATCATGCCAAGCTTGAACAAGCCCCTGACGATGGATCTGGCACGATGCGATTACGTTAATCGCAGGGAGAACATCATCGCGCTCGGCCCGTCAGGCACGGGCAAGACACACATCGCCCTGGGACTTGGGCTGGCTGCATGTCAAAGAGGACTGAAGGTGCGCTTCACAACGGCTGCGGCATTAGTCCATGATCTGATCGAGGCTCAAGATGAGCGGAGATTGCAGCGCCTTCAAAAGCAACTGACCAGCCAGAACCTGTTGATCATTGATGAACTGGGCTTCGTACCGCTCAGCAAATCTGGCGCAGAGCTGCTCTTCGAGGTCATATCCCAATGCTATGAACGCGGCTCCATCATCATAACCTCGAACCTGCCCTTCGATGAATGGACTGAAGTCTTTGGCTCTGAGCGGCTGACCGGTGCGCTACTCGATCGTTTAACCCATCACGTCCACATCCTCGAGATGAATGGCGAAAGCTATCGGCTCAAACACAGTCGCAACAACCGAAAATAACCAGCCCGCAATCACAGTCAGAATAATGCTGGCCTTATGGCCAGCATGCGCTTTGGCACGCTTCAGCTTTGTGACGAGCACGCGTGCAAAAGCGCCACAAAACATCAACCGAAGTGGCCCATTTTTACGCCGCGACATGGACCCATTTTACTCTGCGATTGACAGATGCTCAAGGCAATCCGCCTCAAAGCGGCAAAGTTGGCTGGCGCGTGATCTTTTCGCGCGCGGTGTTGGTCGTCGTTCATCACCACGTCGAGAGACCAATGCAAGCTGTTCCCAATTTGCCAGTGGCCGCGGATCAGTGTGGCGGCCCCCTGAGCCGCGGGACATTTGGAGAGCGGATAAAGCCGTTCGGCGTGACTGGTTTTGTCGCCAACCGCGCGCCTGGAGGCGACATGGACGAAAGCCTGAAGATGCGGCCACTTATGGGTATTGATCAGATATTCCGGCACATCGTGAACGCGGTATGACCGCTCTTCCACACGCCCGTGATCAGCATCAATAGTGCTATATTCATCAACGTAATCAGTAGCCTCGTCTTCCACAAAAGCCCGGACATCGGCCAACATGTCGCCCTGATTGCCTTTGAGTTGAAGGCAGTGGTTACCGCCTTCTTTTACGATCAATTCACAGGTCTCTCGCTGGCAATGTAACGCATCAGCGGTGATGGTGATGCCATGAATGTCAAGCATCTCGATCAACTCGCGCAGGGCCAGGATCTCGCCACCGCCCCTGGCGCTTTGCTTGATGCCAAGGGTCAGCCGCGCCCCATGTGCAAAGGCCGTGACAATGTTCATATTCGATTGCCCGGCGGCCTTGTCAAAGCTGCGTCGCATCTCTTTGCCATCAATAGCGATGGCTGGTTCCTCTCCACATCCAGCCGTAAAATCGGCACGAAACTTGTCATAAAACGCTTGAAAACCGGTCGGCTTCATCACCCGGAACAGACGGGAACAAGCGTCATGACAGGGTACGCCATGAGGCAATTCGAGAAAATCGCGCAGAAAATCCTCCTTCATATGACCGAAAAACTCCATGTCGACCGCTGTATCGCCGCCGCAAAGCGCGCATAAAAGGCTGATCGTCATAAGATCACAGAACCTGTGACGTGGCGCATTGCCGCCGCGTGGGTCATCCATCTCATTGAAACAGCTGTCCAGGTTGGGCATCGCGAAGCTCCATCAAGTGATGAAACCTCCAGAATCCAATTCGCAACCGCTGTCAAACTTTAAGCGCGATTCCCCTGCTAGCTCTTGAGCCATTCCTGAAAGATGCTACTAAACTTGGTATGGTCTTAAAGGGTCTAGCACCAGATTTTGATGACCTAAGCGAACGACTTAAGAAGAAGCGGGATGATTTTACAGCCAGAAGGTTCACTCAGGAAGTTAAGGATATGGTAAGGTCGATGCCAAAAGAAGAGTTGGCAAATCTAGCGGAATCTTTGATTGACATAACCAGCCTGAAAAGGAAGGTGACGCGGGATCGTGAAACTGTTGGTGGTGACGTTGATGTGGCTGTAATTTCAAGATCGGAGGGGCTAGTTTGGGTCAAGCGCAAACACTACTTCCCTGCGGACCTAAATAGTAAGTTTTTCGGGAGGAGGAACGGGCGATGAATTTTTTACGAGGCACTGAAACAGATCGCGAACGCGAAGGCCTCTACAACTTTGGGCACAATCAAGATGACCTGTCTCCAGCACAAGAGGCGGCACGTGATGTCGAAGAAGTATCTGAAAGCGTAAGGGAAAACTTTGCGAGGAAAATAGCTGAACTCTCTGAGTAATGCTTGACTAGAGGTCATTTTGAAATTAAATTGAGCTTATGAGAAAGCTCGACACCAAATCCCGCGCCCTGATTATCCGCCTGCTGGTGGAAGGTAACTCCATCCGCGCAACATCACGCATTGCTGACGTGTCGAAGAACACTGTCACAAAGCTGCTTGAAGATGCGGGCAAAGCCTGCGCGGCCTACCATGACGAAAACGTCAAAGGTGTTGAGGCCAAGCACGTACATGACCTGCCCCCCGAGAACCGGACCATTTGAAAGGAGACTCAGTTCGCTTAATGTTCACAAGAACGAGGAGAACAGAGAATGCGCAAGTCACGGTTTACCGAAGAGCAGATAGTCCAGATCATTCAGGAGTACGCGGCGGGTGCGAAAGTGTCCGAGCTGTGCCGCAAGCACGGCATGTCGGACGCCACATTTTATAAATGGAAAGCCAGGTATGGCGGTCTGCAGATTTCGGATGTCCGACGTCTGAAAGACCTTGAGGACGAGAACAGCAAGCTGAAGAAGTTGTTGGCCGAGCAGATGCTGGATAATGCCGGACTGAAGGGGCTGCTGGCAAAAAACTTCTGACGCCCGCAAGCCGCCGGGAAGCTGTCTGGGTGCTTTGCCGTGACTTTCAGTTTTCAAAGCGGCGTGCCTGTGGGCTGGTCAGGATTTCAAGATCAAGCAATGGCTACAGACGAAGGCCGGATCAGCATGCGCGCCTGCGTGAGCGGCTGATCACGCTGTCCGGCAAACACCGGGGCTATGGCTACCGCATGTTGCATGCCAAGCTGGTCCGGGAGGGATTTGGGGTGAACGTAAAAGTGGTTGAACGGCTCTACAGGGAGGAACGGCTGGCTCTGCGTCGCCGCAACCGCAAGAAAATCCCCAAAGGCGTGCGTGAGGGTGCCTGGTGCCCGATTGCCGCCAACCAGCGCTGGTCGCTGGACTTCACCATGGATGCGCTTGCCAACGGACGAAAGTTCCGCACTGCCAATCTGAAAGACGATTGCACGCGGGAATGCCCGGCTATTGATGTAGCCCTGTCGGTCCCCGGCACCCGCGTCGTGGAGATGCTGGAACGCGTTGCCCGTGAGCGCGGGTATCCAGATGTTCTGACCGTTGACAATGGGCCTGAACTACGAGGCCGCGCCCTTGATGGATGGGCCGATGATCATGGCGTGCAGCTCTACTTCATCGATCCGGGCAAGCCGACCCAGAACGCCTACATCGAAAGCTTCAACGGGCGTTTCCGCGAGGAATGTCTGAATCTGAACTGGTTCACGACACTGGCTGAAGCCGAACGGATCATCGAAAACTGGCGGGTCGATTACAACGAAAACCGGCCCCACAGTTCGCTGAAATATCAGACCCCGGAAGAATTTGCTGAAAACAGGCCCTTCCACAAACTGCAATGGGCAGCGCCGCTTGAGCTATCTGAAGGCTCCGCGCCACCACCCATTGCTCACGCCGCCGAATAATGGCAAACAAAAGAGGAACAGTGTCTTCTTATGAGTGGCCCTCAGATTGGGGGCAGGTCATACAGGCCGATGAAATTTGGTCTTTTTGCTATGCCAAAGCAAAGAACGTAGAGGGCGCGAAAGCTGCCCCTTCCGACGCTGGCGACATCTGGACATGGACGGCAATGGATCGCGATAGCAAGCTGATGATTTCCTACACCATCGGTGATCGTTCTGGCGCAACAGCGCGTGAGTTCATGTTTGATCTGGCATCACGTCTTGCGACACGCATCCAGTTGACCACGGACGGTCACGGCGCTTACCTCAAAGCCGTTACAGACGCATTCTCCGGTGATGTGGACTACGCAATGCTGATCAAGCAATACGGAGACCCAACAGGGACAAAGGGCCATGAGCGCAAGTATTCTCCTGCAGAATGTACTGGTGCGATTAAAGAGGCAATCTTTGGCAAGCCTGACATGGACGAAGTTGGCACATCACACATTGAGCGCCAGAACCTGACAATGCGGATGGGCATGCGCCGCTTCACGCGCTTGACTAATGCTTTCTCAAAGAAAGCAGAGAACCACGCCTACGCTGTTGCTCTGCACTTCATGCACTACAACTTCGTTCGCACCCATAAGACGCTGCGCATGACCCCGGCAATGGCCGCTGGCCTTGTCGAAAGCCCTTGGGAAGTCGAAGATATCGTTGCTTTGGTCGAAAAGGCAGAAGACGCCGCACCTAAAAAGCGCGGTCCTTACAAGCCACGCAAAAAAGATATTTCAAAGTGACCCACTACCAAACCTTCGGGTGGAAGGTCCCACCAGGGAATTTCGTGACGACGTAGCAACCTTTGACTCCTACGAGCTTGGCGACAAGGTCTGGGTCGGTATGCGCGAATGCGAGGCCGAATGTCACTGCGCTGATCTTGGCTCGATGGAAAATCATATTCTGAGAAAGGGAAGTGGATGTACCCCAAGCCACTGCCCAGTGAAACTCGTCATAGTCGGCCATAAGTCTCTTGACGGCGCTTTCCACCGCGCCCCCGGTTAGAAACTCGATCTCCATTCCAACGGCCCTTTTCCCTCTTCACCGGCATTCCCCAAGTGGCGTGCCGATTAACGCCATAATCTTCTGATCTTCCCTGCTGGTCAAGTGTTTGGCCCCCGGTGTTTTGGCCCCCGGGCGCAGGGAGAATCACATGAAAGGATACTGTAGTCCGGAACTGACCAGTCCAACCCGATACATTCCAGAAGGCTCGCTACAAACCCCGTGGTTTGCCGCAAGGGCAGTCCGAACAGAACTTTCAGGATCAGACAAGCATCCTCAAGAGAACAGACTGAAACAAATATCAGGCGAGGAGGATACGTGCAACAACGCCCTCCAAATGCACTTATCAAGGCTGACCGCAAATGGTCGCAAAATTCTCCTTGACCAAGACAGGGGAATCGCATGAGTTTCACGGCGCGAGGATTTGAAGCGGGAAGCGGTTGTTCCAGCCAGCCTTTTTCCGCATTCCTCCGAGGGAGTTCTCGCTTTTTGCTTTGTTGAGCAAATTCATTGCGATGTGCCTGATGACGGCGAAGTTGGCGGGTGCGTGATCTTTTCGTATCCGGCTGTCGTCATCGCGGAAGGTGACATCAAGCACCCGGTGGAGGCGGTTTTCAATTCCCCGGTGAGAGCGTACGGCATGGGCAAAGCGCGCGGCGTCTTTTGGCAGGGACGGGATGAAGTACCGCGTTTGCCGTGTCGTCTTCCCGCCACTTTCCCGAAGCGGGACGACGCGGCCAATGCTGAGCAACCCCTCCCGATGGGGATGGCGCTTTTTCAACCGGCCGATGGCGTCGCATTGGGTGTATGTTCGCGTTTCAATCCTGCCCCTGTCGCCGTCAACCGTCTGTAGTGATTCTGTGTTTTTCCCGATCCTGTTCTTCGAACCACAGCTTCACGTCTTCATGGAGAAGCCCCTGATTGCCCTTCAGGGCCAGCACATGGTCAGCACCCTTGTCACGGATTTTGCAGGCGATCTCACGTTGGCGCCCCATCGCATCCAGCGTCACGACCGCGCCCTCCAGGAAGAGCAAATCCAGGAGAACGGGGATGTCCCTGATCCCGTTCCTTTTGTGCGCGCCGGCTTGCTGGCCGGGCACGAGGCGTAGATCGTTACACCGGGCCGGGATCAGATGCAGAGGCGTTTCACCACCGGCCCTTGAGCCTCGCGCTGTCTTGCCGTCAATGGCAACGACCGTTCCTCCAACGCGCCCGGCCAACCCGGACGCCCACGCGGCAAAGGCTGCGTTGAACTCTTCAGGATCAAGCGCCCGAAACACCGTCGAAAGCGTGTCACGGGAGGGTATGCCATGCTCAAACGTAGCCAACTTGCGCAGGAAACCCGACTTTTCCTCGCCATAAAGGGCAACATCGACAAAACTCCCACACCCCGACACCACTCCGCACAGGCTCAAAAGCGGAATCCCATCAAGTGGATACAACACCTTCGTCTCCTGGCGGGGATCAGAAATCGACGAGGCAAAAGATTGAAACAACACGGTATTTTCCAAAGCAGCGCCCTCCAGACATAAACTTTGGAAAACTGAATCAGAGATAGAAGATCAAGGCAAACCAAAAGATGCTATTCATGCGATACCCCTGTTGACCAAGACGGATACTCTTTTCTTGTGGCCCAAATTCCGTATGATTTCCATTCTGTTAAGTTCTTTCGAAAATGAGCCTGCCCTTGTCTGGAAAATCAAAAGCCGATGCCCTGAGCGACAAAGTGATCCGCGCACTTTTGGAGCGCCATGCCTGCCCGCTGCCGTTTCATGCGGTGCGGGCTTTGTTCATGGGCAACATTGCCACGCCGGATATGACTGCCTCGCCCATGCAAACCATCCGCGATCTGTGGGGTGGTGAGTTGCCAGAATTTGAAACGCAGGAAGATGCGGAGATTTTTGCTGACCGGCTTGATGCAGGGGCTCTGGAACGGATTGAGCAATCATCAAAAGCGTACCAGCCCATTCAAGTTGACGCGGGTGAAGACTGAGCAACCCAGTTGGGACGCGCTTGCGCGTCTGTCTCTGATCCGCCGTGAAGAACTGGACGGGTTTATCGAAGGTCTGTTCGCGGGCCATGATGAAATCGATTTGCCGGAAAAGGCGTATGGTGCCACCAATATCCTAGGCGAGCTTCGCGCGATGATTGCTGGGGTTCACGAACTGGCCACAACTAAGGCCGCACCAACGGATGTGACCGAGTTGGAAGGTCTAGCCAAACAAATTCGAGAGCTGAGCATTATCGCAGAAAAAGAGATCAACGTGGCAATCCAGTCCTGCAAACGCGCCCGGGCGCATATGCTGGAAACCTACGCTGCCGAAAAAACCGATGCTGCATTGATGGGCGAGGATCACACTCAATTTGAAGTGTTCCCAGACCGGCTGCATCTGCGCCGTGTCGATCCTGCAAGAACATGCGCCGGTTTTATCTGATGACCGTGCAGCGCGATCTGTTCGGTGGGCCAGATTGGTGCGGGAATGGGTCGTGTCGGCAGTTCAGGCCGAGTCCGGCTCAGCCATCATGCCGATGAGGGCCAGGCTGTGAACGCTTTGGCCGATATCGTCGCGGCATCGTCGCGGCAAAACGCAAACGCGGCTATGAATGAATCCTAGACAGAGCAACAAGTCACGACACAAAAGCGGCCAAAATTTTGCGCAAATGGAAAACTTGTGGGCACCTCGATTTTGGCTCAATTAGCATTGATTATGCGTGGCGTGTTACAGGCAGGATGCATGCGGCGGCGGCAAGTATCGCGCGCGGCGTTTGGTGGCTCGGAAAGACGGCAAGGTGGAACCACCGAAGGTAGTTGTCCAGGTCTTCAACTGCGTGCCAGTGATACCAAGCTCCTTGGCAACGCTGCCCTGTGTCGCGCCCGGTTCATAAAGCCGCTCAACCGCAGGGGTATCGCATGAATAGCATCTTTTGGTTTGCCTTGATCTTCTGTCTCTGATTCAGTTTTCCAAAGTTTATGTCTGGAGGGCGCTGCTTTGGAAAATACCGTGTTGTTTCAATCTTTTGCCTCATCGATTTCTGATCCCCGCCAGGAGACGAAGGTGTTGTATCCACTTGATGGGATTCCGCTTTTGAGCCTGTGCGGAGTGGTGTCGGGGTGTGGGAGTTTTTGTCGATGTTGCCCTTTAATGGCGAGG